>JANOBD010000100.1:0-214246 GCA_031411495.1 Phycisphaerae bacterium | reverse complement strand
GCTGTATTGTCGAGTTCGACGCGCGAGCAAGCTCGCGGCTACGGGCGTGCGATCCCGATCCCTCCAAACGGAAATCGCACGGATCGACTCTCATCGATCCGTGCGATCATTGATTCACAAACAGAACCCAAGACTTTAGTTCGAGCCGGTGCTGGCGCTGGTGTCGCTCGAATCCTTCAACTGGATCTCCAGCTCGGGCAGCGGGCCCTTGGGGATGAAGGGACGCGAAAGCCGGTCGGGCTCGAGCAGGCTCGGCCCGGGGACGACGCCGATCTTTCGCAGCGCGGCGTTCACTTCGGCGTCCTGCTGATTCAGGCGGTACGCCTTGGAAAGGACGACCTCGGCACGCTTGTTCTGATTCACCTGGACCAGGTACAGGCCGTAGTTCTTCGCCACCGGCGCATCGGCTGAGCGCGACGCGAGCAGGGCACGATCGTACGCGTCAAACGCGTTGTCGGCATCGCCGAGCTCGGCGTAGGTTCGCGCCAGGACGTACCAATTGGTGCTGTCTCCGGTGCGATCGGCCTTCTGCCGGAGCGAGGTGATTTCGGCTTCCTTGTTGCTGCTGCGAGCCACCAGCGACGACAGTCCGTTCACGATCTTCTCGCGGAAGCCGACATCCTTTTTTCCCAGTTCGGTCGTCGGCATGACGTCCAGCGCGGTTTCATACGCCTGCAGCGCCTGCTGCTCACGGCCCATGTTTTCGTAGGCCCATCCGAGGTTGTAGAACGCGCGATAATTCTGCGGATTCTGCCGGGTGGCGTTGGCGAACGCGCCCGCAGCGTCATCGTACTGGCCGGCGAGCATGAGCTTTTCGCCCTTTTCGTTGGCCTGATTCGAGTAGGTGAGGAGTTCGGCACATCCTGTGCCCAGTGAGACGATTGCGATCGAAGCGGCCAGCATCCGAGTGGCCAAGCGAGAGATAACCACGGCATCCTCCGTGAGGTAAAAGTTGCGCGAACGATATCGGTTTTTCCCTGAAATACAAAGAGTTTCGTGAGGAAACCCCGAGATTCACCCACGGCACCACACCATTGCACGAAGAAGCCGCACGAGCGGCACGGCTTCTTCGCAGCCACGCCTTTCTTCTCTTCGCGCCTTTTGTGTGGCTTCGTGGGCAACCTCCGGGGATCGCTCACCAGAAGAACCAGTGCGGCACGCCGAAGGGGACTTTCTCCGGCGGGATCAGCTTCCACGTCGCCAGGATCCACAGGCCCAGCAGCAGGTTGGTCGTCGCGTGGGCGACGATGCACGCCCCGAGCGACTTTGTCTTCCACAGTAGCCACGCGATCATCAGTGCCCACACGATGGCGGTGAGAAACTGGACGTGGACCATCGCGAACGCCACCGGCACGAGCCAGAAGGCTTTCCACTCGTACACGCCGACGGGAACGGAATTGAAATCGCCGTCCTCTTCATACGAGGCGGCCGTCCGCCAGAGCCAGTCCCGCCAGAAGAGTTCCTCCATGATGGGCACCACCAGCACCGGCCCAAGCAGGCGCACCGCGAGGAACGCCCAGAGCAGGGCCGGATTCGAGAACGCGTTGGGATAGTCGAAGTGTTCGTCCACATTCGAGACGAGTTGCACCATCACCAGCGTGTAGCCGCCGCGCCCGAACAAGTGGACGAGAAGTGACTCCATGCCGATCCACTGCACGGTTCCGGCGACGCCGACGAGAAAGCCGAGCCACAGGTGCGTCCAGCGGATGGTGACTTTCAACCGCGGCCAAAGCCAGATGAGCAGCCCGCCGACGACGACCGTCCGGCCGACATACGCCCAGGGGAAAAGCATCTTGGCCTGTGACCCGAGAAAGATGAACGCCATGAAGACGCCCATAGGGAGGAGGTAGGGCCACTCTGGGCGGGGCTTGGGCTTGACGAAGGCGTAGTCGAGGGGTTGGGTCATGCGAGGTTCCGGAATTGTAGAGAGGGTTTCTAACCGGAGAGACGAGTCGATGTAAGGTTCGAGGTCCTTGTTTAGCCGCGGTGCTTGCACCGCGCTGGACCGCGTCGCAGGCGCCCGCCGCTAAACGAGAGTCTACTTCGCTTCGTCCCAATTCTTCCCGATCCCCACTTCCACCTTGATCGGTGCCTTGAGCTTCATCGCCCCTGTCATCTCTTCCTTCAGGATCTCTGCGATGCGCGGCGCTTCTGAGTCGGGTGCTTCGATCACCAGTTCGTCGTGCACCTGCAGCAGCATCTTTGCCGGCAGCTTATCGCGCTGGATTCGGCGGTGCAGGTTCAACATCGCGACCTTGATCAAATCGGCCGCGCTTCCCTGCACCACACTGTTGATCGCCATCCGCTCGTTCATATTTCGAATGTTGATGACGCCGGAGTTGATGTCGGGCAGCGGCCGACGCCGGCCGAGGATCGTCTCGACATACCCATCGCTCTTGGCCTTCATCACGCATTCCTGCATGAAGCGGTCGATCGACGGGAAACGCTCGTTGTACGTCTTGATGAGCTGTTCGGCCCGCTTGTAGTCGAGGCCGTCGATCCGCCGGACCAAGCCCATCGGCGTCACGCCGTAGATGATGCCGAAGTTGATCGTCTTCGCCTGCGTGCGCAGGTCCTTGGTGACCTGGTCCGGCGTGACGCCGAACACTTCGCACGCGACGGCCTCGTGAATGTCCTCATCGTTTTCGAACGCGCGGAGCAGTGCCGGCTCCTCGGTGAAGTGGGCGAGGATGCGCAGCTCGATCTGCGAGTAGTCGGCCACGACGAGCGAATGGTGCTTCTCCGACACGAACGCGAGTCGAATTCGCCGGCCCTCATCCGTGCGGATCGGGATGTTCTGCAGGTTCGGATCGCTGCTGCTCAGTCGGCCCGTGGCGGCGCCGGTCATGTTGAAGCTCGTGTGAATTCGGCCGGTGCTCGGATTGATGTCGCCGGGCAGATTGTCGAGATACGTGTTCTTGAGCTTCACGAGCGAGCGATATTCCAGGATCAGCTTCGGCACCGCGTGCTGCTCGGCCAGCTTCTCGAGCACTTCCACATCCGTGCTGTAACCGGTTTTCGTCTTTCGCATCGGCGGCAGCTTCAGCTGCGTGAAGAGCACATCGGCGAGTTGCTTGGGCGAATCCGGATTGAAGCTCGTGCCGGCCGCCGTGAAAACCTCGGCGCGCAGCTTCTCGACGCGATCGGCGAGCACGTTGCTCTGCTCCTTCAGCACGGCCGGATCGACGCGGATGCCGTTGGCTTCCATGGTCGCGAGCACTTCGACCAAAGGCACTTCCAGTTCGTCGTTCAGTTTCTTGATCGCCGGCAGCGTCTCGAATTTCCTGGCGAAGCGTTCATCGAGGCGCAGGCACACATCCACATCCTCGGCCGCGTAATGGCCGACGGCGGCGATGTCGACGCAATCCATCGTCGTCTGGTTTTTTCCGCTGCCGATCACTTCGGTTGTCGAGATCTTCTTGAAGTTGAGATAGCGCAGCGCCAGTGAATCGATGCCGTAATTGAGTTGCGACGCATCGAGCAGGAACGCCGACAGCATCGTGTCGGACACAATCCCCGCGACAGGAAGTCCGTGCCGCTGCAACACGATGATGTCGTACTTGAGGTTCTGACCGACCTTTTCAACGGCGGGATCGGAGAAGATCGGCGCGAGTTGCGGCACCACGAACTCCAGGTCGAGCCACTTGCACCCCATCGGCCCTTTCACGGGGATGTACGCTCCGGTCTGTGGCGCCCAGCTGATGCTGATGCCGACGAGGTTCGCGCTCGTGGGCCGTTCGCTGTCGGTCTCGGTGTCGATCGCGATGCGCTTGTGCTGTTTCAACTCGGCGAGGAACGCGGCGAACGTCTCCCTGGTGTCGATGATCTGGTAGGGAAGGCCCTTGCTGGTGTCGGGGGCTTCGAGGTTCACCGGCTGCGGCACGGCGGAAGCGACGCCACTCAGCGGCTTCTTGTCGAGCGCTGCGGGCGAGGAGGGAGTCGAAGCTGATGAGAAAAGTCCTTGCTCGGCGTCGACCGGTTTCTCGTTATCGATGGCCTTCGCTTTGCCGCGAACGCGTTCGAGCAGGTTGCGGAACCCGAGTTCGTTCAGATGCTTCGCCAGCCCATCGACGTTGAAGCCCTGGAACTTGCACGCATCGATGCTGAACTCGAAGGGCACATCTTTCCGCAGCGTGACGAGTTGGCGGGAGAGTTCGAGCTTGTCTTTGTTGTTCACGAGGTTCTCGACGAGCTTCTTCTTGCTCTTGAGCTTCTCGAGCGAGGCGTAGATGCCGTCGATCGAGCCGAAGTCGTTCAGCAACTGCACGGCCGTCTTCTCGCCGACGCCGGGGATGCCCGGCACGTTGTCCGTCGCGTCGCCGATGAGCGTCTGCACCTGGATCGCCAGCTCCGGTCCGTACCCCTTGATTTCCTTGAGCTTCGCCGGCGTGATCAGTTCGTCGCCTTGCACGTCGTACATCGAGATGTGATCGGTCAGGCATTGGCGAAGGTCCTTGTCCTTGCTGACCATGAAGACTTCGAACTCGTCTTTGAGCTTTTCCGCCAGCGTCGCGATGATGTCGTCGGCCTCGAAGCCCGGCACCTCGAACATCGGCAGGCCGCTGTCGCGGACGATCGAGAAGATCCGCTGCTCCTGCGGCAGGAAATCGTCCGGCCGGCTGGCGCGGTTCGCCTTGTACGCGGGATAGATCGCTTTGCGGAAGACGGTCTCGTCGCCGTGATCGATCACGACCGCCAGATAGTCCGGCTTGCGCTGGTCGACCAGGTTCAGCAGCATCTGCGTGAAGACGAATGTCGCCTTCGTCGGCTCGCCGCTCGGGCTGGTCAGCTCACGGAAGGGCGCGAAGTACGCGCGGTAGATGTGGGCGTGGCCATCGATGATGTAGAAAGTCTTGCGCGGCATCGCGACGCATCTTATGCGGGCGAGTGCCGCTGGCGAATCGGTCATACGGTTCCGAGTTGATTCTCGCGCCCGCTCCTTCAACTTTCTGTCGACGGAGTCGACGACTTCGAGCCGTATTCGGCGTTCCGCGCGGCGCGGGAATCAACGATGGACCGTATCAGCGGTTGCGGTGGGCGATCCGCGTGGCCAGTCCGCGCGCGAGGTTCGCGGCCGCGCTCAGTTGCGGGATCTGATCCCACCATTTTCCGCCGGCGATGTCGCTGCGCGAGCCGCGCTGGAATGCCAGCACGGGCTCGGCGAGGAACGCGCGCACGTCCGGATTGTGTTCGCGAAAGGACGAGATCGCGCCGTCCACGTGCATCGGCCCGCCGCGCGGATGGCCGGCCGGGCGTTGCAGAAGCGTTTCGAGGAACGTGATCAACCGGTCCAGCACCGGCCCATTCACGGCATAGAAGTGCAGCAGAAGCAGATGTCGGTTCGACGGCAACTCGATCAGCCGCGGCGCGCCCGTGCGCGAAACCGGTTCCTGGTGTCCGAAGTATACGATTCCCCAGTCCGGCCGACGGCGCAGCTGATCGACGATCGCCGGCTCAAACGAGCGGAATCGCTGGCTAAGCAGCAGGTCGTCTTCGCAGATCAGTACGTTTCTCGCCCGCGCATCCCGCGCCGCCCGCAGGACCGACAAATGGCTTTCAAAACAGCCGCGGGCGCCGACGCTTTCGAAACTTCCCGGTTCATCCGGACGGAATGCCTCGAAAAGCTCGACTCGCCCGGCGCGGATCGGCAGCCCGACCCGTGTCAGTTCGTCGACCGCCGCCCGGCGACGGTCGGGCCGCGACGCGAGGTTGATCACGAACGTTCGATCAAAATAGTCGTAAAAGCGCATTCGTGAATCGCTCTCGGTGTGACGCTCGGTCGTACTCGTGTGAACGGGGATGCGATCAACCCGATCGTCGGGCGAAGTCAGCGAGAGTGGGTCTCGAATCGACATTGGATATCCTATGACGCCCCTCAACCCGATGCATGACGAAAATACGCACGCTTCCTACCATAGCGTCATGAAAGCGTGGCTCCTCAGAGAATTCGGGACAATTGATTCGATTCATTCCCAGGACGTTCCCGATCCGGCGCCGGCACCCGGCCAGGTCGTGCTTGATGTCGAATACGCCGCACTGAATCCTGCGGATCGATACCTCGCCGAAGGCCAATACCCTGCAAAGCCGACATTACCTCACATCCTGGGCCGCGACGGGATCGGGAAAGTCATTAGCGTCGGAAAAGATGTCGACGACGTGCGCCTCGGCGACATCAAGGTCATCGTCCGCGGCGAAACCGGCGTGAACGCGCCGGGCACCTTCGCGCAGCGCGTCGCTGTGAACGCCGATTCGCTCATCGATCCGCCAACCGGTTGGTCGCACGAGGAATCGGCCGGCGCGACGCTCGTGTACCTCACCGCGTTTCAGGCGATCACGCAGTGGGGCGACCTCCCCAAAGACAATTGCGTCACGCTCGTCACCGGCGCATCCGGCGGCGTCGGCGTCGCGGCGGTTCAACTCGCCAAGGCAATGGGCCACTTCGTCGTCGGCCTCTCACGCGATTCGCAAAAGCGTGAAACCGTTCGAGAACTCGGCGTCGATCTCGTTTTCGATCCGGCCGACAAGTCCTGGACCAAACAGCTCGCCAAGGAACATAGCCGCAAGGTGAATCTCGTCGTCGACAATGTCGGCGGCGGAGGCTTCAACGATCTTCTAACCGTGATGGCCATGAATGGCCGGATCAGCGTCGTCGGACGGCTCGCCGGGCCGGTCCCGGATTTCAATACCGCCTCACTCTTTTTCCGCCGGCTGCGGATCGGCGGCGTCGCGGTCGGCACCTATTCACGGGTCGAGGCGCACGACGCGTGGAACCGACTGGTTGACCTGATGAGAAAGACGAACCAGAAGCCGCTGGTCGATCAGATCTTCCCCTTCGAAAAACTGCCCGAGGCGTTCGCGCGGCTCAAGCAGGGCCCGATGGGAAAGGTTCTTTTGCGCGTGAAGGGCGTTTAGGTTTTTCTATCCAAGCACTTCCACGCTCGTGCGCGTGTCTTCGGAGTCCAGGTTGCCGAAGTCGGAGTTCGAGCCGCCATCGATGATGTCGACGTAGCCGTCGCGGGCGTAGAAGACATCGGCGCCGGCGTCGCCGTTCATGAGGTCGCGGCCGGCGCCGCCGTTGATCGTGTCGGCGCCCGCTTCGCCGTAGAGCTTGTCGTTGGAGCTGCCGCCGATGATGGAGTCGTCGCCGTTGCCGCCGTAGACGCGGTCGACGCCGCCGCCGCCGTCGAGGTAATCGTTGCCGTCGTTGCCGTAGAGGCGATCGGCGCCGCCTTCGCCGTAGAAGAAGTCGCGGCCGTTGGAGCCGTTGAGGCGGTCGTCGTTGTCGCCGCCGTAGAGTCGGTTCTTGCCCGCGCCGCCGGTGAGCGAGTCCTTCCCGCCGCCGCCGAGCACGGTGTCGTCGCCACCGCCGGCCGAGACGTAGGCGTTGATGTCGATGGCCGCGAGGTCGACGCGGTCATTACCGTCGCCGCTGTAGACGTTGATCGTGTCGAACTCGCTGGTGGGAAACGAAGACTCGACGTTGTTGATAGAGACCAGGAGGTTGTTGCCCGCGACGGAGAAGCCGATGCGGTCGGCGGCGCTGGTCCCGTTGATGGTGAGGACGCGATTGGAGATCGGGCCCGCACCGGTGCCGGAGGAGAGCTGGTAGACAAACGTCGCCGCACCGCCCGTATCTGACTCAAAATCACGCCCGACAATCCAGTAGTTGCCGCTGGCGGGGGCGGTGGCGCCGACGGATGCACTCGCGCTGCCGTTGGAGATGTCGAGCAGCGTGCCGGTCGGGCCGTAGAGCAGGAGTTGCGGATTGAGGTCCGATCCGTTGGCGGCGGCGAGCGTCGCGGAGATGCTGACGCCGGCCTGCGCGTAGAAGCTCCAGACGTCCGCATCGCCGCTGGGCACGTTCACCGATCGCTGCGTGCCGGACTCGAGGAAGGTCGTATCCGGGTCGCCGGCGTATTGTGACCCCGGAAGGCGCGTGAAGGTGATGCCGTAGGTTCCGCTCGCATCCGCGCCGTACTCGCTGACCACGGCGTAATAGGTGCCGGACTGGGTCGCGGTGTTTTCGATGCGCACGCCGGCGGCGTTGTGCTGGTTGCCGATCACGGTCCCATCGGGCGCGATGAAGAAGACGGCGAGATCCATCGGATCGCCGGGCGTGTTTTCGGTCGCGATCACGGAGATCTGCTGGCCGGCGGTGACGCTCATCGTCCAGGCGTCGAGATCGCCGGGCGTGAGCGTCGACGCGAAGCGCCGGCCGCTCTCGACGGTGCCGGTGTCGTTGTCCACCTGCGTGCCGATCGCGAACGCGGTGAGCGTGTAGTTGCCGGTCGCATCCTGGCCGTCTTCGAAGACGCGGATGGTGTAGGTTCCGCTTTGCGTGGGCGCGAGACTGAAGGTGTTGCCGAGGCCGATGTCGGCGATCTGGTCGGCGATGATGGTGCTGCCGGGATTCAGCACCTGGACGCGCGCGACGAATCCGCCGGACCCGGGATTGCCGAGCGCGACTACGAGCGGATCGCCGCTGTTGACGTGGATCGTGTAGTTATCGACCTCGGTCTCGGTGGAGATCGTGCCGCTGACGGTGGTGGAGGAGACGAGCGCGGTCAGCAGCGCGCGGGCTTCGACCGCTTCGACAAGACAGCGGCGGGTGGACGGACGCAGGTTCTTGGTGTTTCTCACGGGGTAGGTTCTCTCGGGTTTCAACGGGCTTTTCAACGTAGAGGATCGCAGGCCGGGCAAGGTTCTCAATTTACAGTGGCCCATCAAGATGCAAACGCCGGCCGGCGCGTTTTCATTTCAGGATTCTTACCGGTCATCCCTTAGGTCGGGTGCCGGACCGCGATTCCCCGACACCCATCGGCAGGGCGGCCGGTGGCCGAAGACAGGCTTGGATGTCGCAAATTGGCCGCAATTAGCGCTTGAACGGAGGTCACCCGCACCTTCAGGTGTAAGCCAGATCGCCGAAGGCGGAGCAGGTTCGCGGAGTGGTCAATATCATTTTCCTGCGACACAAGCTCCGAAAGGTTCCGAAGTTGTGGCGGAGGATCGAGGACTCTGGGTGCCTGGTTCCCGGCAAGAAGGGGACGACTGATTGCCCGTTCTCCGCAGACGACGCGGGAGATCGGAAGAATCGCCTTTCGATCCGGATCGATCGGAGACGGAGGTGTGGAGGCGCTTTCAGGAAGGGAAACGGATCTCGAATTGCCTGCGGGTGGGAAGCACCCGGTTCGCATCTCGGCAGACGATCGCCGAGCCGCTCCATTCGCGGTGAATGAAACCCGAAATCGCATTCGTCGCGCGTCGGCAATTTCCGTTGTGTTGCAGGCAGCGGAAGGCGATACTCGCCGCTGCGCCGGACGGGTGGGCGGACTGCGCCAGACGGAGAATCGAATGCCCGACTCATACAGCAACGCCATCGCGCGCCAGAAAGAGGCTGCCCTGGCGTTTATTGATCGAATTAATGCTCACGACGTCAACGGCATCATCAATTCGCTCTCGCCGGACTACGAGTTCGTCAACTCCAGCGGCGACCACTTCCACGGCAGCAGCTTCATGCGCGACGAGTGGACGGCGCAGTTCAAGAAACATCCCGACTTCAAGATCCGCATCGGCCGCGTGGTCGCCGACAACGAAGCCGTCGCGATCTTCGGCTACAGCGAGGGAACCTACGCGCCCGACGGCAAACTCACCCCCGAAAACCGCTGGAGCGTGCCGGCCGCTTTCCTGCTGATGAGCCGCGACGCCAAAATCACCTACTTCGAAAGCTTCAGCGACGCGTCGATGGTCTACGACATGATGCAGGCGGCCGATTCAGACCCGACGGCTGTGAAGGAATAGTCTAGAAATCGAGATCAGGTCGATCGCCGCGCGTGAACAGCCACGGTCTGACGAATAGCTAGTCAAGCACCAGTCAGGAATCAATTCGGCAACGGACGGATCTCAACTAGAACTGCTTCCGCTGCCGCGCCGTCGGGATGTTGAGGATCTTGCGGTATTTCGCGACCGTCCGGCGCGCCAGCTCGATGCCCTGGGCGGTGATCTTCTCGACGATTTCGTCGTCGTTGAGCGGGTTGCTCTTGTCTTCCTCGTCGACGATCTTGCGGATCTTCTCCTTCACCGCGTCCCAGCTCATTTCGTTGCCGCTGGAATCGGTCGTGCCCATGCTGAAGAACCGGCGCAGCGGGAAGATGCCGACGGGCGTCTCGATCCACTTCTCGCTCACCGCGCGGCTGACCGTCGCGACGTGAATGCCCAGCTGATCCGCCACGCCGATCATCGGCAGCGGCTTGAGAAACTCCGGACCTTTTTCAAAAAACTCCTGCTGCGCATCCACCACGACACGGATCACGCGGGCGATCGTCGACTTGCGCTGCGCGATCGCGTCCATCAGCCAGCGGGCGTTGCGGACTTTGTCGGCGACGAAGTCGCGCGTCGACTTGTCGAAGGCGGCTTTGTTCTGCAGCATCATCCGGTACTTCTTGCGGATGTAGAGATTGTCGGAGGGGTCGTTGCGCATCTTGATCTCGTAGCGCATCGTGTCTTCGTCGAAATAGACCGTCGCATCGGGCGTGATGGGCGGCGCATCATCCGGCGAGAATTGTCGCCCCGGGTGCGCGCTCAGCCGCGCGAGACGCCGTACGGCGGCTTTGACCTCATCGATCGAAACATCCAGCCGCTTGGCGATCTGCGGATATCGGTTCTGCGCCAGATCATCGAGGTGATGGGTGACGAGCGCCCGCTCCAGGTCAAAGTCGTGCCCTTCGGCCAGCTCTTCGTCCTCTTCGAGCGCGTCGAGCTGCAGGCGAAGACACTCGCCGAGGTTGCGCGCGCCGACGCCGGTCGGTTCGAGCGTCTGGATGAGCGAGAGCGCGTGGCCGATGGATTTGGAGGTGAGTTCGAACGGCGCTTCGGTGATCAGTTGTTCGAACGGCGTGCGGAGGTAGCCGTCGGCGTCGATGTAGTTGATGAGATGCCGGCCGACCTTATCGAGCTCGCTCGACATCGTGAGCAGGCCCCACTGGTCGAGCAGGTGCTCGCTGATGGAGGTGCCGCGGGCGGCGCTGTTGGCCAGCGCGTCCATCTTGCCGTCGCGCTCGCCGTCCTGCGGGACGCGGCCTCGATAGCGGCTGCCGTCGTTGGTGGCGAACTCTTCGTTTTCGAGATAGTCGGCGAGCTTTTCGAGGCGCTGAAAATCCTTGGCGTCGGCGGAATTGGGGTCGATGGAAAGGGTGCCGTTCTCGGTGCCGCCGCCGGCGAACTCGTCGACGGCTTCCTTCCGGCCGTCGCCCTTGAGGTTCATTTCCAGGACGGGGTTGGCCTGCATCTCCTGGTCGATGCGTTCTTCCAGAGCCATGACAGGCATCTGGAGGATCTCCATGGATTGGATCATCCGCGGCGTCAGAATCTGATTCTGACCCATCCGCATGGACATGGACTGGCTGAACTCCATCGAGGTGCTTCGGCTCCTTAGTTTCGATCAATTCGAGACTTAACCCACAACCGGAAATGGCAGGCCGTAACCGGCATTCCCGATGAGCAAAGACTATACCACGAAAAAGCGAGCAGGTCGCGGGGTGCGGTATGGAATGTGCATGAGGATCGATGGGATCAATGACCAAGTCCAAATGACCAACAAAGTATCAAAGACCAAAATCCAACCGGACACTTCCGTTGGCGTTTGGACATTGGGCATTTGTTGGTCATTGGTCCTTGGTCATTCTCGATGGCGTCAGTGCCTGAAGTGCCGTCGGCCTGTGAACACCATCGCCGCGCCGGCGGCATTCACCGCGTCGATCGTGAGTTGATCGCGCTGCGAACCGCCCGGCTGGACGATCGCCGTCACGCCGGCTTTGAGCAGCAGCTCGGGACCGTCCGGGAACGGGAAGAACGCATCGCTCGCGGCGACGGCGCCTTTCGCGCGCTCTCCGGCTTTTTCGATCGCGATGCGGGCCGCGCCGACGCGGTCGACCTGCCCGCCGCCAATGCCGACCGTGGCGCCGTTCTTCGCCAGGACGATCGCGTTGGACTTCACGTGTTTGCACGCGAGCCAGGCGAACTTGAGGTCGGCGAGTTCCTGTGCGGTCGGCTGGCGATTGCTGACGACTTTCCATTCGGATTCGACGATGCCGACGGTGTCGGATTCCTGAACGAGGAAGCCGCCATCGATCGAGCGAATCGAGAGCCTTGTATCATGAGCGTCCCGCTCATGCCCGGGCATGGGCGAGACGCCCATGCTACTTACTTCGAGCAGCCTCACGTTCTTCCATCGCCCCTTGAGCAACGCCAGTGCATCCCCCGCGTAGTCAGGCGCGACAATGACTTCAAGGAATTTCTGCCCTTCGACAATCTTCTGCGCCGTCGCCAGATCGATCGGCCGATTCACCGCAACAATCCCGCCGAACGCGGCGAGCGGGTCGGAGTCGTATGCATTTACGAATGCTGATGCGATGTCCTGTGCGCGTGCCACGCCGCATGGCGTCGCATGTTTCACGATGCACGCGGCAGGGCCGTCAAAATCCTTCACGCATGCGAGCGCGGCATCCGCGTCGAGCAGGTTGATATAGCTGAGCTCTTTGCCGTGATGCTGTTTGGCGTCTGCGAGTGAGAGACGGGACGCGCTTCCCGACGCATAGAGTCCTGCAGGCTGGTGCGGGTTTTCTCCGTAACGGAGCGTCTGCACACGAGTCATCGACAGATCGATTCGCTCGGGGAGTTCCGCGCGGAGATCAGCTACGCTGCGCTGCGCCGCAGCGTGAGGAATGGCCTGGTCGAGTTGTTTCTTCAGGTATGCGTTGATCGTCCCGTCGTACTCGCTCGTGTGTGCGAAAGCGCGTTGCGCCAATTTGAGCCGATGCTTCCCGCAACTCGATCCCTTGTGCTCGCGAAGATCGCCCAGCACTTTCTCGTACCGATCGGCCGACGTGCAGACGAGGACGAATCGATGGTTCTTCGCCGCCGAGCGGATCATGCTCGGGCCGCCGATGTCGATGTTTTCAATCGCTTCGTCGAACGTGACATCCGGCTTCGCGATCGTCTGCTGGAACGGGTAGAGGTTGATGATGACGAGATCGATCGGCTGGATGTTGTGCTTCTGCATCGCCTCTACATGCGAAGGCTCATCGCGCAGGCCGAGCAAGCCGCCGTGGATGAGCGGATGGAGCGTCTTGACCCGGCCATCCATCATCTCGGGGAAGCCGGTGACCTCGCTGACGTCTTTCACGGGCAATCCCGCATCGCGCAGCGCCTTGGCGGTGCCGCCGGTGCTGATGAGTTCGACGCCAAACTCGTTGACGAGTGCCGTCGCGAACGGCACGAGGCCGGTCTTGTCGGAAACGGAAATCAAGGCACGCTTGACGGGAACGAGGTCGCTCATTGGGGCGAAGATAGCGGATTTGAAACCACAGATGAACAAGATGAACGCAGATCAGAGGTCCAGACATCGGAAGCCCGAAGCCTGAGTGCCGTCATGCTGAGCGTACTCGCGCAGCATCTAGCGGTGAGGTCGCGCCGCTCGCGATTCATCACCCGCACCTGGCCCACGGTGCAAGACCCTTCGCGAGCCTGGACTGAGTCCTCGAAGGCTACGCTCAGGGTGACACGTTTTGATATTCGTCATTCGGCTTCATCTGTGTTTATCTTGTTCATCTGTGGTTCCACTCCTCCGACGCCTCGCCAATCCGGCCATCGTGAGCGCGCTCCTCGCGCTTGCGCTATTCGCAATCACCCTCAACGGCGTCTTCATCTACGACGACGTTGCGATCGTCGAAACCGATCGGCGCATCGCCCATCCGAATCTTTGGGGCCAGTACTGGACCGACAGTTACAACTTCGGCGTAGACAACCTCTACCGCCCGCTGGTGTCGATGAGTTATGCGATCCAGTACTGGCTGCACGGCCCGCGGCCGCTGCCGTTCCACCTCGTGAACTGGATGCTCCACGCGGCCACGAGCGCGCTCGTCGCGATGTTCGCGATGAAACTCGCGAGACGATGCGAAATCGAGGCGAATCGATCGCGCGCCATCGGACTGATCGCCGGCATCCTTTTCGCCGTGCATCCGATTCATGTCGAGGCGGTCGCGAACGTCGTCGGCCGGGCCGAGCTGATGTGCGCGATCGGCGTCGTCGGGGCGATGCTGCTGTTTCTCTCGCCACTGACACGAGCACGTGTGGCCGGCATTTATGCCTGCTTCGTCCTCGCGTTGCTGAGCAAAGAGCAGGGGATGCTCGTGCCATTGCTGCTCGGCGTGATGGCATGGGGACAGAGGCATATCGTAGGGGCGACGCTTGCGTCGACCGGACTGCCGCCAAGTGGCGAAGTCGCCGCAACCGGCAGTTCCCGGGCGAGGCAAGCCTCGCCCCTGCCCGCGATCGACAATGCCGTCGGCCATCAAAAGACGTCGCTGGGCGCGATTCTCTTCGTCCTCCTCGCCGTCACGCTTGCCGGCTATGTCTCGTACCGCGAATCGATCCTGAAGTTCTGGTGGGACAAGAACTTTCTCGACCCGTGGATCCAACCCCTTTCTGCACCGGACGCGACGTACACCGACCGCCTGCTCGTGCCGATCACCATCGCCGGGCGATATCTGCAACTGCTCGTCGCGCCGGTCACGCTGCGGCTCGACTACGGCGGGCTGATCGTGCCGGGCAAGTATGAACCGCACGATCCGTACTTCTATCTCGGTCTGGGCGCGATCGTTCTCTGGCTCGCACTCTTCGCGATCGCACTCAGGCAACGCGATCGCTTCTCGCTCATCTGCCTGCTCGGTTTCGCGCTCATCTACGGCCTGCTGGGGAACCTCGTCACGATCATCGGCGTGAACATGGCCGAGCGGCTGATGTATCTCCCCTCCGTGTTCTTTGTGATGCTCGTCGCGCGGTGGATGTCGGCGCTGCCGCGGAAGGTATTGTGCGTTGTACTGGCGCTGCTGGCGGTCGCGCTGGGCATCCGTTCGGTCACGTACGCGATGCGATGGAACGACAAGCTCGGCTTCTATGTCTATTCGGCGAATGTCGAGCCGCGATCGCTCAAGGCGACGCAGCTTGCGATGCAGGAATACCTGGATCGCGGGGATCTCGACCAGGCAGAAACATGGGCGAACCGCGCGCTCGCGATCAAGCCGGACAACGATGATGCGATCCTACGACTGGCGATGGTGAAGATGGAACGCGGCGACTTCGGCTCGGCCGAGGCGCTGATCAACCGCGCCGAATCGCTCAATCCCGCCGGCAAGGCGGCCGCATATCGGCAGACGCTCGAAGAACGCCGCGCGGCGACGCAGCCGGCGCATTGACCCGCGAAGCGGCATCGGGTTCAGTTCAGAACGATCTCCGCGCGATGCCGGCGGACGGTTCTCCCCTGGGGGAGGTTGACCGATCCCGGCGCAGCGCGGTCGCGCGCCATGGCAAGAATCGCATCGATCTGTGAAGGCGGCACCTCGTCGGCCGGCACATCCCGGTCCAACAGCCAGGCTCGAATCGCGTGCCGGGCGACGGGGTCGGGCAGGTCCGCCAACTGTGCGGCGGCAATGGCGTCGCCCCAGGCCGGCGCGTGGGAGTGAACCCATTTCCGCCACTGCGCAGCGGCGTCGGCGAGGTGAAGCAGCCGCGTCGCAAAATTCGGGTGATCGGCGAGCCACTTACGCGTTCGGTTGCGGGCAAATGCGTCCGACTCGTTCGAGGCATCCTCCCGCCAGGGTTGGCCCTGCTCGAGCAGGTACGCTTCGAGTTGCATGCGTTTCAGCGAAAGAAAGGGCCTGACGATGCGCAGGCCGTTGATGACGGTGTCGGCGCGAAGCCCGTCGAGGGCGACGGCGTCGCTGCCGCGCAGGAGCCGCATCAACACGGTCTCGGCGCGGTCGCCGGCATGATGCGCTAGCAGTACGCCCTGCCCGCCGGCCTGCTGGACGACGTCTTCAAACAGCGCGTGCCGGGCGGCGCGGAAGCTCGCCTCGAGATTGTTCGGCGAGGTTGGGCTCAATTCGCCGAGGCGACGGATGACGCACGGGATGTCGAACGATTGACAGAGTCGACTGACGAACTCGGCATCTTCGCGGCTGTCATTCCCGCGGAACTCGTGGTCGAGGTGTGCGACGGTCGGCCGAATGTCCGGGCGCAGCCGGCGAAGGGCGACGAGAAGGGCGACACTATCCGCGCCGCCCGACACGCCAACGACCCAAGTGCCGGCCGAAAGGTCGGCGAGCGACCGCTGAAGAATCGACCCTTCCATACCAGCGATTGTAATCGGCAGAACCTGTTTGGTCGTTGAAGGCCGCGAAGCCGCCCCACCCTCACATTAATGACAAAATAATTTGGGGCGTCGAGATCGTTTTTCGGGGAAGAAATAGACCATTCCGGCTAAAAACCGGTGATTACAGTGAGAATTAACCGGGTACGCCTCTCTACACACAAAACTGTAGCGGATTGCGCCCTGTGATGGATCGCCCCCGAATCGACAATTTCTTTCTTGCATCAAGGGCTGCGCACGATAAGTTAAGAGCGTCGTGAACTCGTAAGTGATTGGACTCAGGTGGTCCGCCAATTCGTGGGCCCTTTTAACGGGAGAGATATGCAGAAAATTACTTTGATTGCGGCCGTCCTTGCGACGGGTTCGTTTGCGATGGCAGGAAACGGTTTCGGCACCGGCAGCACGAAGGAACTCGCCGTTTCCGGCGGAATCCCGCTCGGCTCGGTCAACCAGGGCGAAGCCACCGTCCTTTATGACAACACGCCCGGTGCCAGCGAAGGCGTCCTGACGACGACTTCGACCCCGCGCACCACCGGCGGCGATGAGTTCATTATCGTCGGTTCACCGTCGCAGCACAGCGCCCTGCTGACCTCGATGCAGTTCGGCTACTCGGTCGCCACCGGTGGCCCGGCCGCCTTCGACGCCAAAGTCACCTTCTTCGATGACATCGACTACGCCGCCACTACCGGCGCGCAGTTCCTCAACCCACGGGCCAGCTTCACGCTCAACTTCACCGGCCAGACCGCGGGCGCCTTCATTACCGCCCCGATCGACCTCACCGGCCTCTCCGGCGGCGGCGTCACGCTGACCGATAACCCCGCGAACAACGATTTCCCGAGCGGCTCGGGCAACAGCAACGGCTTCATCGACGGCTTCTTCGTCGTCAGCTTCCTGAATGCCGGAACCTCGACCAACGTTACCTCCAACGGAGTGACGTTCCTTTTCGACTCGAGCGGCGTGAACGTCGGATCGTCTTATGACACTGCCGGCCCGACTGCCCCCGTCTTCGGCGGCACCCAGGCCGACGCCGTTTACTGGCGCGACGCCGATGGCAACCAGACCATCATCGGCAACGAAGCCCGCAGCTTCGCCGCCCCCACCCGCGCCAACTTCGTCCTTCACCTCGAAGGCAACCTGGTCCCGGAACCGACCTCGCTCACCGCGGTCGCCGGCCTGGGCATGCTCATCCGCCGCCGCCGCGCCTAATCCGCCGATCCGGCAGACGATGTTCAGTTGAAAAAAGTCGAGGCCGACCGCCCTGCGGTCGGCCTCGTCGTTTCTTTTCGACTTGGAGTCTTCGCGCATTTCTGTCTCATCCGACTTTGCCCGACGCGAAGTTCCGAAAGTGTCGATATGATGGATCGTATGAGTCGACGTGGAGGAATGGACGGTCAATCGCGGATTCAACCCGCCAAGGCGCGCAAGGCGCATGGCGATCGACATCCACATCCGGATGAATCAAACGGTCACGTCCCGGCGCCGCCTCCGCAGTTGCCCATTCTTTTCGAAATCGGCTGGGAAGTCTGCTGGCAGCTGGGCGGCATCTACACCGTCCTGAAGACCAAAGCCCAGGCGATGATCCGTCGCTGGGGCGAACGCTATTTCCTGATCGGCCCGTATAACCCCGCGACCGCGGCCGGCGAGTTCGAAGAACTGCCGGCGCCGATGATCATCGATCACGTCTTCGAGCGCCTCCGCGAGCAGGGCATCGCCTGTCACTTCGGCCGCTGGCTCGTGCCCGGGCGGCCGACCGTCGTGCTGCTCGACTATCGCGGCCGCCACCACCGCCTGCACGAAGACAAGTACATGCTCTTTGCCGATCACGGCATCGCCACGCCCACCGATGATGGCGAAGTGAACGACGTGATCGCCTTCGGCTTCACCGTTGCCGAGTTCTTCCGGCTGCTCAAGGAACAGAATCCGGAGATTCCCGTCCTCGCGCACTTTCATGAGTGGATGGGCGGCGTCGCGGTGCCGCGCATCGCGCATTTGCGCATCCCCGTCTCCACCGTCTTCACCACGCACGCGACGCTCCTGGGCCGGTATCTCGCCGGCGACAATCCGCACTTTTACGACCATCTGGCGTACTTCAACCCGGATGCGGAAGCGGACAAGTACCGCATCCTGCCACGCCACCTGATCGAAAAGGCCGCCGCACACGCGAGCACGGTCTTCACCACCGTCAGCCAGGTCACCAGCTTCGAGGCCGAGAAACTGCTGGGCCGGATGCCGGATGCGATCCTGCCCAATGGCATCGACGTCAAGCGGTTCGAAGCGCCGCACGAACTCCAGCACCTTCACGTGAAGTTCAAGGAGCAGATCCATCAGTTCACGATGGGCCACTTCTTCCCGAGTTACAGCTTCGACCTGAATCGGACACTCTACTTCTTCATCGCCGGCCGGTACGAATATCGGAACAAGGGCATCGACATGTACGTCGAGGCGATGGCGCGCCTGAACCAGCGCCTCAGGCAGGACACCGATCCGCCGACGGTGATCGCGTTTATCGTCACCAAGGCGCCAGTGCGGAACATCAACATCGACGTGCTGGAGAACCAGGCGCGGCTCGACGAACTCGCGAAGTTCTGCAAAGAGATCCAGTCCGAGATCGGCCGCCGAATCTTCATGGCCAGCGCATCGGGCCGACAGCTCGTGCGCGGAGAACTCATTGACGAATCGGTTCAGATCGCGCTCAAGCGCATCACCGCGGCCTTCAAGCGGTTCAAGCAGCCGCACATCGTCACGCACGACCTGTGGGACGACGGCAAAGACCCGACGCTGGCCCACATCCGCCACCGCAACCTGCTGAACTTCGCCGGCGATCCGGTGAAGATCGTCTACCACCCGCAGTTCGTCACCAGCACGAGCCCGCTGATCCACCTGGATTACGACGACTTCATCCGCGGCTGTCACATGGGCATTTTCCCGAGCTACTACGAGCCGTGGGGCTACACGCCGATGGAGTGCATCGTCAGCGGCATCCCCGCCGTCACCAGCAACCTCGCGGGCTTCGGCGCGTACGTGCAGGGTTCGATGGCGCTCGATGAAGACAGCGGCCTCAAGGTGATCAACCGCCGCACGCAGAGCTTCGACGATGCGACGAATGAACTGGTAGATTTCCTCTACCGTTTCGTGCACCTGAATCGCCGCTCGCGCATCGAGATGCGCAACCGCACGGAAAGTTTGGCGAGCCGTTTCGATTGGGAGACGCTGGGCAGCCACTACCACGATGCGCATGATCTGGCGCTCTCGCGCGCGGGGGTTCGCGCGGGGTCGATCACGGTGAAGATGGTGTGAAGTGGAAGGATTGGCGCGAGGAGGTTCCTCGCACCACGAGAATCGCATTCAGTCGAGTGGTGAGACCGTCGACCCCGTGTAGCCCGCGAGCCTGCTCGCGCTTTTGAACGCGCGCTGGAAGCGCGAGCGGGCTACACTGAAAACTCGGGTGTTTACCTTCTCCGACCGCTCATGCGTCCACTCTCCTTCGCGACCGATCCGAATCCGCATACACTTCGCGACATGTCCCAGGAACCGCCTCAGCAACCCACCAAGAGTTGGCAATCCCGCATCAGTGAAGCAACCGATGCGATCGCGCAGACGTTCGTCGAATCGATGAGCTACGACTGGCGGCTCTACAAGGTCGACGTCGCGGGAAGCATCGCGCACGCGACGATGCTCGCGAAGGTCGGACTCATCACCGACGCCGACCGCGACGCGATCGTGAAGGGCCTCAAGGAGATCGAAGCCGAGATCGACCGCGATGGCCCGAAGTGGGCGGGGTTCAAGCCGGAGCTGGAGGACATCCACATGTGCGTGGAAAGCGCCCTCACCGAACGCATCGGCGAGCCGGGGCGGAAGCTGCACACGGGGCGCAGCCGGAATGATCAGGTGGCGACGGATCTGGTGCTGTGGATCCACAGTGCGACGCACGCATTCGGTCGAGAACAATTCGACGCGATCACCCGCGCATTTGTTGATCTCGCAGATCGCAGCCGCGATGTCGTGATGCCTTCTTTCACGCATCTTCAACGCGCGCAGCCTATCTGTGCGGGCAGCGAAGCGCTCACCTGGGCGACTGCGTTCAACAATGCATTGCAGCGGTTCTATGCGCCATGGATGACGAAGGCGGTTGAATGGCCGCTCGGATCGGGTGCAATTGCTGGGACTTCATTGCCGATTGATCGCGAGCTCAGTCTGTGGTGGATGGATCGGGAGACTCCAGGCATGGTGGGGCACGATGAAATCGAAGTGTCGCGAAGCTCAATCGAAAGTACTGCTTCGCGGGATCTCGCGTGTGACTTTCTCTATGCGTGCGCGATGACCGCCCAATGGCTTTCCCGCTGGGCCGAGCAGTGGATCATTTACATGACCACCGAGTTTGGCTTCATCAAGATCGCCGACCGGTACACGACCAGCTCCTCGATGATGCCGCAGAAGCGGAACCCGGACATGCTCGAACTCATCCGCGGCCGCTGCGGCAACGTCTACGGCGACTTGTTCGCGCTGATGACGATCCTCAAGGGCCTGCCCATCGGCTACAACCGCGACCTGCAGGAAGACAAACGCATCGTCTTCCGCGCGTACGACACGGTTAGCCAATGCCTCACGATGGCGGCGGCGATCGTCAACAGCGCGAGCTACGACAAGGCGAAGATCGAGCCGACGCTGGATCGCGGGTTTCTGGATGCGACATCCCTCGCGGAATACCTCGTCACCAAGGGCGTGCCGTTCCGCACCGCGCATCATGTGGTGGGGACGCTGGTCGCGAAGTGTGAGAAGTCGAATCGATTTGGGCTATCGCAACTGAGTGTTGAGGAGATCAACGAGGTGATTGCGCAGTCGATTGCACACGCTGGAGGGCGGTCGTCCCCGACCGCCGAGAACGCGTCGACTGCAGCATCGGCGGGTGAGGACACCCGCCCTCCAATCCGTGTGACTGACGACGTGTATTCGTGTCTCGGCGCTCACAACGTCGTGAAGCGTTATCAGAGTGCCGGTGCAGCAGGGGGGAAGCCGTTTGAAGAACAGCTCAAGGCGTGGAAGCAGCGGCTCGGCGTTTGATTCGTATCAGGAGCGTCTCGCTCGTGCTCGGGAAACACTGAATCATGAGCGGGACGCTCATGGTACGTTGGGAAGCAAAACGCGCTAACCATTCACGCCATACGGCGTCTCGGTGTGCACCGTCACCCGGTTGTCGAGCCGCTTGGAGAAGTCCAGCACATCGCCCACGCCGACCGTGTTCCGCTCGACCTGGTACGCCCACACCTCGAAATGCGTGAGATTCGCGCCGCCGAAGATGGTTGAGAACGCGCCGTCGATCGCATCCTGTCCGCAGGCGATTTTGATCCGGCCGATGCGCGGCACGTAAAACCGCGCATCCGTCGTGAACCAGCTTCCGCCCACATACACCTCGGCATACGCGTGGAAGTCCATGTGGTTGTTCGGATCGGGAAAGCCGATGTCGGGCAGGTGGCCCGTCACGTATCGCGCGGGGAGATTGAACGTCCGGTTGAGCGCGACCGCGAGATGCGCAAAGTCGCGGCAGACCCCGTAGCCGCGCTGCAGGATGTCCCACGCGGATAAATCCGGCCGGCCGGACATGTAGCGGTATTCGATGTTGTCGTGCAGCCAGCGGCTGATCGCATCGACGCGCGGCAGGCCGTGTTCGATGTGCCCGAACTTCTGCCACGCGAAGTTCGCGAGCTTGTCGGAATCGCAATAGCGGCTGGGGAGCGTGTAACGGAGCAGTTCCCACGGCAGCACATCCGGCGTGAGCGGCTGGGTGGCGCGGAGCCCGGTGTTATCCGGCTCGGATGACACCGCGACGATCGCATCATGCCGGATGCAGTTGGTCCCCGGCGCGAGCGTGACGCGGTGGACGCGGTTGCCGTGGCTGTCGACGAACGGCGCGTTCGGAAGGTTGTTGCCGAGTGCGATCGCCTGGAAGACCACCTTGTGGTTTGCGCCCTGCTGTGGCTGAACATTCAATAGCAATGACGACGGCCCGCTGGCCTCATACACCAGGCTGCACCCGACGCGGACGGTCATGTCGTATTGGCGAACCGCGGGGTTTGACATCGGCACATCATAGTCGACGCGGCGGAGGAGCGAACCTCAATTGACGGCGATCTGGAACGTCCGCCGGGCCGTGCCGCCATCGCGATCCTTCGCCTGGACAGTGAACGCATACGCGCCCGCGCGCTTCGGCGTGCCATAGATCGCCGTCGATGAGTTGCCCCAGTTGCCGATGATGTTGAGCCCATCCGGCAGCTTGCCGGCGACGATCGACCAGGTGACGGGGCGCGTCCCTCCGCCTTGGGTCGACATCGGCAAGTTGTAATTCTGCCCGACCGTGGCTGCCGGAAGAATATTCGATTCGGGCACGAAAATCGTCAGCGGCGTCGTGGGCGCGGGAGGGGTGCCGCCGCCGGAAGCCCGGACACCCGTCGAGGTGAAGGCGCAGGCAGCGATTAAGGAACCGGTGAGAAGAAGCATAGGAATGTTGAATCGCATGGTGTATCTCCTTGCCTGCATCAACCCCGCATTTGCCGCGTCTATTCGCCGCGTCAGGAAATCACTCTCCTCTCGCAAGTTCCCGATGCGTCCGAATCCACGGGCTCGATGTTCGAAGGCCGACCCGCTAATCCTTGCGGCGTGGCAGGTCGTACAATCGCTTGTCGCATGGATCGAGGATTGGAGAACCTGTATGGAGCTTATCCGCGCTAGCACTGAACACGCCGAAGCCGTCGGCCGGATCTTCTTTGAGGCGTTTGATCAGCTCGCGCGCCGGCACGGATTCGAGCCGGAGATTTTTTCCCGCGAGTTCGCGCTGGGCGCCGCGACATCGATGGTCAGCCGGCCGGACATGTATGGGGTCGTCGCCGTGGAGAACGGCGAAGTGATCGGCCACAACTTTGTGCAGCTCACCGACGCCGTCGCCGGCATCGGGCCGATCTGCGTCGACCCGTCCCGCCAATCGCGCGGGCTGGGCCGGCGGTTGATGCGGCACATCATCGACTATGCACTCACGAACCACGGCCCGATGGTGCGGCTCTACCAGGAGTCGTTCAACATGGTCTCGCTGAGCCTCTATACGGAGCTCGGCTTCACGGTGACCGACCCGGTGGTGGTCCTGTCGGTTCCGATCGGCGAGGACGCGAACGTGCGGAAGCTGACGCAGGCGGATGTCGACGCGGCCGATGCGCTCTGCGTCGCGACGCAGAAAGTCTCGCGCAAGAGTGAGCTGCGGTCGATGATCGAGAAGGGGCCCGGCTTCGGCTGCATCCCGCACGGACGTTTTGCGGGCGGGCGGCTGACCGGGTTCGTCGTGCCCGGCTTCTTCGGCTTCGCCGCGGGACAGACCGTCGAAGATGTCATCAACACCGCGCGCGTCGCCGTAACCTCGCTGCCGCCGCCGCTTCGGCGGATGATCCTGCCCACGCGCAACGGCGAACTGTATCGATGCGCACTGGCCCAGGGCTGCCGCTCCCTCAAGCTCGGCCAGATGATGGCGATGGGCCCGTTCGAAGCGCCCAGCGGACACTGGTGTCCATCCGTCGCATATTGAATGGAATTGGCGGCTGATTTCTGCGCAGCACCGGGCGAGGCGCCGTCCCGGAGAGTTTGAACGTCCGCGAAAAATCGGCATCATCGAGGCAGTGGGCGGCGGGCAGTGCGCAGTGGGCAGTGTCCGATTCCGCCTCGTTCGTACTGCCCACTGCCCACTGCAGACTGCCCACTCCCATGAACATCCTCGTCGCCGGCGGTGCCGGGTATATCGGGTCTCACACCGTTCGTCAGCTTCAGAAGGCCGGCCACGCGCCGATCATCTACGACAACTGCTCGCGCGGGCACGGCATCGTGGCGGACATTCTCAAGGTGCCGCTCATCAAGGCCGAGCTGGATGATAAGCCGACGCTCAAAGCCGCGCTCAAGGACCACAAGATCGACGCCGTGATGCACTTCGCCGCGTACGCGTACGTGGGCGAGAGCGTTCACGAGCCGTTGATGTACTACCACAACAACGTCGCGACGACCGTCTCGATCCTCGAAGTGATGGCGGATGTCGGCGTGAACAAGTTCGTCTTCAGTTCCACCTGCGCCACCTACGGCGACCCGGACACGGTCCCCATTACCGAAGACATGGCCAAGAAACCCGTCAGCCCGTATGGCCGCAGCAAGTGGATGACGGAACAGGTGCTGGCCGATCACTGCGACGCCAAGAAGGACTTCTGCTACGCGGCGCTGCGCTACTTCAACGCGAGCGGATGTGCCGCGGACGGGTCGCTCGGCGAAGCGCACGAGCCCGAGCCACACCTGATCCCGACCATTCTCCTCGCGATCATGGGCAAGAAGCCCGAGCTGACCATTTTCGGCACTGACTACCCGACGAAGGACGGCACCAACGTCCGCGACTACATCCATGTGGAAGATCTCGCGGATGCACACATCGCGGCCGCGGCAAAGTTGGGCACGGGCGCGGGGCAGCAGAAGAAGATCCTGGCGAACCTCGGCACCGGGAACGGCTTTTCCGTAAAGGAAATCATCAGCGCTGCCGAGAAGGTGACGGGCAAGAAAGTCCCCGTGAAGTACGGCCCGCGCCGCGCGGGGGATGCGATCGCGCTCTACGCGAACCCGGCGTACGCGAAGCAAGTTCTCGGCTGGGAAGCGAAGTACAAGGATCCGGAGTCGATCATCCGCACGGCTTGGAACTGGTTCCAGAAGCATCCGGATGGATACAAGGCGAAGTAAGATCAAATGTTCGACAAGAGAGAAATAAGAGACGGGGCGTCCTCGCCCCGAATGAAGATCGGACCGAGGACGGTCCGTCTCCGATGGACGGTCCTTTTTGAAATCTTTGATCGAGCTTCAACCGTTTTCGGAGGAGCAGTCGTGTACTCCAAACCCCTCGCGTTTCACATTACGTGGGGGACATATGGGACACGCTTGCACGGTGATTCGCGCGGGACCGTCGATCGCGCTCATAACAATTACGGAGAGCCAATCATTGACTACGACCGACACCGATGGGAGTTCGAATCGTTGAGTTTGAAGTTCGATCCGGTTCGGTTCGATCCCGGGCAGATGATTGCGGTGGAATCCATAGTACATCTGGTTTGTGAACGCGGCGAATGGGTTCTCCATGCATGCGCGTGCGGACCCGATCACGTCCATGTCCTGCTCGACGCGGACGCCGATCCCAAAGATGTTCGTCGGATGCTGAAGCGATGGGTCGGACAGGAACTGAGTAAACAATTCCATCGACCTTCCGGCGCATCGTGGTGGGCGGAGTGCGGAAGCACAAAGTACGTCTTCGACAAAGATTACTTTCGTGCAGCGTTCGACTACATCCGACGTCAACGCGCCACGCGAGTGGCAGGGATCGAATAGGTCCTTTCGTCCCAACAAGAGATGGACCGTCCTCGGTCCGAAGTGTTGAACTGCGAGCTCGCGCGAAAAGACCGTTGACCACAAAATTCGCTCGAATTGCACGCCTGCAATCCCCTGCTTAATTACCACCACCCCAGTAAGGCACACCACGAGCCCCAAAGCTGATAAGTTTCTATCAACGCGCCTCATTTCGTCATTTTCAACCAATTCGGATTTGGCTTGAAATCACCGTTCGACGCGTGCTAACTTGCCAGAAATGGAGCACTGATAGCGGGCGCACTTTCCGTTGCTCATGTCGCCTTCGAGGAATTCATCATGAATCACGCGTTGTTCAAGTCGTTTGCACTCTCGTCGGTGACATCTCTTGCCTTGGGTCTATTCGCATCGACCGCACAGGCCATCACCATCCCGACCGTAGCCGTAGGCAGCCCCGGCAACGCACCCGATACGACGCCGAACGGCCCCTATGGTTCGGTCGGATACAACTACGCGATTGGCACCACCGAGGTGACCAATGCCCAGTACACCGAGTTCCTCAATGCCGTCGCGTTCGACGATGCCAACAGCCTCTACAGCTCCGGTATGGCCGGGACATTCGGCGGGATCACGCGCTCGGGGTTCATCGGCGCATTCAGCTACGCGACCGTTTCAGGCCGAGAGAACCATCCGGTGAACTTCGTGAGCTTCTGGGACGCCGCCCGCTTCGCCAACTGGCTGCAGAATGGCCAACCCTTCGGTCTTCAGAACGCCAGCACCACCGAAGATGGCACCTACACGCTCACGCCTGCGGGAATGACCGCGAACACCGTGACCCGCAACGCCGGCCCGAAGTGGGCCGTGGCCAGCGCCAACGAGTGGTACAAGGCGGCGTATTACCAGCCCGCAAGCCTCGGCGGCGATGTCGACAGCTACTGGCTCTACCCGACCTCGAGCAACACCGCCCCGACCGGCGGCCAGGCCAACTACGTTCCCGCCGGCATCGGTAACACCACGCCCGTCGCCTCCTACGCGGCCAACTACTACGGCACCTACGACATGGCCGGGAACGTGTACGAGTGGAACGACTCGATCCCCGCCGGCCCGTTTCGCGGCCCGATGGTGGGCGGCGCGTACGACAACATCGCCGGCTGGCTCACGCCGCTCAACGCGTATATCGGCCTCCCGACATTTGAGCGTGAACAGCTCGGATTCCGTGTCGTGCTGACTCCCGAGCCGTCGACTGCCGCGCTGCTGGCGCTGGGCGGCGTGGTCACGCGGCGGCGACGGAGTTGAACGCGATCTACCGACGAATTGAACGAAAAACGGAAGAATGAACGGGGTCGGGCGAGAGTTTTGCGCCGGACTCATTCGATCTTCGCCCCTTGCCCCCGGTCCCGATCTTTCGATACTGACGGGTCTATGAGCATTCTCGTCGACTCGAATACGAAGGTCATCTGCCAGGGCATCACCGGCGCGCAGGGCGCGTTCCACACCAAGGGCTGCCTGGAGTACGGCACGAAAATGGTCGGCGGCACCACGCCGGGCAAAGGCGGCTCCAAGGACGAGAACGGCCTGCCGGTGTTCAACACCGTCGAAGATGCCGTGAAGAAGACCGGCGCCGATGCGACGATGATCTTCGTGCCGCCGCCGTTCGCGGCCGACGCCATCATGGAAGCCGCCGCCGCGGGCGTCCGCGTCATCTGTGCCATCACCGAAGGCATCCCCGTGCTCGACATGGTGAAGGCCAAGGCGTTTTTGAAGGACTACCCGAAGACGACGCTCATCGGCCCGAACTGCCCGGGCGTGATCACGCCGGGCAACGGCCCGGGATCAACAACGCCGGGCTGCAAGATCGGCATCATGCCCGGCTACATCCACACGCCCGCCAATCAGGCCAAGACGAAGAAGAAAGTCGGCATCATCAGCCGCTCGGGCACGCTCACCTACGAAGCCGTGTGGCAATGCAGTAGCCGCGGCATCGGCCAGACGACCTGCGTCGGCATCGGCGGCGATCCGGTGAAGGGCATCAACTTCAAGGAAGTGCTCGAACTGATGAACAACGACGCCGAGACGGACGGCATCATCATGATCGGCGAGATCGGCGGATCCGACGAAGTGCTCGCGGGCCAATGGGCGAAAGACAATGTGAAAAAGCCACTGGTGGCGTTCATCGCCGGCCAGACCGCGCCGCCCGGACGACGCATGGGCCACGCCGGCGCGATCATCTCCGGCGGCGACGACACCGCCGCGAGCAAAGTCAAAGCGCTCCGCGAGTGCGGCATCTCGGTTGCGGATACGCCGGCGACGCTGGGCGAAGCGATGGCGAAGGCGCTGGGCGTCTGATGCATTCGGCCCGCTCGATTCGCCCGGAACGCGCGCCCTCTTCGCGACGCGAATCACTCGACGTGCATGAAATGACCGGCGGCGCGATTTCCGCCCGGAGTGAGGAACACTCCATCCACGCATCTCACAGAACGCTTGTGGCCAATAGCACGCGTCGTGAACCATCGCCGTATGGTATCGAGTGGGTTCCGCTCATCGCGACGGCCGATTCCGGCGACGAAATGTCGGCTGCATGAACGTGTCGTGGTGGCCGGGGGGCCACGCCTCTACGCCACGGCGGGCGCAGCGCCCGGCGCCGACTTCTTCATCTGGAACCGCTGCTCGATGAATCGCATGCTCAGGTACGCGACGGTCAGCACCGTCGGATAGGCGAGCGAAAAGAGCAGCAGCGGATTGCCGCGGACGGCCGGGATGAAGTGGATGATCGTCTGCTGGATCGGGAAGGCGTACAGGTAGACGCCGTAGGAGAGATCGAACCTGTCGATCTTGCTCGTGTATTGCCGGCCGACGGTCGTGAAGCCGAAGCAGAGCAGCGCGTAGCCGAGCAGCAGCGGGTGCAGCGGCAGGAGCAGCCACGAGTTCACCGCGCCGGCGCCGATGAGCAGAAGGATCGCGAGACTCGCCGCCCAGAACTTGTGCGGCAGTGAATCGCGATAGAGGTACAGCGTCATTCCCGCGAGATAGCAGGTGAGCATGCGCGGCCACTCGCGGGCTTCGCCGAAGAGGTACGCACCGGCCCGCGGCAGCCACGGCGTGAGGTGCCACTGCTCGAGCAAGCCGGAGACCTGCAGGCCGTAATACGTCGCGATGGCCCCGAAGGCGAGCGCGACCGGCCACTTCCGCTGGAGCATGCCCACGCTCCAGGTGAGCACGATGAAGACGTAGCACATCACCTCGTACTTGATGGTCCACATCGACCCGTTCAGCACGCCGTTGCCGTTAATCTTGTACGGATGGTCGGCGAAGATGCCGGGGATGTCGTAGATGCGCAGCATCGCGACATCGAGGAAGTACTTCGGCCATTCGGAGTAGGGCCGCGCCGGCCAATGGTGCAGCGCGAGCGGGCCGATGATGAGCAGGCACATCAGCGAGGCGATGATGTAAGGCGGATAGATGCGCCAGGCGCGTTTCTTCGCGAAATCGACGACGGACTTGGAACGCAGAAAGCTGTGCGTCACCAGGAAGCCGCTGACGACGAAAAACATGTTCACGGCCGAGAAGCCGATCGTGATGCCCGGATGGCCCCAGTACTCGGTGAGGTGGCGCTTGAGCCAGTCGCCGGGCACCGGGCCGTTAGCCAGCGCGAAGCTGTGGCTGAAGACGACGGTGAGCGACAGGAAAAGCCGGACGATCAACAGGTTGTTGTATCGATTCTTGAACCCGCGGCCGAGGGTCCCCTCGGGCGGCAATTCGCTGCCCGGCTTCGCCGGGATCTCGCGGAAGATCGGCGAACGAACCTCCGGCCTGGCCACAACGTCCGGCTCAACCGCCGGCGCAGCGACCTCGACCCCTGAAACTGTTTTCAGCGTTTCTTCCAACTTCACGGCAATGTGTACATGCACCAACTTCAGTTCGAAAGCAAAACGCAAAAATAAAACCCTTCGAAATCGGGCCAGAACGCCATGCCCGATAACCGCATCGAACTGCAGCCGCCGCCGCTCGGGCGGCGGCCGGCATCGCAATGCTGCGGGACCCTGGGGCGAGCCCGTTTGGAAAACGGCCCGGCGAACCCTACGATGGTGAGCCAAGGCATCGCGATGATCGACACCCAACAGCTTCCCGACAACATCCTCACGACCAACCTGAAAAAGGTCGTCAACTGGGCCCGCCGCAACTCACTGTGGCCGATGCCTTTCGCAACGGCATGTTGCGGCATCGAACTCATGGCGACCGCGTCGTCGCGCTACGACCTCGCACGATTCGGCGCCGAAGCCATGCGGTTCAGCCCGCGCCAGAGCGATCTGATGATCGTCGCCGGCCGGGTCGGCATCACACTGATGCCCGTCCTCCAGCACATCTACCAGCAGATGTCGGAACCCAAGTGGGTCATCTCGATGGGCGCCTGCGCCTCCACCGGCGGCGTGTTCGACGCGTACGCCACGGTGCAGGGCATCGACCAGTTCCTTCCCGTGGATGTCTACGTGCCCGGCTGCCCGCCGCGCCCGGAAACGCTCATCGAAGGCATCATGGCGATCCAGCGGATCATCGACCAGGATGGCCTGCCGCCTGTGGGCAAGCGCAAGCCGCTGGAGATCGCGATCCCCGCGCCCGTGGGCGTGCGTCCGCAACCGCTCACCGTCGGCGGAACGCCGCTGACGCGATAACGCGGCTTCCTCATCGATCGAGGGTCATTTTCGAATCGTCGATGTCGACGACGACGACGCGCTTCGACTCGTGAACCCAATCCACTGCCGGCAGTCGCACTGGTGTCTCGCGCGCCGCGGCGACGCGATTTGCGAAGTCGATCGGATTGTCGTTTCCGCTCGGGGGCGTGAACGAAGGCTGAATGACGCCGAGCATCCAGATTCGCCCCTGCTCCAGGTTCGCATCCCGCGTCGCCTGCCGCATGCGACGTGTCGAGGTTCGCTCTGCCAGCAAGTCGTCGATCGGTTCGTCGAGCGTCAGCCCGTAATAGCGCGTGTACATGCCGTAAGGTGAGCGCGGCACGACGATGAATCGTTCCCCCGGCGAGATGCGGGCTCGAATCGCTCGCGCAGCGTCCGCGAACGGCGCCGCCAGCGGATGGGGCGCCAAGACCTCGCGGGCGCGGCCGTACTCATAAATGCTGAGCCCGACCAGCAGAAGCGCCGAAGCTATGCCCAGTGTGGAAACGAAGCGCGAACGGCAGATCGCGACGACAAACACGGCCATCGCCAGCCACATCGGCGGCTGAAGGATTGTGAGATAGCGCACGTTGGCGATCGGCCGATAGCGCGAGGCGATCACCAGGTTCATGACGGCCAGCGCGACCACCAGCACCACGAAGTTCGCCAGTGCTCGGTTCCCGCGGGTAAATAGCACCGCTGCGCCGCCGAGTGTCGAGGCCGCGAGGATCACGGTAATGCCGTCGCTCCCGCCGAGGGATTCGATCGCCTCGGAAAGCTGATCGCCGGCGGCGGAGCTGTTTGGCGTTTCGATTTTTTCGGCATCGTGTCGAGAGACGATTTTGGCGACGCCTTGCGCGCCGACTGCGCCGCCAATCAGCACCGCCACCAACAGCGCGACCCCGGTGCGCCGCCGGACGAAAAGCGATCCGCTCGCGACCAGGAGAACTGCGAAGATCAGCGCGTAGATCGTCGAGTGCGCCCAGATGCCGGCCGCGAGCGCCACGCCGAGGAACACCGCGCGCCGCCAAGGCTTTCGCGGATCGTTCAAGATCGACCCTGCCAGCGTGAACGCGCAGATGCCCGCGAGCAGCAGCGCGCCGTACATGCGGGCCTGGGTAATCTGAAAGAGGCAGTTCGGATCGACCGCAAACATCCCCGCCGCGAGCAAACCCACGGCATTGCCACTCAGGGTCCGTCCCATCCACCAGAGCGCGGGGACGCAGAGCAGCCCGCAGAGATAATTCCCCAGCCGCAGCGCCCACGGATGCTCGACGCCGAAGATCGCCGCGCCGGTCCGCGCCAGCAGGTGTCCCAGCGGCGCGTGATCCGGATTGTGATGCCACGTGAGAACGGCCGAGAGCGGCTTCTCGATTCCGTCCCGCCAGGTGCGGAACTCATCGCCCCAGAGTTCGCTGGTGAAGACGCGCGGCGCGGTGCTCAACACGACGAAGAGCAGGATCAGCGGAAGCACGATCCGCGGATCCGAAATCAATCGCTGAAACAAAATGCAAGCGCGCCTCAATTATCGCCTTTCGCGGCGGAACTCTAACGCGAAAAGGCAAATTTACCCACGAAGCACACGAAGGGGCACGAAGAAGTGTATGGCAGGTCTTTCTTCGTGCTTCTTCGTGGGCGATGTCACGGCTGCGTCGTCGCGTCGCCGGTGTTCAGCTTCAGCGCGATCTGCTTCTGCGGGTAATCCACAATCATCACGAACTGTTTCAGCACCGGGATGCCGAGAATGGCCTGGTATTTTTCGTTGGCGGTTCCGCCGCTTTCGGATTGCGAAAAGATCGCATCGACGTGTTTGAGGTGCGTGTGGCCGATGGTGATGTCCTCGAGCGTGCCGGCCGCCTGCTTGTGGAGTCCGCCGACGCCGCCGGTCATCGACGTGCGGGTTTCGCGGCCGTTCAGCAGGTCCAGCGCCTTCACCGTCGGCGAGGTGATGACCGCCCCGGTGTTCGATCCGCTGTCGATCATCAACAGGCCCGATGGGTGACCCTCGATCGAACCTTCCACGCTGGGCCGACGATCGAGCAGCTGGATTGGCCGCCATTCGGCATCCTTCGGCTCGAACGACCGCGGATCATGCACCGTCACCTTTGCGGCGCGATGATCGATCTCGAAGATCGCGGCAAAGAACGTGTCGTAGCCGATGATGCCGGTCACCTTGTGGCCGAGGAACTTTTCGAAGCTGGAGAGGTCGAGTTCGATCGCCTCGCTGCCTTCGAGTTGAATCGGGCCGAGCGCGAGCGTGTCGATGGCGCGGTAGCGCGTCTTCGCGGCGCCGCCCATGCCGGTGGCTTCGCCTTCACGGAGCACCGGCAGCTTCAGTTCATCGGCGAACGCCGTGTCGATGCAGTTCATGCCGGCGCCCGTATCGAGAAACCACAATCCCGCCTCTTTACCGTTGATGGTCGGTTTCACGAGCAGATGGCCGGTGTTGGACGTCACGACCTCGAGCACGACCGATTGCTGATTGCCGATGAACGCGACGCGCTTCGGCGGAGGAGGACTCTGCTCGGGCTGGGTCGCCGGAGCCGTCGTGGGTTGATCGCTGAACGCGCGTGGGACGACGAAAGCGGTCATCAGGGCGCAGAAATACGGGAAGATCCTTCGCATCAACATCGCTCCATCTTCTGTCATCGTTAACCGTGAACGAAGTAGAACCACAGAAAGAATTATCTCCCGGTACTCCGGGAGAGGGAAGCAGAACGGCCTTGATGAGACGGTCGATCAACCAGCGACTGCCATGTTTCTTCATGCCGCGTCGAAGACGATATCGATCGCATCACACACCGGCTCGAAGCCGATGCGCTGGTAAATCGCGTTGGACGTCGGGTTGGCCAGGTCGGTATAGAGCGTGACGAATGATCGGCCGCGCTCCATCTCGCGGCGGCACAGTTCGGCGACGCACGCCGTCGCGTAGCCGTTGCGGCGCATCGGCTTAGGCGTGTAAACCCACGCCACGTGCGCGCCGCGCTCGCTGCGGCGGGTGATGGCCGCCATCGAGGCGCACGAGTCGTGCTCCCACAGGCCGACGTTGCTCGCGCCGATCATCTGCGTCACGCGGTCGCGGAGGTTGTCGTGGCGGTCGTGCGTCGCTTCGTCGATGAAGGCGTGCAGCCAGGCCTCCACGAGTTCGCCATCGGCAAGCTGCGCAAACCGAAAGGCGCCCCGGGGCTGTGCGACCTCGTTCAGCTTCGTCGCCTGGTAGAGGCGCAGCGCGACGCGTTCGGTCCCTTTGGCATCGGTGAGCGCCTTCCAGGCTTGTGCGAACTCCCTTGCGGTCTCCAGCGGGCCGTTCACGCCGGGCACGGGGAGCGCATAGGCGAAGAGGTAGTTGGACAGCGCCCGCATCGCCGATTCGGGGGCGCGGGTGACGACCAGGTTGCGGTGCGGGCTCTTCACCGCGACCGCCACCACGTCCGCGCCGCTCTCGACCGAAAACATCAGGCCTTCGTGTGTGGCGGTGTCGACGAACGACCGCGCGATGCCCAGCGGCAGCGCGTTCTCCACCTCGTTCTTCTGCAGGAACGGGCCGACCAGATCGAAAAACTCTCGCGGATCGTGATGGCAGCGAACGAGCATGCGGAATCCTCAGACGCCAGTGCGATTTGTCGCCGTACTCTAGCAACGATCGCGCGGCAGTCGAACCAATTCTCTTTCGACGGGCTGGTATGTCAGGGTGACACATATGAACGTTTGACGGGTGTCCCGGGGCAGGTACGCCTGACCCGCGCCGCAGAACGCGGGTCAACGAGTACATTGCCCCGGGGCGCCCATCGCATGCGACAACCTTCGCCGGGAATTGTCGAGCGACATGTCGGCTGCGGAATGTGACAAAACAGCGAGTGGTTTTCGCCAGAGTTCATGCGTGAGCGGATGGCCAACCCTCGCGATGATGTGCACGGCATTCGACAAGGAGACCATGAGCGATTCACCCGCCAACGGCGTCTCGATGATCTTCGACTGGCTCAACCTCCAGGAAAAGGCGACCCCCGTCGGCGCGAGCCGGCCGATCTTCAACTTCCCGACCCGAACGCTCGACCGCATGAGCTGCCACGCCACGCTGCTCGATCCGGGCAACGCCTCCCATGCTCCACATTCTCACCCCGAAGAGGAAATCATCCTGCTCCGCGAAGGCATGCTCGAGGTGTTCTGCAACAGCCAGACGCACACCATGAGTGCCGGCTCGATCTTTTTCGCAGGGTCGAACGACCTTCATGGCGTGCGCAACCCCGGCAAAGTCCGAGCGGTGTATTACGTCCTGAAGTGGTTCACGCCCAAGTCGGTGTGAACGCCGTCCGATTCGGTTGCCAGCGCAATCCGCATCTGCACACTCTTATCGATGCTTCGCAGAACGGCACTTTTCGCGTCGAGTCTATGTCTGCTGATCGCGGGCATGCAGACGAGTCCTTCAACGCGGCCGACGACCCAACCCGGCATGCTGCGCTACAAGCTCCAGACCGACAACGAAAACTGGCCGCCGGAGATACGACAGAAGATCGTCGCGGCGATGGACGGCGCGGTCGCGCTCTACAACACCGTCGGCTGGTTCGATAAGCAGCTCACCATCAGCTATAGCCCCGGCACGCCGACCGCGGATGGAAACTTCAACGGCCACATCCGTTTCGGCGGGCAGATCAGCCAGCGCACCGCGCTGCACGAGATCGGCCACACGCTCGGCATCGGCACGACGAAACAGTGGCAGGAGCTGATGGTCGGCGGCAAATGGACCGGCCCGCACGCGATCGCGTTACTCAAGTCGTTCGACGGGCCAGATGCCGTGCTCAAGGGCGATCGCCAGCACTTCTGGCCGTACGGCCTGAACTACGACAAGGAATCGAGCCCGGAGAACGACATCCGCCACGTCCAGATGGTTGCTGCGTTCCGGATCGACATGGGGTTCGATCAGGAATGACGTTGTATGGCAGGCGATTGCAGAACAGACGTCACCGATGAACGCCGACCACACCGATATGAACCTGCGCATGAAGACCAGATGATCCGACAGTCATCGGTGACGATCCGCGACCCATCGGCGACTTTTTTCCTGACGCCCGCTCGAACGCCACACCCTTGCGTGCCGGAATTCATTTGCCACCGACCTGACATGCACCGTAGGGATGATGCGTTTTTCCCGGGAGGCTGCGGGTGACAGCAGTTGTCGCAGATCGCTCGTCGCAACGATTCGGACCACGCCGAGTCGCCGTTGGGCGCGGGTCGATGACCCACCGTGACCCATTCTGTCCCATTTCTCGAACAAAGCCCTTACCCAGCTTGCCGGGCGGGGGTGCGCAGCGGTGCGTTTCCTCGCATCGGCAACACGGCTATCCTTCGGCTATGCAGACCGTTTCGATCGGAAGCGTTCACTACACGGAGATGGGAACCGGGACGCCGGTGTTTCTGGTTCACGGCTTCCCGCTGGATAGCCGGATCTGGGGCGACGCAGGGGCGATGCTCGCCAGCAGCTTCCGCGTCGTGGTGCCGGATTTGCCCGGCTTCGGCAAATCCACGCTGAACGTGCCGGCATCGAAACAGAACGTTTCGTTTTCGATGGAGAGCCTGGCCGGCTCGTTGCTGGAACTGGCGGATGCGCTCCGGATCGACCGCTTCGTGCTGGCCGGGCTGTCGATGGGGGGATACGTGGCGCAGGCGCTCTATCGAAACGCCCCGGAACGATTGCTGGGCCTCTGTTTCGTCGATACCCGCGCGAACGCGGATGATGACACCGGCAAGGCGGCGCGGAACAAGATGATCGAACTCATCGACCGACAAGGCTCGCCCGGCGTGGTCGAATCGATGCTGTCGAAGATGCTCCATCCGGGTGCGTATCTCCTGGACCCGGCGCTGGTCGAGCGGCTGCGCGACATCATGCTGGCCCAACCCCCTGGCACGCTGCGCAGCGCCTGCGCCGCGATGCGTGACCGGCCGGCGTTTTTCGAGGCGCTGCCGACACTGTCCTGCCCGCTTCAGGTGATTGTCGGCAGCGGCGACGCGATCGCGCCGGTGGAGGTGGCGAAGAAAATCGTCGAGCTCACGCCAGGCGCGCGGCTGGATGTGATCGAGGGCGCGGGGCACCTGTCGTCCCTGGAAAGGCCCGCGGAAGTGGCCGAGGCGATCGAGGCGTTTGTGAGATCGATTGAAGGAAAGGTGGGGTGAGCGCTGTCATCCAGAGGGAGCCTAAGTTGTGAAAATCGCCTCTTTGTCACCCCGAGGAGGTTTACCGACGAGGGGTCTGCTGGCCGCGGCAAAGTGATTTGAGTAAACGGCAGCAACTCGCCGCTGCCTCTAGACCCTTCGGAGCACCTCAGGGTGACATCGTTTGGCTCACTTCGTCAGTAGATGAGCCAGATGACGGTGAGACTTCTGCACGACAGTTGTGATAGATGACGCATCCGCCACCAAATGAAATGAGCACCCCATGAATCGTGAACGGCTCGTCTGGCTCTTCGGAATGGTCCTCTGCGTCTTTCTCGCCGGGCGGATGTTGGCGTCGCATGTGCTGGTGGAAGACCAGGACCGGCAGTTCGCCAATCTGATCGCGCAGGTGCAGCACGAGGTCCGCACGCGCTACGTCACGCAGATCGATCCTGCCAAGCAGAAGCAGATGCAGACGGTCGCCATCCAGGCGATGCTCAATACGCTCGATCCGTTCACCGTCTACGTGCCCCCGGTTCATAAGGGGCAGTTCATGCAGGCGCTCACGGGGAACTTCGTGGGCATCGGCGTGTCGTATCACCTGAACGAAGCCGATGAGATCGAGGTCATCACGCCGCTGGATGGCGGGCCGGCGTATGCGGCCGGCATCGAGGCGGGCGACATCATCACCAAGGTCGACGGCATCGCGATCAAGGGAATGAAGACCGATGACATCTCGCCGCGCATCAAGGGGCCGGAAGGGACGCACGTGAAGATCACCGTCCGCCGCTTCGACGGCAGCGAGAAGGAGTTCGACATCGTCCGCGGATCGGTGAACGAACCGACCGTGACCGGTTACAGCCGCCGGCCGGACGGGAGCTGGGATTACTTCATCGACCGTGAACTCGGCATCGCGTACGTGCATATCGCCCAGTTCAACGAAGAAACGCTCGGCAATACCGAGCGTGCACTGCGAACCCTGACCGGCGAGAACGCCAGGGGAGTCATCATCGACCTGCGCTTTAACCCAGGCGGCGGGCTCGATTATGCCGCGAAAATCGCCGACATGTTCCTCGATGAAGGCGTGATCGTCAGCATCAGGGGCCGGACCCGCCCGGAGTCGAAGATCATCGCCAGCCCCGGCGATACGATCGTCCATGTTCCGGTCGCGGTGCTGGTGAACGAGGAGTCGGCCAGCGCCAGCGAGATCTTCGCAGGCGCGCTGCAGGACCATCGCCGCGCGGTCGTCGTCGGCACGCGCACCTTCGGCAAGGGAACCGTCCAGGATGTCGAAGACTGGAAGGAGGACGGCGCGCTCAAGATCACCATCGCGCAGTACTTCCTGCCGAGCGGGCGCAACGTGCATCGCTGGGAGAACTCGACCGTGTGGGGCGTCGACCCGAGCGTCGAGGTGAAACTGAACAAGGAAGAGTTTCAACAGGTGGCGGAGTCGCTCCTGGGGCCATCGGTCATTCCGCCGATGTCGCACGCCACCACGCGGCCGGCCCACATCAAGGACCGACAGCTCGATGCGGCGGTGGACTCACTGGCGGCGATGATGATGGGGAAGGCGAAAACGGAATGACGAACTTCGAAGATCGAATGACGAATGAAGGATTGAGTTTTTCAAAGGAGCAAAGCAACGCTCACGTCTTGTCATTCTCCGCATTCGATATTGGAACCTTGATTCGACATTCGGATTTCGAGTTTCGTCCTTCGGCATTGAGTCGTCATTCCGAGGTTTTCGTCTTATCCGACCCGTACAGGTCGAGGTAGAAGAACAGCAGCTGTTTGCCGGCGGTTTCGCGGGTTTTGTCGTGTCGAAAATTGAACTTTTCGAACAGCTTGAGGGCGGGCTCGCGCTCGATGTAGGTGTCGAGGGTGACCTTGAGCAGGCCTTGATCGCGGCAGAACTCGAGGGCCCTCTGGAGCATGGCGGAGCCGATGCCGCGGCGGCGGTAGTCGCGGTCGACGCGAAGGCGGCGGATTTCGCCGACGCCGGCGTCGAGCTGCTGGATGCCGATCATTCCGACGATTTTGCCGTCGGATTCGGCCACCCAGAAGTGGCTGCCCGGGGTCGACATGTAGGCGAGGTTGACGTCGTCGATGTCGAAGCCGGTGTCATTGTCGGCGAGTTTCCCGCCGAGCATGCCGTCGACGTAGAGCGCCTTGACGGCCGCGTGGTCGGCGGGATGAAAACTGCGGATCGAAAATGTGCCAGAGCCGTCCATCAATACCGGATTGTAATCGAGTTCGAGATGAACGTGAATCGGATCGAGGAATCTCGAATGCCCTTCGCCGACAGCGACAGCGGCAATAGGACGCGACGCGGTTGTGGGATGTCCTCCGGGGTTCGAGTCGGCTGTCGCGGCGTGGCCGGCAGTCCCAGGCCCGGCGAGGGCAAAACCTGCGCGGCGTCGCCCCTCATCGAAAAACGCCCGTGTTATCGGCGATCGTCCCGAGGCGAATTCTGCAGCCACGCGGTTCAAGTTTGCGCTCGCAGCAGTCCGACAATTCGAAGCAGACAATGACGCGGTCCGCAATGGCGGATCGATGAGGGCAGGCCAACGGGCCGGCTCTGGACTCGCCCACGGACGGGCGAGGATCGTCGCGAACTGACGAGGCGACTGACTGCCTCACTGACACGGAGGTCTGCCACCTCATCAATCTGCCTGCTTGTTCCGCCGGCTCGGAGATGCCGGCTCATGCGTAGTCAAGAGTCAGTATCAGCTTTCAGAGCCATCCGAAGAACGGCAACGCCCGGTGCAAACCAGGCCGACGCCGACGGAGCTCTGCTGGCGGGCCGGATGTCTACCGGCCTCACGTTTCCAGTCTTCCTGCTCGGCGCAAAATGGATTGCCGCCGAAACGCGGTCCGGATGAACCGGCCGTGCTTCCATCACGGAGGATCACATGAGTCGCATCAATACCAATATCAATTCGTTCCAGGCTATCCGGGCGATGAACAAGAACCAGGGTGATTTGTCCACCCGGCTTCAACGTCTCTCGACCGGCCTTCGCATCAACACCGGCAAGGACGATCCTGCAGGCCTCATCGCCAGCGAAACCCTCCGATCCGAAATCAACGGCATCGGCAAGGCGATCGACAACACCAACCGCGCATCGAACGTCATCAACACGGCGGAAGGCGCGCTCAACGAAACGTCGAGCCTTCTCAACGAAGTGCAAAGCCTCGTCCTGGAAGCTGCCAACACCGGCGCGCTCTCCGAAGAGGAAATCAAGGCCAATCAGCTCCAGCTGGATTCGATCCTGAACTCGATCAACCGTATCTCGAATACGACCGAGTTCGGCGGCCGGAAGCTGCTCGATGGTTCGCTCGACTACACGACCGCCGGTCTCGTCGGAAGCGCCATCTCGGTCACCAACATCAACGCCGCCAAGATTCCCGACAACGGGCAAATCAACGTGACGGTGGAAGTGACGGCGTCGGCGCAGCTCGGAAAGATCAGCTACTCCGGCGGCGCGACCAACGGCAACGTCACGCTCGAAGTCGCGGGCAACGCAGGCATCGAGCAGATCAGTTTTGCCAGCAGCACCGCCGTCAGCGCGATCGCGGCGGGCATCAACCAACTGACCAACGCGACCGGCGTGAGCGCCATCGTCAGCGGCACCGACCTCGTCTTCAACTCCGCGGCGTACGGCTCCAAGCAGTTCGTGGCTGTCCGTGCCGTCTCCGGAACCTTCGCTACCAGCGGTGCGAAAGACTACGGCGGCGATGCCACCGTATTGATCAACGGCTCGCGGGCCGATGTCGAAGGCACGACGGCGTCGCTCCGAACCAGCAACCTCGACGTCTCGCTCACGCTCGACTCGACTTTTGCGACCAAGGGCCGTTCGTACACCTCCACCACCTTCGACATCGACGGCGGCGGCGCGAAGTTCCAGATCGGCTCGAAGGTCGAACGCAACGGCCAGATCAACATCGGCATCCAGTCGATCGCGACCAGCAGCCTCGGCGACAATGTCGATGGATTCCTCTCCTCGCTCGGCAGCGGTCAGGCCAACTCGCTGGTGAGCGGCAACACACTCAGCGCACAGAAGATCATCGACAAGGCGATCAGCCAGGTCGCGTTCGTTCGCGGTCGACTCGGCGCGCTGCAGAAGAACGTGCTCGAAACCAACGTCAACTCGCTGGGCGTCGCCCTTGAGAACGTAACGGCGAGTGAAAGTGCAATCCGTGATGCCGACTTCGCGAAGGAAACCGCGGCACTCACGCGAGCCCAGATCCTTACGCAGGCGAACACGTCCGTGCTCTCGCAAGCCAATGCGACGCCCCAGGCCGTGCTCTCGCTCCTGCGATAATCGATCGAAGCGCTAAGAACAGGTCCGATCCTGACGAAGCAGGATAGACACCCGCGAGCGAGCCGGATTGCCGGCTCGCTTGTGGCGTTGATTCGCGCCTTGCTTCGAGTGGCGGGGGGCGTTGTGCATACAAAGAAATGGCCGTGCCCCGGAGGCGGGCACGGTCATTTCACTTACGAGCTCGCTTGCGGAAACGAACTCTTCAAACATCTGCCGACGGTCAACATCGGGCACTGAAGAATCTAGTTCACGCCGATTGCTTGTCGGCGCAAATCTTTTATCGTGATGCGGCATGGGAACCACGCAGAGGTATCTGAATATACTGCTGGCCCTGCAGACCGATACCGCCTTCGACCGTCGTGCGTTTGCCGGAATCGCCGCGTGCGCACACGCACACGGCGACATGATGCTTCACATCAAGCCTCGAAATCAGTCATTCGACGAAGCGATCAACGCCCACGACATCGACGGCATCGTTCTCTCCAGCGACTACGAAGACGTCGTGGAAGAGGTCATCGCCACCGGGAAGCCGTGCGTGAACGTAGCCAACTTCCCTGCGGGACACGACCGCGTGCCGATGGTCGGAACCGACGATGGCGCCATCGGGACGCTCATTGCAGAACACTACCTGCAGCGCGGGTTCCGTCACTTCGCCTCCTTCGCCGACATTGGCGTTCCTTATTTCCGCCTTCGCTTCGAGGCGTTCGCCGCCGCCGTCAGCAAAGCAGGATTCGAGTGCCATATCGGTCCGACGGACGCCAGGTGGGGCGCGGGCGAATCCGGCGCACCCTGGGAAACGCGCGCCGGCAAATGGCTTGGCTCGTTGCCAAGGCCCCTCGCCGTGATGGCACCATACGATGCCTATGCGCGTGAGGCGGTAATCGCCTGCAAAACCGTCGGACTCCGGGTTCCGGAAGATGTTTCGATCATCGGTGTCGACAACGACGAGATGCTCTGCATGACGATCTGGCCGCAACTCTCCAGCGTCGCCACGCGCGGCGACCAGATCGGCTACGACGCGATCGGTCTCCTGTGCCGATTGATTCGCAATCGCGAAGCGCCGCCGGCAAAGCCGATCCTGGTCAAGCCCGGCGAAATCGTGATCCGCGGCTCGTCGAGCGAGACCGCCGTCGAAGATGCAATAGTGGCGGATGCAATCGCGTTCGTCCGTTCGAATGCCGGCGTGCCGGTGCGCGTGTCGGATGTCGTCGATCATGTCGCCGTGTCAAGGCGAACCCTCGAGCGTCGATTCGTCGCCGCATTGGGAAGAAACATCGCCGACGAGATCCGGCGAGCGCACGTCGATCGCGCGCGAAAACTGCTGATCGAGACCGACCTTCCACTCCCCGAGGTCGCCCGGCGCAGCGGACTCATCCAGCAGCAGCAACTGAGCCGCGTGATCAAGGAAGACACGGGTCAGTCGCCGCGCCAGCTGCGCGCGGCGTATCGACTGAGTTGAAATGGTTCGAATCTCATCCGTGCAGAACCGACAGCCAAATACAAACAGCCGAGACCTCGATCGAGGCTCGGCTGTGTGAAAATCTGGATTCACGCAAAGCGGGCGTTACGAAGCCGAGGTCTGGTACGGAACCAGGGCCATGTAACGGGCGCGTTTCACCGCGAGGGCAACCATGCGCTGCTCAAGCGCGTTGGCGCCGGTGCGCTTGCGGCTGGAGATCTTGCCGTTGGCGCCAGTCAGGCGACGAAGGCTTTCGGTCTCCTTGTAGTCGATGTATTGCTTGCCGCCGGCACTGATCTTGCCGATCTTCTGCTTCGGCCGGCTGTCCCCGCCATCACGACGCGGGCGCGACTCACGATCACCCTTGCCGCCTTTGTTATCACGATCTCTTTCAGACATCTTTCGTGGCTCCTTCAAATCGAGAACCGAACAACATAGCCAACTGATGAGATTCTGCAAGCATCCGGACACGCAAAAGGCGTGTTCGGCCGATGTTTGGAGCAATTGCGTTTCACTCAATGGGCCGAATGCACGACAACGATGATCTTGTACACCCACGCGACAAGCATGATTCCCAAAACACTGAACAGGAGTCGCGTCCAGGGAACCTGATTGAGCAACCTTGCGCTGGGCCGGCCGGTGACGGCAATGTAAGTGCCGATCCAGAACGTCATGGCGGCAAGCAAGGCGAGCAAAGTGCCCGCGGGCTGGGCCACCAGGCTCTGCCAGAGGTGGCCGTGTGCGAGTTCGGCGAAGCTGGTGGTCATGCCGCACGTCATGCACGGCACGCCGGTCAGTCGAAGCATGCCGCACGGGGGCAAGCCGAGTTGGGTGTGCGTTTCCATGCCCGTCGGGCTCGGATCCAGGATCGCCGCCATCACCAGCACCGCAAGCGAGCCGCCGCCGAGAATCGCGGCCAGCGCCCGCCCGACGAAGGTGAGCCTCGGCAACGGCCGGTTGTGGTTGTAGATCAGCGGGACTTCCGACATCGCCGGCATTGTAGACGGCGACGGCGAAAGTTCGACGCGTAGCTTCAGCGCCGGCCGACGAATATGATCCCGCTTATGAAATTGCTCGCGGTGGTCTCACTCGTTTGCGTCTGGCTCGTGGCCCCATCGTTGGCCAGCGCCCAAGCCGTCCCCGAAAGCGTTTATCCGCCGCCGGAACCTGACATGTCCAGCGATACCCCTCGCGATCTGCAGACCGGCTTCCGTTTCAGGCTCGACGCGACCTACCTGACGGACTACGTCTGGCGAGGCATCGAGCGGTTCGATGCCGGCCGGCACGAAGACGAAGGCAACGAGCAGTTCAACACGAAAATCGGTTTCGACCTGGGAAAGCTGCCGCACCCGTACATCGGCCTCTTCGTCAACGTGGCGGAGAATGATCCGATCAGCAACTTTGAAGAGGTCCGGCCGGAGATCGGCTTCGACTGGCCGGTGCGACCGCTCACGATCAGCGCCGGATATACAAGCTATATCTTTCCGGACCGAAGTGACTCCGACACGAACGAGGTCTTTCTTCGGCTCGCGCTGGACGATTCGAGCCTCTTCCACGCCGAGCGGCCGGTCTTCCATCCGTACATCCTGGCCGCGTATGACTTTGACCTGTACCAAGGCCTGTACCTCGAGGCAGGCATCGATCACACGCTGCCGATCGAAAACACCGGGCTCGTGTTCATCGCCAACGCGCACGCCGCGTACGTGAACGGACACGACCTTTTCGCGTTCAATCCCGAGAAAACCAACAGCGGCTTCCAGCACTGGCAGATCGGCGTGACCGCGAAATACACGCTCAACACGTTGTTGAATATCCCCGATCGATTCGGCCAGATCAGCCTGAACGGCTACATCAACTACACCGACTCGATCGACGACGACCTGCTCGCCGCCGATCAACTCTGGGGCGGAGCAGGCATCACGCTCGAGTTCTGATCTACCGCCATACTCGATGAATGAACACCAGCCCCGACATGCAGGTTGCCGAGACGCGCGCATCGGAACGGCGGCTGCGGCGGATCGGCCTGCCCGTCTGCGCGCTGCTGGCAATCCTCTTCACGATCAACGCGTGGATGGCGGTGTCGAACAAGAGCATCACGTTCGATGAGACCGTCCACGCACCGGCGGCATACACCCACCTGCGCTACAACGATTTCCGGATGAACTCGGAACATCCGCCCCTCTGGAAATACTGGGCAGCGCTCCCATGGCTGCTCGATCCCCCGGGCGATCTGCGCCTAGAGGACCCGGACTTTGTGACCGCGCCGAATGGCTGGTCGTGGGCGCCCAACGTGCTCTATCACACGCCCGCGAACGATGGAAAGCACCTCGTCGCGATGTCGCGCCTGTTCATGCTGCTGCTGGGCACGGGACTTCTGGCCCTGATCGCGCGCTTCGCGTGGCGCGCCGGCGGGCCGGTCGCGGCGATGATCGCAACGGCGCTCTTCGCGTTTGACCCGAACTTTCTCGCGCATGCGCCGCTCGTGACCAACGACGTCAGCTTCGCCTTGATCACGCTGGCGATGGTCGATTGCCTGTGGAGATGTACGCAGGCACTCACGAAACGTCGGGTCGCAGTTCTGGCGCTACTCTGCGCCGCCGCGGTGACGACCAAGTTCACCGCGCTCTGGCTCGGCCCGGTCGTGGTGAGCGTGTTGCTCATCCGCGCGACTTCCCCGCAACCCTGGCGTCGCGGAAGAGAAATCGATTCGATCGCGAGCACGACAGAAGGCAGGGTGATTGATCCAGGCATCCTGCGGTCGCGCTTCGCTCGACTTGGTGCGGTGCTGGTCGTCTGCCTTGTCTGCGGCCTCGTCAGCTACGTCGTGTTGTGGGCGGCGTACGGGTTTCGCTTTAATGCAACTTCCGATCCGAGCCTGCGCGCGAACTTCGACGCCCAGATTGAGCAGGCTCTGGGCAACCGAATCGCCATGCGGACCGGCATCACGCCGAGGCCGGAGCAGATCGCGGCCGAACCCGCCGGTCTCGCCGTTCACACGCTGTGCTTTCTTCACGATCGTGCGTTATTGCCGGAGTCGTTCCTGACCGGCGTCGTGTTCGTCTACGCGAACTCGTTCAACCGGATGACGTTTCTTCTCGGCTCGATCAGCGGCGGCGCACACCCGTTCTATTTCCCGGTTGCGATACTGGTAAAGACGCCCCTCGCGGCGCTGGCCCTGATCGGATTCGCGGCCGCGGCGTTCGGGTTCGTTCGCAAGTCACGCGAGAACGATCGCTGGCTCTGGACTTGCCTGCTCGTTCCGTTCGCGCTTCTGTTCACGATCGCCATTCTCTCGCCTCTGAACATCGGCCAGCGGCACATCCTTCATCTCTATCCGCTCGGGTACGTCTTCGTCGGCGTCGTTCTCGCGCGGGTGATCGAACGGCAGCGCCCTGTACTCGGGATCATCTTTGGACTCATCGTGTTGCTCATGCTCGAAACGATCACGACGTTTCCGAACTACCTCTCGTACTTCAACATCGCCGCCGGCGGCGCCCGCGGCGGCGAACGGATCCTCGGCGATTCGAATCTCGACTGGGGACAGGACCTGCCCGCGCTCGCACGCTGGCAGCAGGCGCATCCGGATCGCCAGCTTTATCTCGCCTATTTCGGCACCGCCGATCCCGCGTATTACGGCGTCCGCTACGAGCCGCTCACGCTCGGCACCGACTTCAAACGGATCCGCCCGACGTTCCCCGACAGCGGCGTCGTCGCGGCGAGCGTGACGATGCTGCAAGTGAACTGGAGGCGCGAGGATGCCGCGGCATTCTTCAAAATGCTTCGCGAGCGCGAGCCGGATGCGGTGCTTGGGGGGTCGATCTACCTGTTTGATCTCGGAGAGTAGGGTGGGCTTTGACGCACAACCGGCAATCGTCGCGGAACGGATGGTGCGTGGCTCACCGGATCTTTGCCACCACCATCGTCACATCGTCCGTGGCCTTGGCCAGGCCGACGAATCGGCGCAGATCCCACAGCAGGTTTTTCGCGACTTCGTCGGCGGTCTGGCCGCCTCGCTTGAAACTCTCGAACACGCGCTTCTTGCCGAACATCTCGTCGTTGAAGTTGCGCGCTTCGGACAGGCCGTCGGTGTAGAGCAGAAGGGTGTCGCCGCTGCGCAGGTCGGCGAAGTTCTGCTTGAATGATTCGCCGGGATCAACACCCAGCACCATGGAGCCTTGATCGCCGATGCCCAGCTCGGTCACGGCGCCGTCGCGCAGCAGCAGCGCCGGCGAATGGCCGGCGTTGATATAGGTGAGCCGGTTGTTGCGCGTGTCGATGACGCCGTAAAACAGGGTGACGAACTCGGTGTTCTTGGTGTCGCGGCAGAGCATCACGTTGATGCGCTTGATGATCTCGGAGAGGTAATAGACGTTATCCGCCTGCGCGCGCAGCGCCGCCCGCACGCTGGCCATGATCAGGCTCGCCGGCACGCCTTTGCCGCTCACATCGGCGATGGCCAAGCCGACGTTGTCGTAGGGCAACTCGATGAAGTCGTAGAGATCGCCCCCGAGCTGGTAACACGGGACGTACACGGATGCCAGATCGACGCCGGGCACGACCGGAGGCGTCTGCGGGATCATCCGCTGCTGCACATCCGCCGCCATGTTGATCTGCAGCTCCAGCTGCTCGCTCTCGCGGTTTTCCTGCGCCAGACGGGCATTCTCGATGGCGGCGCCGGTCGCCGCGGCAACCGCCTTGAGCAGCGTGATCTCGCCCTGGTTGAAGGCGCGCTCTTCGCCGGTGTAGACGCGCAGCATCCCGATCGAGATACCCTGGTGCTTCATCGCCACGCTCAGCAGCGAGACGAGTCCTTCGCGCGCCGCCTCCTCCGGGTACTGGATGCGTTCGTCCGAGGTCATGTCGCGGATGTACTCGTAGCCGGAACTGTCCATCGACTCGAGCCAGTCCATGCTCCGGCCGAACGCGATGAGGCCCTTGTTGATGTAGGTGTCCGACAGATTGTGCACGGCGGCGATGCGCAGCTCATTCTTGTCGCGGTCGAGCAGCCGGACCGAGCAGGCTTTCACTTTCATCAACTCGGTCACCAGCTTCACTGACCGCTGTAACAGCATCTTCAGGTTACGCGTGTCCGAGAGCATCATCGTGACGTTGCTGATCGTCTGCAGTTCGTTGATGCGCAGGCGAAGCTGATATTCTTGGTAGCACAGCCGGGCGATCGCGTTGGCGAGCAGGAACAGGAACTGGATCGACGCGGGCCGCTTGTTGCGGTCCTTGGTGGCCTGGGACACCAGATCGCGAACCGTCTTGGGGTCGAGATTGAACTTGGCGGCGAGTCGCGCGGCGCGGTCGTCGTCAACAAGGAACGAATCCGAGCCGCCGCGCATTCGAATCATGCCGAGCTGCTGGTTCCCGATGCGGATCGGCGCGACGTACTCGCGTCCCACGCGCTGCGTTTCGGGCACGCTCTCTTCCTGGGAAGCGATCACATCGCGCTTGAGGAGGAACGAACTGGTCGGATCGGGATTGGTCAGCCGCGTGCCGTTGGGATCGGTGATAATCGCTTTTACGTTCGCAATGGCGGCGAAACCGTCCTGAATTTCCTGCAGAGCGGCGAGGTCCATGAAGTCGGTGAGCTTCAGGCCCGCGGGGGATTCGAGCAGTTTCGGTAACTCAACAGACATGTAGAGTGGTGCATCCTTGCCGACGAGGAGCAAATTGTAAGTGCCATCGAGGGAGGGTCAAACAACAGAAAGACGCTACTGAATGATCCAGCCTCAATGACCAACAAAACCACATTGAACAATGACCAACTTGATCTGGGAGCTGGACATCGGTTCCTTGTTGGGCTTTGCGGTTGGGTCGTTCATGATTTGTGAACATAAATCGTCTCGCCGCTCGCGAACCGCAGGTCGCCGGCGATGCATGCCGCGATCGTGCGTGCGACGTCGCCAGGATCGAGGGTTTTGTCCTTGCCGAACTGTGCATGGGGAACGAGTTTGCGGAACATTTCCGTCTCGACGGCCGCAGGCGCGACGCAGTACGCGCGGATGCCGTGCGCAGCGCCCTCCTGATGTAGTACCTTCGTCAGCATGTTCAGCCCCGCCTTCGCCGTCGCATAGGCGAGGAAGCCGGGGAACGGGTCGCGCGAGGCTTCGGAGCCAAGGTTGACGATCGCCCCCCGCGAGGCTTTGAGTGCCCCCCACGCGGCTTTGGCGAGGTAGAACGCGCTGCTGAGGTTTGTGTCAATCACCGCTCGCCAGGTGTCGATATCCGTTTCCTCGATCGATTTCGCGGGCGCGAGACCGGCATTGTTCACGATCGCGTCGATGCGGGCAAAGCGATTCACCGACTCCGCGACGACGCGGGAGATCTCCCGCGGGCTGCTCACATCGGCCGGGCAAACCAGCGACTCGGTTTTCAGTTCGCGCGCGACCGTTGCGAGTGAGTCGCCCGATCGGGCGACGAGCACGCAGTCAAACCCGCGCGAGGAGAGTTCGATTGCGGTCACGCGGCCGATCCCTCGGCCCGCGCCGGTGATGATGCAGACGGGGTTCGACATCCGCGCAATTCTCAGAATTTGCAGCACGAAGTCACGGGCGGATGGCGCTGGCGGGTCCCGATGCGTCGATCCACCGGCAACTGGCAGAGGCTCGGCACGATCCGTAGAATCGGCGCATGATCTACCGAGTCGATGTGCAGGGCTGCCCGGACGTGTCCAGAACCGATCCGGCCGGAGAGGGCATTCGCAGGCAACTCGCGGCAGCGGGGATCGAATCGGGCGAAATCAAAACCCGGCGGATCTTCCTCATCGACGCCGAGGCAAGCCGCGAGCAGATCGAATCCGCGACGCACAAACTGCTCGCCGACCCCGTTGCCGATCATGCCGAAGTATTCGATTCGCCACCGGCGAAGTCGCCCGGAAGCCTGATCGAAGTTCACTTAAAGCCCGGCGTGATGGACCCGGTCGCGACGTCGACGGAAAACGCGCTGCGCGACCTCGGCATCAAGGTGAACGAGGTGCGGACCGGCCGGGCGTTTCATTTCGGCAAGTCACTCGACAAGACACAGCTCGAATCAATCGCGAAGCGATACCTGGCGAACTCGGTGATCGAGAAGATCGTGTTCGAGCCTCAGTTGCCGAAGGAGTTCGCACACGCACACGTCGCGAAGTTCGAAATCCGCCACGCGAAAATTCGCGGGCTGGACGATGTCGCGCTCCAGAAGCTCAGCCGCGACGGGCACCTGTTCCTGAATCTCGTCGAGATGAAGGCCGTGCAGAAATACTTCGACGACCTCGGCCGCGAGCCGACGGATATTGAACTGGAAACGCTCGCACAGACCTGGAGCGAGCACTGCGTCCACAAGACGCTCAAGAGCGCCGTGGAAGTGGTGGACGAAAGCGGCAAGGCACTTCGCAGATACAAGAACCTGATCAAGGAAACGATCTTCTCGAGCACGATGCAACTGATGAAGTCCAAGACCGACTTCTGCCTGAGCGTCTTCAAAGACAACGCCGGCGTGATCGCATTCGACGAGACGGACGCCGTCTGTTTCAAGGTCGAAACCCACAATCGCCCGAGTGCGATCGAGCCGTACGGCGGCGCCGCAACCGGCATCGGCGGCTGTATTCGCGACGTGCTCGGTACGGGACTCGGCGCGAAGCCGATCGCGAACACCAACGTCTTCTGCGTCGCTCCGCCCGAAACGAAAAGCGTGCCCAACGGCATGATCCATCCCCGCCGAATCCTCGAACAAGTTGTCGCCGGCGTGCGCGATTACGGCAACCGGATGGGCATCCCGACCGTCAACGGCGCCGTCTACTTCCACGAGAACTACATCGGCAACCCGCTCGTCTTTGCCGGATGCGTCGGCATCATCCCCAACTCGATGATCGAGAAGAAGGTGGGTCACGGCGACGCCATCGTCGTCATGGGTGGCCGGACGGGCCGCGACGGCATTCACGGCGCGACGTTTTCTTCCGCCGAGTTGACGAGCACGCACGCGGACGAGTTCAGCCACGCCGTGCAGATCGGAAACGCCATCACGCAGAAGAAGATGATGGACGTGCTGCTGCAGGCGCGCGATCGCGGGCTCTACACGGCCGTTACGGATTGCGGAGCGGGCGGCCTCTCTTCCGCCATCGGCGAAATGGGCGGCGAGATCGGCGCGGAAGTGGAATTAGAAAAAGTGCCCTTGAAGTACGCGGGCTTGCGCTACGACGAGATATGGATCAGCGAAGCCCAGGAGCGAATGGTGCTGAGCGTGCCGACCGACAAGGTGAATGAACTGCTGAAACTGTCGCGAAGTGAAGATGTCGAGTCGACCGTGATCGGCACGTTCGGCACGACCGGCGAGGAACTCATCCTCCGCTACAACGGCACCGAAGTCGGCCGGATGAAGATGGAGTTCATGCACGACGGCATTCCGATGCCGACGCGCCGGGCGGTTGTTAACGAAGGTGGCACGGGCTACCAGCCCGTGAAAAACCATGGGCTGGTAGCCCATGCCACGAGAGATGAACTGCTCGGCAAGCTCGCTCACCCCAACATCGCCTCCAAACACTGGATCATCCGCCAGTACGACCACGAAGTGCAGGGCGGCACGGTGATCAAGCCGCTCGTCGGCCCGCTGCAGATCGGGCCGAGCGACGCATCGGTCATCCGCCCGAAAGCGACGAGCAAAAAGGGCGTCGTCGTCTCCGGCGGGATGAATCCGTCCATCGAAGACCCGTACGCCATGGCGCTCGCGAGCATCGACGAAGCGATCCGCAACGCCGTCTGCGTCGGCGCCAAGCTCGACAAACTCGCCATCCTCGACAACTTCTGCTGGCCGGGCGTACACGACGAGGTGTCGATGGGCACGCTCGTCCGCGCCTGTGAAGCGTGTCGGGATGGCGCACTGGGCTACGGCATCCCGTTTATCAGCGGCAAGGACTCGCTGCACAACCAGTTCACCGATTCCACGACAGGAAAAGTTACGCGCATCCCGAACACGCTGCTCATCAGCGCGATCGGCGTGATCGACGATGTAAGCAAGTGCATCACGAGCCCGTTCAAGAAACCTGGCAACGCGGTGTATCGAATTGTTCCGCGCGATCCGCATGGCGCATCGATCGTCGAGTGTCGCGAAATCCATCAGGCGGTGAGCGAATTGATCGCGCTTGGCATCGTCAAAGCCGCACATGACATCTCCGACGGCGGCACTATCATCGCCGCCGCCGAGATGGCGATCGGCTCGGGCCTGGGCGTCGAGCTTCGTGCGTCCACCAGGATGAAGGAGCTCGGCTGGTTCACCGAACACTCGGCAGGCTATCTGCTGGAGATCGAGCAGGGCCGCGCCGGCGAGATCGCGCCATTGGTGAGCAAGTCCGATGCAGTGTACGAGCGCATCGGCACGGTCACGGAAGAGGCGCTCCTCATTGTCGACGGCGAGGTTTCGGTCGACATCGACGAGATGACCAAAGCCTGGCGAGGCACGCTGGATTGGTGATGACGCTCACGGTTCAACGATCGGCCCTGTAAGGCGTAGAGTGTTCTCGATGCTCGCAAGGGAGACAACCTCCCCATCGAAATGGATGGTCCAAAAATCAACGAGCCCCAAACTCAACCGAGTTTGAGGCTCGCCGCTTGTCGCCTCGAATTGAACGTCGTGACGGATTAGCGCGACGTACTGCGCCGCCCGCCGTCCTCGGCGAAACGCGCGCCGAGCTCAACCTCGCCGTGTTTGCCCTCGTCGACGTGCTTTCCACTCACGGCCGCAACGGCGAACTTCAGTAACTGAACCGCACGGCTTCCCGCGTCCCAGTACTCGGCATGTTCCGGCGCCACTTCGATCAGGATGACGCGCGGGTCTTCAGGCCCTTCGAACCAGTTCTTCCAGAAGGGCGACCAGAGCTCCTTCACCTTCTCGTGATCGTCCACCACGCGGGCCGAGCCATTGATGCTCGCCCATTCGGAGCCGGATCCGTTCGTGTAGCCGAGGAAGACGTGGCCGTCCTGTTCCACTTCCTTGGTGATCTGCGAATCGCGCTGACAGGCGAACCAGATCGAATCAAAATCATCTTCGATTTCCGCGGTTGCCATCGGCCTGCCGTTTAACGCGTCGCCACTGCGCGAAACGAGGAACGCGGCTGTCGCGTCATTGACGATCTTGCGAAGAAGTGCGATCCGTTCGGAGTCGTCGTCTTTGAAGTCATCGGCCATGGTCTCTCCGGTTGTTATCTAACACTCACTATTGCTCGCTTCTGAACTCCAGAACATGGGCGATCATGCCCCAATGGCGGACGGGGATTCACCGATAGCTGGGATTACTCGCGCGGGCCTGGCGTCATCGGCTGACCGATGCGGGTGTAAAACTCCAGCTTGTCTTTGCCGTTGCTCAGGACCTTTGCTTCCTCCAGTACGTCCGGCAGAGGCGCTTCCGATTTCGCGCGTCGATCGCGTTCGATCACGATCACTGCATCCGGGTGCGCCTCTACAAATCGCAGAAGGGTGGCCGGATCGCTCGTGCGCGGGATCGCCTGGCGCAGATCGAAGCTCAGGGCGATACTCGAATCGTCGCCGAAGGTCAGGAACGGCCGTCCCGCGTAGAGGTACGCGATCGATTTCAATTCCGCGCGGCTCGCCGTGCCGGCGAGCGTTGGCGCCCACCATCCGGCGACGATCGGCATGGTGATGACCATGAAGCTCGCCCACGCCGCCAACTGCAGCGATGCCGATCGCCTGCGGAAGACGATCAGGATCAGAAGGCTCGACGCGATCAGACACGCCGACGCCAACAGGTCGGTGATGCCGAGCGTCTTCTTCATGCCGTAGCCCACGGCGATGACGATCGGCCCGCCGACCAGGCAAGCGATCAGCGTGCCGCGGAAGATCCACCGCATGATCCCCGTCCAACGAGCGTCGAGCGGCTGACCGAGCACACGAACGATTGTCCATCCCACCAGCATCGCACAGCACGGCAACATCGGCACGAGGTAGTGCGGCTGAACCTGCGGCGTCACCGCGAGCGGTACGAAGACGCACCCGATCGCGTAGACGATCGTGCGGAAGGTCGAGTCCTGCTTCCACTCGAAAATGCCCAGCAGAAACCCGGCGAGATAGAACGGCGTCCACGGCAACAGGGCGACCAGGAGCACCGGGATGTATTCGTAAAAGAACCCGAAATGGCTTGCTCCGGTGGCGATGACTCTCAGTTCCTGAGAGACCTGCGCGCCGGCCGGGTTCGCGAGGACATAGACCCACCACGCGCCCGAGAGAACCAGCGCCGTCGCGATCGCGCCGCTGGTGATGAAGCTCATCAGCGGCGCCGCGGTTTTTCCGGCGACGCACAGCGTGATGAGGAACAGGATCGGATAGATCGCCGGCGGCCCCTTGGTCATCGCGCTGAAGGCGATGCCGAGAGCGGCCAAGTGCAGCCAGTATTTTGAACCGTTCAAGCTGCGGACAATCGCCCAAAGCGCGATAGCGGTGCCGAGCATGGTGGGCGGGTCGGTCTCGGCCGATCGCGAGAAGCGGATGAAATAGAACGCACTCGCCAGCGCGGCCGCCGAGAAAAAGCCGCGCTGGAGGTCGCGGGCGGTCGGGACCTTCGCGCCGGAGATATCCCGGCCGAGCAAAAATGTCACCCCCACCGTCAGCCAGCCGATGAGCATTGTCGGCAATCGCCCGGCGGTTTCACTGACGTGAAAGAGCGAGTACGACGCGGCCGTGTACCAGTAACAGAGCGGCGGTTTGCGGAGGCGCGGCTCGCCGTTGAGCTGCGGGATGAGCCAGCCGTGCCAGTCCGCGCCCAGCATTTGCCGGGCGGTTTCGAGCACGCGCGCCTCCTGCGCGCGGCTCACATCCCGGTCGCCGAGCAGGATGAACATCAGGACACCCAGCACGATCCAAGTGCCGATGAGGAATCGGGTCGAGGGTACGAGTTCGGGTTTTGACGCGGCGTTCATCAGGCAACAAATCGTACACGAACCATCCACTTCGTCGCCCGCCGCGACCGGACCTTTTGAATTGTCGGCCGACATTTCGTAGTGTGAGCATTTGGGAAACGTCGTTTTCGACATGGAGGTCGGTACATGGCACGTCGACAGGCAAGTCGCGTCGCGTTCGCACTTTTGGCCGCTGCCAGCGTGGTCGCGCTGAGCGTCTACTTCTTCAAACCAGACGCTTCGGACAAGGGGACCGACAAGCTGCTTCCCCACGAAGCCGGCCCCGCGCTCCCTTCGGCAAAGATGGATAACTCCGGCGAAGCGCCGAAACTCGTCAAGAACGAGTCGGCCTTCAACGGTCTGCCCACCACGTTGCCCTCCGGCAGCACTGGGCTCCCAACGATTCAGAACGCCACGAACGCCAAGCCGCCGGTCTTCGATGCCGAGGTGGTTTTCAAACAGGCTGCCGCCAAGCGCGACAACGGAGATCTCGTCACCGCGCGCAACCTGATGAGCGATGCGCTCGCGGCGGGCAAGCTCGACAGTTCGGATGCCGATTCTGCCCGAACGTTCGTCGGCCAGCTCAACGAGAAGATCATCCTCGGCACCCAGAAGTTTCCGGCCGATCCGTACAACAAGGTGTGGAAGGTCGAATCGGGCCACGTGCTGGCCAAGATCGCCAAGCGGTTCGACGTCACGCCGGAGTTTCTCTGCAGGATCAACGGCCTCTCCAGTCCGTCCAAGCTGCGCGCGGATTCGACGATCAAGGTCATCCAGGGCCCGTTCCATCTGGTGGTGAGCAAGAGCCGCTTCGAGGCGGATGTCTATCTCGGCTCCGCCGGCGGCCCGGGGTCGATGTACGTCAAGACCTTTCGCGTCGGCCTCGGCTCGGACAACTCCACGCCCACCGGCACGTGGCAGGTGGACCTGAACAAGCTCGTCAACCCCGTCTACTACCCCACCCACGGCGGCGTTATCGTCGCCGCCGACGATCCGAAGAACCCGCTCGGCGAACGCTGGATCCCGCTCAAGGGCGTCGAGGGCGAATCCGTCGGCAAAGAGTCGTACGGAATCCACGGCACCATCGATCCCGACTCCATCGGCAAGAACATGTCGATGGGCTGCATCCGGCTGATCAACGAAGATGTCGAACAGCTCTATGACCTGCTCGTGGAAGAAAAGAGCACGGTGAAGGTGGTCGACTGACCTCCACCCACATGTCCGATCCGAAACATGCCCACGGAACTTGTTCCGTGGGTTCTTTTTCGATCTCGATTTCGATCGGCACCCGTTACGATTCCGCCAATGCTCACTTCGCTCTTCGCGACGGTTCTGCTGGCTCAGGCAACCCAACCCGCTTCGCACGATCTCGTCATCCGCAACGCCAGGGTCTACGACGGCACCGGCAACAGCTGGTACTACGCCGACGTTGCGGTCGATCGCGATCGCATCTCCGCGATCGGCGATCTGTCGGACCAGAAGGCCGTCCGCGAGATCGACGTTCATCACCGTGCGCTCGCGCCGGGATTCATCGATGTTCACACCCACGTCGATGAAGACATCCACACCTCGCCGCTGGCGGAAAACTTTATCCGCGACGGCGTGACCACCATCGTCTCGGGCAACTGCGGCGGGAGCGTGCTGAACGTGAAGACGTTCTTCGACCGGATCACCCACGAAGGCTCCGCGGTTAACAACGCCACGCTCGTCGGCCACAACTCGGTGCTGCGCAAGATCAAGGGCGCCGTGGCGCGGAAGCTGACCGAGGCCGAGTTGGACCAGGCGCGCCAGATCGTCGACAAGGCCATGCAGGAGGGGGCGATCGGCTTTTCCACCGGGCTCATCTACACGCCCGGCACGTGGAGCGATACGCCCGAGATCGTCGAGCTGATGAAGGTGGCCGCGTCCTACGGCGGCATCTACGCCACCCACATGCGCTCGGAGTCCGGCGAGATCAAGGCCGCGATCGAGGAGGCGCTTACCGTCGGCCGCGCGGCGCACTGCCGCGTCGAGATCTCCCACTTCAAGATGCCGATCGACACCGCAACCAGGTTCGGCCGGGGAACCACCCTCGCGGCCGGCAGCGACCTGACATTGAAGATGATCGAGGATGCGCGCGCCGGCGGCGAAGAGGTCTGGCTCGATCAGTATCCCTACACCGCGTCGAGCACCACGATGAGCACCCTGCTCCCCGACTGGGTGCTCGAGAAGGGCGGCGACGAAGCGAAGAAGATTCTTCGCGATCCCCAACAGGTGACAAAGGTTCTCGGCGAGATGCATCAGCTTCACGAAGTCACCCGCCTGCGCAAAGACATGAGCTTTGCCGTCGTCACGTCGGCGGAGAAGCATCCCGAATACTCCGGTAAATCCATCAAGCAGATCGCCCAGATGAAGAAGTACTGGGCCGAGCACCCGAGCGGCGGCGAACTCATCGGCGAAGCGACGACCCGGCCCGCGTCCGCGACGACGCAGTCCAGCGGCAACCCGTGGGATTTCGTCGAGGTCAGCATGGAGGACCAGTACCGGACCGTGATCGACATCTATCTCGACGGCGGGGCCGGCGGCGTTTTCCACACCATGGACGAGACCGAAGTGAAAAACATCCTTAAGCATCCGCTGGTCGGCATCGCCTCCGATAGCGGCGTCCGCGTGTTCGGACAGGGGATGCCTCATCCCCGCGGCTACGGGACCAACTCCCGCGTGCTCGGGCGCTACGTGCGCGAGCTTCACGTCATCACGCTGGAAGATGCGATCCGCAAGATGACCAGCCAGCCCGCGACCGCATTCCGCATGAAGGACCGCGGCGTCATCCGCGTCGGCAATTACGCCGACCTGGTCATCTTCGACCCCGACACGGTGGCCGACCAGGCCACGTTCGATCAGCCCCACCAGTATCCGGTCGGCATCGAAACGGTGATCGTGAACGGCACGGTCGTCTACGAAAATGGGCAGATGACCGGCGCCAAACCCGGCGACGTTATTTACGGCCCCGGGAAGATAAATTGACGCCTGGAAAGATTCCTTTGCGAGATCGCGTCCCGATGGTTTTGGGAACGCCGGGTCGACGGAGGATAAATGAACCGGGCTGGCTCCGCGCCGACGAGAAGCGGCGCGGCGAGATGCAACGCGATTTCGCGACGCTACAGAGTCTTGCATTCCCGTGCACTTCGTTGCATTCACCCCGAGCCAATCGGCCTCACCAATCCGCGTAAGTTCAATCAAAATCGCGAGATGGGCGGAAAGCAGACACGCCCGTGCTGGATTCGAGGGTGTTGCACCGAATGCAACACTCCGATCGCGGACGATGTCTTCGCCGAACGTGCGAGGATGGAGACAACGACGGGTCACCCTATCCCTGTGCGCGCTGCGCGAAAACGTCTTTTCGCGCAGCGCGCCCAACCCGCTTTTCGAATCACGTCGCCGGCCGAAACCGGTTGGTCGCTTCGCCACGACGATTCTTTTGAAAGAGGGGTCCGGTTTTCGCAGCGTCGCGAGGCCTAATGTGAAGCGAAGCCATCAGGAAGGGCATACGTGTCGAACAGCGAATCATCCCGAAAAACGATCGCCGTCATTGGGATGGGGGCCACCTCGCTCTATCTGCTGAAGAACCTGCTCGAACGCGCAGACGTGCTGCGCGCGGGCATCAGCCGCGTGGTCGTCTTCGAACGCGGCACGCGCGCCGGCATGGGCATGCCGTACAACCCCGACACGACCGACGCCTGCAACATCTGCAACATCTCCTCCGAAGAACTGCCCGCGCTCCAGCAGCCGTTTGCCGACTGGCTGCGCGACCGCGACGACGCCGCGCTGGTGCGGTTCGGCTTGCGCCGCGAGATTATCAGCGAGTCTGAAACCTACGCGCGGCTCGCGCTCGGCGAGTACTTCGAGGCACAGTTTCACGTGGTGATCGACGAGCTGCGACGACACGGCATCGAGGTGGAGCTGCGCACCGGCGCCGCCGTCACCGATTTGCGCGATGAACCGCAGCAGAACCGGGTGCGCGTCCGCGTCGATGGCCGGGCGGAGTGGTTCGACTGCGTCGTGATCGCGACCGGACACGCGTTCGACGACGACGACGACCCGGCCAACGGCTACTACGCCTCGCCGTGGCCGATCCACAAATTGCTCCCGCGCGAAGGAGAGTTCCATCGATTCGCGATCGGCACCCTCGGCGCATCGCTGAGCGCATTCGACGTGGTGACATCGCTCGCACACCGTCACGGCCGCTTCGAGCCATCCGGCGGGCGCCTCAAGTTCATTCCCCACGCGGGCGCCGACGGTTTCCGTATCGTCATGCATTCGAGCAAGGGATGGCTGCCTCACCTCCAGTACGACCAGAACCGGCCGTTCCGCGCGGTGTACCGTCATGTCGATCGCGCCGCGCTCCTCAAGCTGCGCGATGCGCAGGGATTCCTGCGATTGCAGACCTATTTCGATGCCGTGTGTCGTCCCGTGCTGGCCGAGGCGTTTGAACAGGACGGCCGACAGGATGTGGCCGCGCGCCTGCGCGGCGACGATTACAGTCTCGAAGCGTTCGTCGGGCAGATGTCGGCCGAGCACGAATACGCGGACGCGTTCGACGGGATGAAGCGGGAGTATCCGCAGTCGAAGCGATCGGTGCGCGAGGGCCAGCCGATCCACTGGAAAGAATCGCTCGACGACCTGATGTACACGCTGAGTTACCACGCCGACCTGATGCCGGCGGAAGATCACGACCGCCTGCGGAAGGTCGTGATGTCGTTCCTGATGAACGTCGTCGCGGCGATGCCGCTTCGATCGGCGGAGATTCTGCTGGCACTGCACGAGGCCGGGCGGCTCGAACTCGTTCCCGGGAGGGTCGCGGTGGAGTCCAAGCGCGACGGGAAGACGACGGCTCGCGTCGAAGCCGACAACGGAACGGAAACGGGAGCCGGCCCGACGACGCACACCTACCGCATGTTCATCGAATGCGCCGGCCAGCCACCGACCGATCTGGATGCGTTTCCGTTTCGTGGGCTCGTCGAGCAGGGCGCGGTGCGGGAGGCGCGGGCGCGATTCGCCACGCCGGCGGCGGCCAACGAAGCGCGCGAGAAGCAACCCGAAACGATCGTCGAGACGCCGGATGGACCGGCCGCGAAACTGGACGGAATCGACATCGACGCCGCCTACCGCATCGTCGATCGGCACGGCAACGCCAACCCCCGGATCTTCGACATCGCCTTCCCGCATACGGTGGGCCTGCGGCCTTACTGCTACGGGCTCCAGGCGTGCAACCACACGGCCGGCATCGTCGTCGAGGCGTGGCATGTCGAGGCCGACACGGGCAAGTCGCCATCGGCGGGCCCGGCAGCGCTCACCGCCCTGCAGGCAAACGTCGCCAACGAGACGCAGGTGAACTGAGCGCGGCGGCAATTGCCGAAAAAAGAAATACGACTCTCTACGAGTCGTATCTCATTGAGTCGAGGACTGCAGTTCGCGCGGTCATTTCGACGGCTTTTTGAATCCAGCCTTCAGCCGCTCGCTCGCGAGTTTCTCGGCCGCCTTGGCCTCGTCGAGCACCGCCGCCATGCCGAAGAACTCGTGCGTCACGCCGTCATAGTTCTTGTAGACCACATCGACGCCGGCGTCCTTAAGTTTCTTCGCATAAGCTTCGCCTTCGCTCTTGAGCGGGTCGATCTCGGCGGTGATCACCGTCGCCGGCGGGAGCGCCTTGGTGTTGCCTGCATCCGAGAGGATGTTGAGGTATTTGTTCTGCGCGTCCTCGGGCCTGGGCGCATACTGCTTGAGGAACCAGGGGAGCATCGCCTTGTTGAGCGGCTTGGCATCGGCGTAGAGGTTGGTGGAAGGATCGTCGTTGGTGGTGTTGGCGACCGGATAGACCAGCAACTGATGCACCGGCGTTACGCCGCCGCGATCGCGCGCCATCAGGCAGACGCTCGCCGCGAGATTGCCGCCGGCGCTTTCGCCGGCGACGGCGGCGCGCGTCCCATCGGCGCCGAGCGATTTCGCGTTGCTCACCGCCCATGTCCACGCGGCATATGCATCTTCATGGGCTGCGGGGAACGGGTGCTCGGGGGCCTGGCGATAATTGACGCTGATGACCACCGCGCCGGTCTGCGCCGCGAGCCCGCGGGCCGACGCTTCGTAAGTGTCGAGCGTGGCGATGACCCAGCCGCCGCCGCGGAAGTAGACGATCAGCGGCTTGTTGGCTTCGCCGCCGGCGGGCGTGTAGATGCGGGCTTCGATGTCGCCTTCGGCGCCGGGAATCGACTTGCTGTCGATTTGGACTTTGTCGTCGGGCACTGCCGGCTTCTTTTCCCTCTGCAGCAACGCCTTCACCGCATCAGTCGGCGTGGGCTGCTTCCGCGCCTCTTCGGCGGTGAGCGATTCGATCGGCTTGGGGTGCAACGCGGCCAGTTCGTCGAGCACGGCTTGCATCTGCTGGTTGGGTTGTTGTGCCTTCGGAGAGACTTCGTCGCCTGGCTGTTGCGCGAACGTCACGGCCGAGAGGCAGAGGGTGATGGCGAGTACGCGGGTTCGATTGGGACGCATTTCGGTAATTCCTGACGCGAGAGATGAAAAACGCGCTCACACGAGCGCTAACTCACGGTAGCCCACGACACCGGCCGGCGCGGCCTGAAGGGTTGCTGGGGGAAACACTCACGGACACCTGTTAGGATGCCCCGCATGATTCCCGGTTTTCGCTGGTTCGGATCGGCCGATCGCGTGCCGCTGGCGTGGATCGCACAGATGACGCCGACGCCGATGGTGGTCACGCATCTGCCTCAGTTCTCGCCCGGCGAAGTGTGGACGATCGAGGCGCTGCGGGAACTCAAACGATCGCTCGCCGAAAATCACCTCACGCTCGGTCCGGTCGAGAGCCTGTTCTGGACCGATGCGATGAAGCTCGGCACGCCTGGCCGGGACCGGGACATCGCAGATTACCTGGCGTCGATGCGGAACATCCGCGCGGTCTTCCCGCGCGATGCGTTTCCCCACGTGAACATCACCTACAACCTGATGCCGCTGGACTGGGGCCGGACATCGATGGCGCATCCGCACGCAAACGGCACGCGCGGGCTCGGCTTCGATCAGGCCGAACTCGACAAGCTGGATCTATCGAAAGGACTGTTCCTTCCCGGCTGGGGGCGCGCGTACGATGCGGCCGACTATCGGCGGCTGCTCGAGGGGTATCAATCGATCGGCGTCGAAGGGTTCTGGAAGAACGTCGAGTACGCGCTGCGCGCGATCATTCCCGCGGCCGAGGAACTCGGGCTTCCGCTGGCCGCGCATCCCAGCGACCCGCCTTGGGACACGCTGGGTTTGCCGGCGTTGCTTACGGATCTGGCCAGCGCGAAGCGATTGATCTCGCTGGTCGATTCGCCGATGAACGGCCTCTGCTTCTGCACGGGAAGTTTCGGCGCGAATCCGGCGAACGATTGTGTAGCGATGTTGCGCGAGTTGAAGGATCGCGTCGTGTGGCTGCATCTTCGCGCCACGCGCACGCTGGGCGAGAAGAAGTTCATCGAAGTCGATCATGCGGATGTGGATGCGGATGTGGATCTGATCGACATCGTGAAGACGGTGTCGGAACTCGGATTGCATCTCCCGTTCCGCGCCGATCATGGGCTGGATCTGATGTACGAAACCGATCTCGAAATGCGCGGTTATCCCGCGATCGGGCGCTACGCGGGGAATCAGTACCTGGTGGGGGTGTGGCGGGGATGCAGCGGAATGGGAACGTAATCTTCCGATGAGGTCATGCAGAAGAAGTTCACAAGCACCGCGAAGCCGGCTGTGACGGAACGCGACAGGCCAACAACGAATTGTCTTCAAAAGCAACTCGATTTCTGCTCGAGATGCTTCGTCGGCAAGCCTCCTCAGCATGACACATTTCCAAGAAGTACTACCTGCTCACGGGATGTCGAAGGCTTTGTCCTTGCTGTCTTTCTGGAGAATGGTATCGGTGCCCGCGCCGCCGCGGAGGGTTTCGATGTTGCCGTCTTGTGAATAGAAGGTGTCGTTGCCGTTGAAGACGTCGATGCCGGCGCCGCCGTCAAGGGCGTCATTGCCTTTTCCGCCGTTGAGGGTGTCGTTGCCCGCGCCGCCGATGAGGGTGACGGCGCGGCTGGAGGTGGTGCCGAGGGTGTCGTTGCCGGCGCCTGCGCGGATGATTTCGAAGCTGGTGGTGGCGATGTCGTTTTCGCCGACCTCGCCGTTGTTGGCGGTGTCGGAAAGGATGACGGAGAGGTTCGCGGTTCGGCCGGCGTAGTCGAGCAGGTCGCGGCCGCTGCCACCGGTCATGTTGTCGCGACCTTTGCCGCCATCGATGTAGTCGTCACTGTTGTTGCCGATGAGGGTATCGTTGCCCGCGCCGCCCTTTAACGCATCCGGTCCCGAGCCGCCGATGACCGAGTCGGACCCTTTGCCGGCATCGACGGCGGCGGGAATCGAGACGTTGCTGAGGTCGATGACGTTCGCGGTGGCAGATCCATAAACGATGATCGCGCGCACCTGGGCGAGCGAAAAGCTCTCGGCAACTTCTTCGACGCCGTTCTCGAAAATCGTCACCGCGATAGCGGTCTGACCCTGCGTGAACTGAACGCGATTGTTCGCGTCGGACATCTGGGCAACCAGGAACCCCTCCGGAGTGACGCTGAAGCTGTGCAGAAGACGACGGTATTCCAGCGTTTCGATCACGACTGACCTCCTAGACGACAGTTGAACTAAAGACGCGCGCATACGACGGCTCGCCCGATATTAACGAACCAAATGGCATTTGTGTTTCGTGAAAAACGGAAAGCCCCTCAGGCGGACATAGCGACCGTCCGTGGCGGATAATTGCGCGAATCGGACTACTTTTCTCCATCTCCCAGCCGTTCCAGGTCGCTCGGGCGATAGCTGTGGAAGATCCGCGAGATGTGCTCGCTCAGGCCGATCAGGGTTTCGGCCCGCACGCGGTCGGCGGTGACGTCGACGGTGGCGCGGTGGAGCTGAGACTCGAAGCCGACGGCCGTGCCGGCGTCCAGGTCTTTCGGGAAGACGACGTCGCCGCTCTCGGCATCGATGAGCTTCACGTTCGCGCTGGCGACGCCTTTGAGCGAGTCGCCGCCCACCTGCGTCCCCACGCCGACGCCGGTAATATCCACGTACAACACCTGCGCCGCGCCGACCGCCCGCGCGATCTCGATCACCGACATTTTTCGGAATGAAACGGGACTGCGATCGCGGATGGCGATCAGTTTCTCGGTCGAGACGATCGGCGCGACCTTGTGCTCTTCCAGCTGCCTGCTCACCAACGTCTGGATGCGCTCCGCATCGGATGCGCTGGTGCCCGGGTCGCGATAGTTTTCGGCGATGACCAGCAGCGGCCGCAACGCATCGGGCTGAAATTGAGCGGGCACCGGACGATCGCCGGCCGCTTTGTCGGCGATCACGCCGATGAGGTTGCAGCCCGCGAGTCCGGCGCAGAGCAGCGTGCAGGCGAGCGACGAACGGACGAGGCGGATGGTTCGACGGGACATGTTACTCCGAGTCGGCGGGGTGGCTCACGAAGCGCAACGCGATCTGGTCGGCCAGTTCGGTCATGGTGCCGACGTACATGCGTGTGTCGTCGCCGTCCGGGCTGCCATCGTCGGTGGAATGTTTCGGATAGTGGACGTTCACCTTTTCCTCGTGAACGATTTTGCTCGCCTCGCCATCAACCGCGACGACTCGAATGGTTGCGGTGGCGCGGCCGCGATACATGGCCATCGTGTGCGAGGTGCGCGTGGCCAGATCGTCGATCTCGATATAGATGAGCCGGCTCACATGAAGCCGCTTGGCGACATCGGTGATCGGTTCGGCCTCGAAGCCGGGGTGTTCCTTCTCCCAGCGGATGAACGACTCGGCCGGATACGGGAAGGTGACGTTCTCGAGCTCCTTGGCCTTGTTCTTCTGGGATTCGAGCAGGCGCGACTGCACGCCGGCGCCCAGATCCTTCTGGATCGTGGACCAGTCGGTGCGCAGGCCGCGATCGCACCAGACCATGATGCCCACGGAATTGTTCGCCAGGACGACGCTCGCCGGGATCGGCGGCTGCGGCATGGCATTGGCGGCCACGCCGAGAATGGCGCAGCCGGAACTGGCGGCAAGCGAAGCGAAGATCAGGCAGAGCAGCGGTCGGCGGAATGCGGTCATGCGGTTGGCTCCCAGTGAAGCGGTGATTGTACCGGCGCCCGCGATGCGTGACAGGATCAGAACAAACCGAAAGCGACGAGAATCAACCCCTGTTGCCCGCTCGCGTGCGAGCGTCGATCCGCAGGTCAGAGCCCGTCTTCCGGGATGCTGAACGTGTCGCCCTGGCGGATGTCGCCGGTCTGGAATCCCTTCATGAACCACTTCATGCGCTGCGCGCTGGAGCCGTGGGTGAAGCTGTCGGGGACGACATAACCCTGGGACTGTTTCTGCAGGGCGTCGTCGCCGATGTTCTTGGCGGCGTTCATGGCCTCCTCGATATCGCCGGCCTCGAGAATGCCTTTCATCTTCTGGGCGTGGCTGGCCCAGACGCCGGCGAGGAAATCGGCCTGGAGTTCGACGCGGACCGAGATCGCATTCTGCTCGGCCTCGCTGACGCGGCCGCGCATGGCGTCGGCCTTGCGCGTCAACCCGAGCTCGTGTTGAACGTGGTGGCCGATCTCGTGGGCGATCACATACGCCTGCGCGAAGTCGCCAGGCGAATGCAACTGGCGTTTGAGTTGGTCGTAGAAGTCCAGATCGATGTAGACCTTCTGATCGCCCGGGCAATAGAACGGCCCGACGGCCGCGCTGGCGCTTCCGCAGGCGCTCTGCACCGAGCCGCGGAAGAGCACGAGCTTGGGCTGGTTGTACTGCTTGCCCATCTGCTTGAAGAGATCGGTCCAGACATCTTCCGTATCCGCCAACACGACAGAGACGAACGATTTGAGCTGTTCTTCCTCCGGCGTCGATTGGACCGGTCCGTTGGTCTGTACCTGCGACTGCGGCATCTGCTGAAGCAGCGGGCGTGGGTCGATGCCCAGGAAGAGCGCGACGATGACTACGATGATCGAGACGACACCGCCGCCGGCCATCATCCCGGGACTCATTCCGCGGCGGTCTTCGATGTTCGAACTCTGACGTTGACCTTCGATGCGCATGGAGCCTCCTACGAAACGATGTATGCCTGCAGCCAGTGCAGCGCGGAAGTATACGCATGGAAAACGTCGATACGTGAATCTGCGCGGTCTACCCGCAACGTTTTTCCAGCCGGGTCAAACCGAACAGGTTCACGGCCAGGTCCGCGAATCTCGGTCGCCCCAGCCTGACGTCGACGAAATTCCCGCAAAAACGGATCGCTTCTCAAGTGTGCGCGCTTCGCCTCCGAAAGTGGAGACATCGAGGTCGCGTGCCACGTCGGCGCGGGTCCTCGTCCAGGAGTAATTGGCCGGGTAAGCGCGTAACAGGCGGGTCCGTCCGGGGAGTGTTCGGATCATGGCGTCAGAAGCAGGCAACAGCGCAGCGTCGGGCGGGGCGATCAACCCGAAACTGATCGTGCCTTTCGTCAACTCGGTTCGCAACGTTTTCGCCACGATGGTGAAGGTGCCGACAGAAGTACTCCGTCCGCATGTGAAGGAAGCACCCGGGCCGAGCTACGACGTCTCGAGCATCATCGGCTTCAGCGGCGAAGTGGTCGGCTCGGTCGTGGTGAGCTTTCAGCTCGAGGCGGCAAAGAAGCTGGTCGCCGCGTTCGCGCAGACGGAACTGTCCGTGGACTCCGCGGACTTTGCCGACGCACTCGGCGAGCTCGCCAACATGATCGCCGGCAACGCCAAGAAGGACCTGGGCTGCAAGGCGAGCATCAGCACGCCGAACGTGATTGTCGGTGCCGGCCACCACGTGGCGCGATTGTCGGATGTGCCAACGCTGGTCGTGCCGTGCCGGACGCCGGTGGGCGATTTCGCGGTGGAAGTAAGCATCAAACAGGTGAAGATCCAAGCCGTCGCGGCATGAACGGGTCGGAACCGGTAACAGTTCAGACGGGCGAAGAAAATGAAAATCCTACTTGTCGACGATTCCAAGACGATGCGCAACATCCAGAAGAAGGTTCTGGAGGCGCTAGGCGGCGTCGAGTTCGCCGAAGCCGGTGACGGCCTGGAAGCACTCACCCAGATCGGCGCCAATCCGGCGGGATTCAACCTGATCCTGGTCGACTGGAACATGCCCAACATGGACGGCCACACGTTCGTGACGCGCGTCCGCGCCAGCGACAAGACGACGCCGATGATCATGTGCACGACCGAAGCGGAAAAAGCCCGCGTGGTCGATGCACTCAAGGCCGGCGTGAACAATTACGTCGTGAAGCCGTTCACGCCGGAAGTACTGCTCGAAAAGGTGAAGAAGACACTCGAGAAGCTCAAGGCTGCGGCATAAGCGTCGCAATCCATTCAACTGCGCGAGGCAGATCCGCGTGTGCCGGGAGTCACCGCAGGCCCGACGGCAGTGTTCATCGGAACGAAGGAAAAGATCATGGCAGACTCCCCAACTGAACTGATGCGTGTCGAGATCTCGGCAGGGCGCGATCGCGCGTGGCTGATCGTGGAACCCGCCGCGCTGAAGACGGCGTGGGATGTCGCGGAACTCAATCATCTTGCTCAGGCGGCGGGATTGCCGGCTGGTCCCGAGTTGGAACAGCGCTTTGCGGAACTGAAAGATCCCGCCACCCGCACGGCGGGCGCGAGCCAATTCGAGATCGCCCACGCCACGCCACCGCTCGCCGCGTTGTCCGCGTCACTCCTCTTGACTCTCAGCAGCGGCATGGTGAAAGCCGGCGCCGTGCTCGGCCAGATCGAACCCGCCCGACCGGGCCGCGATGGCGTCGATGTGCTCGGCGAGCCGATCCCGCACGGGTCGAGCGTCGACCAGATGCCGACGGTTCCCCCGGGCATGCGGCTCGAGAGCGGCACGCTCATTGCCGAGCGCGACGGCTATTTTCATTCAGAGGGACCGCTTTCAAAAATCGACCTGGTCAGCGAAGTGCCGGCGCTCGACGCTTTCACGTTTTCCATCAACTTTGACCGCACGACACTCGTGCGTGGCAATATCCGCAAGAGCGTCGGTGTGACGGCGCTGCAGTCGCTGATCGTCGATGGCTCGGCCGATGCGAGCGTCATCACCGTTGCCTACGACATGCACGTGCAAGGCGTCTTCGGCCGCGAATTCGGCCGTTACACGGTCGGGCGCGACCTGCGCGCGACATTTCTCCGCCAGGCGAACGTCATCGTCGGCGGAAATCTGTACGTGGAGCAGGACATCGTCGAGTCGGACGTCGTCTGCAGCGGGCGCGTAATACTGCCGGAAGGTGAAATCCGAGGCGGCCGTGTTCATGCCGAGAGCGGTCTGGAGGTCAAGACCATCGGCGATTCGTTCTCCAAGACGGTCATCGAGATCGGGCTGGATATCGCCTTCGACAAGCTCCTCGAAAAGAAGCGCAACGCCATCCTCGCAGCGCGAAAGCATGTCGAGCAGGTTCGTCTTCATATCGCGCCGCTGATGTCCAATCCCAAGCGGTTGACGAATCAGCAGAAGGAAAAGGCGACGGAACTTCTTTTCGAAGCGGACGAACTGCAGGCGAAGATCGAAAGCGATCTCGCCGAGCTGCGCAAGTCGATGCAGATCATGCAGACGCGCGCGCAGTCGTCGCTCGTCGTGCAGTCGGCGATCTACGCGGGGACGACGATCCGCTTCCAGGGCGTCGAGACGACCGTCCGCTCGACGATACAGGGCCCGGTGCGAATCGTCGCGATCGACTTCAACACCAGGCCGCGAATCGTCGCGTTCCGGGGCACGAACCCGACGCCGCAGACGCTTGAATCTCGCGGCATCCAGCACAATGTCTTCGCCGAACTCAAGCGCCTGGCGGCGTAGTCGGGCGTCGTGCGAGTCGCCGGCTTCAACGTCGCTTGCCCATCGAGTCGACGATGCGCTGGTAACTCTCGACGCGCCACGGCGGGGCCGTCTCGTTCGCCACATCGGGGAAGAATGATTCGAGCGATGCCTCGTCGACATTCCATAACCCGAACAGCTTCACGCCCGGCGTATCGATCACTTCGCCGGTGAGGCCGTTGCCCAGCGGATAGATGCGGGCGGAAGTGGTGGTGTGTTTGCCCTTGTCGTGAACCTGGCTGATTTCGCCGACGCGAAGATCGAGAGAGGGCTCGACGGCCCGCGCGAGCGACGATTTGCCGACGCCGCTATGCCCGGCGAGGACGGTGGTCTTGCCGTTCAGCGTCGCCCGGATCTCATCCAGGCCGACGCCCGTCTCCACGCTCGTGCGGATGCATCGGATGCCCAGCGACTCATAGTGTGCGAGCTTTTCGTCCGCATCCGTCATCGCATCGCGTGTCGAGTCGTCGATGAGATCGACCTTGTTCAGACAAAGGATCGGCACGAGCCCGCCCGACTGTGCGGCGATCAGCATCCGGTCGATCAATCCCCACTTCACGGCGGGTTTGATGACGGACGCGACGAGCATCATCTGCTCGGCGTTGGCGACGATGGGGTGGTTTTCGATCGCCTTGAAACTGTCGGCACGGGTGAGGACCGTTTTTCGCGGTTCGATGCGTTCGATGGTGCCTTGCCGCTGGACGTTGGAGTCCAGCTGCGGGTCGTCGCGAAAGCGGACCAGGTCCCCGACGACGACTGCGGTATCGCGAGAGCGGCCCATGGTCTTGCGGACGCCGCACAGCCGCTTGGTGCCATCCTCGGCCACCACTTCGCTCAAGCGGGAAAAGACCTGGACGACGCGGCCCATTGGAAGCGTATCGATGTCGGCGCCGGCGGTGCTCTGATCGCGCTGCTGGGAAGTGCGGGCAGTCTTGTTCTGCTGGTGGAACTTGCTGCGTCGGCCGAATCGTTCGCCTCCTTCGACATGATCGGTGTCCATCCGCCCGGCGAGATACTCGTCGGTAAGGTTCGTGCTGGGCTTGTTGCGCTTGCGTCGGCTCATGATCGTCAAAGGAATACGCTAGATCGCTTGCCACAGACCGGGTGTCAAACCGCAAATTGACCGGATAGAGCCCTCGGTCGAAGCCGATTGCACGAAAATCGACGAATTTCTCGGGCTATCAATAATCCACGCACTCCACAAATCCGCCTGAATGCAGTGCCCTGTTTTCGCGATATCAACTCTGAGAAGCGGCGTGGCAGCGCCGTCAGCGAAGAGAACGCTCCGTCGCCGCCGAAATGCGCCGCCAGACCGATACCATGCTCGGCGGAATCGCGCACCTCAACGCCCAGCTCGGAGCAAACTGACGCACTCTGCGCCGACGCGCGGTTCTGATAATCATCTAAAATACCAGTCTGTTTCGCGATGGATTCTCTGACGTGCTGCGTCAGCTAATCGATCGCGAAGTAACTGGTGAAGGTTTCCCGATCCACGTTTCACGGCCGCTGGTGCAGCGGCACAGCAAACTCTGGGAGACACGGATGATCACGCAGCGACGCTTACTTCTACTGAGCCTCACCACGTTCCTCACGGCCCATGTGTTCGCTCAGCCGACTTCGCAGGAAACGAGGGTCGAGCCCGCCCCCACGGCGAATCGTCCGGTGGTTCCCGAAACTGCGGACACAAGTCTGCTGGGCCGCGAGAAACTCACCGGCGATTGGGGCGGCGCGAGGACCGATCTCGAAGAACGCGGCATCGCCATCGACTTTGCCATCTGGGCGGATCTCTTCAAGAACGTCCGCGGCGGCATCAATACCGAGGACATGGACCTCATGCACCTCGAATCCCTCACGTTCTCTCTCGACACCGAAACGCTCTTTGACCTCAAAGGCGGAACGCTCTTCGTCGATCTTCAGCACATCGGCGGTGATAACCCGTCGAACAACGTCGGCGACTGGCAATGGGTCAGCTACCTTGCCGCCGATCGGCGCGATGAGGTGGCCGAGTTCTGGTATGAACAGAAGCTGATGGACGACACGGTCCGCATCAAGCTGGGGAAGATCGATGCGTGCCTCGAGTTCGACGTCAGTGATGTCGGCAATTACTTCCTGAACTCTTCGAGCAGCCAAAGCCCGACGCTGCCGGGCCTCACGGCTTATCCGGATGGATCGTTCGGCATCATGGGCGAGTGGAAGCCGTGCGACTACTTTTATGTCCGCGCCGGCGTCTTCGACGGCAACCAACAGGAGGGCAAAACCCTCGGCGACGACGGCGCGCGAACCGTCTTCAGCGGGCCGTCCGATCTCCTGCTCGTCGGCGAGGTCGGCACCAGCTGGAAGGCCGGCCGGCTCCCCGGCCGCGCGACGATCGGAATGACCTATCACACCGGCACCTTCAATCGCTTCGACGGCAACACCGACGACGGCGTGGCCGGCGGATATCTCGTCGTCGAGCAAATGCTCACCAAGACCTGCGACGACGAGGAAGACTGCCACGGCACCAGCCTCTTCTTCCGCGCCGGGCTCACCGACGGCTCCTCGCAGGATGTCCGCTATCACCTCGGCGGCGGCATCGTCGCCAGCGGGTTCTGCCCTCACCGGCCCGATGACGCAATGGGCGCGGCATTCAATCTCGTCGGCTTCTCGAACGACGCGAGCGCCAACTTCGCCGGAGACGAACTGAATCTCGATCTCTTCTACCGGTTCCAGGTGACCCAGTATTTCTCGGTGACGCCGGATGTGCAGTACGTGTTCAACCCGTCTGGCGATGAGTCACTCGATGACGCGTTGGCGCTGGGCGTTCGCTTCGTGATGGATTTTTGATTTGCGCCCGCCGCTCGGGCGTGGGCGTATCAATCCCCTCTCGCGTGAGCGGCGACCCTCGAATCGTGTGGCCGTCGCTAGGGCCGCTCAGCTCCACGGCGGGTCGTTCAGGCAGAGGGTGGAGCCGCAAATGGGAGGGGGCTGGTGTTTGTGTGTGCGGACAGCCGCGCGAAGCAGACCTGCTTGTCAAACCTCTCGAAAAAGCTATCTTGCCCGGTTCCGGCCGACCAAACCGGAGGCGGGCTTAACCACCCGCACGGCACTGTAGCTCAGTTGGTAGAGCAAGGGATTCATAAGCCCTGGGTCACCGGTTCGAGTCCGGTCGGTGCCAGTTCGAACCGCGGCCGAATACGCTGCAGATCCTCGCCCTCGCCTCTGTCACCGCCGTTTGTGGCGCCGGCTCGCACTCGCCGAAGTGGCCAGCTCAACTCCCCGGCACAAGCTCCCACCGGAAACCCGATCCAGATCCGAATCGCGAAGCGGGCACATCGTTTCGCGGCGGGAAAGGTCCAGAGAACCACTTCAAGATCAAGCGCTGCCGCCGGGTTGCCGATGCTCGTAAGAGAAGGTGTCGCGTACCGGAGCAGACAACCATGCCGAAAATTCTTCTCGTCGACGATGAGGCTTACGTCACCGCGGCTATGAGCGCGAAGCTGACGCGATGCGGGCATACGGTCCTTCGCGCCAGCGACGGACTGGAGGGTTTCAACCTCGCCACGTCATTCTTACCAGACCTGATCGTCTCGGACTTGCAGATGCCGATCATGACCGGCATCGATATGGCGATGAAGTTGCGCGCGACTCCCCAGACGAGCGCGATCCCGATCATTCTGCTTACCGGACGCGGGCACCTGATTCCACAGTCTGAACTGGAAATGACCTGCGTGAAGCACCTCATGCAGAAGCCGTTCAGCGTTCGCGATCTCGTCGAGCGGATCGACCTGCAGTTCCCTGCCACTGTCTGAGAAGGGAGTCTCCATGGCGGATCGATTGGTTTCACTGCCAGACGAAGCGCTGGCCACAAAGCTTTCCGAGCGACTGCATTCGCTGGGCATTGCCGCCGTCGTCAGCACCCAAGCCGCTCCGGCGACGGCGCAGGAAAGCGCCATCCACGACCTCTACCGGGGTTCGCGGCTGGCGCTCCGGGCGCACTTTTCAGACCTTGATCCCACGCGCCAGGCGGCAACCTTCAAGGCGGCAAAGGCAATTGCCGACGATTACTGGGCGGGGCATCTCGCTCAAGAAACGGTCGATCAACTCTCGATGCGCATCGAGCAGGCGTACGATCAAAGCCACCTGCTCTTCCGACTCATGCTGATTCCGGAAAATGCGGAAGGGAGCCTGGCGTCCCTGACGGATGCGGTGAAACGCCTGCACGGGATCACCAACCTGGGCTGGGCTGTTCTGCAGTTTATTGACTCGACGGACGTGGTCGAAACTTTTCGCGGGCGGACGTTTCTGGCAGGAGAACCGCCGATCCACCGTTCACTCTTCGAACTGGCATTGCTCAACCTGCGAGCCGATGGGCGTGACAGAGGTATCTGCAATACGGACCAATGTGAACTTGCGCGGGTAACGGGTGCAGAAGTGCTCATCGAGCCGTTGAACTTCGAAGGAAAGCCGATCGGCATCCTCGCCGGCGGCAACAACGGCGGGGACGACCCCGACCTGAGCAGCTTCGAAACCCAACTCTTCGCCGCGTGCGGAGGTTACCTCAGCACCTTTCATGCAAACCTGGCTCGCATTGCCCGACAAGAGGCAATGTTTCTGGGTACGCTCCGCGCCCTGACCGCTTCCATCGATGCAAAAGATCCGTACACGCTCGGCCACTCCGAGCGAGTCGCGCTGTTGGCCCGTCAGATGGCGACGGCCCTGGGCCTGGGACCTGCAGTGGCCGAGCGTTACCACGTCGCCGGACTCATCCATGATGTGGGAAAGATCGGCGTTCCCGAGGCAGTCCTGTGCAAGGCCGGCAAGCTGACGGAAGAGGAGTTCGCACTCATTCGAAAGCATCCTCAGATCGGCTACGACATTCTGCGCGACATACCCGGTCTCAACGATATCCGGCCGGCAGTCCTTTATCATCACGAGCGTTTCGACGGCCGCGGCTATCCGAACCGAATCGGCGGCGAGGACATTCCGTTGATCGCTCGCGTGCTCGCGCTCGCGGACACGTTCGACGCGATGAGCTCCAATCGTTCGTACCGGTCCAAGCTTCCTCGTGAAGCGGTGCTGGCGGAAATCAGAAGGTGTGCGGGCAGTCAGTTCCACCCGGACCTGGCAGAGATATTCGTCGACCTGGATTTCGGACGATTCGACGAGGCGCTGCAATCGCATGCGACGGTCTTCTCCAACGCACCGGCCGTCACCGCCACAGCGGCATAAGCAAGTGATCAATTGCCATCCATGGACTCAGTGCCATCAGCTGATCGATGTTGGCAGCGATGGGAACAGCGCGTGTGCCCGATGTAATGTTCATATTGCCATAAACGGTTCCCCGCTGGTGACCGAGCCAGCGAGCACGTTGCGTTCGATCACGTCTTCGTTACGCACTGCACCGTTGGTCGACGCGGCGGCCGGAGCAGGATCTGTTCCCCACTGCAGCACGACGCATGCCCCGGAAACGGCCAGGTTCGACGCATCCACAAAGCTCAGTTCCTTGGCGCCGAACGTGGTGGTAAGGTCGGACTCGAGCAGTGTCGTTTCATCCACAACGGTTGTGGGCAGCCCACCAGAATGGCGCCTAACCTGGATCCGCATCTGTCCGCCGGTTGCGCCCTTGGAGCGCATCAGGATGCGAACGCGCGTCATGCGCCAGCACAGCGCATTGTTCGGAAGTGAAGGGACGACGAATTGGCCCGTCCAAAGCTTACCCCTGATCGAATACGCGATGGGCACCACAGGGTTCGCGTGAAGAGGAATTGCTCGGCACTCTCGGTTTTGTTGCTTGTCGTGGTCGTGTCAACGTTGGTGGCAACGATCCCCCGGCGAGAGTCAATTCGATCAGCGTGAATGCTCTCTCCGCGCGCGAACCCCAGGGTCCGAGGATGGTCCGGGTCCGTACATGACGCGCTATTGGATCGAAACGGCCCCGTGTTCGCGACGATGCTGATGCTTCCTTGTTTTGAGCCGGAACTGAGGGTGATCGAACCTGCGGCGCCGGGAGCGCCGTTCCCGTCGAACGAGAGGGCTGCGCTAGCGGCGAAAGAAGCCATATCAACAGTGGCGACAATGGGCGTATTCGGAAGGGCGTGCCGGGTGGTCGTCCCGCCGACGCCGTTGATCGTCGGATTGGTGATTCGATAAATACTGCTGCCGGGAGTGAACTGAATAGTGCGCGATCCCGAAGCCCCCCGTGCCCGCTGTTGTGCGTTGAACAGATCCGCCGCGAGGCGTTTCGCGGCAGTGTCTGCGGCGAACCGGACAGACGCTCTCGAATAACGCGAAATCGTGATCATTGCGGACAAGGCCACAATGATCACGATCAGGCATGGCATTTCGACGAGCAGCGACGCGCCGAGTTGTCGACGCCAACGGTCACGTTTACCGACTCCAGGGGATCAGTAAGCGTTATAGGCCTTGCCCGAGGCATCTGTTTCGGCGTCGGCAAGATTGGCGCGGATTTCGCCGGTCGTCGGGTTGTAGAACCACGCGCCGGCGGAAGTGCCAGGCGTACCGCTGCTTCCGTCGATGACGGTCGCCGCGTTCTTATATCCCGACGGACCGACGGGCAACGACGGCATTTTTCGAATGTAAGGACCGTAGATCGCCGACGCCGTCTTGGTCGCCGACGCCGTACCGTTCACGTCGCTGTACTGGGTCAGCAGGTTCGAGAGCTGCGCCACGCTGGGGAAGCTGCCGCCGTGCTCGGTGCTGTAGAGGTCGATGGCGTTCCGAAGAATGGCGAGATTGCCACTTACGGCGGAGTCGGCGGCGCCGGTTGCACCGCGGCTCAGGCGGGGAATCGCGATCGCCGCAAGGATGCCGATAATAACGACGACAATGACCAACTCGATCAGACTGAAAGCGTGTTTCGACCGTGTGCGGTAGTTCATATTGCTGCCTCTCCTGAAAAGGATTCTGACTTCACTCCGAAGTCGCTGCGCTCTCATCGACCGAACCGATCATCTACTTAAACTGCGGTACTTGCTTCTTGTTCTTGAGAGTGAATTGCGTTGTTCCGTTGCTGAAAACGACAGCGTCTTTCGAGACGCTTACCAGCCGCAGGCCATCGAGTTCGGCGCCCAACGAGAGCGCTTTGCCGTCGACGATCGCGATCGGACGACCATTTGCCTTGAGCACAACGCCCGATAGCACGCGCTGCGACCAGCGTGTCGAAAGCGCGGAGGGGAGGACTTCGCTCGGTCGCTCGGCATTTGCCATCGCTCCAAACGGGCTCCTTCGCGGCCCGGGCTCGCTCGGTCCCGCCTTGGCGAGCGTTGCCAGTCGCGCTGCCAGATCGGCTGCTTCGGACCGTGCCGGTGTGATTGATGCAGGTGGATCTGCAGTCGGCGGCGAAGCTGATGACGTGTTCTGCATTTCCGACGGCACGCCTGCAAAGGTCAACCGGTCGTATGCCAGGCCGCCGACGGCGGCGAGCATGAGACCGACCAACAGCGTCCGTCCGCGAGTGACTTTCATCATCGTGATTCCTCCGGCACAGCCGCAACCGCCGCCCGAACCGACACCGGCGGGGACCAGTTGAATGTGAGTCGGCACGAGCACAAATCATTCGCCGCTGCCGAAAGCTGAAGCGATTGAACCTGCAGATCCGGGGCGTTGGCCCGCAATTCATGAATCCATTCGACGATTGGCTCGTATTGACCGCGCGCGTTTACCGTAATGGAAGCCGCGGAACTTCCCGCCAGCGCCTTCGGTTCCACGGAGTCGATCAGCATGCCCCTGGAGGACGCAGCGTCGGAAATCAACAGGACGCGCTTGTCCAGCGTCACGGCGCGCAGATTGGGCTCGGCATCCGTGGCGGAGATGAGGCTGGCAACCGCGCCGCGCACCGAATCGATCCGGGCCCGTGTCGCGTTCAGCCGCTTCGTTGCCGTCTGCAGATTGAGCACCACGTCGTGTTGCCAGGTCCACCGCGACCAACCCGGAAGCGTCAACAGGGAAAATAAGGCGATAATCAGGAACAGCGTAGCGCTGCCGAGGAAATGCAGACGTGACGCATTTTGTCTACGGATGTATGCCAGGAATCGCGTCATGACGGCCTCCTCGGTTTGGCTGAAAGACCACATCGAATGACAGGTCAAAGGAAACGGACTGCCCGTCCGGACTGCGGCCGCTACGGGCCAGTTCCACATTCTCGAAGATGTCGATCGCTTTGAGTCGGGTCACCTGGTCCATCAATGCCTGCGAGTCTGTCACCGTCCCGCACATCCTGAGGTGCTTGAATGGGCGCGCTTTTGGCTTCTGTGCCGAAACCGGTTCCGACAACGGGTCGGTCAAGTTCAGTTCTGTGAGGATTGCGGCACGCGACAGCGTGTTTTCGATCACGCGTACCAGATCGCTCATATCCGGCTGCTTTGCCAGCGTCGCATGCAGGTCCATCGCCGTCTGAACGTCCTTCAACTGCTTGGTGAGCGCTGCTGCCTTTGCGTTTGCCTGGGACTGCTCGTGGGCAATGGCTGCAAGGCGCGTCTCCTCGAGATGTACCGACTTCCATGTAGCGAGATACAACGCCCCGGTGGCGACTGCGGCGACGGCGGCCGTCGCGAGGGAGCCGATCGCCCAGGCTCGGCCGACCCGTTCGCTCTGGAGCACACCGCGTGCGTGCCTGGATAGCAGCCCGTGATCTTTGGGTCGTTTGGTGAGGAGCCGGGCCGCCCCCGCGGGGATTGCGGAGTTCAGCGCCGCTGGCGGGTGCGAGGGGACGCTTCCGATTCCAAGGCCTCTGCACAACTCCTCGCCGATGCCCTTGATCTTCGCGCCTTCGCCGAGGACCGAGGCGCGGGTAAGTGAAGCGCCGCCATAGCGACGCGTTACGAAGTCGAAGGTCGCTTCGCATTCGGCTGCCAGCGATTCCACGAAGCTTTCGCAGAGGGCCGCCGCACGTGGCGACGTGCCGTCCAATCCGATGGTGCCGAGCTCGATCGCGTCGATGGCCTCTGCCTCGCCGATCCGAAGTTCCGCGGCGAGCCCGCGCGCCAGCAGCATGAGCCCGTTGTCCGGAAGGTCCCGGTGATAGAGCAGGGCGCCATCGCGAACCACGGCAAGCGATGAGCGATCCCACTGGACGTCCACGACGATGCCCGTACTTCCCGCGGCGTCGCCTGCGGAGAGCCAGCACGCAGCCTCCGCCGCTGCCAGCGGTGCCGCGACCGCGGCGACGATCGACGCCCCTCGCACGCTCAGTTGTGCGATCAGCGCATCGAGTTCCGTCTCCAGCATTGCCACTGCGCCCAGCGTCGTCGGAGCAGTCTTCTCATCCCTGCCGGCTCGCGAGAGCATCGGCACCGGCCAATGAAGCATCTGAAATGGCTGCGAGTCTTCCCAGCGGCACAGCCTTGCCATCTCCGCCCGCGCGAGCAGCTCGATCGGGACGTTGGCGTCGCGCGGCGGCAGCTCCAGCAGATGCGTTGCCGTGAGTGCAGACGGCACGAGCACCGCCATCGCACTGCCATAGGCGCCCTGTCGGTCGAGTGCGTCAAATAAAAGGGCGATCTCCGCTTCGTTGAGCGATGTCGGCGGCAATGCCTGATGTTCGTTGAATCGCTTCCGCTGGATCGAAATCGAAAGGTGTTCGTGCCACATGCCGCGACGCTTGACGATCTGCACCGCCTTTATGTGAGACGGCTGAATGTCGAGGACGACGGGTGAGTGCGTGGCGTGAAGTGCGAAGGACATTAATGACCTCCGTTCGCAGAGGACACCAGGTCGAACAGCGGGAGGAACATGCTCATGGCGATGATTCCGACGATGAGGCCGAGGAACGCAAGAATGGCCGGCTCGATGAGGCGCGTCGCGGTCTTGACGACTGCGTCATTCTCCTCGTCAAGAAAGTCCGCCATCTGGATGAGTGGCATACCGATTTGTCCGCTGGATTCGCCGTGGATGATCGCTTCCTGGACGCACGGCTCAATCAATTGGCTGTTCCCGAGGACGACGCTCACCGCCTCGCCGCGGGTAACGGCAGCGTGGGCGCTGTCGATGAGCATCGCGTACTGGCGACTTGTCATCGATCCGCGGGTCAATTCAAGTGCGTCCAGCAGCGGCACCTTGCACTCCAGAAGGGTGCCCAACATTCTCGCCAGCTTCGCGCTCGCAATGCTCTTGAGCAGTCGTCCCAGCTTCGGAACCCTGAAGAACCAGCCATCGACTGCGTCCTTCACGCGTTGCTGCTTGAAGAGCAGCGATCCGCCGAGTCCCAGACCGGCGAGAACTGCGATCGCGACCCACCAATAGGTCCTCAACAGGAAACTCAGCTTCAGCAAGACGACGGTGGAAATCGGCAGAGGCCCGTCAATCTGTTGAAAGAGCTCCTGGAATCGCGGCAGAACGAACAAGAGCATTACGCACATCACGATGATGCCCATCGTCAGGAGGATGCACGGGTAGACGAGCGCGCCGATCACGGCGCTGCGGAGTTGAATCTGCTTCCGCGTGAGCTGCGACAGTCGTTCAAACATCACCGGCATGTTGCCGCTGGCTTCACCAGCTGAAACGAGGCTGAGCGTTACCGAATCGAAATACTCCGGCCGGGTACGCAGTCCTTCGGAGAGGGGACTGCCTTCTTCAACCCTTTTGAAGACGTCGCCGATGACGGCTTGCCAGTCGCCGACGCTGTTCTGACGCTGCAACGCCGACAAAGCCTGAAGGATCGGCGTGCCGCTGCCGACCAGCACCTGGAGCTGTCTGGCAAACATGCAGACTCTTCGCAGGCGCAAACCGGTGCCGACTCGACGACGCTTTCGCGAGTCGCGCGTCCCGGCGTGGTTGCACTGCGCGGACGAGGCGCCTGCAGCTCGTGGCTCGATCGTGAGCACAATGGTTCCGTCGCGCCGCAGATTGTCGCGGGCGGTCTGCTTGTTTTCAGCATCGACACTTCCCGAGATGCTCGCGCCGTTCTTGCCGTATCCCGTGTAGTCAAACTTCATGCGGCCTCCGTGATCGCAGCGCCGCTGGACGGCTTGTGAGTGCTCGCTGATCCATCCTCATTGTGGGTGACACGAAGTATCTCATCGAGGCTGGACTGGCCTGTAAGCGAAAGGGCGATTCCTTCTTCGCGGAGCGTCCAGCCGCCGCTCTTGCGGTGCTGGTCGCGGATTTCATGCGAGGGCGCGCCCAGATGAATGAGTCGGCGAATTTCCGGATTTACTTCCATCACCTCGTAGATGCCGACGCGGCCCTTGAAACCGGTGTCGTGGCACTGTTTGCAGCCGGTTCCGCGGCGGAAAGGGCGGCCGGTGTGCTGCTGAAGGCCGCCGTCCTTCAACTCGGCTTCGCTGGGAAAGTACTTCGTCGCGCAGGCGGTGCAGACGGTTCTCGCCAGGCGTTGGGCGATCACTCCAACAAGGGCCGACGAAAGCAGATAGCTTTCGATCCCCATGTCGAGCAATCGGGAAACCGCGCCGGGCGCATCGTTGGTGTGCAGGGTCGCGAGCACGAGATGTCCGGTTAGCGCGGCCTGGACCGCAACGCGCGCGGTCTCCTCATCGCGGATTTCGCCGATCATGATCACGTCGGGATCCTGCCGGAGCACGCTGCGGAGCGCGCGCGCAAACGTCATGCCCACCGTGGAGTGGACCTGGATCTGGTTGACCAGTTCAAGTTGGTATTCGACGGGATCCTCGACCGTCACGAGATTCAGTTCGGGACTGCGGAGCAGATCCAGCGCGGAGTAAAGCGTCGTCGTCTTGCCGCTGCCGGTGGGGCCGGTGACCAGAAACAGTCCATGAGGACGTTCGAGCATTCGCTTCACCACGACAAGGGTTTCAGATCGAATGCCCAGGTCTTCCATCCGCACCTTGAGGTTCTCCTTATCGAGAACGCGGATCACGAGCTTTTCACCCAGGAGTGTCGGCATGCTGCTCACGCGGAGATCGATGTCGCGCCCCTCGGCGACGATGCGGATGCGCCCCTCCTGTGGGAGGCGTTTCTCGGCGATGTCCATCTTGGACAGGACTTTGAGTCGCGAGACGATCGCGCTGTGCATCCCCGGGGGCGGTCGCATGACATCCCGCAACACGCCGTCGATTCGATAGCGTATCCGCGTGCCCTTCTTTTCAGGCTCGATGTGAATGTCGCTGGCCTTGTCCCGGATCGCGCTGAGCAGCAGAACGTTGATCAGGTTCACGATCGGGCTGCCGGCGACCATCTTGTCGAGATTGGTCATCGGGCCGTCGTCGACGGCCTCGCGCTCGACGACCTCGACATCCGAGGTCTCGAGGCTGGTCAGAAACGCGTCGACGTTTACGTCGCCGCCGCGATACTTGACGATGAACTCACGGATGTTCCCCGCGAGCGCCAGGACCGGTCGGATGCGAAACTTGGTGAGTTGGCGCAGCCGATCAAGTTTGGGGAGCGATTGCGGTTCCGCCATGGCAACGGTGAGCGTGTCGCGGACGCGGAACATCGGGATCGCAACAAGGCTCTCGGCCTCTTCCGCGCCCACGAGCTTGAGCATCGCCGGGTCGAGCATGCCGTGCCGCAACACGACACCGGGAATCCCCATGATGTCGGAGAGCACTTCGATCAGGTCGGGTTCAGCCACTGCCTGTTGGCCGACCAGGGCTTCTCCCAGCATCACCCCCGTCGTTCGCTGGATCTCCAGCGCCGTTGCCAACTGCTCGGCGCTCACCACGCCGCGCGCCACGAGCGCTTCGCCGAGTTTCTGCTTTGGCGCTTTGCTCTTCACAGGAAGCTCCTGACCCCGGCGTTGACTTCTTCGTAAAACTCAAACGCGCCCGCGAGCCCGGTGACCTGCATCACCTGCCGGACGGTTGCATTCGCGGCGCAGATTTTCAGCGTTCGTCCAGCCTTTCCGAGCAGTTCCGTCACATCGAGAAGGGCTTCAAGGCCGAGGCTGTCGACGAATGCGATCTGTGAGGCGTCCAGAACGATTCGGCCGGCGCAGCGTCGCTGGGCGTCTTCGGCCACCGTCCGGAGCGTGGCTGCCTCCGTGTCGATAAGAGGGCCGTTGGGTTTGAGAACGCAGGCCGCTCCGACGATGTTCTGTTGAATCTCCACCTGACCTGTTCCCTGCCTTTCTTAACTCACGCAGGCTGCTTGGCCGCGGGCAACTGGAATGTGAAGGTGGTCCCGCAATTGAGCTCACTCTTGAAAGACAAATCGCCACCGTGCAGGCGGGCAATCTCCCGCGCGAGGGCAAGGCCCAATCCCGTACCGGTGATCTTTGAAATGCGCGGATCCTTCGCGCGGTAGAACCGTTCGAAGATGCGGGACTGCTCTTCGGCCGCGATGCCGAAGCCGGTGTCCGACACTTCAATGATGAAGCGTTCTGCCTCCTGGCGCGCGATGACGGATATCTGGCCGCCCTCGGGCGTGTATTTTATGGCGTTGTTCAGCAGGTTCTGGAGGGCCGCGGCGATCTTGTCGCGATCGCCACGCAGCAGCGGAAGTTTCGGCGGAAGCTCGAAGCGCAGCTGCTGGTTCTTCTCGCGACACGCCCCGATGTTGTTCGCCTTCAGCTCCTCGAACAGGCGATCGGCACGCACGTCGTCTTCTTTCATGGCGAGCGATCCGGCCTCGATCTCGGCGACCGAGAGCATCTCTGCCACCAGGCGCTCCAGGCGCCGCGTCTCGTCATTCAGAACATTCAAATGCTGCGTCAATGCCTCGACGTTTGACGCATCGTCTTCGAGCGCCGCCTCAAGGCTGAGCCGCATGTTGGTGAGCGGTGCACGGAGTTCGTGGGTCGCCTGCGCGACGAACTGGTTGCGAGCCGAGTCAGCAATGCGCTGTTGGGTCACGTCCTCGACGGTGACGAGACAGCCCCCATTGTCTTCGCGCCGGAGCGGACGGATATTGATCCGGATGATGCCGCCGTGTTCGCTTCGACGATCAATCTCAACGCTGCGTCGTTCGCCGCCGTAGGTTTTATTGAGATTCGCGGTAACGATGTCGACAAAGACGGGTTCCGACAGAAGGGTTCGAACGTCGACGCCGACAGCCTTCGCGGGGTCGAATCCGAGCAGGGCGGCCCCGGCGCCATTACAGGCCCGCACGATGCCGCTCGCTTCGAGCACGAGGACGCCGGTGGGCAGCAGGTCAATGACGGCACCCAACCCTGCGTTATCGCCGTCGGCCTTCGCAGCTGAAGCCGGATGGTCGCGGAGGGCCAAGAACTCCCGCATCGCCTCCGCACGCGTTGAATGCTCGAGTTTCGAGAATCGCTCGATCAACCGGTTCCATGACCCGGCGCCCGCGCAGTGAGAGTCGGCAAGCTTGAACTGCTCCAGTGGCACGTCGACCCGGTTCGCGAGCGCCGAAAGCGTTTCGGCAAGCTTGGTCATCGCTTGCAGGCGTTGCTGGCACGTTCGAATTACGAACCAGATGAGCAAGAGCAGGAATACGAACAGTAAAGAATATCCTGTGGCGTCCGACAGCGCGAATGCGGGAGCCGACTTTTCGAAACTGATGCGAAGGACCAAGGGTCCACGGTCCCGAATGTTGATCGTGCGGAGCAGATATGAAGATCCCGGATCGCTCGATTCCGTCACTGCATTTTCAATTGGGCCATTCCAGGAGTCCGGGAAGCCCTGAACGTTGATCGCCTTTATGTCGGAGTCGGCCAGTACGTGTCCATCCGGCAGTAACAGCGAACATCGTTTGACGCCTGCGACCTCACCGACCGAGGCGACAATTTGACGAATGGCCGTGACTTCGTTCGCGGCGAGCAGCGGTTCCAAGGCGATGCAGGTCTGCGTCGCCATCACATCCAGCATGGCCGCCCGCTCGCTGTTTCGGACTTCAGCATTGGATTGGCTTGAGATCCAGAGGCCAATTGCCAGCGAAGCGACAGTCGGGACGAAGATGGATAGAGCGGTCAACCGAAGAAGTCGCGATAACGAAGTCGTTTCGCTTCTTGGCGTCGTCGTGCCGTCCGGATGGTTTGCTGTCTGCTGCACTCATTCTTGGATCGGCGTGATCGCAGGGCGTCTTTGGAAAGTATGTCAAAGAGCGATGATTCTTGCCCCATCAGCAGTTGATGACGGGAGGCCGCCACGGGGTCCACCGCCGCAAAAGCGATGAAGTGGGGAAAGAACCCCGGTGTGTCAGCAGCGTTCTGGGAGTGATTATCGCCCATCCATCTTCAGGCGCCCGATAATGAAACAGCGCGCAACCCGAGCCATATCCGCCACTGCAGATGCCGAATCGTCAGGACACGTCGCGGGGTCACTCGCATTTGCAGCAGGCTCCCTGGCGAACGGACCAACGCGATCTGCCGAACTCACACGTCGCTCAGATCAATCCAGCGGTTTTCGCGCGCGGATTGGATCGCGCCGTGCACCATCGCAAGCGAGTGAATGTTGTCGTGGCACTCGGTCTGCGGCTTCTCGCCGGTGCGGAGAAACCGAAGCATCTCGTTCAGGCCACCGTGGAAGGCAGTTTTCTCGATCTTGGTTTCTTCTATTTCGAGCGGTTTGAGCGGCAGGTGGAACTTCGTTTCGCTACGGTCGGCGATTACCTGTCCGGTGGGGAGTTTGTCCTTCTCGTAGATCAGTGTGCCTTCGGTGCCGATAATGCGCCAGTCGCCGTTCCAACTCGTGTGGCAGCCCTCGGCACACCAACTGCCGCGGTAGTTAAAGCGGACACCGTTTGCCATCTCGAAGATCGCGTTGGCGTTGGCTCCGTGCGCGTACCAGGAACCGAGCGGATTGGTTTCCTCACACCAGACGCGTTTGCAGTTGCTGCCGAGAAACAAACGGGCCAGATCGAAGTGGTGGATGGCCATGTCGAGGATGAGGACGTTGCGCATCTGGTCGCGGAATCCGCCGAAGTGGGCGCCGATGTAGAAGTCGCAGTTGGCGACGGTGACCGCGCCGAGCTTCGCGGCGCGAAGCGTAGAGGCGACGGTGGCGTGGTTCGTATCCCAGCGGCGGCTCTGGCTGGTCATGAAGAGCTTGCCGGTGGATTCGCTCACGCGGATCATCTCGCGCGCCTGCTGCATCGTCTCGGCCATCGGTTTTTCGCCGACGACGTGCAGGCCGGTGCGCAGTGCCTTGGTCGTCACGTCGAAGTGGGCTGCGGGGATGGTGAGATCGATCAGGAAGTCGGCGTGCTTCGCGTGGTCGCGCAGCGCCTGGTCGAGATCATCCGATGCGACCGCGCCGGCGAGCTTGTATTTTTCGATCTGCGCCGCGGCGGCGTCTTTACGGATGTCGACGACGGCGACGACGCCGAGTTGCTCGGCGTTGATCGCGCTGAACCATGGGTTGGAAATGCCGCCGGCGCCGACGACGATCACGCGCTCTGAGGAAGAACTCACTCGCTCGCTGGCCATGCTGCTCCTGGTGGAACGGGATGATCGTAGATCGGGCAGGCGAGTCAATTGTCGGCAGCGCGCAGGAAGTGACTGCGGCCGGTCATTCCTCGTTGCCGGGCGGCAGCCCATCAAACCGCTCGGCGACGGCAAAGAGCGCTCCGCCGACCAACACGGTGAGTATGCCCAACCCGGGAACGACGCGGATGAGCCCGGAGAAGTTCCCGAAGAACAAAAGGAATCCTGCGACGATGAGAATGACACCGAGCATTCGCATGGCAGTCCTGCACTACGGTGAGGTTGATTCGTCCGTTGCCATTGATCGATCCATGCCGACCGACTCGCGCAGAACGCCGAAGCATCCCAAGGGCATTCCAACACATTCTAACGCCATGGCGGTCAGATTATTGTCAGACGGCTTTGGGAAACGCCGGAAAATCACTGGTTGATGAAGTTCAGCAGCAACCTCGCGCCCTGCTCGGTGAGGAAGCTCTCGGGATGGTACTGCACGCCTTCCAATGGCCAATGTTTATGACGAACGCCCATGATCTCGTCCTGATCGGTCCGCGCCACGACCTCGAAGTCGCTCGGCATCGAGCCGTTCCGGATGATCAGGCTGTGGTAACGTGTCGCGGTGAACGGCAGCGGCATGTCGCGGTATACGCCCTTGCCGTCGTGATAGATCAGGTCGGTCTTGCCGTGCATGAGCCGCGCGGCGCGCTCGACGATCCCGCCATACGTGTGGCCGATGCACTGGTGGCCCAGGCAGACGCCGAGGATCGGAATCGTCGGAGCGAAACGCTTCAACACGTCATTGCTGATGCCCGCTTCCCTCGGCGTACACGGCCCGGGACTGATGACGATGTGCGTCGGCTTCATCGCGTCAATCTCGTCCACCGTCACCTTGTCGTTGCGGAAGACTTTCATCTCCAACCCCGGCTTGGCCGCGCCCATCACCTGCACGAGGTTGAACGTGAACGAATCGTAGTTGTCGATCAGGACGAGCATGAAGCTACGCATCTTACGAAAACGAAGCGGCGATGTGTACGGTTGGCCGCACCGAGGGTGTTTTGTTGGTTCCGCAGCGGCTGCCATCGAGACGGCACTCGTCAATGGCCGACTGATGTCGTCGCTCGCGGGCACGCACGCCCGTCTGGCGCTGCTCGACACGGCCGATCGTTCAGTCGCAGAGTTCGCAGGCAATCCCGTCGACGCGACTTCCCTCCTGCTTCGTCTGGTCGCACCGGGCGACACGAATCTCGACGGCATTGTCAACTTTCCCGACCTGCTCAACCTCGCCCAGTCGTACGGAAGGCCCGAAGCGCGCTGGGCCCACGGGGATTTCAATCGCGCCGGTCGGGTGAACTTCGACGATCTCCTCCTGCTCGCCCAGCATTACCAGGCTGTGGACCTGCAGTTGTCGTCCCTGCCATGGTCGATGCGCCAGGATGTCACGCTTGCGATGTCGATGGTTCCCGAGCCTTCGGTATTCGGGCTGGGCGCGTCGATATTGTTGGGGCGGCGACGCCCGGCCCAAAGGGAATCCAGGTAGTGTGAGAAGTCGCCTGCAGAGCGCTTACTGACACAACGCCCGCCGCCGCAAACGTCGTTTGCGGCGGATCGGGTGCTTTTATGGCGGTCGGCACAACTGTCACAGGCGTTTTCGCGAATCGGCTGGATGACCCGCTCTACAATTGCGGAATACGCGAAACACATTCAGCAATGCGTCTCGATTCTGTCCGGCGTGTCCGCCGGCGAACGGCATGGCGTTCCGCGATAAACGACGGGAGCCAACCGATGAACATCCTTCTCCTCTACCCGCGCTTTCCTGAAACGTTCTGGAGCCTCGCCACCGCGCTGAAGTTCGTCGGCAAACGCTCGGTGATGCCGCCGCTGGGGCTGCTCACGGTGGCCGCCATGCTCCCGCGCGAGTGGAACCTTCGCCTGATCGACACCAATGTCTGCGAGCTCAAGCGTTCCGACCTGGAATGGGCGGACATGGCGATGATCAGCGCGATGGGCGTTCAGCGTTCCTCGGTCCAGCGACTGATCGAGCGTTGCCACCTCGCCGGAGTAAAAATCGTCGCAGGCGGTCCGTTGTTCACGGCCGAGCCGGATGCATTCCCGGCGGTCGATCATCTCGTGCTCAATGAGGCCGAGATCACCTTGCCGAGGTTCCTGGCCGATCTCGCCGCCGGCAGGGCCGAGCGGACCTACTCGACCACCGAGTTCGCCGACATCACGCGGACGCCTGTGCCGCGCTGGGATCTGCTCGAGATGGACCGCTACTTCACGATGGGTGTCCAGTATTCGCGCGGGTGCCCGTTCAACTGTGAGTTCTGCAACGTCACGACGCTCTTTGGCCGAAAGCCGCGGATCAAGGCCACGGCGCAGATTCTCAGCGAGCTGGGCTCGCTTCGCAGCGCCGGGTGGAAATCGGGCGTGTTCTTTGTGGATGACAATCTGATCGGCAACAAGAAAGCAGCGCGAACAGAGCTGTTCCCGGCGCTCATCCAGTGGCAGGCAGACAACATCAAACGGCCATCCGTGTTCAACACGCAGGCGTCGATCAATCTGGCCGACGATCCGGAGATGCTCGCGCTGATGGCCAAGGCCGGTTTCGATACGGTGTTCGTCGGCATCGAAACGCCGGATAATGACAGCCTCGTCGAGTGTGGAAAGGTGCAGAACCGCCGGCGAGACATGATCGACGATGTGAAGACGATCCAGCGCGCCGGCATCCAGGTGCAGGGCGGATTCATCGTCGGCTTCGACAGCGACAACAGCTCGATCTTCGAACGGCAAATCGATTTCATCCAGCGCAGCGGAATCGTCACGGCGATGGTCGGCCTGCTCAATGCGCTGCCCGGAACCGCGCTCTACGACCGCCTGCGAAACGCCGGCCGGCTCATCGGCAGCGGCACTGGCGACAACGTCGACGGAACCACGAACATCAAGCCCGTCATGGACATCACACTCCTGCGCGACGGCTATCAGCAGATCCTGAACACGATCTATTCGCCTCGTAACTACTACCGACGCGTGCGGACATTCCTGCGCGAGTTTCGTCCGCCGGTGGTGAGCAACCGGATCAGCTTCGCCCGCCTGAGCGCGTTTGCGAAATCGACCGTGATGCTCGGCGTGATCGGCCGACAGCGGCTTCAATACTGGTACCTGCTGGCGTGGACGCTGCTTCGTCGGCCACGCCTGTTCTCGCACGCGGTAACGCTCAGCATCACCGGCGAGCACTTTCGGCGCGTGTGCGAACGCCAGATTCTTTGCCCGGTGACCAAATAGCCGTCGCGTCGGCGTGATGGCGGCTCAGCGGTTACAGCGGCTCACCCATGCCCGCCGATCAGGAATGACACGACCAGCAGCACCAACACCAGCGAGGTGATCAAAACGAAAATCAGATCGCGCTCGATGATGTACGCGACGACCGACACAGCCACGCGCAGCAGCGGCGTGGCGATCAGGAAGACCAACCCGAGCACGATCAGCGCCTGCCCGCGGAAATCTCTCAGCCCGCCGAACAACCACGCGAAAGACCGCTCAAAATCGCCGCCCTTCGCGATGAGAACGGACAGGTCATCGGACGTGCTGCCGTAGCGGTGCGAATGGAAGAAGCTCACGAGCGTCCCGGCAACCAGCAGCGCCAGGCTGGTGAGCACGCCGCAGCGGAGCAGGTTGCCGATGATCTGCTCGACGCGGTGGACCACCGCATCATCCGGCGCTTCGTTGGGATTGGGCAGAGTGGGTTCGCTCATGGCCGAAGTCCTTTCCAGAGCATCTGGCCCGAGGTGAAGAAGAGCACTATCAGGAAGAGGGTCTTGATCCAGTTGTTCCGCAGGCGTGTCATGAGCTGCGAGCCGGCCATTGCGCCGAGCAAAACGCCCGAAGCGACCGGCGCGGCGATGAAAGGCGAGACGTCTCCGCGCATGAAGTAGACCATCGCGCTCGCCGCCGCAGTGACGCCGATCATGAAGTTACTGGTTGCGGTGCAGACCTTGAGCGGCATGCCCATCGCCAGGTGCATCGCCGGCACCTTGATCGCGCCTCCGCCGATGCCGAGCAGGCCGCTGAGCAGTCCGGCGATGCCGCTGACGGCGAAGCCGAACGGGGTTCGCGCCACGCGGTAGTGGATCTGTTTCTGTTCCGAGTCGTCGAAGTACGAGCCGTGCAATCGGAGCCGATCGGCGATCCGGTCGGGCGGGATCTCCAGCTGTGCGGCCGTGCGCTTTCGCAACATGCTCCAGACGACGTACAGGAGCGTTAGCCCGAAGAGGACAAAGAGCACCCGCGGCTGCGCCCTGCCGGCCAGCAGCGCGCCCACGATCGCGCCCGAGGCCGTTGCGACTTCAAGGAGCATCGCCACGCGAAGGTTGGCGATGCCGCGTTTCACATACGAAGCGGCCGCGCCGTTGGAGGTGGCGATGACGGAAACGATCGAAGCGCCGATCGCGAAATGGATCGGCACGCCAAAGATCAATGTGAGTGCCGGCACGACAATGATCCCGCCGCCGACGCCCACGAGCGAGCCGAACAGCCCGGCGACGAACGAGATACCGAAGGCGAGAAGGGTGAAGACGAGAGGGGACATGCGTGTGCGGATGGTACAGGAAATCGCGTTGGTTCAATGATCCCGCAGACGACGACGTTGTTGTTGATCAATGGGACAACAGAATGAAAAAACGTCCGGTGCTCGGCGCAACGGACGTTCTTGAACTTCGCGGAAGCAGGAGGTTCTCACTTCTCGGATTTGGTTCCGCAGTAAGGGCAGTAGGAGAACTTGGCCGAGACCGGCTCGGAACATTTCACGCACGGTGTCGAAGGCGTTAGCGCATCAAACGGCGTCCGCCAGGTCGCGTCGAAACCCGACCAGCCATTTCCTTCGCTCACTTTGAGCGTCAGTTTGTCCCGGTTGTTCATGTCCACGACCGGCTTTCCGTCCACGCTGTCGGGGAAAACCATGACCTGCATCGCCTCGGCGAAGGGGCCCTGAGTCTTCATGCTCATTTTCATCAGGTTGGCGATGCGGACCAGTTCGCGCGGCGGAGCATCGACCGGCTTCAATTCGGTTCCGTCTTCGGTGACGAGAACCGATCGGCCCACGATTTCCTTCGTCGTCGTTTCCTTGTCGCCGAACGTGTCGCCGCGCTGCTGGCCGGCGACGAGCAGGGTGTAGCCCTCGAAGATGGAAAGTCCGGCTTCCGCCTGTTCGCGCGTCTGACCCGAACTGATTGCCGACTCGACGAAGAACTCCTTCGGCAGCCACATCGCGAACGACATCGTGTTATCCGCGTCTTCGCCCATGTGCATCTTCATGATCTCGGTGACCATCGCGCCGACGTTTACCTTGTTTTCTGCAGGTTTCGTCTGCTTGTTTCGCGCGAAACCCGATACCGAGCAAATCGCCAGGCCGATTGCCGCCATTCCGATCAGTTTTTGAAGGTGTTTCATGATTCACAAATCCCCGGAGAGTGTTCGACGAGTATCGCGGGACCATTCCGCCACGCGAAAGTGTCCCGCAGCGAAAGATTCTTCGCCGATTGCCAGCCGAAGCAAGCACAAATCGAAAGATCACTTTCGTTCGCGGCACGCCGGGTGACTTCCCAAATCCTTATGCACGTGTAGATTCGTCTTCCGTCCGCGAGCACCGAAGGAGCATCGTCATGGCAGATCGAAAATGCGTCAGCTACAAACTCTTGGTCGGCATGGAGATTCACGTCCAGCTGGCCACCAAAACGAAGATGTTCACCTCGGTCGCCAACGGGTCGGGCGCGCTCAAAGTTGGCGAAGTGCCGCCGGAGCCGAACGTGGCGGTGGATCCGGTCATCCTCGGCCTCCCCGGGGTGTTGCCGGTGATCAACAAGAAGGCGGTGGAGTATTCGATCCTCGCCGGGCTCGCGATGGGATGCGAGATCGCCAAGTACACCAAGTGGGACCGCAAGAGCTACTACTACCCCGATCTGCCCAAGAACTACCAGATCAGCCAGTACGACCTGCCGCTGTGCGGACCCGGCGTGTTCGAGGTGGAGGATGAGAACGGCACGATGGTGCCGATCCGGATTCGTCGGGCGCATCTGGAAGAAGATGCCGGCAAGCTGATGCACGAAGCGCCGGGCGGATATCACATCGATCACTCGATCGTCGACCTGAACCGCGCCGGAACGCCGCTGCTGGAGATTGTGACGGAACCCGATCTAAAGACGCCGAAACAGGTCGCACTCTTCGGGCAGGAACTCCAGCGGCTCGTGCAGTTCCTCGGCATCTCCGAGGCGCAGATGCAGCTCGGCCACATGCGGTTCGAGCCGAACATCAACGTGCACATCACCGACCAAGATGGAAAAGTTCACAAGACCGCGATTACCGAGATCAAGAATCTCAACAGCTTCAGCGTGCTGGAGAAGGCCGTCGCGTACGAGGTCGTCCGGCAGGTGAAGCAGTGGGAAGAGACCGGAAACCTCGGCAAAAAGAGCACCTACGGCTGGGACGAAGCCACGCAGACGACCTTCCACCAGCGCGACAAGGAAGAGGCGGACGACTATCGCTACTTCCCCGACCCCGATCTTGTGCCGGTCGAGGTGAGTGAGACGTGGCTGAGTGAATTGAAGGCGCAAGTCGGCGAATTGCCGCGCGCACGCCGGAAGCGCTACGTCGAAGTGCTGGGCCTGCAGGAAAAGGAAGCAAACGCGCTGGCGGCCGACAAGCGGACGGGCGATTACTTCGACGCGATCGTGAAGGGGGGTGCCGAGGCGAAGCGCGCGGGTTCGCTGATCGAGAGTTTGCGCGAGGTGGCGAGCGACGCGGGGAAGCGGATCGCGGATATCGGCATCGAACCCGAATTCGTTGCCGAGATCGCCGCACTCGTCGTCGCAGGAAAAATCGCCGCCAGCAAGGAAATCGCCAAGCAGATTCTCAACGCGAAAATGGCCGAGGTCGCTTTTGCGACCGTGTTGAGCGCCGAGCAGGTGGCGAGCAGACTCGGCCTGATCCAGAGCGCCGACACCGGCGCGATCGACGCGATGATCGCGCAGAATCCTCCCGCGCTGGCCGATTTCAAAGGCGGGAAGCAGAGCGCGATCGGCGCGCTGGTCGGCATGGTGATGAAGAGCGGCAAAGGTCTGAACGCGAAACTGGTGCAGGAGCGCCTGCGGGAACGCCTCACGTAAGGCATAATCTGCCGGGGCACCCCGGATTGAGAAATTGGGTAGAATGGGAGCGGTCCTGCTCGCGCCCTCTAGTCACCGAGAGGGAATGCTGGGGAAAGAATGCTGCCACCTCTTCCTCAACGATCTGACCAAATCGTTCATCCCGCGTGGCCGAAGGGTGAACGCAGCAATCAGATGCTTTTCGACTCCGCACGTCAATCGATCCTCTGACTGCACCGCACCTATTTCGACCATGCAACGCGATGCTGCGGCGTGTGATATTGTCAAATAGATTTCCGCTGCATCTTTGGCATTTTCGTTGAATTCGGTCGAAGTGTCGATAATTTCTTGTCATCGGGCCTGAACGGGAATCAACCGCATATCGCGAAGGCCAATCTGGTGGCGGGGAAGAAAACGTCATCGGTTTCGAACGAAAATAGTAGCCAACGAGTTCCCGCATTGGGTCTTCAAGCCCCGCTGCGTGACGTTTCGGTTTGAGTGCAATCTCTAGAGTTGCAATCGATCGGCCTTGGCACCGCGTTCACGTCCGGACAGATACGGGCGAATACTCCCTCGTTCATGGTGTCCGAATTCAACTTGTTCAGATCCACCCGCGATCTGCAACCCTCGGGAAAGTGAGAGACTGTCATGCTCCGTAACACTTCGATCCTCGCCGCGACGGCGTTCTCGGTTCTGGCTGTCGGTTCGATCGCCTCGGCGGCGACCAAAACCGAATCGCCAACGATCTCCGGCCGGCCGGCTTCAGCAAGCGTCGCCTGGAACACCAACCAGGAAGCCAACTACACCGTCCCGTCCTTCAACGCGACGATCTCCGGGCCGACCTCGAGTGCCAGCTCGTTTCTCCTGACCGGCGTTCCCGCGGGCACGTACAACAGCTACACCGTCAGCGTCGACTGGGGTGGCAGCGTCGGTACCGCCTGGAGCAGCGAAGCCATCTGGGCACTCGCCGATGCGCCGCTCGCGACCGCTAGCACGTTCTACGCCGACCCGGGCCCGTCGCCCGTCTCGGCCAACTCCACCTCGCCGATCCACCTCAGCTGGACCGGTTTCATGGATACGGCCTACACCGCTCCGACCAGCGGCAACCTGTACTTCCTCGCGGCCCAGACCTTCGGCGGCTCGGGCGCCACCTGGAGCAATATCCACATCACCCTCGGCGATGCCGTCGTCACCCCGCCGGCGTCGACCGCAACCACCCTGGGCGGCAGCCTCTCGGCTCCCCTCGCCGCCGCGGGTGTCGACTGGTACAGCTTCACCTATAGCGGCACCGGCGCGCTCCACCTCGACACGGCCGGCTCGACCCTCACTGCCAGTACGCTCGGCGACCCCAACGACACGGAAATTGGTCTCTATAGCGCAACCGGTTCACTGGTCGGAACCAATGACGATGTGAACTTCACCGGCGGCGTTCTCACCAGCGCGCTGGACTTCGCCAGCGGTGCCCTCCCGGCCGGTACCTACTATCTGGCCGTCGGCGGGTTCAACACCAACTTCGCCACCTCGGCGTTTGGCGTCACCTCGACCGCGATCCAGTCAGGTACAATCGTCGTCAACGGCCTGCAGGTCGTTCCGGAGCCTGCGTCGCTTGCGGTCGCCGGTCTGGCCGGCCTCGTGATTCGCCGCCGCCGCTGATTCTCGTCCTGTGGTTTGGATACAGTTACACACACCCGACGCGCTCGCGTCGGGTGTATGTGTTTGGTGATCGACGCATCTCGGGTCTCGGGTCGCTGTCGCCTAAACGGCGATACGAAAAGGATCAACTGCAGCGTGAACGGTGTCTGGGTTTCAACGATCAACCCAAGAGTTCATTGGACCAGCGTTACAGTCGGCGCCGTCGTGACGGTCACAGTGAAGCCGCCGACGTTGTTATTCCATTCATATCCGTCCATCGTCCCGACGAAGAGGCGGGTCGCGCCGGCGGGCACGACGAACTGCTGCATGTCGCCATTGGCGCGGCGCCCGTCGCCGACGAAGAAGGGTTGATTCAGTTGCGGCGCGAGCGTCGCAAAGTCACGGGACGAGCTGGTCGAGAAATCGAGATTCGCGGGCGTCGGTCCCGAGGGGACATTGTCGTTAAGGAATACGGCAATGACGCTGTTGATCGGCGCTGTGACATTGCTCTTGCCGTTCTCCGAGCCGCCGAAGTTGCTCACGATCCAGCTGAGATTGCCGTCGCCGGTGTAGAGCGTATTTGACTGAAGGTTGTTGGCGCCGCCGTTCACGCCGTCGAAGGTGACGGTTGATCCTGCCCGCAGCGACAGCGAATTGAAGTTGATTGGGGACTGAAGGGTCGCGCCGGCGGTGTCAGGATTGTTGTGCGGATTGCCGACGTTTGCCTTGGTTCCGTTCGGGCTGCCGGCGAGCCATGGGTTGCTGGTCGCCGGGACATAGGCCTGCTGGTAATTGGAAGCGTTGGTGAGATTCGCATCCTGTTCGATCATCGCGACGGCGGACGCGGACAGCTCCTGCTGCGGCCTGCCGATCAGTGACCCGAACATCAGCGGAATTGCCGTGCCCGAACTATTGGCGCACCTGACGGTGACGCGGACCGCGTTGCGCTTGGTGGTCTGGTTGTGATCTTTGAACTTGAGGGAATCGGTTTTCCATTCGCCGTATTCGATGGTGGCCTGCGCGTCGACAATGGCTTTTCCATCGACGGTGTTTTCGCGGAGCATGACACGGGCCATCGCCTCCGCGGCGTTGACGTTGCCGATCTCGTGTTGGACGCCGGTGACGCCGTAGCGCGCCGCCGCGTCGGCGGCGGCCTGAAGCTGCGAACGGGCGATCTGCACGCGGCCGAAATCCACGCCGAGTGAAATGATTCCGCACATCGCGACCATCGACAGCGCGGCATACGCCATCACAGCGCCTCGTCGTCGGGTCGGGATTCTTTTTCTCATTGCGACAGGCATTCGCCCTCCAGCGGCCATTCTTTAGTCGGAAGCCGTGTTTCGATCGGCTCTTCGCGCCAAGCGATCCGCTGCTCGGAAATCGAATTAAACGCGAGCGAAAGCAAACGGGGACGGGGTCCATCCGCCAAATATCTGCCTATCGGACCGAGAGCGAGAACGCTGAGCTGAATCGCACAATCACGATTCGGCGTCGGCAGGGCGCTTCCGGCGTTCGATTGCCAGATCCGCCAGCGCCTGTTGGATGCGTCGCACGCCGTGGACGGCCATCCCCCCAAGCTTGGGTATCGGACCTGAAAAGTGCGGGACGATCGCGTGGCCGACGCCGAGCCGGCTCGCTTCGCGAAGGCGCGCCTCCAGCTGATTGACCGAGCGGACCTCGCCGCCCAGGCCGATCTCGCCGATGGCCATCGAGCCGCTCGGCATCGGCTTGTCGGCATACGCGCTGGCGATCGCGAGCGCAACGGCGAGGTCGATCGCCGGCTCCTGAATCTTCACGCCGCCGACGAGATTGACGAAGACGTCTTTATCCGCGAGTCGGAAGCCGCAGCGTTTTTCGAGGATGGCGATGATCATCGCGACGCGGTCGGAAGAGACGCCGGTTACCTTTCGCCGCGCGGCACCGATGACGCTGGAAGCGGTGAGCGCCTGCACTTCGATGATCATCGTCCGGCTGCCCGTCAACGCCGTGGTCAGAACCGAGCCGCTGGGCGGGCCTTCTTCGCCATACGGGCGGGCAAAAAGGTTGCCGGGATCTTTCACTTCGGTAAGTCCATTACCGGTCATCTCGAACAGGCCGACTTCGTGCGTGCTGCCGAAGCGGTTCTACACGCAGCGGACGATGCGGTGGGAGTGATAGCGATCGCCTTCGAAGTAGATAACCGTGTCGACGATGTGCTCGATGATCTTCGGCCCGGCGAGTGTGCCGGCCTTGGTGACGTGGCCGACGAAGATGATCGCGACGCCGGTGGCTTTCGCCAGATAGACGAGTTCGGTGCAGCAGTCGCGGAGCTGGGTAACAGATCCCGGCGCTGCGCCGAGCTCGGGCTTGTAGATCATCTGGATCGAATCGATCACGACGACGCGTGCCCTGGTCTGCGCGATCTGGTGAATGATGCGCTCCAGGTTGGTTTCCGCGAGGACGAGCAGATTGCTCGTGTCGAGCTTGAGCCGTTTGGCGCGGAGCTTGGTTTGGGAGGCGCTCTCTTCGGAGGTGACGTAAAGGGTCGGAAACGCGTTGTTCCTTTTCACTGGTCCCTCGCCCCGGTATTCCGGGGAGAGGTTAGGAGAGGGGTCTGGAGATCGGGAATCGAGCTTGCCCTGTCGCGCGACTCGCCCCTCTCCTAACCTCTCCCCTGGATACAGGGGAGAGGGACCAGAAATGCCTCTTGCGATCGTTCCTGCCATCTGGAGCAGCAATGTCGATTTTCCGATGCCCGGTTCGCCGCCCACGAGGATGGCCGCGCCGGGGACGATCCCGCCGCCCAGGACGCGGTCGAGTTCGCCAATTCCCGTGGGGGTTCGTGGAGATTGGGCAGAGTCGATCTGATCCAATGTCATCGCGCTCGCGCCGCTGGCGAGGTCTCCAAACCCGCCGCCGGTCGATGCGGCCAGGGGTTTGCGGGCATCTTCCGTCGGCGGCGTGAAGGGCTCGAGCGAATCCCACGCGCCGCAGTCGGGACATTTGCCCATCCACTTCGCGTGCACGCTGCCGCACTTGTTACAGAGAAACTGCGTTCGGGTTTTCGATTTTGCCACGGCGGGATTCTAGCGAGTCACGCAATTCGTGCTTGACGCCGTCGCCAGACAACGCGAAGGTCGCTTTCTGGAACGGCGCGCGGTGGGTGATTCGAAGAAACGGTGTCGACAACGAGATTGAGGCGATACGTGTTTGAGCGATCTATCCTGCTGCTGGCTGTCGCCTGCATGCCGCTCGCAAGCGAGGCGCGCGCTTCGACCCGTCTCAACCCCGGTACGCTGCAATGGGCGGATGCCGCGCGGCACGGCCGGGCAGACCTGCTCATCTTCGGCGACAGCATCGTGAATTACGGCGCGGACGGATGGGCAGGCGGCATCGCACAAGCGGCGAAGGCGTCGGTCGGGCTTGCCGGATCGGCGCTTCTGGCTGCGGCGCCGGATCCACCCTCGGTCTGGGCCGGCTACACCGGCGCCCGCATCTGGGCCGGGCCGGCAGATGATTCGGCAGCGCTGGGAATTCCGGCAATGTCGTTCTCGCGCCGAAACTATCGCGTCGGCGCGAACTTCTCATTCATCGGCACAGGTATCGATCCGATTGCGTTGGACCTGCGCGGCGCGCTCGACCTTCACGTGTTCGCCTCGGGCCTGGGTAGCAATGCCAGCCTGACCGCAACGCGAAGCTGGCATCGGAACATCGACTCGACGAGCGCGGTCATCCAGGCCAGCGGACCGCGATCGATCGCGAATGGGTCGTTTGCCGATTACCCGTTTCATTTCGATGCGCCCTCGACTCCGGGTGACTGGAACTCGTTCGAGTTCACGCCGGATTCCCGTGACACCGCGATCTACTACGCGAAGCTGATCCAACCCGAGTCGACGGGAATGACCGTTTCGGCGTGGAGCTTTTCCGGCGGCACGACGCAGGGATTCCGGAATAACTACTACAACGATCCGCAGTTCACCGCGCCGGCGCGCTCGGCGTTCTACCGGTCGCTGGTGGCAGGCAACTCTGGAAAACTGAATGTGGCACTCGCCTTCGGCGTCAACGACATGTTGACCTGCACGCCCGCGGAAGTCGGCGAGCAGATCCAGGGATTGATCGCCGATGTGCGTCGCGACTGGCAGGCCTCGGGCAAGCCGTCAGGCGATCTGAGCTTCACGCTCATGAGCACCTATCAGCCCAACGCCGGCGGGTATCCGTCGGCTTCGTTCTACGCCCTGAGCGACTACCGGCAGGTTCTCGATTCGATTGCCGCGGCGGATGCGCGGGTGTCGTTCCTGGACATCTGGCAGGCCGGTCCGAGCTGGCAGACGGCCATGGCCAATCACTACCTGGCCGACAACGTCCATCCCACGAGCCTCGGGACGCGGGTCTATGGCGAAGTGGCGATGAGCCAGCTCATGCCGACGCTCGGCGACACGGACATCGATGGCGATATCGACTTTGAGGATCTACTCGCGCTCGCGCGGAACTACGAGAACTCCAGCGGTGCCAGCTGGGCAGGCGGGGACTTCAACGGCGATGGCATGGTATCGTTTCAGGACCTGCTGAATCTTGTTCAGAACTACGGATTGAATGCATCCCTGTCGGCGCAGTCATTCGAAGCCGACTGGCGCCTGGCCCGCCTCCTCGCGCCTGAGCCGCAGTCGACTGCGCTTCTCTCCACGATCGGTTTTGCCTCCTGCCGTGGGCGTCGCCGACCCGCACAATAAACCTGAAATACCTGCCGAAACGCTGCGCCGATCCATTCCCTGATCTTGCGGAAATACGCGAATAGGTGAAACATGTATTCATTAGGCAAAACAACGTAAATTCGTGTTCAACTTTTGCCAATTCGCGTGTGAGGCGATTTTTCAGTTACCTCCTTCGCCGACCCGGTGAACAATGTGGCGGTTGACTTGGGCGGGACTCGCACGGGGAGGGGGGCGAGTCTGACAACGATTTCCATCACACAAGGGGTGTAGCGTGATCACACTGCTGCCGTCGCGGTTTCGTTTTTTCCTTCTGGGCCTTTGCGCGATCGTTTGTCACGCGGAAGCCGCGACCCGGCTCAACCCCCGCGCGGCGCAATGGAATAGCGCCGCACGAGCAGGGCGGGCCGACGTTCTCTTTCTCGGCGACAGCATCGTCGCGTACGGCGGCGGGGGATGGTCCAACGGACTCGCACGCGCGGCCAAGTCGTCGGTGGGCCTTTCCGGCTCCGGTCTTTTGACGGCCTCTTACGATCTGCCGTTCGTTTGGGCGGAGTCGACCGGCGCACGCATCTGGTCCGCGCCGGCGACCGATTCCGTTGCGGACGGCGTGCAATCGCTCACGCCATCCGGACGCTACTACACCGTGCCGGGAACCTTTTCATTTGTCGGCACCGGTTACGACCCGCTCGCGCTGGACATGACCCAGCCGATCGACTTCCACGCGTTTGCCTCCGGTCTCACCGCCAACGCGCAGCTGCAGGCGACCCGCACGCGCAGAATTCAGTCGCCCTGGTCGGCCGAGGTGATGCAAACCAGCGCCGTGCAGCCGCTCGCAGTAGCGCCCGGCGTATCCGATCACGTGTTTCATTTCGATGCGAACACCAACACCGGGGAATGGAACTCCTTCGAACTCGCAGGCGCATCGCGCGGTGCGGCGCTCTACTACACCAAGCTCACGCAGCCCACCATGAAGGGAATGGCGGTCTCGGGCTGGAGCTACTCGGGGGGCACCACGCAGGGCTTTCGAGACCTGTACTACGATCACTCCCGGTTCACCGTACCCGGCCGGGACGCGTTTTATCGATCGTTGGTCGCAGGCGATTCGGGAAAGCTCAACGTCGCGATCACCTTCGGCGTGAACGATGCGAACGGGCTGATCTCGACCACGTCGTACGGCGCATCGATCCAGGGTCTCATGGCCGATGTCCGCCGCGATTGGGCCCACGCGGGGCTGAATGCGTCCGATCTCAGCTTCACGCTGATCAGCGCCTATCAGGTGAACTCACCGGGATTTCCTGCTGCGTCTTACCAGCGCTTGAGCGAATACCGCGCGGTGCTCGATGCGATCGCGGCCGGCGATTCGCAGGTTTCGTTTATCGACATGTGGCAGGCGGGGCCGACGTCTCAGCAGGCGGTCGCCAATGGGTATCTGGCCGACTACGTGCACCCGACCGAAGCGGGAACGCAGGTGTATGGCCAGACGCTTCTCAAACAGCTGATGCCGACTTTGGGCGATGCCGACATCGACGGCGATGTGGATTTTGATGACCTGCTCGCGCTCGCTCAACATTACAGCCAGACGCAGAACACGAACTGGCAAATGGGCGACTTCGATGGCGTCAATGGCGTGGCGTTCGATGACCTTCTGGCGCTGGCCCAGAACTATCGCCATGGCACCGTGGTTTCCAGCGAGTCATTCGTCGGCGACTGGGCCTTGGCACAGTCGCTCGTCCCGGAGCCGATCACGATGCCATTCCTGCTGGTGATGGCGCCCATGTTGCGACGCCGACGCGCTTGATTGCCATCGACCGCTGCGGGCGCGACTCTAGATCTGCACGCGTCTCGTGTAGACCCACCATTCGATCATCAGCAGCGGCAGGGCGACGCACGCCACCAGCCACCACCACCACTCGAACCGGCTGCGCGCCTGGCTCGAGCTGTCAACCGAACCGACGCTGCCCGGCGCGATGTTCGACGGCAACACGTTGCTCTCGTTCGGGTCGAGCAGGTTCACCGCGAGCCGCTCGTACTGTGGAATGCTCGGCTCTGTGCGATAGAGCCCGACATGATTCAGCGGCGGCAGGACGAAGTCGCCGCTGTCGGGAACGCGGACCGTCTGCGTGCGGTCCGGGCCAATAAGCTTCACCTCGGTCGCCTTAGCATCGGCGCGGACCAGGTTGGCGCGCGGGATGCGCGGCATCGCGCCGGGTGTGTACCCCTCGCGAATGTCCATCTCGCTGCCCAGCGAGAGGAACTGCATCGTGTTGTAGAGGAAGTACGGGAATGTCTCGCGCATCGGCCAGTTGCTCTGGAGCAGGTCGAACGCGCAGACGAGATGCGTCTGCCGTGATTGCCGATAGAGCACCAGCAGCGGCGTGGTCGTGCCTTCGATGAGCAACTCGGCGTCTTCCGGCACGTCGAGTTTCATCGCTTCGGCCGCGAAGACCTTGGAGACATTCAGCGTTCGCAGGATCGGGTGATCGCGCTTCCAGTCGAGCACGCCCACGTCTTCTGCCACCAGCGGCACGCCGACGTCACTCACCTTCTGCTTGAGCGCCGTGTTGGGCGGCAGACTGCCGAAGTAGACGAAGTTGCCGTTCTCCGGCAGCACTTTGGGCGCGATGCGATCAAAGACGATCACGTCGAAGTCTTTGGGGACCTTTGCGTCGTAATCCGTCTGCGACATGACGACCGGCCGTTCGAGGCCGAGCGCGGCGATGGCCTTTTCGATGAAGAAGTTGTCGCCGGGCGTGACCAGCGCGACGCTAAGCCGCCGTGGCGGAGGAACGACTACCTGTGCCGTATCGTCAACGTCGAGCAGGTCATTGGTCTTCGACTTCTGCTGAACGCGAATCACCGCCGCACTGAGCAGCTCGAGCCGGAACTCGACGCTGTCACGTGTCACCGTGCCGGCGGCTTCGAGCTCTTTGCGCTTCTGGTCGTCCCATCGATCGGGCACGAGCGTGGCCGTTTCCCGGATCTGGCGGCTCACAAACTTCTCTTCACCGGGGTTGTTCGGGTCGAGCTCAGCGACGCTGAGTTCCAGGTCGGCCGTTACCGGTTCGGGGCCGAAGTTCGCGAGACGGGCGAAGACGGTCACTTCATTCGGCCGTTCGTAATTTCGCCGGGCCGAGAGCGCGACGATGCCGACGTTGCCGGTCTTGTCTGAGCCGATTTTTTCGTACGTCACCTTGCCACGGAAACTGAGCTTGTCGCTGTCGAGCACGCGGCCATCGGAATAAACATACAGATCCGGCGCGGAGGCCTGGCCGTCTTTCATGTTCTCGGGATTCACCGGCACGGCCGCCTCGGCGAGTTGGTATCCCATCTGGAGCTGCGTCGGTTGATCGGTTGAAGCGATGCCGTGGACGGCGTTGCGCAGCGCCTGGCGATCGTCGGTCAGGTTCTGAACGACCTGCGCGGACGAATCGAACGTGATGACCGATGCCCGGCCGTTCTTGGGAAGCGAATCGATCTGTTCGATCGCCCGGCGCTTGGCTTCTTCCAGGCGCGTACGACCGCCGTCGGCGTCTTTGACGTTCATCGACGCCGAGTGATCGATCAGCAGCAGCGTGTTCTCCGCCGTCGACGTCTTATGAAACGAGACCGGCCGGGCGAAAGCGAGCACCAGCGCGAGCAGTGCGGCGAGTTGCAGGAACAGCAGCAGATTCCGGCGCAATCGCTGGAACGGCGCGTTCACCTGAAGATCCTGCACACTCTTTTTCCAGAGCAGCGTCGAAGCGAACGGGTGTTCCTTCCGCCGAAGCTTGAGGAAGTAGAGCAGCAGCAGCGACGGCACCACGATGCCAGCGGCGATCGCGGCGGAGGTGGGATTGAGGATCGATGGCACCCAGTTCATTGATGACTCATTCAGATTCGACGGCCCGCAACCGTCAGCATGATCGGCTTGGCCGCGGGATCGTACTTCATCGAGAGCGGGTCGTTCGGGTCGATACGAAACCGGACGACGTTTCCGTCGGGATAATGTTCCGTCGAGTACTGGCGATTCTTCACGACGATGCTGTGCCCTTTTCGCAGCAGGCCGTTGATCAGGTCGCGCGCACGGCCCGAGTCGGCCGAGCCGGGGAACGCTTCGTTCACCAGGATCATCGGGATCTTTACGGCCGGGTTCGGGTGGGGCAACGCGGTGAAAACGGCCTTGAGCTTGTCGGGCCGGTCGTTGTCTTCGAGGTCCCCCAGCAGCCACAGGCAGTTGTAGGTGTTACAGCCGAAGTACTTTTCATCGTGGGGCCGCTGATCCTGCACGGCGCAGCCGCTGGAACAGATATGCACGCACGCGACGCCGAGCGGCTTGCCGAGTTCTTTGATCGCCAGCGCTTTGCAGCAAAGGGTGCAGGCGCCGCAGTTGCGGACGGGCTTGGCGGAGGCTTGTTGATTGGGGGTGGAATCGCTCATTACTATTCCAAATGACCAAGTCTCAATCACCAACAAAGGCCCAATATCCAAAGACCAAAAAAGGTGCGATTCTCAAGCCTTTCGCCGCGGCGCTATTGAGGCGAATATCTTGACCAATTCCTTGGCTTCCTGCCAAAGAACCTTTGCCTGATCACGACATTCTGCAGCGGCCGCAACCAGCATTCGAAGTTGAAAGCACGTCTCCTTTGCTTCGCGCTTCGCAACGCCTACACGATACCGAAATTCCTTCTTCGTGGCCGCTTCGTCAGCCTCGCAGTAGTTCGCACCGATGCTTGTCGCACATCGGACAAGCTGGCTGATAAGGGGCCCAGTGATTCGATTTACCGGAACGCCTTTCAGCAAGGCGATGACGTTCTCACCAAAGACGGCAGTCCTCTCACCCAGATCAAACATCCGCTTTGGACTTTGGTCATTGGGCCTTTGTTGATCATTGGTGTCTTGGTTATTCGTTTTCACCCGAGCAGTCTCCGTTCTCTCAGATAATTCAACACCAACGTTTCAAATGGAACGGATGTGGAACTGAACAGATAACTCCCCCCGCGCCGGGTGATGAACTCCTTCAAACTCAGGCAGTAGGCGTTGAGGTTGCTCTTGTATTTCTTGATGAGTGGGCCGGTGATGCTCACCTCGGCGAAGTCGCCGTCTTCGATGTCTTTGAGTTTCAGGTCGCCGGTCAACTCCGGCTCGATCTCCTGGGGTGAGAGGATCTGGACGGCGAACGTATCGTACTTGCCGCCGGTGATGTAGCGCAGGCCGTTCTCGAAGCCGGACTTGTCGAAGAAGTCCGACAGGACCACCAGCACGCCCTTGGAGCGATGGGTGAGTGCGAAGCGTTTACACGCGGCGGCGAAGTTGCTGGGGCCGGAGGGTTCGAGCTTGTCGATGAAGTCGAGCATGGTGGAGACGCGGCGTCGGCCGCGCATGCCGCCGGTGTCGGCAACCATGTTCTCGCCCATCGCGCTGATGCTCACGCGGTTGTAGTTGACGAGGCCGACGTAGCCGAGCGCCGCCGCCACCCGTTTCATGTACATCAGTTTGTTCGGGTCACCAAAATCGGTGGACTTGCTCGTGTCGATGAGCACGTAGAGCGCGAGATCTTCTTCTTCGAGAAAGAGCTTGATGAAGAGCTTGTCGAGCCGCGCGTAGATGTTCCAGTCGATAAAGCGAAGGTCGTCGCCGATGACGTAGTTCCGGAAGTCGGCGAACTCGACCGATTGGCCGCGCCGCTTGCTCCGCCGCTCGCCCTTCATCTTGCCGGCCAGCATCTTGCGGCTGAGCAGGTCGAACTTGTCGAGCCGGTTCATGAAGTCGCTGGTGAGCAGTTTGGGTGTCGCTTGCACGGCCATTCGTCGCCCTCGCGTGTCGGAATCGAGCAGAGGGTAACGCAGACGAAGCGATCGACCAACGTGAATCCGTTCAATCCAAGGAACGCGGCCGCTCAGAAGTAGTTTGCCGCTCGATGCCGGAACCACCGACAAGTTCACTTCGCCGCCGGCATGAATTGCGCTCGAAAAGAATCTTCCCGCACCTGTGCAAAAACCCAGAAAAGAGCACCCAGCCGAAGTCGGTCCCGCTATGATGCCCACCACGCGCTCTTTCAACTTGGTTTTTGCACCGGGAATGTCATGACTCAACACAGACGGCAAGGTCGCGCATTCATCGACCGACTTGAAGCCCGCCAGCTCCTCGCGAATGTCAGCGCGAGCGTCGATTTCGGCGTTACTCGTCAGACCATGGAAGGCAACGGCGCCGCCATCATTTCCTGGGCGCCGGTCGTGCAATACCAGCAGGCGTCGTTCTATGACAGCCTGGTCAATGACCTGGGCGTGAGCGCCGTCCGCGCGCCGGTGTGGCCCAACTTCGAGTCGGCCAACGACAACAACGATCCGAACGTCTTCAACTGGAACGCGTTCGACAGTTCGCAACTCGCGAACGTGATGACGTTTTTCCAGCGGATGAAAGAGCGTGGCGTCAAGACGTTCCTGCTCACCGTCTGGACGCCGCCTTACTGGCAAAAGACCAATCTCTCGCTGCAAAGCGGCGGCACGCTTCGGCCCGACATGCGCGACGAGTTCGCCGAATATCTCGCCGCAGTTGTCATCGCCGCGAAGCGCGATTACGGCATCGAGATTTCTGCCGTGAGCATGCAGAACGAGCAGTTCTTCAACGAATGGTACGAATCCTCACTGCTGGACAACCTGGGCCTTCGCGAAACGGTCCTGGCGGTTCAGAAGAAGTTCAAGTTCGAATCGCTCAAGACCAGGATCCTCGCGAACGAAGATGTCGGCGGCTGGGATGCCCATCGCTGGCGGTGGTACAACGATCCACTGCTGGCCGACCCGCAGATCGATCGCTCCCAGCTCATCATCGGCAGCCACACCACCGACCCGCACGGCATGCCGTCGCAGGCGACGCAGCTGGCCGGCAGCGGCATCCCGCTCTGGTACACCGAAGTCTCGGGCCGACCCACCAACTGGTGGGATTCGCTCATGACCGCTGCGGATGCTTCCGATGCGTTCACGCTCGCTGGCGCCTCTGCGTACTTCTACTGGCAGTTCACCGACTCGGCCGCCAGCGCCACCTCCGCATTGATGACCAACGGCGTGCTCAATCCCAAGGGCGAAGCGATGCGGCACATCTACAAGTATGTCCGCCCGGGCATGCAGCGCGTCGAGACGACGACGAGCGATCCGCTGGTTCACGTCGGCGCCTACAAGGACCCGATCACCGGGGCCCAGACGATCACACTCGTCAACATGTCGCCGACGGATACGACGATCACGCTCAACCTCAGCAACTACGCGCCGGGCACCGTGTTTCGTCAGTTCGAATCGACCGAGAGCATGCGCTGGGCCCAGCAGGCGAACGTGAGCGCGGCCGGAACCGTCGCGTTCAACACGCCGCGCTGGACGGCGATCACGCTCTACTCGGGTGCGGATGCCGCGCCCGTCAGCGGGCAGGGCACGCCGGTCTATCCGCCGATTTATCACATCACCGATGCGAACCAGCAGAACCCGCTTCGGCTCGCGGCGGCGCGCGGGGAACTGGCGAACGTCGAGGCGCTCCTGGCCAGCGGCGTGGATGTGAACGAGGCCGATCCGGTCACCGGCTGGACGTCGCTTCATGCCGCGGCCGCAAGCCCGTTTCGCGTTTCGCTCACGATCATGAATGCGCTCATCGCCGCCGGCGCGAATCCGCTGGCCGTCGACTTCCGGGGCGAGACGACGCTGCACGCCGTGGCGATGAATCTCTGGCCGGAATGGGAGCAGGACCCGAACGCGCTCATGCAGCGGAATGTGGACAAGATCAACGCGCTCATCGCCGTCGGGCTGGACGTGAACGCCCGCGACACCGGCGGCCGCACCGCGCTCCACTGGGCCGCGATGCTGCCGAGCATCTACAACGAGTACGGGTACAACACGCTGGCGCTCTCGCGGCTGCTGGCCGTCGGCGGCGATCGGTCGCTGCTCGATAACGCGGGTCGCAGCGCGTACGACTACGCGACGACTGACTATCGCAGTTCGATCGAAACCACGCTCCGCTGGCCGACGCCGTACTACGACACGCGCGGCCCCTCGACACGCTTCGCGGCTTACAACGCCGACCAGAACCGCATCAACCTTTCCTTCACCGATAACGTGACGGCCAGCCTCGTTGCCGGCGACGTCACGATCTGGAATATCGCGACCAACCAGATCGTGACCGGCTGGACGCTGAGCACGGTTTTCTCCAACGGCATCTCGACGGCTCAGGTGAACTTCGCCGCGCGATTGGCCGACGGGCGTTATCGAATGACCATCGCCGCGGGCGCGATTGCCGACCAGAACAACATCGTCTCGGCGAGCGCGGCGCAGGTCGATTTCACCTCGCTGAAAGGCGACGCCACCGGCGACGGCATCGTGAATTTTAGCGACCTCCTGATCTTCGCCCAGAACAACGGCCGCTCTAACCGCACCCGCAGCAACGGCGATCTGAACGACGACGGCGTGGTGAACTTCGACGATTTACTGATCATCGCCCAGAACTACGGGCGATCGGTGTGAGGGATGACGGGTTGCGGTAGGTTGGGAATACTGTGCGAAGCTTCCCACGTGAACGCGAACGCAGGTGCGAGACCGCATCACGCCGCGATCAGAATCGCCAGGCAGGAAACCAGCAGGGCGGCGATGAGCAGCACGCCGAACTGGGCGGTGCGCTTGCTCACGTGAATGGGCGAGGTGGGGGATTGTGACATCATTTTCTCCGACCGGCACCGGAATCGATTCGCTCGATTCCGCGTGGCGGCTTTCTCCGTGGGCAAACCATACCCCGTGGCTGCGTGTCGGCAAGTGAAATCCGGGCGACTTACCGGACGTCACGACAGGCGATTTTCGGCTACACTGGCCTGCTTTATCGGACGGCTTGCCTATGATGGCCGGCCCACTGGAGTACCCGATTATGAACCGACCGTTCGCGAGCCGCATGGAGTTGCTCGATTCCCGCAAGTTACTGGCAGCCGTTTCCGCGACCATCGACTTCAATGAAACCCACCAGACGATGGAAGGTTTCGGCGCATCGCTGGTGAACTGGCTCGGGCCACAACAACTTCCGGAACTTCAGAGCCCGGCGTTTTATGACATGCTCGTGAACGATCTGGGTGCGAGCGCCATGCGCGGTTCGATCGCCCAGAACTTCGAAGCCGTCAACGACAATGACGACCCAAACGTTTTCAACTGGTCGGCCTTCGATACCACCGCGCTGGCGAACGTCTTTACCTCGTTCCAGCGGATGAAAGAGCGCGGCGCGACGACGTTCCTGCTCAGCGTCTGGTCGCCGCCTTACTGGCAGAAGACCAACAATGTCACGCTCGGCGGAGGCTTCCTGCGGCCGGAGATGCGTGCGGAGTTCGCCGAGTGGATCGCCGGCGCCATCATCGTCGCGAAACGCGACTACAACATCGACATCACTGCCGTGAGCATCCAGAACGAGCAGTTCTTCCACGCCTGGTACGAGGCGGCGCTCTACGACAACATCCAGTTGCGCGAGGCCACGATCGCCGTGCAGAAGAAGCTGGCGTTCGAGCACCTGAACACGAAGGTGCTCGCCAACGAAGACCTCGGGTTGAACGATCCGCACCGCTGGAAGTGGTACAACGAGCCGATCCTGGCCGATCCGCAGATCGATCGGAGCAAGCTGATTATTGGCAGCCACTACACCGGCGTGCCGACGATGTCGGCGCAGGCGGATCAACTCGCCGGCACGGATGTGCCGCTCTGGTACACGGAAGTGTCAGGCAAGAGCGGTTCGTGGCAGGACAGCGTCGGCACGGCGGTGGAAGTGCTCGAATCGCTCACCCGCTCGAACGCATCGGCCTATTTCTACTGGCAGTTCACCAACGTCGACAACACCGCGTGGGACAAGACCTCGTCACTCATCAACAACGGCGTGCCCAACGGCAAGTACTATGCCGTCAAGCACCTGTACAAGTTCATCCGTCCCGGCATGCAGCGGGTGACGGCGACGCAGTCGGACCCGATGACGAGCCTTGGCGCGTTCCGCGATCCGCTCAACGGCGCATCGACGATCACGATCATCAACAGCGCGCTCACCCCGACCGACTACACGCTGAATCTCAGCAATTTCGCACCCGGCACCGTCTTCCGCGCCTGGCAATCGACCGAGACGGACCGGTGGGTCGCGCTGCCGAACCTGTCGGCAAACAATGCGATGACCATCACGCTGCCCGCCCGCAGCCTCGTGACGCTCTACAGCGGCGCGGATATCCCCGCCATCAGCGGGCTCGGCACGTGGGTATCGCCGCAGTGGACGGTGAAGGATCCGATCAACAACAGCCAGCTGCGCTACGCGGCATATATCGGCACGGTTGCGGATGTGGAGGCGGCGCTCGCGCACGAAGATGTGAACGCGGCCGACCCGGCCACCGGCTGGACAGCGCTGCATGCGGCCGCATCCAGCCCGTATTCCGGGCGCGAGCAGGTGATGCAGTATCTCATCGCGCACGGCGCGAACGTAAGCACGGTGGCGAGCAACGGCTTCACGCCGCTGCACGCGGTGGCGGCCAACGCGTGGTACATGTGGGAAGGCAATGGCCAATCGCTGCTGGATCGCGCCGTGATCAAGGTGAACATGCTCATCGACGCCGGCGCGAACGTGAACGCGGTCGACGCGATGGGCCGCACGCCACTGCACTGGTCGGTGACCGTGCCGGTCATGTACAGCGAATACACGTACTACACGAACGTGATAACGGCGCTGATCAGCCGCGGCGCCGATCTCGCCGCCGTCGACAGCCAGGGCTTGAGCGTCTACGACCTCGCGACGGCCGACTATCGACCCACCTACGCCCAGGCGCTCGCAAACGCCGGCCCGGTGATCGATACAACCCGGCCCGTGGTCCGTTATGCCGTGTTTAACCGCGACACGAATGCCATCGACATCACCACCAGTGAGAACACGACGTTCAGCTTCACGGATACGGACGTCTCGGTAATCAATCTCGACTCGAATGCGCTGGTGACGGGTTGGACATTTACCGACGCGTTCAACTACGGCATTACGATTGCGAAGGTCACCTTCGCATCCCGACTTGCCGATGGTCACTATCGCATGACGGTGGCGGCCGGCGCGATTGCCGATCAGCGCGGGCTGCAATCCAACCAGCCGATCGTCGTCGATTTCACGGTCGCAGTCGGCGATGCCACCGGCGATGGCAAGGTGAACTTCGACGACCTGCTCGTCCTTGCCCAGAATTACAAAAAGCCGAATCGGCACTGGAGCCAGGGCGATTTCACCGGCGACGGGATCGTCAATTTCGATGACCTGCTGATCCTGGCGCAGCACTACATCCCGGCACCGGCCGCGGTTGCGGGCCAATCGCCTCTCGTCAATCGCTCGAAACGCAGTTTGGAACTTTGATGTTGAGTATAATCGCCGGCGAATGGACGAAACGGCTTCGATCCGCGAAGCTCGAATGAAACTTAGTTGTTGTTCAGTTCTATAAGCACTTCGGAGACCCATCATGAGATTGAAACTGCGCGCGATGTTGACCTTGGCCGCGGCGTTGTCGTTGTCTGCCCTGTCCCGGGCGGATGTCCTGGAAAAGATCCCCGCCGACGCGTGGACCGTGTTGCGGGTCAACCACCTGGCTCACACCAGCGGGCAGATCGGCAAGCTTTCAGAAAAGCTCGGTTTGACCTTCATGGCGCCCATGCTTGCCGACCCGCTCGCCACGCTGAAGAAGGATCTGAAACTGACCGGCATCGACGATGACGGTGAGATGGCATTCGTGCAGCTCGACCCTTCCGGGAAGAAGCCCGGGCAGGCTGCGCTCTTTCTGATTCCTTCGAAGGACTACAAGGCGCTCATCGGTGGACTGCGAAATGCGACCACCGATGGGGCGATCACCTCCTTTAACTTCCAGGGCATGCCGCTGTTCGTCGCCGACTGGGGCGGCTACGCGGCCGTCTCGCCGAGCAAGGACGTCGTCACCGCCGCTCCTTCGAAGACCCTCACACTCCCCGTGAAGGCGGCCGAGAAGTGGAAGACCGGCGACTTCGTCTTCTTCGCCAACGTCAACGCGATGCGCGACAACCTCAGCGCGCAGCTCAAGGAACTTCACGAGCAGGCGTCGAAGGGCGCGTCGGCCGACGGCGAGAAAAAATCGCCCGTGGATCCGAAATACCTGCCCGCAATCAACGAAGGCATCGACAAGCTCTTCGGCATCGGCGAAGCGTTCCTTCGCGATTCCGACGGCGCGACCGTTGCTTACAACATCAGCGAGAACGGCATCTCGCATTCAACGCTCGCCGAGTTTAAGTCGGATTCATATTTGGCGCAGCTGATGAACTCGCTGCAGACCTCGGATGATACGTTGTTGAATAACCTGCCCGGCGAAGCGCCGATGGCATTCGGCGGATTTGCGAACTCGCCCGCGACGACCGCGAAGCTGATCGACGACATCGCCGGCCCGATCCTCGCCAAGTTGCCGGCCGACGACGAGGTGTCGGGCAAGCTCCGCGAGATGGCAACCGATACCAAAGCGCTGCTCGCCCAGATGAAGAACCTTCGCATCGCGCTCGTTCCTTCGTCCGGCGCTGGCGGCGCGGCAATGGTTTCCGTGGCGGATGTCACCGGCCCGAATATCCTCAAGGACATGCGCGCCTTCAAAGCCAAGTATGACCCGATCGCCCAGGACTTGCAGAAGCGTGCCGGCGGCGGCATGGAGTGGAAGCAGACGCATACGCCCGATGCGAAGGTCATCGACGGCGTCAATTTCGACCAGATCACCTACGAAATCATCGGCGACGGCGAGCAGGAACAACTCGTCCGCAAACAGCTCAAGGAACGCTTCGGCACCGAAACGATGAGCCAGTACGTAGGCCTCGTCGGCGACAAGATGGTCGCATTCGCCAACGCCGGGGACGACACCGTCTCGGCCCTCATCGCGGCGGCCAAGGGCGGCGATGATTCGATCTCCAAGCTCGCCGGCTTCAAATCCGCCAGCGACGCGCTGCCCAAGCCGCGCGTGGCGGAGTTCTATGTCTCCGGCGAAGCGATTCTGCGGTCGGTGTTGCGCCTGGCGCCGATGCTCGGTCAAGGCCCGATGATGCGCGTGCCGCAGGACCTCAACCTGCAGTTCCCGCCGGATGTCGAGCCGCTGGCCATCGGCGTGAAACGCGAGGACGGCGCGCTGGAAATCGACACCGTTATCACCAGCCAGTTCATTCAGGCAATGATGACCGCCGCCATGCAGTCGTTCGGCGACGGCATGATGAACGGCAACAACGGCGGCATCTGACCCGCTCGACCGTTTCGCACATCGCAATCCAGGAGATAATCCGCTAATAAAGCGGATTCTCTCTTTTCTGGAGCTACCACACGTGATTTCCGCACCCGTTCCCTTCGGCACCACGCAGCGTGGCGAACATGTCGATGCCTACACGCTTCAATCCAAGTCGATGCGGATGCGCGTCCTTACAATGGGCGGGATCATCTCGCATCTCGAGGTGCCGGTTCGCAGCGGCGCCTTCGGCGATGTCGTCCTCGGCTTCGACGAGCTCGCGCCGTATGAAACGCTGAGCCCGTACTTTGGCGCGGTCGTCGGACGAGTCGGAAATCGAATTGCCAAAGGCAAGTTCACGCTCGACGGAAAGACCTACACGCTCGCGACCAACAACGGCGCGAATCACCTGCACGGCGGAAAGATCGGATTCGACAAGCGCGTCTGGAAAGCGACACAAAGCGGTTCGTCGGCTTCGCCATCATTGGAGCTGACCTATACCGATCCGGACGGCACCGAAGGGTATCCCGGCACGCTAAAGACGAAGATGACGTATGCGATCAATGACGCCGGCACGCTGCGCATCGATTACGAAGTGACCACCAATGCGCCGACGCCGGTCAATCTCACCAACCACAGCTACTTCAATCTGAAGGATGCCGGCGCGACGACGCATCTGGATCACGAACTGATGCTCGATTGCGACCGCTACACGCCGGTGGACGCCGGCCTGATCCCGACCGGCGAGATCGCCAGCGTGAAGGGTACCCCGTTGGACTTCACGGCACCGAAGACGATCGGGCGGGATCTCCAGAAGATCGACGCAACCCCGAAAGGTTACGACCACAACCTGATCCTCGTGCGGAGCGGCACCGCGCTCTCAAGATGTGCGCGGGTAGTTGAGAAGACAACCGGCCGCGTCATGGAATGCTGGACGACCGAGCCGGCCGTGCAGTTCTACAGCGGCAACTTCCTCGACGGCACGATCACCGGCAAACACGGAAACGTGTATCGGCAGTATTCCGGCTTCTGTCTGGAGACACAGCACTATCCCGATTCGGCAAACCAGCCGAGCTTCCCGAACACGATCCTTCGGCCGGGCGAGGTGTATCGTTCGACGACGGAGTATCGGTTCACGGTCGAGAAGTGACGGAACACCCATCATCGCGCGTTACGCCGGAAGGATCTGGATCGAGATGTACTCCTGCCCCATCATCGCGCGAAAAAAGCTGAAGATGAGCCAGAACACCACTGCGATTGTTTCGCCGATGATGAGGCCGATGAAGACCGGGCGCATCTTCTGCAGCGCAGCGCCGCCGCCGAGGTAGACGGTTATCTGCTTCGCGAGCCAGCCGAGGAAGATGCTGAACCAGGTTACCTGGATGCCCCAGGTCCAGCAGAGCAGGTAACCGATCGGGTCCAGCGGCCACCCGGCGAAGCGGGCGCGAAGGATGCCGAGCCCTGCGGTGATTCCCGCGCCGAGCGTGAAGTTGCCGATGCGCGAGTGATTCTCCGCCGCGCCGACGCCGGGCGGTGTGTAATCGCGCGTCCAGGTCATCGCGCGATCGCGCGGCATGACGAGCGAGCCCCAGTTGTTGCCCGTGTCGAGCGTCACGCCATTCGAATCCATCGTCGTGTCGTAGTTGTAGCGCACGTAGAGCGTGCTCGCGCCGCCGGCGACGTACGCGAAAAGGATCGTGCAGAACAGCACCGCCAGCAGGCCGACCCGCTGCCGGTAGCTCGGGTGGCCCTCGGCGGTTTCGTCGGCAAGCTTGCTGGCCGTCGACGCGTAGCCCGGCAGCGCCTGGCGCGTGTCGTGACAGAGCAGGTTCCCCATCGCGCCCGAGAAGAAGTAGCTCGGCAGCGTCGTCCGCACGCCGGTCGCCGCGGGCTGTTGCGGCACGATATACAGCCATAGCCGCTGCGGCTCGATCGGCAGCAGCACGTAGAGCAAACCCGTCTCGGAAATCACCCGCGCCAGCACGAGGTACATCGCCGAGAGCGCCATCGTGATCCAGATCGCACCGATCATCGAAACGCCGGCGAGCGTGAGCCAGACGACCAGTGTCGCGAGACAAATCACCAGCAGGGCGGCACAGAGGCGCTCGATGCGCTCGTCGCTGTCGCGTACGCCACGCACGAACGACTTGGCCGTGCGCAACAGCATCTGCCGCGCCACCCACACGATCCAGATCGAGAATACGGTCGCCGAGCCCATCACCTGGTCGATGGTCATCGCCTCGGAAAGTTCCAGCGACCGCAATCCCGAGCTCACGCGGAGCACGTTCGTCAGCAGGTAGAAAAACCAGAGACTGAAAGCGATCCGCGCACGGACAAAAAACATCAGCCCGATGATCGTGAAAAACACCTGCTGCCGCGGAAACGACCAGTGCGAGAACTTGAGCGGCGTGTCGGCAAGGTAGCCCGTCAGGTCGAACGCGAGCGGGATCTGCGTCGACGTGTTCACGCCCCAGAGGTACTTGGCCGAGCCGTTGAAGAAGTGAATCGCGAAGACGATCCCCGCCGCGATCCACAGGCGCGAGCTGCGCAGCTCGTTCGAAAGCCATCGGCCCGGGGGCGGCGTATCGATCAGGCTCAGGTAGACGTTGGCCAGTGGGAACGGCAACCGCTCGGCGTGCGTCCATTGCCGGTGCCAGAGAAGGTTGATGAACAGCCCCGCGCCGAACAGAGAGCCGAAGAAGATGCCCCACGCGACGGCCGGTTTCGTCCACTTCGCCCAGGGAACCGCGTTCACCCGGCCCATGAACGTGCTGCGGTCGGCGGGCAGGCGCTCGAAGTAGCCGCGGATCACTTCCTCGCGTCCGCGGTCGGCGGCGTCCACCTTTTCCATCTGCGGGAAGAGCCAGTCCGGCAAATGCATCGCGTTCATCATGTCCGCGAACTCGCGCCGATCGGCCGAGCAGTACCAGTACGCAACGGTCTGGCCGGGGAAGTACCGGTTCAAGCCGACGAACGGCAGCGCGCTGGCGATCAGCCACATCGAGAGCATGACGATGAGTTCGTCCCGGCGGATCATCCAGCGCGGCGCGAACCGCGCCAGCGGTGCGTTGATCAGCAGCACGACGAACAACACCATCAGCAATACACCGGCAGGGAAATGATTGCCGATCAGGTCGGTGTTATTCAGGACGAGATTGTTGAAGGGCGTGATGCCGCACAGCAAGAGCACGCCGAGCACGCCGAACGAGATGGCGCGGAAGGTGAGAAACCGGCGAGAAGGTGATTCCGTCTGCATGTGTCCGTCACGATCCGCGAAGCCGTTCGATCGATGCGCTCATCCCAACTGCGGCTTGTCACCCAAGTCGACCACCGCGCTGCCTTCGATTCCTGCGGCTTCGAAGACCACCAGCTCGTTGGCGCCGCGTTTGAGCATCGGCCCTGGCAGGTAAAGGGTTCGCTGCGGACCGATCTTCCAGTATCGGCCGAGGTTGAAGCCGTTCACGAACGCGCAGCCGAAGTCAAAACCCGGCAGCTTCAGGAATGTGTCGGCCGGCTCGTCGACATCGAAGTGGCCGCGGAAGAACCGCGCGCCGGCGGTGGAAGTTGATTTCTCGAAATCGAGCGGTGCCAGGTCGTTCAGCGGCAGCGGATAGTGCCGCCAGTGGAAGATTGCGCGTTCCTCGTGCCGGTGCGGGCCGACGAAGACGCCCTCGGTGATGCCCTTGCGTTCGATCATCAGGTGGCCGAAGTTCGAGCGGCCGAGGTTGTGAACCAGGATGTCGAGCGTCGCGGTCGAGCCATCGAAGTCGAGCAGCATCTCGGGCATCGGCAGGTTGCGATACCAGGTGGCGAGCGTCTCTCCATCGAGCATGACGTGTGCCCAGTCGTGCATGCCGCGGATGACCAGTTGCTGGCCGCGATAGCGCTGGTCGAGCGTGGTCTGATAGAGGACGTAGCCGTTGCCGTGGCCGAGCTTTTCCATCGGCCGCGGGCGGACGTGCTTGATCGGCGCGCCCAGCATCGGCAGCGCATCGATCAGCGAAATCGATTCGGTCAGCTCAACCTTCCCGAAGCTTCGCCTGGCGATCGGTGCGATCTCGACAGTCTTCGCAGGTTTGCCCAGGTGTTTTTCGATCACTTCCCGACACGCCTTGTATTTGGGCGTGATGTTGCCGGATTCGGATAGCAGGGCGTCATAGTCGTAGCTGGTGACGAACGGCTTGTAGAGCGTGTCGGTGAGATTTGCACCGGCGGTGAATCCGAAGTTCGTGCCGCCATGGAACATGTAGATGTTCACCGATGCATTGGCGTTGAAGAGGTCCTCGAGATTGCGGGCGGCCTCGTTGGGTTCACGGCTTGCGTGTTCGGGATCGCCCCAGGTGTCGAACCAGCCGACCCAGAACTCCATGCAGACGAGCGGGCCCTCTTTCTGGTACTGGCGCAGGACTTTAAAACGCGTGGCCGGGTCGGAACCAAAGTTCGCGGTCCGCAGATGGCCGTCGAGTCCGCCGCTGGCGATGGTGATGTCCTGGTAGGTGCCATCTGAGGTGAAGAGCGGGACGTCGACTCCTGCGGTGACCATCGCGTCGCGCAGGAACTTCAAGTACGCCGGATCGTTCCCGAAGTAGCCATACTCGTTCTCGATCTGCATGGCGATGATCGGCCCGCCGAGCGTCGAAAGGTGCGGCACGAGTTTGGGCAGGAGCGCGCGGAAGTAGTCCTGGACGTGGCGAAGGTAGGCCGGATCGGCGCAGCGGATCGAAAGATCGTCTTCCGCCAGCAGCCACCACGGCAGGCCGCCGAAATCCCACTCGGCGCAGATGTACGGCCCGGGCCGGACGATCACGTGCAGGCCCAGCGACTGCGCGAGTTCGATGAACGCGACGAGGTCGAGGTTGCCGCTGAAATCAAACTGACCCTTGTACGGCTCGTGGGCGTTCCAGGCGATATACGTTTCGACGGTATTGCACCCCAGCGCGATGAGCTTGAGCAGGCGATCCTTCCAGTACTCGCGGGGGATCCGGAAGTAGTGCATCGCACCGCCCACCAGCCGAAACGGTTTGCCATCGAGTGTGAAACCGTCCCGGGCGACGGCGAGTGCGTTGCGGAGAGTGCTCATCGTTCGACAAGGGTCGAAAAGTTTCCGACGAGGTCAATCGAAGAACCCGCGATTTTGTGTCGCCGGCGCATTTTCCAGGAAACAAAAACGCTTTGGCTAAGAACAAAATCGCCCCGGCACACTGCCAAGGCGATTGAGAGGAGGTTTGTGATAGTTGCGTTGCTTCCGCCCCGGACGATGGCTCACGCTACCGCGGCGACGGCTTCTTCAACTTTTGGCTGTTTCGGACGCAGGACGCCTTCTTCCATCAGCCGGCGGATCTTGAGCAGCGCCTTGTTCTGAATCTGGCGAACGCGTTCCTTGGTCACACCGATGATCTGGCCGACTTCGTCCAGCGTCAGCGGCGTCGGCTGCTCTTCCTGCCAGTTGAAGCGGCGGCGAATGACGGTCTGTTCGACATCCGTCAGCTCGGCAAGGTTGCCTTCCACGATCGCCTTTAACTCGCCGACCAGGTCTTCTTCCACCGCGTCATGCTTGCGGTCCGACCAGTCGGACTTTTCCATCTCCGGCTCGAACTCCACGGGGAATCGGGTGCGATGCCGGTTGTGCTTCTGCGCGGTACGGCTGAAGCCCTTGAGAATCGCCCGGCAGGCATAGGTGCTGAACTTGAAGCCGCGATCGACATTGAACTTCTCGACGGCACGGAGCAAGGCCATGTTCCCTTCGGAAACGATCTCGCTGAAGTCGACATCGCCCAGGCGGGTCCGCTTGGCCATCGCCAGTACGAGCGCGAGGTTGGTGCGGACCAGATATTCACGCAGATGTTCCATCTTGCCGTGCCATTCGATCATCTGCCTCGCCAGATCGTTGGTCAGGCCGTCGGCGAGGATCTTCTTCTTCATCAGCTTCAGTTTCCGCTTGGCGAAGTTGAACCGGCGGAACATCAACTGTTCTTCGGGCGTCTTCATCAGTTGCGGGGTGCCGGGCGTGGCGCTGGTCGTGTCATCACGGGTCGGCGCGTACCAGGCCACCATCGGCAATTGCGGAAGCTCTTCGGCGAAAAGCGTCTGCTCGATGTTCTTGGTCTTGAACAGCGGCGAATCCATGTAGGCATATTCGAGCGCGAGCAAAGGTTCGACCTTCTCGCGAAGGTCCTTGCTCACGCGTGCCTTGGGCTGCTTCTTGGTGATGATGGCCATCTTGGCCTTCCTTTCGGTTGAACGGGGTTGAAAGCCCCGCAAGCCTCTTGGGTCCGTCTGTCTATGACGTCGGTCCGTTCCCTTTGGGCAATCAAGCCGACGTTGTTGCGTCCAGAAGATGAGATGCATCTCGCTGAACCGACGATGCGAGTTATCTACAACTTCGCAAAGTCTCATATCGGAGTTTGCCCGATTCGAATCACACGGGAACGCCGCTCCGGTTACAGTGCAATCGGCGGTCCAGTTTCTAATCGCGTGCCGGGAGAGCATCGATGCGGCGGTTATGTTTTGGCGGTTCGTTCAATCCAATTCACGTCGGACACGTGCTTTGCGCTCGCCTGGCGGCCGAATCGTCGGGTTTTGGCGGCGTAAGACTAATCCCGAGCGCCGCCAACCCGCACAAGCCGGATGCCAGGCTGGCATCTGCCGAAAATCGCATCGCCATGATGCAGGCGGCGGTCTGTGCCGATCCGTTTTTTATCGTCGATACGATCGAAACGCGCCGCGGCGGCGTGAGTTACACCTTCGATACCGCTTCCGCACTGATTGACGCCGGCGAAACGGCGCCGATTACATGGCTCATCGGGACCGACCTGCTGCCCCGACTTCACACCTGGCATCGTTTTGATGAATTGATGAGCATCGTAGCGTTTCTCGTCATGAAACGCCCGGGACAGATCATCGATTTTGAAAGCTGTGACACCCGAGTGCGGCAATTGTTGGCCAACGTGGTAGAAGTTCCACAAATCGAAATCAGCTCGACTGCCATCCGCGAACGCGTTTCGCTCGGCAAACCGATCGACGGGTTCGTCCACCCGGCCGTGAAGCGGATCATCCAGAACAACGACCTCTATCGCCCGGCGCCCGGACTCTAAACCCGTCCTGTTGGGATTGCGCTAATCTTCTTGGCTCGGGGCGTTATATAAAGGCGATCTCATGCTCGGCAGACTCGCGACCGTGTTGATAATGCTCGTCATGTCCCAAACGGCATTCCCGCAGACCGCAACAGCCAAAACTCCGTCTCCGGATCTGCTCTTGTACGACAAGCCCGCCCGCGACTGGAACGCCGCGCTGCCGATCGGCAACGGCCGGCTCGGCGCGATGGTATTCGGGCGCGTCGATGAAGAACTGCTGCAACTGAACGACGACACACTCTGGACCGGCGGCCCGCGCGACTGGAACAACCCTGCCGCGAAGGACGTCTTCGCAAAAGTCCGTGAAGCTGCGCTTGCCGGGCGATACAAGGAAGCAGATGAACTCTCCAAAGGCATGCAGGGCCCGTGGACGACGGCGTATCAGCCGCTGGGCGATCTGCACCTGAAGTTCGATCACGATCCGGCCGCCGCAAAGGACTATCGCCGCGATTTGGATCTCGACAGCGCGATCGCGACGACGAGCTATAGCGTCGATGGCGTCACCTATCGCCGCGAGGTTTTCGTAAGCCATCCCGATCAGGCGATCATCCTCCATCTCACCGCGAGCGTGACGGGCAAAATCAGTTTCGAGGCGAGCTTCACGTCGCAACAGAAGTTCAAGACGAGCAAAGCCGACCCGCGCACGCTCGCGATGTCGGGATATGTCGCCGTGCGCAGCGACCCGAGTTACGTGAAGAGCGAGAACCCGATCGAGTTCATCGAAGGTCGCGGCATGCGTTTCGCCACGCTGATCCGCGCGGTGGCGAATGGCGGAACGATGGAGACGAGCGACACCTCGCTCAAGGTGAGCGGCGCGGATTCGGTCGTGTTGATCGTCACCGCCACCAGTTTCAACGGCCCGGACAAGAAGCCGGACACGCAAGGCCGCGAGCCGATGCCGATCGCGACGGCGCAGCTCGATGCCGCTTCATCGAAACCGTTCCCGACGCTTCGCGACGCACACCTCGCGGACTATCAGCCGCTGTTTCAACGCGTCCGGCTCGATCTCGGCAAGCCGTCTTTGCTGCCGACCGATGTGCGCCTCGCGAACTATCCGACCGATCGCGACCCGAACCTCGTCGCGCTCGTGTTTCAGTACGGCCGATACCTTCTCATCGCGAGTTCGCGGCCCGGCGATCAGCCCGCGAACCTGCAGGGAATCTGGAGCAAGGACCTCCGTCCGGCCTGGAGCGCAAACTATACGCTCAACATCAACAGCGAGATGAACTACTGGCCGGCCGAGACGACGAACCTTGCGGAGTGTCACGAGCCGATGATCCGCTTCGTGACCGAGCTGGCCGAGAACGGAAAGACGACGGCCGAGATCAACTACGGCCTGCCCGGCTGGGTGGCGCACCACAACAGCGACCTCTGGCGGCAAAGCGCGCCCGCCGGCGATTACGGCCACGGCTGGTCGGGCTGGGCGCACTTCAATCTCTCCAACGCGTGGCACTGCATGGACCTGTGGGAGCGTTATCGTTTCTCCGGCGATGAAGCGTTCCTTCGTGACAGCGCCTACCCGGTGATGAAGAGCGCCGCCGAGTTCTGCGATGCGCTGCTCGTAGAGAATCCGAACAAGCCTGGCGAACTGATCACCGCGCCATCCACTTCTACAGAGAATTCTTTCTATGCGCCCAACGGCGATCGCTGCGGGTTCTCGATCGGATCGACCCAGGACATGGCGCTCATCCGCGACCTGTTCACGCACGTGATCGACGCAGCGCAGCTACTGAAAGTAGACCCTGATTTCGTCAAGCGACTCACAGACCGCCGTTTGCTCCTTCGCGGATACAGAATCGGTGAAGAGGGTGAACTCATGGAGTTCATCGAAGCGTACAAGGAGACCGACCCGCACCATCGCCACCTCTCGCACCTGATCGGCGCGTACCCCGGCGAAGAGATCACGCCACAGTCGACGCCGGATCTTGCCAATGCGGTGAAGAAATCCCTCGAACTCCGCGGCGACGATTCCACCGGCTGGTCAATGGCTTGGAAAATGAACCTGTGGGCGCGACTCGGCGATGGCGACCACGCGCTGCGGATGTTCGACTACCTCCTGCGCATCGTCGGCACCGACGAAACGGCGTTCAAAGGCGGCGGCATCTACCCCAACCTGTTCGATGCCCACCCGCCGTTCCAGATCGACGGCAACTTCGGCGCCACCGCCGCCGTCGCGGAGATGCTGGTGCAATCGCACCGCAGGGACGAGCGCGGCCGGACAATCATCGATCTGCTTCCCGCGCTACCGGGCGAGTGGAAAGAAGGCAGCGTCGCCGGCCTGCGCGCCCGTGGCGGGTACGAGATCGAACTCGGCTGGAGCGATGGAAAGGCGAGCTCACTGGTCGTGAAGAATGCGATCGGCAAGCGGGCCGCGCCCGCGGTAGTCCATGTCAACGGCCAATCGATCGACATCGAACTCGATGCGGGGCAGTTGCGGACGATCGATCCTGGCCAGCCGCCAAGAAAGTGAGCGCGGCAATGCGCTTGCGAACGGGATGAATCTCCGGTTCATCCAGAACAAACTCAGGCAAGTGAAAGGCGATTCGGGAAAATCCTTCCTGCGATGCCGCTCAGGGCCGCGAGCCCTTCTCGGTATCCGCGCTCGCGATCGCCGTCACAAACGCTTCAAGCTTTGTCGGGTCGAGCCTGCCGTCAGTGCGGACGCCGCTGCAGACGTCCAGCGCGTACGGGCCGACGTCGCGGATGGCCTGCGCGGCGTTCTCCGCGTTCAGGCCGCCGGCGAGATAGACGGGAACTCTCGACTGGCCGACGATTCGGCGCGAGAGCGTCCAGTCGTGCGCCCGGCCGGTGCCGCCGAGTTCCTTGATCGCGGCATTCGGCCGGCCGCTGTCGAGCAGCAGCGCATCCGCGTTTTGCTGGGCGCGGAACGCATCATCGAGCGCGGTCTCATCCTCCACGTGAATCACCTGCACGATTTTCACGTGCGGCAGCGCGGCGCGGATCTTGCCGTACTCGATTTCGCTCTGCATCGCGTCGCACAGCTGCACCGTGTTGCAGAGCGTCTGCCTGAGTTGCTCGATCACCGTGTCGGCGTCGATCTCGCAGGTGAGCAGGAACGTGTCGACGATGTGGTTGGTCGCGATCAGCGAGCGGACGATCGTCGCGATCTGTTCGATCGAGATCGGCCCCGGGCCGGAAGGCATCCGAGACACCAGCCCGATCGCGCTCGCGCCGATATTGATCGCCAGCCGGGCTTCAGACTCATCCTGAATGCAGCAGATTTTGAATCGCGTGTCGGCCATCGGCGGATGATAGGAGGGGATGCCCACGAAGGCACACGAAGCAGGAACGAACCGGTGTAACGCACGTGAAGGATACGAAACCCAAAAGTCACCGATAGGTCACCGATCCGCACGGATGAAAACGGAATCGATCATCTGGGCGAAATCGGTGTTCAATCGGTGTCGATCGGTGACGTCTGTTGGAGCGGCATCTTAGTGTCCTTCCTGTGACTTCGTCGGCAATCTCCATCAGGCGATGTTCTGCAGCGTCGCTCGAATCGTCTCGGCACTCGCGCGAAGGCCGAACAGCTCCGCATCATTCATCGGGATTTCCAGCGGCGGCTCCGCGCCGCGGGCGCCGACGATGCATGGCAGGCTGAGGCAGACATTCGTGATCTCGTGAAAGCTGTCGATTCGCGTGCTGATCGGAAGGATGCGGTTGGCGTCGCCAAGGATGGCGCCGAGGATTTCGGCAACCGCCAGGCCGATGGCGTAATTGGTCGCGCCCTTGCCCGCGGTGATCTGTGCCGCGGCGTCCTTCACGCTCGTAAAGATTTCGACGCGATCGCGCACCGAAAGCTTGCCATGTCCCTGCACGGCCCACTGGTGCAGCGGAACGCCTCCGACGGCGGCGCTACTCCAGAGCGGGACCGAACTCTCGCCGTGCTCGCCGCCGATATAAGCGTGGACGTTTTGCGGCGAGACTTTGAGTCGCTGGGCGATGAGGAATCGAAAGCGCGCGCTGTCGAGGACCGTTCCCGATCCGAAGACCCGCTCGCGCGGCAAACCCGTGATGTCGAGCGCAACCTTCGTCAGAACGTCCACCGGATTGGTCACGAGCAGGAGGATGGCGTCTGGTGCGACCCGCAGAATGTTGGGCAAAAGGCCGCGCAGCATCGCGACGTTCACGCCGGCGAGCTCCGGGCTGGTCTGGCCGGCCTTTTGCTTCGCGCCGGCGGTGATGATGACGATCCCGGCGTCGCGGCAGACCTCCAGGTCATCCGCCGCCTCGACGGCCGCAGGGGGGAAGTAGGACGATCCATGTGACAGGTCGAGTTGCTCTGCAGCAACTTTGCCGGAATTGATGTCGTAGAGGGCGATGCGATCGGCCAACCCACGGATCAGGGCGACGTAAGCGATCGTCGCCCCGACGCTGCCCGCACCGATGATCGCGATCTTGGATTTCATTCCCGAATCTCCATGGCGAAACGATCGAAATCAGATGCACGGGCCAGGGTCAACGGTTCGTTGAACCGACAGGTTAACTGTTTGATCTGGCCGAATTCTGTGGCACCGAGTCGCGTAAGCCGGAAAAATCGATAAGGAAGTGGGGCAGAAGAAGCTTGCCGCAGTGCTGGACATTTTCTATCATACTCGATTGGAGTTGCTGCACCAGTCCACGTCGCGTCGACGTTTGCTTGACAGGCCGCTGTATCCCACCCGGGGAACCGAGGCCTAAGACTCCACGTCTTCGAAAATCAGGAGGCCTCACCATGGCTTTGTCTTCCGCCCGTTCCTCTGCGTCTGCGCCCCCGCGCGCATTTACGCTGGTGGAACTGCTTGTCGTGATTGGCATTATCGCAGTGTTGATAAGCATTTTGCTGCCGGTCATGGGCAGAGCGCGGGAGTCGGCAAAGAACGTAAAGTGTCTGTCGAATCTGCGCAGCATTGGCCAGGCGCTTGCCGGCTACCAGTCAGAAAACCGCGACTCGTTGCCGTGGGGATTTGCGTGGAACCGAATGACGAATACCGGCGCCTCAGCCGCCAGCCCATCCTATCTCTATAGCTGGGCAACGTTGATTAACAGATATCTGACGAAGGACAGTTCGGGCGGCATGTATCCCTTCGCAAGCGCGACGACTTTCGCTCAAGTCTTTCAATGCCCGTCCGTTGACACGGGCACCTTCAATGCACCGATTCACTATATGACCCATTCGGTCGCCATGCCGTCCTATCCGCACGAAAAGGGCGGCAATCCGGCCGGTGGCACGACGTTCCCGGGCTACACGCCACTGCCCACCACGTGGAAGGGCAAGCCCTTTACGCAGGTGATCAAGCCTGCGACCCGACGCGACATGTTTCCGGACAACGCGCTGATTTGGGATACGGCCGTCTTGATCAAGACGACGATCTCCACCGATTTCGGCTGGCGCGTCTCCTTCGTGGATGGCGGACAGCTGATGAACGCCGAGAATCCCTGGCTCCGATACCGCGCGATTGACCACGACTTCTTCAAAGGCGTTCCCGGACTGCAAAAGGGAGAAGGCGTCTTTATCGGCAACCCGACGGACTTCCCCGAAGGCTTTAACATGGACGTTGCCAACCTGAGCGCCGTCTGGAACTACCAGTGGGGAACCACGCGCTTCCGCCATTTCCGCGACACCGTCTGCAATGCCTATTTCGCAGATGGCAGCGTTCGATCGCTTCACATGGACCCCAAGAAGGCGACGCCGGGCACGATCGGTCTGAGCAACTGGCCCAAAGGTGGAGCTGCTAACGAGTTCCTTCGCGACTACATCATGCTAAAGTTCCCGGTTCAGTGGGAAGGCCCACCGGAAGATGAAACCGCGTCGGATTGGCATGGCCGCAACGGCTGAGAATTGTGACTAACCAAACTTCGCCGCGGTACACTACTAGGTGTATCGCGGCGTTATGTTTCGAGATCCGAACTATGCTTAGAACTGCTGCTTCAGTCGTTGTCATGCTGGCGAGTGTCGGGTGGATGGGATGCGACAAAAAAGAAGCGAACCCAACCACGGTTCCTGCGACCCCCGCAGGAAACACCCAGACGGGCAAAGTGCCCGAGGATATTGCCGCTCCGAAAGTCGATGATTTTGCCGCAACCCAGTTGCTGAATGACGCGTTTGCCGGGCTCGAAAAGCATGATGTTGCACTGGTCGAAGCGAAACTTGCGGAAGTTGAGAAGCTAAAGAACGTCAGCCCGGGCATCAACGACCAGGTGAAAGAGATCCGCGACAAGCTCAAGCTGCTGACGCCGGCAACCATGCCATCGAAGTGACTGACTGGCACGGCTTGGCGCGCCTAGCATCGGACAATGCAACTGCCTGGGCAAACGCCCGGCTCATATATGAGGTAAATGACGATGATGCGCAAAACCCTTTTTTCGACCTTGCTCCTGACGGCAGCGCTTGTTGGCGCCGGTCCGTTGAGCCCCGTTCAGCCGACACTTCTGGATGCCCAGTATGGCTCGATCTCGGGCACCGTTACTGGCATTGACGGCAAGCCAGCAGCGACTGTCTCGGTCCGCATCATGTCCGGCGGAAAGCAGACCGGCGGACTTCCCGACAACAACATTGGCGCCAAGTCGGCCCTCGGCGGTGGCGGCGATGTCGTTATGCTCGGTCGTGGCGAATCCACAATCGCTGTCGCCAAGACCGATGCAAACGGCAACTTCAAGATCGCCAAGATCCAGACGGGCCAATTCCGTGCGGTCGTGGTTTACGCTCAAGCGAAGCCCGCTTCGCAGAACGTCACGGTCGAAGCCGGCAAAGACGCTGTGGTGAACTTCAAGCTTGAACCCAAGTAACCGTTCGCTTCACATTCGGCTCGTCAAAACGCCCGCATCCACTTCACATCCCGTGAGGAGGCAGCGGGTGTTTCCTTTTGCGCCGCCCTTCGTGACCGGTGAAAGCGAGACGGCCGCGACTACGAAGGCGTTCGATGCCATCCATCCCGACAGCAAACGAATCCGAGGCATCGTCTTTCACCGATTCCCCGCAGCGGAACTCGACAGTTCATGCTCATTCGCCAGTTTTCCGAACATGATGTGATCCTGCCAGCGGCCGGCGATTTCCAGGTAGTCCTTCGCATATCCCTCTTCTCGAAAGCCGACCCGCCGGGCAAGCCGAACGCTGGGCGAATTGTCGGGAATCACGTTCGCCTGCACGCGGTGAAGTCCCAGACCTTGTGGCAATGGCGCGAACGCGATGTCCAGCAGCGCCGTTACCGCTTCGCTGCCGATTCCCTGCCTCGTGTACGGCGTGCTCACCCGCCATCCCGCGTACGCGTTAAGGAACGGCCCGCGGAACACCTGCGACAACGACAGGAATGCGACCAGTTCGCCGTCATCGACATGCTCGGCGACGAAGCTGTAGAGCGTATCCGTCCGAAGCCCGTCGAGCATGCGCTGAAGGTTGTAGTCGAACCGCTCGTCCATGCCGATCGTCGGGTCGATCAGCGGCATCCACTGGTCGAACTCGCGCTTCGAGGCAAGGTGAGCGCGAATCCATCGTTCGCGATCGGTCTCCGCCAGAAGTCGCAGACGAAGTCGCAACGTGGTTACCACGAGTAGTTCGGGCTTGGGAAGCACGCCGTTAGATTCGGCGATTTCACGAGCATTTCAAGGCGACGACATCGGGGCGCGCCGCACTTGAAGCAGCAGTCGGAATAGAACCGATATCGCGATGCGCCGTTTCCCCATGGCCGCCGAGCCGAGGCTCGCCTTCAATACTCGCGAAAGGAACAATCAATGCCACGCGGAGACAAGAGCAAGTACAGCGGAAAACAGAAGCGACAGGCCGAGCACATTGAAGAAGGCTACGAGAAGCGGGGCGTCGCGAAGAAGACCGCCCAGAAGCGCGCCTGGGCGACGGTGAACAAAGTCACCGGCGGCGGAAAGAAGGGCGGCTCCGGCGTGGGCAAGAAGGAGAACAAAGCGCCTTCCAAAAAGGGAGGACGCAAAGGCGGCGCGGCCGTGGCCGGACGGTCCAGGGCTGCGAAATCGAAATCCGCGAAGAAAGCGGCCGCCACCCGCAAGCGTCGCGGCTCGTGATCGAGCCAGTTCGCCGCGGCTCTTATTCGACGCTGTGGGCCGCAAAGCATTGAAATGAACAACGGATGAGACTCTCTCCCTCCCCGAGGGACGATGGCAGCGTGCCGACCGGATGACGACAACTCATCCCCTTGGCATTATGTCATCGTCCTTCGCGTCTTTTGCGCGGGAGAACAAAGGGCCTGCGCGATTCGGTTAGTTGCGTCGCCTCGCGGCTCATAAACGAGAACGCGTCGAAGGCTGCGATTCAGTGATGTGGGTCACTCCACGTGATGGCGGGGTCGCGGAAGTCGTGCGAATCGGCCGGCAGCTTCGCGAGAATGTCGTCGATCATCTGCGTGCTGACGTTCTCGTAAAGCACTTCGTTCACGCCCATGACCGGGGCCGTTCCACAAGCACCCAGGCATTCCAGTTCGACGAGTGTGAATCGCCCGTCTGTGGTCGTTTCGCCGACTTCGATGCCGAGCTTCTTCGAAAGGTGTTCGGTCAATTCGCGCGTGCCGCAGCATTTGGAGCCATTCCCATTTCCAGAGGGTTCGCAGTAGCTCATCACTTCGCACGCGAAGCTTCGGCAGACCTGGAAGAGATAGTCGCCGCGCGGCTTTAGCCAGTACTCTTCGTAAAAGCTGGCGGTGTCCATCACCTCGGCCGGCGCGATCTCGAGGAACTCCGCGATCTCGCGCAGCGCCCGCGGGGGAATCCAGTTGTACTTGTGCTGCACCGTGTGCAGCGCCGGCAGCAGACAGGCACGCTTGGTGGGGTAGCGTTTGAAATAGTTGTCGCGGATGAACGACTTGAGTTCATCAGTAAATGCAGGCTCATCCGATGCGGGTTCGTAGCGTTGACGGTTTTCAGCGATCCAAGCCATGGGGCGGTGAGTATAGCGGGAAACGGCTGCGGGTCGAAAGGACCGTGTACGCGGCACGAAATCGAGCCGACCGGCTGGCACGCATCGGGTCCACCGCTCGCCGTCACTCGCGACGCGTCGACTCAGGCACCGTTGCGATAGAAAAGCCAGATCAGGATCAGGATCACGATCGGCGTGAGCATGAGCAGGCCGATGGTCACCAATACGCCCAGCGCCTGCGTGCCCACCACCGAGTCTTTGCCGCAGTGCGGACAGCGTTCGGAGTAGAGGCTGAACTCCTTTTTGCAGCGGGTGCAGGTACGGGTTTTCTGAGCGGCCATTCATGGATCATAGCGGGGCTTGCGGCGCTTGCGACGGCTCGGCAAGTAATGGGGCGTGCGTCAGATGGGAATGGCCCCTTGCGGCGCGGATTCATCCGGCTCGGCCGGGATCGCGAGCGGCATCGCCACGACGGGCGTGAGGACCTCAAAGCCGCGCCGCTGTTCGGCGAGCGCATCTCGCTTGAGTGTCGAAAACAGTACGAAGTGAACGATCGGCGTCACCACCAGGCAGCCAACCACGGCGAGGATTTTCCAGTTCTGGGTCTTGAGTGCCCACGACTGCGTACTCGTGCCCAGGAGGAACATCCACAGCGGCAACGTCGCGATGATGAGCGTGCTGAGCAGCGTCGCGAGCGCGAACCAGCCGATGCGCGGCCGGGATGCATCGTCTCGAGGAACGCGGCCGAACCAGAGTAGCTTCACGACAAACGCGAGGACCGGTGCTCCGACGAACGTGAACAGGAACAGCGGCGAGTATTGAAAGAGCGCGTACGTGAAGAAGCCGAACACCGCCGCCGCGATCGAGGCGAGCAGATTCGCCTGGATGGAGAATCCCCAGGTCGCGGTGCGGTAGCCGGCGAGCGAGTAGACCGGCCGTTCGAGCGTGCCGCTGAGGACGGGATAGAGCAGGACGAGATCGGGCCGGAAGAACGCGAGGCCCGGCAGCGCGCTGACCGAGTCCGGCGGGCCGGAGTACTCACGACACGCGTGAGCGACCGTTGCGTAACCCAATACGATTCCCCAGAACGCCGTGGCGCGAAGCGAAGGACGCATGGCGACCCGCCTTCCGCGGCATCACGCCGCTGGAAGAGATACGCCGCGTCGCTCACGGGGGTTCATCCGGATTTCTTCCGTGTCATCGGCTTCTTCGCGGGCTTCCTGGCCACAGGCTTCCCAATTCGCCTGGCGATGCGCGTCTGGCTGAGCTTCATGCTCTTGGCCTTGGCAGACCTCGCGCGAAGCGCGGGCGGCGCATTTCGCGCCCGCTCATCGATCGTCTCCAGATCGATCGGCGGCACGAGCGGCACCTTGCGAATCCCGAGCTTGAATGCGAGGTTGGCCGCGTCGAAGGGCGCGTGGGCCTTCACGTCGTTGTCGAAGTAGACGAAGACGTCTCGACCCTTGCGTGCTTTCGATTGCGCTCCGATGCGCTTTGCATCATCCACTTCGCCGCCGCGGGACCAGGTCTTGATCTTCCGCGCCCACGCATCCAGCGCGGCATCGGAATAGCCGCTCGCGTAGAGCGCTTCGTCGCCGTGCAGCCGGCAGTAGACGAAGTCGGCGGTGACATCCTCCATCTGCGGATAGCGCCCGGCCGTGTCGGCGACGACGAGCGCGACCTTGTGCTCGCGAAGGAGTTCGATGAACGCCGGATCGCGAAACGACTCGTGGCGGACTTCGATCGCGTGCCGGATCGGGAAGTTTTCATCGATCGCGAACGCGGCTTTGCCGTTCATCCGCGGCTCGTGCTGTGCCGCGAGTTTCGAAGCGGCTTCGGCGTCGTGTGGAAGCAGCTTCAGAAACGACTCGACCTTGCCCGCATCGAATTGCAGATTCGGCGGCAACTGCCACAGGATGGGCCCGAGTTTCTTGCCGAGTGTGAGCACGCCTTGCGCGAAGACGTTGGCGAGAGAAGGCCCGCAATCCACTAACCGCTTGCGATGCGTGATGAATTGGTGGCCCTTGACCGCGAAAACGAAGTCGTCGGGCGTTTCATTCGCCCAGCCGCGAAACGTTGCAGGCCGCTGCGTGGAATAGAAGGTTCCGTTGATTTCGACGGAGTTGAAGACCGAACTCGCATATGCGAGTTCGCGTTTCTGCGTGAGGTCATCGGGGTAGAACACGCCCCGCCACGGCGCGTAGGTCCAGCCGGAGATGCCGATGCGGATGTCAGGCATGGTGAATCGTAGTCTCGTTGAGGCACTTACACGCAAAATTTGGAGGGGTGACGACGGACGTCAGAAGAGCCCGTGTGCGGCGTCCCGCCCCCGCCACTCGAAGACGATATCCGCAAACTCCGGACGTCGTGTAACAGAGTTGCACTCTGCTCCGCTTGCAAGAGTTCACCACCTGAACGGCGGGCCGCAGCTATCACCCGCCTATTCATTCGCGATCGCCAAACCACATTCCGGACACTGAGTCACACTGGCACGAAGATCGTAGCCGCATCCGACGCAGTGACCGCTGATCGCTCGACAGGCGATTCGTCTCGACCAGAACCATAGCGCGATGCACAGCAACACTGAGCATGGCACCAAAAGTCGGTATCCAACTTCAATGAACGTCTCCGAATAGATGTAGCGGTCTCCCGTTGCGACTGAACCCTGCGAACGATTGGCGAAACGCCAGTCAATGCCCAGGTGTTTCAGCAGGCTTGGCGCTTTACCTTCCAGGCGAGTCGATTCCGCCGCTTCCGTCGATGTCGAGTATTGCACACGCGTCGACGGATATTCTCCCAGCAATTCCGCTCTGACATGGGCAAAGCAGACGAATCCAGAATTCGATCCGACTGCGTACTGATGGACCATCGCACCCGCTCGCCCATCCGCGGCAATGCCGGTGTCGACACGTCGAACGCCCATCGCGACGAATTTACTATGCATCCAAAGGGCGACCAATGCCGCGGTCATGAGCAATGAAAGCATCAGCAAGGTGCGGACAAGAAAAGAGCGTTTGCGCATTGTTCCCCGGGAAGCGACTCTCGTTGCAACACGTGTTCACAATCAGCGATCCGGCTCCGCCGCGATGAGGTTGATGACTCGCCCGCACCGCCATCACTTCCAAGATCGTGCGCCCTTCGATCCGTTTCGCGAAAGAGCGGTGGTTCGCAAAGTTGCACGCCACACGGTTTCAGAAGCCTTGATAGTGACGCGGTGCAAACCATCGGCCATAACCGAAGCATGTCAGGTATGCGGTGACGAACGAACCGCACAAACCTGTTCGGACCAGACCTCGGTAACGCTTCGGCAACAATGCTACCGCGAACATCAATGCCACCTTGATAGCTGCATCCATCAGCGGTATTCCCACTACATCAAAGGCGCTACCGAACATGCCGCGCTGCGCAATGCTCCGCGTCACCGGTATTTTCAGCGCAATTGGCTGCAGGATCGCGCCAACCAGATACACCGACAGCAGAACCGTCCAAGACCCCACGAAGATGCCTCCAAAGAAAGCACCGACGTCACTCGGTTTCAAAGTCTTTGAATCGGTTTCATCTCCTCGCACCAATCGCGGCTGTCGAGGCTGCTTCGATTCGTAAGGCAACAAAGGCGGTTGAGGCGGTTGATTCACCGATCGAGCTCCGCGGCGATCACGTTGATTGATCCCAGCACCGCTACCACTTCCGAGATCGTGTGGCCCTCGATCAGTTTTCCGAAGCAGCTGTAGTTGATGAAGCTGCACGGGCGCGTCTTGACGCGCCAAGGCTTGTTCGTGCCGTCGGAAATGATGCTGTAGCCGAGTTCGCCGTTGGCGGTTTCGATGCAGCCGTACACCTGGCCGATCGGCGGCTCGAAGCCGCGGTTGGTCATGATCAACTCGAAATGCTGGATCAGTCCTTCGATGCTGCTGTAGACCTGATCTTTGGGCGGCAGGACTTCCTTGCCTTCGGGGCTCACGTTGACCGGGCCATCCGGAATGTTGTCGATGAGCTGGCGTATGATGTGAATGCTCTGGCGGATCTCTTCGCCGCGGACCAGGTACCGGGCGAGCACGTCGCCGGTCTCCATCACCGGCACCTTGAAGTCGACGGCCTTCGCGCCCTTGCCGTCCCAGCTGTCCTTGAAGCAGAGGTAGGGCTCATCCTTGCGCAGGTCGCGACGGACGCCCGCGGAGCGCGCCATCGGGCCGGTCAGGCCCCAGGCGATGGCATCGGCCTTGTTGATCGCGCCGACGCCGCGCGTGCGGTCCAGGAAGATGCGGTTCTTGTTCAGCAGCGTTTCCACTTCGCCGAGCGCGTAGGGCATCGTCTCGTCGATGAACTTCTTGACCAGCTTCACGAAGAGCGGCTGATCCGGCAGGTCCATGTTCAAGCCGCCGACGCGCAGCCAGCTGTTGTGATAGCGCTGGCCGCTGGCGAGTTCGAAGATGTCGTAGATCGGCTCCTTGGCGTTGAAGACGTAGAGGAACGCGGTAAGGGCGCCGAGGTCCAAGCCCGCAGCGCTCACGCACAGCAGGTGAGACTGGATGCGCGCCAGCTCGCCGCCGATGGTGCGCAGCACCTTGCAGCGTGGGGTGAGCTCGATGCCCATCAACCGCTCCACCGCATCGAACCACGCGAGTTCGTTGTAGACCGGCGCGGAGTAGTCCATGCGATCGACGATTGTCACGTACTGGTTGTAATTGAGATGCTCGCCGAGTTTTTCGAAGCCGCTGTGCAGGTAGCCGATGTGCGGCGTGCACTTGAGGATGCGTTCGCCGTCGAGTTCGAGGACCAGGCGAAGCGTTGTGTGCGTCGCGGGGTGCTGCGGGCCGAAGTTCAGCGTCCAGCGATTTCCCGCGTCCATGCGCTGGTCACCGGTGAGCATGTCGGCGGGGACTTCTTCGAGCGTGTAAGGCATAGCACATTGATCTTAGGAAAACGGGTCACGAGTGACAAACCGGCGATCGGCATTCGAATGCAGCGATAACGACGCGCGGACGCATTCACTCGCGTCGAAAGAATCGCTTGCCTCAAATTGCATTCAGACTTTCCGCGAAAATACGTTCCAGCACGCGCCCGGAGCCGATTCGTCGCGGGTCAAAACAGAAACTTGATTTTGACCTGTGTAAAGGGAATTCGCAGCTAGACTACATGTAGCAATCGGCCTCACCGCCATAAGGAGACCCACATGACCGACCGTTTCACGATGCACGGAATCACGTCAGATGCCCTGAACGAACACGCGATGGAGCGCCTCACCCATGCCTTGAATCAGCACGAAGATCGTGTCGCGAGCATCAACCTCCAGTTTCGCGATGTGAACGGCCCGAAAGGCGGAAACGATAAGGAAGTCAAGGTAATCATCGGCTTGCGTGGCTCGGGAGATGTCATCATCGAGGAACGCGGGGCCGACGCTTACGCGGTTATCTCAACCCTGGCCGACCGCGTGAAGAACGCCGTGGGCCGAAAGCTCGACAAAGTCGCGCGGCACTGATCGCGCGGCGGTCCGCGGATCGCGCGATTCCAGCGTTCAAGCGAGCTCGTGGTGGAATCGAGGATTCCACCGTGTGATTCGTGTGACGTGACGGACCTTCCTACCGATCTGCACGGGGAGATACAAAGAGATACTTCACACCCATTAGGCGGGCACTGCGATGACCGACGATGACCGACGCCGGTAGGGTTCGCCTGCCCGCTCGACGAGGCACCGATCTCGATGACAGCCGTCGGCAAAGCGGCCGTGGTCGAAGGGGCGCAGGTCGTGAAGTCGATCGTCGATTCAGCTACACCGCCAACGGAGCCGGCCGATTCGAGGGACACCTCGAATCGATCAGGACAGAAGCACGCAAGGGCAGATCGACATGAAGGGTGCAAAGGCCGCCGCGCCGGGCGGCTTTTTCGTTTCTGGAGACCGACTCGATTTCGCAATCAGAAGTTAGCGAACCGGCGGGCCGGCTTCTGACGTTCTTGCTCCATGGATCGGCACACAGGTTGTGGCCCCGCAAAGTCCTCCAGATCGCCTCTATCTTCCCGCACAAGCGCATTTTCACCCGATCTACCGGCGGGTTTGACTCCATTTGCTGCGTGTTCTGAATACAACTTCCCGGTCTAGGGTAGATACTGCAGACGGACGCGGGCTCCATACGTCCGTCACCTTTTCGGGAGAACACATGAGAAACAGACGCCTTGGCCTGTTGGCCGGGCTCGTGCTGGTTGCATCGTCGCCGGCACTCTTGGCTCAGGAAGTTCGTATCGACTTCGGCAGCAACTCGTACAAAAGCGCAAGCACCACGGGGAAAAACTGGAACAACATCACCAGCCCAATCTCGACCAGTTCGATGACCCGGCTGGTCAATTACTCCACCGGCGCGATCTTGCCGTGGGCCCTGAACGTCAGCAATTCGTTCGAAGGCATTTACACCAACGGTACCACCGCCGCGACTGCTGAAGCCGGTTCGCTCTTTGGCACCAATGCGTCGCGCGACTCGTTCATGACCCTCGGCCAGTACGACAAGGGCGAGATCACTTTCCGCGGGCTCGATCCGGCCGGGAACTATGACTTCAAGCTCTTCGGCTCGGTCACGACCAGCCGGACGATCAATACGTCGTACGCGCTCAAGGGTTCCAACCTCGTCAGCGGCACACTCAATGTCGGCAACAACCGATCGGGTATCCTCACGCTGCCTTCGGTGAAGCCGACGTCGAGCGGCGTCATCCGGCTCACAGTCGATACGGCATCGAGCAACAACTCGTTCCTCAAGCAGGCATTCCTGAACGGCCTGACGATGAAGCTCGTCACCGCACCGCCGCCGCCGCCGCCACCACCACCACCGCCGCCGCCGGAAACCGCGAAGAACCTGTTGTTCTTCGGCAACAGCTTCACGCAGATCAACAACATGACCGACACGATCGGCGAGATCGCCTTCGCCGATCTGCACGTACGGCCGTACATCGTCGCCGAGACGGGCGACAGTCGTTCGCTTTCGGATCAGATCACTGAAATTGGCCTCGACCCCGCCGGCAACATCAACAACCTTCCCGCCGGCCAGACGTGGAACAACGTCATCATGCAGGAGTTCAGCACCGGGGCGACGACGAAGCTCGGCGACCCGGTCCAGTTCAAGGCCGACACCAAAACCATATACAACCTCACCAAGGCCAACAGCCCCGCGGTCAAGCCGGTATTGTACGAAACCTGGTCGTACCTCGGCACCGACACGAATCTCTACGGTCCTGCGTCTTATCAATACGCTGACCCCAACGAGATGCAGGCCGACATCCACACGAACTATTCCGCCGCATCAGCGGAGTTGGAAGCGCTCATCGGCGCCGGCAAATCCAGCGTCGCCCATGTCGGCGACAATTGGCAGAAGCTCAACTTCGCGGCCGACCTGTACGGCGGCTACGACACCAAGCACCCCGGCCCGCGCGGCTCGCTGCTGGCGGCGCTCACGCTCTACAAGACCCTCTACGGCGAAAACGTCGGCGACATCCCGTGGACCCGCGTGGAGAGCTATCTCACTGCCCGCCAGATCACCCAGGCCGACTGGACGCAGCTCACCGCGATCGCCGACAGCCCCAACGGCGCAAGCCTGATGATGCTGATGGCCCCGGAACCGACGAGCCTGTCGGCACTGATGGCCGGAGGCGCACTCCTGCGTCGCCGCCGTCGCTGAGTCGGCTGGTGCAAATCAAGTAAAGCCAGAAGCCCGCAGATCGACCCGATCTGCGGGCTTCTTTCACGTCGCGGACGGAAAAGGGGTCATTTCTCCGATGAGAGAAATGGCGTGATACGCGCTGAAGGTGCCATCGGCTGGTTTTAAGAAGGACGCCGCCGGGTTTGACCTTAAGGGGACGGAGCGCAGAATCGATGGTTCGACCCTCAATGAGTCGCGCGAAGCAATGACGCCTCGCCGATTTCTCGATATGGTCAACCCGGGTCTATGCGACGATTTTGCACCCATTCTCTTTTGCTCCTCACGGCCGCGCTTGCGGGGTGTGACCAGTCCGAACCGGCCAAGCCGCCGGCACTGATGGCGGTGGCCGAGTCGCCGATCCCCAGCAGTGTGGAACTGGAAACCGTGGTGACGTTGCCCTCCCAGCGATCGACGCAGCTCGTGCCGACGGGCAAGTCGGTGTTCGTGCTGCAGTCGGATTCGTCGCCGACCTCGACGCTGCTGCAGATCGTCGACGGGCAGGTGAAGCCGACGGCGCTCACGTCCGATGCGATCGCCAAGTCGATGTCGCTGCCGAAGGCGCGCGGGCAAATCACCTCCATCGCCGCGGACGGGGAACGCGTGGCATTCTGCTACGCGGGCGTCAACGGGCAGAAGCCGATCGCGGCGATCGGAACGTTCAACCCGGCGAACGGCGAAATCTTCACGACGATCGACACGTTTTCCCTCGAGCAGATCGACCGTGACTTCATCACCGCCAGCGGCGGCCCGCTGCTGTTCGCGCGCGGGGAGTGGGCGTGGGCGGTCCGCGTGGAGCGGGATTCGGCGAGAATCATCACCATCCACCACCTGCGGGCGCTGCAGCCGGAATTGTCGATCCGGAAGATCGACCTCAGCACGATCCAGGAGACGGCAACGCACGGCGCGTGGGAGTTCTCGCCGGCCGCGGGCGACGGAACGTTCTACCTGACCGACCGCGCTTCCAGATGGATTCGCACAGTGGATTCGAGCGGAGCGGTGCACCACGTCGCGCGGTTCGACGACACCATCGCCTCCATCTCGCCGGCCGCAAACGACGCGGCCGGGCGTGTGATCGTGCTCGCGTCCGATCGCGACGGTGTGAACAGCACGCTGCTCATCCAGAACGGCGACGCGTTCCGTTCGCTGCCGGCCAGCGACTTCAAATCGAAGGAAGTCGATCCGAAGTCTCTGCGGATGGATCGTTTGCTGCCCGTTCCGGGGAAGCCCGGTGAGTTTTTGGTTTATGACGGCACGAGCGGCAGGGTCTTGAAGTTGAATCTGAAATGATAGCGATCGTCCGCGGATTTTCGGTGGATCGTACGAAAGTCGGATTTGGAATAAGCTCCATCGACCGTCGTTACACGGATTGATACGAACCATTTCGGGGGCGGCGTGTCACTGAATGTGAGTACCAGGTCCGACATCATGCAGGTTGAAGGAGTAAGAATGTTCCAAAGCGTGTTCACGAAGAAGTCGTTCGTGCGGGCAGCGGTCTGCGCAATTGCGGGGATCGGCGTGTACAGCGTGATGCCGGCGAGCGCACAGGATCAGCGCCAGCCCGGCGAGCGCCCTGCTCTCCCGGGATTTCCGGGAGGCCCCGGAGGCCCCGGCGGCCCCGGCGGCCCCAACGGCCCGAATGGCCGGCAGGGCGGAATGAGCCTCGAGGGTGCGATGAAGTTGATGGAGCGGTCGTACAAGACGATCGCCAGGCAGATCGACGACGCCAGCAAGGACGAATCGACCCTCAAAGCCGTGAGCAACCTCGAAACCGGCGCGGCCGCGAGCAAGGCGCAGCTGCCGATGAAAATGGACGGCCAGTCTGCCGAGGAACAGGCATCCGCGAACGTGGAGTTCCGCAAGATGCTTCACGACGTGCTGAAGTCGTCGATCGAACTCGAAGAATCTCTTCTCGCCGGCAAGCGCGATGAGGCGAAGGCCGCGCTCGAGAAGATTCATCAGCTGGAAGAAGCCGGCCATAAAAAGTTCAGGCCCGACGAGGACAAGGGCGGCCACTGAGACGGCCGTCGATCACGAGCGTCAGGAAAAGCACAAGGACCGGATCTGGAATGGGTCCGGTCCTTGTGTGCTTTTCGAGCGGCGCGTTGTTCGGGCGCGATTGCGCAGTTCATGCAATACCGTGCGCCGCCTTGTAGAGATTCCACGTGAGGTGGATCTGGCCCTGATGGTGAGCTTCGTGCCAGGCGAGCAGCACGATCGATTCGCCGACGCCGCGCTGCGTTCCGTTAGGCAGGGTCAGCATCTTGTCGAGTTCTTCGGTCGTGACGTTCTGGATATACGCCTTCACCGGCACGAGATTCTTGGCGAGCTTCTCTCGGATGGCGACGAGGGTGGGCACATCGGCATCGCTCGGCGTGCTGCCGCCGCCGAACGCGGTACAGATCGCCTCGTCATCGACGGGTTTGTTGAGCAGGAGCTTGTTGAGGTAGCGGTCGTGCGTGGCGGCGCAGTGCATCGCCTGCCAGCCGATATGTGCCCGCCCGGGTCCGGGGCGCCAGGCGAGCACCTTCGCCACGTCTTGCCCGCTTTTTTCGATGGTGTCGAGAATCGCGAGCAGCCGCGCCCGCGAGAAGTCCGTCATCGCCAGAAGTGTTTGTTTGTCCATTGCGTTCCTTCCTGTTGGAAGCGGCAGAGCATACACATAAAACAAATCGAAGGAATCGGGGCGGCAGCCACGTCCGCAAGAAGTGGTCCGTCTTTATCGTGCGCTGCGCACCGCCAAGCAACCCGCGCGATTCTGCCGATAATGTGTTGTGCTCACCGCCCGTGCCTACACCCTCCGCCAGAAGTCGCGGCTGGCGATCTCGCTCTCGTGGATCGCCGGCTACGCAAACGTCGTGGTGCTCATTCACTCGGGCATGATGATCTCGCACGTCACCGGCAACCTGACGCACTTCGGCCAGCTCTTTATCGACCGCAGCTGGTATCTCGCCGGGCTGACGATCTCGATGCCGCTTTGTTTCCTGCTCGGCGCGATCGTCTCCGGCGTCTGCGTACAACTCGCGACGCGCATGCACCGGCGATCCATCTACATCACGCCGATGGCGATCCAGGCCGGGTTGCTCGCGGTGCTGGCGATCGTGATCGCGCTTGAAAACACTGGCGCGCTGGTGAAGGGTTCACGCGAGGCAACGCTCGCGTTCTACCTCACGATCTCGCTCGGGTCGATCGCCATGGGAATGCAGAACGCCACCATCACCAGCATCAGCGGGGCGGTCGTCCGCACGACACACCTCACTGGCGTGATGACCGACATCGGCACCGAGGCGGTGGCATTGGCGCTCTGGCTGCGCGACAAAACACGTCGCCGCGGTGTCGATCGCTGGCGACGCGTTCTCCGCGGCCTGATCCGTCAGCCCGATGCGCAGAAACTCGCGCTGCTGGTTTCGATCGTCGGATCGTTCGCGTTCGGCGTGTGCGTGGGTGCGATCGTCAACGACTACCTGCCGCGCGTCGGGCTTGTGCCGCCGGTGTTGTTCCTGCTTTGGATCGTGCTGGTCGACTGGCGGGAGCCGATCGCGGATGTGAAGGCGGTCGATCACGTCTCCGATCCGGAACTGCGCTCGATCGGCTTCGAGCCGTCGATGTTGCCGAAGGGCGTCGGGATTTTCCGCGTCGCGCCGGCGATGTCCGGGCTGAAACACAAGGCGCCCGACTTCGTCGCCTGGGCCAGCGACGTGCCCCGAGGCGTGAACGTGTGCATTCTTTCCATCGCCCATGGCGTCCATCTCGGAGATGAAGCCTGCCAGAGCCTGCGCGCGGTGGCCGAGTCGTTTCGATCGAGCGACCGTGCGCTCCTGCTGGCGGGGATCGCAAATGAAGATTACGACGCACTCGCGCGCAACGGCGTGATGGAATTGATCCCCTTACAGAATCTGTGCAGCGACCTGGAGTTCGCCGTGGTCCGCGCGATGACGCTGGTGCACGCGTAAACGTCTTTCAACGCGACATCGGCACCTCATCCGCGGAGACCGATTGCGCCGTCGGCCGCGTGAAGTCGTACTCGCGGCTCGTCACTGGCATCATTCGGAAGAGGAAACTCGTCTCGCGATCTGGCGCGATCGTGATGCCGCGCCAGGTCTGGTAGACGCCGCTTTGGAAGGAGACCGAGATGTCGTGCGTGCCGGGCGGAACGTGCAGCGGGATGATGAACGCGGTGCGCGGGCTCATTTCCCAGGTGCGGATGTCGGCTTCGCTCGATGCCTTGAGGAGTGCGCCGGCGACCATCATGCCGATGCCGGCGATGGCCGCGCCTTCATCCCGGCGATCGGCGCCGTAAATCGTCGCGCCCGCGCCGGCGACCATCAGGCCGGTGCCAAGATAGCTCTTGGTCTTGCGGATCGTGTCGATCTTCTGCCAGCGCCGGTCCAGCGCCATCGACAGCGTGTCGAAGAGCGGTTCCTGGATCGGCGTGGGTGCGGATTGTCCATCGATCGAAATGTTCGGCAGCGGGATCGAGCCGGCCTGGCCGGGATGCGGGTAGAAATCGAGGGCGTTGCCGTCCATGCCGGTCTCGACCTTGCGCGGGCCGAAGCCGTATTCGACGTAGAGCAGCACGTTGTTCGACCGGTTTCCCAGTTCACGAGCGAGAGCGGAAACGCCGGGGCGCAACTCGACCGCGCGATCGAAGTATCGCGCGGCCTCATCGGTCCGGCCGAGTTGTGTCCAGGTCCGGCCGAGCAAGAGCAGGGCGATGACGAAATCACTCTCCTGTTCGTCGTAGTTCCTGGCATCGGCGCTCTTGTAGTCGCGCAGTTTGAAGAGGGCGTTCTCGAACGCGCCGCGGGCGTTGCCGTAGTCGTTCTGGGCGTAATAGATCATGCCCAGCTGAAGGTTGGCGACGGCCCGCTCGTACGGCTCGCCGCGCCAGACTTTCTTGTTCTCGCTGAGCCAGACGATCGCCGCCTCGCGGCCGGCGTCGTTCACCTTCGTGGCGTTCATGATCTGGTAGGCGCGGACATAGGCGCGCTCTGCCTCGTGAAAATCGTGTGCCGCGAACGCCGCCGACCCGTAGCGGAGGTTGTTGAGGACGTAATCCTCGTCCGTCTTCTCGGTGAGCGGCTCGAGCACGCGCTGGCTGAGCGTGAAGTTGCCGGAGAGATAGGCGCTCACACCGCGACGGCCCTCGATGACGTGTTTGGAGGTTTCGCAGCCGACGAGGAGGAAGAGAATGCAAAATGCGAAATGAAAAATGCGAAATGGTGAGACCTGGCGCGCGGGTCGCCGCTCTCCATTTCGCTGTTCGCATTTCTCATTTCGCATTGGAGTCACTCAAAATCGCCCTTCACTGCGATCTTCTTCACTTCATACCGGTCCGACCAGAGCGTGGTTCGACCCGACAAGTCTGTCAGTTCGTACACGCACAAATAGTAAGCGCTGCGCCGCTTCGGGTTCTCATCGGCCAGGCTGGAGAACGTGGCGGTGAGCGCGAACTGCGGGTTGATCGCATCGGGTGACGGGCCCAGATCGATACCTTCCAACTCGCGGCCGCGCAGGTCGTAGAACGCGTCGCGGTTCATGATCCAGGTGAACTTGTCGGGCGCGTGATGGCTGAGCAGCGTGCGGACGCGGGCGGTGAAGAGCATCGCTTCGCCACGCGGCAACACCTCGCCGGTCAATCGATTCTCGACGGGTCTGACAACCACTTTCAGCGGCCCGTGCGCGTTGAACTCGGCGAGCACTTCCGGGTCGGCGGCGATTTTCATCGCCATGTCGTCCGTCATCGTCGTCAAGTCAAACGAATCGAGCGCGGCACGCTGGCCGGTCTTGGTGACGTTGTCTTTCGTACAACCAATGAGGGAACCACAGATAAACACAGATGAACACAGATAGAGAAACACTTGTTTCATGGGCGTACGTTCTGGTGTCTTGCTAAAGCGCTATTACTCCGCATTCGCTGTCTTGTCCGGATCTGCGTTCATCTGTGTTGATCTGTGGTTTTACTCTCAATTCGCCACGCGGACTTCATAACTGTTCGTCCAGACTTCCTCGCGCGTCCTGAGATCGACGAGGTGGAACTCGATGGAATAAAAGTTCGTCCCGCGGTTGGGCAGATCGCGGGCAACGGCTTCGAGGGCGAAATCGGGCTGCGTGCCGGCCGGTCCGGCGGCTGGCTTGCGCGAGCCCTGCTGGAAGTCGTCGCGCTCCTGTTCCAGTTCGCGGTTCTGCACGTCGTGGAACGTGTCGCGGTTGGCGATGATCTGGATCCGGTCGCGGCCTTGCCTCGCGATGTTCGACTTCATGCGCGAGACGAAGATGTCCAGGTTCTGCCGGGCCGAGACGGTCTCGTTGCGGACGCCGGTGAAGACGACGGTCCAGCGATGGTCGGATGCGTTGAGTTCCGGAACGGCCAGCAGGTCCATCGTCATATCGTCGGACGCGTTGACGACGTCCTTGGATTGCAGGCCGCGATCGCGCGGGTCGAGCTGGTCGACGGGCGGACGCTGGCGGCCGTAATCGTGCGGCTTGTCGCTGTGGCATCCCAGGGTGAATGATGCGGCGGCGAGGGTGGCGGCGAGGAAAATCGATTTGTTCATTGCGCTCTCCATGATATCTGACGCCGCCAGACCATATCGACGGCTCTACCCACCGGCAATCGTGCCGGCCGGGTATCATCGGCACGCAAGACACCCGAGTTGGCAAAACGTGTGCGGCGGGCGGTCGTGTGGTGGTGCGATTCCTTGCCGCTGGCTAACGTAAGCGGGTGAGGCGTGTCCGAAAGGCTCCGGACGCATTTCCGTGGCGTCGGACGGGTACGGTATGGCTGGAGGCATTTTCATGTCGCGCAATCGATGGATCGTTGTGGCCGCGTTGTCGGCATTGGCCGGTTGTTCCACTCCGCCGCCCCCGCCGCGCGTTCCCGTGCCACGTTCACCCGCCGATGGTGCCGTGAAGACGTACGAACCGCTCCGCCCGTTGCGCGAGCAGACTGCCGGCGAGGCGATTCCGCCGCCAACGTTCAACGACGTCGCGCTCGTCACCCAGGCGCCCCCGGAACAGGCGATGTACCTCGACGCGTACGCGAAGGTTGGCAAGCCGCGCATTGCGGTCTTCGTCAACCGAACTTTCGAAGGACAGATCATCCCGGTCGCAGATCGCAAGCTGCTCAGCGCTGAAGAGCGTCGCATCGAAACCCGCGGGAACGTCGAGATCGATTCACGCCGAAGTTCCGATACCTACGGCCCTGGCCGCGATCGCAGCACCGACGCCTCCGCCTCACTGAAGTCCAGCGGCCCGGCGAGCGTCACCGACACGTTCGAGAGATATCTCGGCCCCGGCGAGTATGACGAAGCCCAGGCGAAGAACATCGACTATGGCGCGATCGAACTCGCGCTCACCGATGCGCTCGCCGCGAACGGCCGGGTGACGCTCGTCAGCCCGTCGATGGCGCGGCAGCGGCTGACCGATGAGGAAGTGAAGGAACTGCAGGAGGGCCGCCCGCAGGTATTGCGTGAGATCGCCGAGAAACTCGATGCGGACGTGCTGATCCAGGTGCAGGCCCGGCCGACCAAGCAGACGTCCAGCGGGCTCGGCGTGCGCGTGCTCGTCGAGGCGATCAACACCAAGGGTGGCGAATCGGTGGCTCGAAGCTATGTCGACATCGATCCGCCGCTGGATAAGCCGACGATCAACGACTACACACGCTTCCTGGCGCGGAAGGTGATGTACGAATTGTCCGGCTCATGGAACGCGATGGGCTCGGAACCCGCGGTGAGGACGCCGTTGCCGACGACGACGCCGCGGTGAACACCGGGACAATGACCAAACCACACTGACCAACAAAGGACCCATGTGCAAAACACAATGCGGGGCATGTCATCGTTTGGTGATTGTTCATTGAGCATTTGTTGCTTATTGGGGCTTGGTCATTATAGGAACAACTATGTTTGCTCGAATCGCACTAACGACAATCGCTTCGCTCGCATTCCTCGGCTGCAACAGCAGCGTCCGCCCGCCCATCGAGGGCCGGATGGATCCATACGTGCCTCCGCAGGTGACGTTTGCCCAGAAGGACCTCGCCCGTGACACGGCCGTCAGCGCGCCGAACCTGCAACGCGACGACGCAGGCAATCTCCTGCACGTGACGCTGCCAATCCGCAGCGCGACCAATCAGACGCTCTACGTCGATTACAAGGTGACGTTTCTCGATCGCGACGGCGGCGTGCTGAGTGAAACGGGGTGGAAGAGCAAGACGCTCGAAGCCAACACGCCCGATTCGATCAGCGTGAACAGCACGAGCCCGCGCGCATCGGATTTTCAGCTCGCGCTGCGCTGGTCGCGATGAAGCTTCCAGAATCGGACGAGTTCACCAAGCAGATTTAGCCGCGGCGCTCGCGCCGCGCTCAGAGGAGTGCGGCGCAAGCGACGCGGCTAAATGCATCGTTTATCAACCTATCGAACGTGCGCCCGATCCTTCAACCACCCGGGTACGTCTCCTTGCGCAGTTCATCCACCTGTTCCCAGCTCATCATCTGCTTCGCGTGGAAAGTGATCTCCTGAGGCATGAACTTGGCGTAGATCTGCACGTGACCATCCGCAAAGAGGAGGTTGTTGCCGAGCTTGTGGATGTTGATGCCGCCGGGCTGATCGCGCCAGACGACGCCGGACTGGGTCGCGTCGTCCTTATCGGCGTCGTCTTCGGGGCTGTTGCTGATGCCGAAGGGGAACGGGTAGAGGCTCGCCTGCGTGCAGTCGCCGGAGAGGACGAATCGCGAGCCGAGCTTCACCTCTGAGAGCTTGAAGCTGTGCCGGAGGCCGGACGCATAGCTGTAGCTGGCGTTAAGGAAGTAGTTGATCTTCCGGTCGGCCGGGAAGCTCGGGCAGTTGAAGATGTTGTTGTCGGCGGCGACATAAGAACGTTCGAGCTCTTCGGTCCAAGCCGGGCCGGGCTCATCCGGCGCGAAATTTCCCGGGCCGCCGATCGTATGCCAGCCCGACCATGCAGGGAGGCTGCCGGCATTGGCCTGCGAGTAGATCATCAGCCCCAAGCCGAGTTGACGAAGTTGCGAGGCGCAGGCGGTCGCCTTGGCCTGTTCCCGCGCCTTGGCCAATGACGGCAGCAGGATCGCGATGATCAGGCCGATGATGCCAATCACAACCAATAGCTCGACCAGCGTAAAAGCACGACTCGTCCGATAAGTTGACGATGAAGTGAACATCGACTTCTCCCTTGAAAAAGGTTCCTGAAGCTTTCCAACCGCTCATGGAGCCGAATTGATGAAACTCTTATAGAACTTATCGAGGGGCCGACAATTGCGAGTTGAAGATTAAATCCCATTGCGTTCGGGCGATGAGAAAATCATAAATTGATTTTGTACCTGCATTTGCGCCGGTCTCCGCGCAAAAACAAGGGGTGGGTAATCGGCAAATCAACGACATCTATGAGGGACGCACCGAGTCGCTCGCAGGTCCGGCGAGACGGGATGTTGTCTGGGTTTGCGGTGATCCAGAGCTCCGTAAGGCCGTGAGCCCGTGCCAATGGCAGAAGCAATCGAGTCGCGCGCTCGGCCAGATGTTGCCCGCGCGCCGGCGGATAGACGCCGTAACCGATGTGGCCCAGATAGCGACGAAGATCATCGGTCTGCCCGATGCGAAGTGAAATGGCGCCCGCCATTTCCACCGGAACGCCGCCGCGTAAACGCATCCAAAAGGTATACGCTGGAACGCGGCCGAGCAGGGGATTAGGCTGCTCGCGGCCACGCGGGTAGCGATCGACGAATCGCAACAGGTCGTTCCGCGTCATGTGCGCGGAGGGATCGCCGATGCTCGCCGGAGACGAAAGCGTCGCAAGCACTGGATCAATCCAGCGAATCGCCGGCTCAACCAGCTCGAGAGTCCGGTCGATCAGCGTACCCGGTTCCAGGAACTGGAACGGAGCCGGCTTGCGTAATGGGCTGAACCAGAGGCGCATCGCTTGCGTATCATAATAAGTAAAGAGAGGCTCGTGAGGGGTTGTTGCCCGCGGAAAGGTCTGGTTTCCCACAATTTCGCCAAGCGCCGGTTCTGAATGCCGCTGACGCGGCTTCGGCGGGAACTGGCAACGCACGCGGTATTTAGGTAGGTTCATCGCTTCTCGTCGCTCAAAAAAGAGCGGCCGGGCCGGTGTCTTTGACGCTGGCTTGTACCACCTTGGAGGTTCATCCATGACACCATCATCTTCCGGCTCAAAAAACGGCCTGGTCGTCTGGTCGATCGTCGCGACGATCGTCGCACTCGGCTCACTGATCTGGGGCTTCATCAGCTTCGCCCAGGCGAACAAGGCGCAGACGGCGCTCGAGTCGACTGAAAAGAGCTTCACCGAAGTGCTCGGCAAGGCCGACCTGAGCGGCGCAAATGTCGCCGCGCTCAAAGAAGCGGCCACGAGCAGTTACCAGGGCATGAAGCTGCTGGACGTCGCCGTCGCGCAGAAGAATGAGTTGGCGACACTGGTGGGCGGAAGCAACGACGAACGCAAGGCGCGGACCGACGCCGAAAACGCGATCAAGGCCGCTCAAGCTGCCGCGGGCAACGGGGCCGCCCTCCCGGGCACGCTCGCCGGGGCCCTCAAGGGCATGACCGACCTGGTCGCAGCGCAGAACGCCAAGATCACCGCCATGGGCGATGAAGTGAAGGCTGCGAACGATGCCATGAACGCCGCGCTCGCCGAGAAGGCCGCGATCATGAAGGTGTCCGACGAAAAGGTTGCATCCGCCACAGCGGAAATGACCGAAAGCCAGAAGACGGCTGATGCATACGCCAGCTCGAAAGATGCTCAGCTGAAAGACCGCGAAGACCAGTTGGTCAACAAGAACTCAGAGTTTCTGAAGAGCGATCAGACCAACAACGAGCGAATCGTTCAGCTTCAACAGGAGAAAGCGGCTCTTCAGACGCAGCTGGATGAAGCGAATGCCGAACGCGCCAAGTATCGTGTGCCGACGAACCAGATCCTCACCGCCGCCGACGGCGAAATCACGCGTACACCGGGCACGGATCGCGTCTTCATCAACCTCGGCCGCGGCGATCAGATCGCCCCGGGCATGACCTTCGAAGTGTTCGATAAGCTCGGCGCGCCGCACGTCACCGGCGATAACCCCGCGGATGATCGCCTGCTCAAGGGCAAGGCGTCGATCGAAGTGATCTCACCACAGCAGGGCATCAGCGAGTGCCGCGTCGTCCGCGTCTCGCCAGGACAGACGATTACGGAAGGCGATCCGATCCTGAATGTCGTCTACGACCGGAACGTGAAGTTCAACTTCTACGTCTTCGGCAAGTTCAATCTCGACTACGCCGGCGATGCCAACGATCGCGACACCGAAATCGTCAAGCGGCTCATCAGCGGCTGGGGCGCAAACATTGTCGACCAGATCAACACCAAGACCGACTTCGTCGTCCTCGGCGAAGAACCGGTCGTTCCGACTTATTCGCAGGAAGAACTCACCAGCGAGCCGGAAAAGGCGTTCCAGAAAGAACAGGCTGAGCAGGCGCTCGACACCTACACCGAGGTGAAGGCCAAGGCGAACGCGCTCAACATCCCAATCCTTAATCAGACCCGTTTCCTGTACCTGATCGGCTACTACACCGAAGCGGCGCGCTGAGCCGATGTGACAGGCAGATGAAGCGTACATCGAAGCTCATGGCATCATGCCATGAGCTTCTTCGCTTTACCTACATCCAGATTCATACCGTCGACGTAAGCAATTCCATGGCCGCATGAGTACTTCTTCAGACGTCGAGACAAAAAGCATCTAACGGAAATTGTCCGCGACACTGCGGAGTCTATGATGGGACGACCGGCGTAACGGAATCGAGCCGGAGGCACTCCAGACATTTGGCGAGGTGCCAATCGTGTGTGCAAAAATCAACACCAAGGACGATCCGAGCATGCGACTGACAAACTTCGTATGACCGGGAATCAAACGAGGTTTCACTTAACTTGAGTTCACTGTTCATGATTCAGAAACTGAAGGGCGCGGTCCCGCCAACGGGAACGCCGTTATCTGGGACCACTTTCGTTCGGGGAATTCTCGCGGGAACGCTGACACTCGTCGCTGCCTGCGCAGGGTCGGCCCGCGCATCGGCAGAGCATCCCAACTATCTTTTCTTCGGCAACAGCTTCACGGGAAGTTACTACCCCAAAGACGTTCCGGCATTGCTGACGGGTATCGAGACCGCGGCCGGGAAGCCTACGGGGACGTTCTACCGTCGCATCACCAGCGGCTACAGCTTTCAGGCACACCTGCAGAACACCGGTGACCAGTCTGTGGCATATCTCGCTACCGACGCGCTTCCCGAAGGCGAGACGTGGGATTACGTCGTCATGCAAGGCAACTCCATCGAGGCCACGACCACGATGGGCAACCCGTCGAATTTCCTCAGCAGCGGACAGGCGATCTTCGACACGATCCGCGCCAGTAACCCGGCCGCCAAGGCGGTTCTTTTCGAAACTTGGGCGCGCAACGAGAACATCACGGGTTTCTACCCGACGCCGTTTGCCAATCCTGCCGCGATGCAAACCGAAATCGCCACCAGCTACCGACAGCTCTTCCGTAATCTGAATACCGCCGATGGCGCGGATTCGGCCCGGTACGCGGGAATCGGCGACGCGTTTGGCCTCCTCAACTGGCCCACCACGATCTATGCCAACGAGTACTACCACGCGAACAATCGTGGCGAACTGCTGATCGCGCTGACCCTTTACGGCGCGATCCACGGCCCGACCGCCACGAAGCTCGCCCAGAGCGGCGCGCTCGACGCGATCGCGACTTCGATCAACCTCACGCCTGCCGATGTATTGCCGATGGCGACGGTCGCGGATGCGGCCGGCGCCCCGCGCGGCGATACCGACCTCGACTGGGATGTCGATTTCGACGACCTGCTCAAGCTTGCTCAGAACTACAACGTGTCGCCGACCGAAGGCAATCCTGCCACCTGGTTCAGCGGCGACTTCAACGCCGACGGCGTCGTCAATTTCGACGACCTGCTCTCGCTTGCACAGAACTACGTGCCGCGTGCTCCGGCCCTGATCGGTGGTAGCGCGTTCGCATCCGACTGGGCGATGGCGCAGCGCCTCGTGCCGGAGCCGATGGCACTCATCGGCTGCGCCGTTGCGATCCCGTCACGACGTCGTCGTTGATCGGTCCGAAGCGCCGGCGTCAACGCGATTCGTCGCGATCGATTTACGAACGCGGATCGTGTTCCGATTCCGAAACCGGCAGCGAGAATGCCGTCGCGATCTGCCGCGCCGACTCGGCGGGTGTCCACTGGCTCGTGTCGATCGTCACATCCGCGAGCGGCGTCGGCCGCGTCTGGCCGACCTCCCGCTGGCGAATCTCGCGAAGCGTCACGAGCGAACGCAGCTTGTGGAACTCGGCACGCGAAGGGTTCTCGATCCGGCGTTCAATCTCGTCGACCGGGCACGTGAGTTCAACAAAGCGGACGATCCCGCCGTGGGGCTCGACGACGCGGACCACCTCTTCCGGAAAGTCGGCACTCACCGTCGGCTCTGGAGTGAATGTAAAAATGAGCGACAGATCCTGCCGCGCCGCCTCCGCGAAGACGTCGAGCCAGATCTGCTCGCGGAGTCGCACGAACGGGTCGCTGCCGAAGGGAAACACAGCCAGCAGCGCATCCACGACGAGGTGGTTGTGGAAGAGTCGCAGTCCGGCAAGCGTCGAGAGTTCTCGGCCGACGGTGAGCTTGCCCGACGCGGCCGGACCATGGATGAATACGAGCTGCATCGCGTGAAGAATACGCCGGTAAGAAACAATCCCCAATCGATGCAGCGAGAGTCTCCTGGCGACTCTGCTGCCGGCAATCGGAATTGGCGCTACGCGTTGCGAGCAGCCACGACTGGAGCTCGTCGCACCGGCGCGTGATTTCTTTCTCGTCGGCGAGAAGCGCGACGCCCGCGAGAACGCATTGCTGAGCTGGACTGCTGTCCGCTACACCGCATTTGCGGTTACGGGTTCGCGAGCCGATAGCGCCATTGGCAATCCGGCGGCACGCCGCCAGGTGGCGAGCTGGCCGAGGTGGTTGCTCTCGTGGGAAATCATCAGAAGGTGCATGCAGCCGAGCAGGCCGGGCAGGAACTGATCGATTCCCGCAATTCCGTGCGGCTTGTTCCAGTCTTCATCACCCAGCGATTCGCAGGTGCTGACGACCGCGGCCCGGCGCTCGTCCAGCGTCGCGAGCAATTCGGCTTTGCCGGGATAGTCGGCGCGTCGTGGAGTCGGCGTCGTGCCTCGATCGAACCGGCGCTTCCACGACGCATCGAGGATCGCCTTCTCGCCGAGCAACTGGGCAGCGAGATCCATCACGACCGCGAGATGTCCGGTCTGCCACGCGGGATGGTTCACTACCGGGCCGAATTGGTCGGCGAATCGCGCATCGGCCACGTCGTCGACCAACGCCGAGAGGTACCAGCGCTGAAAGCCGAACAACTGAATGAGAGTGGATGGATTCATGGAGTTCTCCTGGGAGAAATGGGTGAACAAGATCGGTGTCGATGAGCGCGATCGAACAAGATCGCACGGCACATCGATGCTTCAATTTCAACTCGGGATGGACCACCCGCGATGCCACGCAGTGCAGGTCTTGTGAGAGTTCCGATGACGCGCGGCGCCGATGGATCTTCAGCGTGTTGCGAGGTCGCGAACGGCTTCGATAAAGATCTGCCAACCGCGATCGACGCCTTCGCGGTGGTCGGCCTCGATCAGGCCGAACGCGCGGTGCTTGAAGTCGAGGCGGGTCGTGTCGCCGGTCTGCGTGAGCTTGTACTGAACATGGTTGGTGACGGGGTACGACATCATCATCGGGCCGCTGATCTCGAGCACTCTGGGAGGCTTGATGACCTGCACATGGCCCCAGAGGTGGCCGGTGTTGTTGCCGGTGTCGCGGTACCACCGTCCGCCAGGCCACGGCTCGAGCCTGAGGCCCATCGGCTTGCCGTCGCCGCCGGGTTGAAGCGACGATTGTTCGAGGATCGCCTTGAAGACGATGTCCGCAGGCGCGCGGATCTCGATTTCCTTTTCGATGTTGAGGATGAACCGTTGCAGCGAAGTGTCGATCGTCGTCATATTGGCTCCTGGTCGGATGGGGGTTTGGTTTCCGCGCTGCGGGCCATCGCCTCGGCGCGTTGTTTGATGTCGTGAAGATGGTCGGTCCAGAACCGCTCGAACGTGCCGAGCCAGTCGTGGAGGGGTTTGAGGGGTCCTGCGTTCATTCGATACACCTGTTCGCGGCTCCGGCGCTCGGCGCTCACGAGGCCTACTTGTCTGAGCACGCCCAGGTGCTTCGACACCACGGGCTGCGGCCAGCCGAGTTCGAGGACGAGCTTGTTCACGGTCATTTCTCGCCCGGCGAGTTTTTCGAGGATCTGCCGGCGCTTTGCCTCGGCGAGCGCGTTGAACGGGTCGAGCGTGGTGGGCGAACGGGCCATGCGTCCATCATATTCCAATATCGGAATATGTCCAGCACGATCTTTGCGTTTTGTAGAATTCCGGATGCGGAATGGGATTAGGGCGCAACCGATTCGAGGCGCCGTCGAACGTCCTCGATCGGTGCGAGGCCGACGATACGGTCGACCTCGCGGCCACCCCTGAAGATCAGGAGCGTCGGGATGCTGTCGATGCGGAACCGCGAGGCCGTTGCGGGGTTCGAATCGGTGTTCAACTTGCCCACGCGCACGCGGCCGGCATATTCGGCGGCGAGTTTCTCGATCATCGGCGCGACCATCCGGCACGGGCCACACCACGGCGCCCACATGTCCAGAAGCACGGGCAGGGACGATTTCACGATGAGTTCACCGAAGTTCTGATCGGTGACTTCGATCGGCTCGGCATGCGCCGGCAGCGGAGCCTTGCACTTGCCGCAGACGGGCGTCTTTTCCCACTGCTCGGCCGACACGCGGTTTTTCGTGCCGCACTTCGGACATTGAATGATTACAGAGGCGGGACCAGTCGTCATGGCACACCTTCATTTTGCAGTACAGGAACTCCGCGCAGCAATCATGCAATGACGCGGTCGATCCAACTTCAATCAGCATTTGCCTGAGAGAACCAGGCTGTGGGGCGTCTCGTGCGGCGTGACTACGCTTTTATCGCAACGTAATGGAGTCTGGACCGTTCTGTTCGCGCCAGTCTTCGACGCCGGTCAGTTCCGACAATGCTCGCAGCACAGCTGGCTTGTCGAGCTTTCTGGTTCGCGGCCAACGAACATTGATGCCGAAAACGCCTGAATCCCAGCGAAGGTTGTCACGAACTACATGCTCTGCAACATTATCTCTAGTAAAGACGAAGATCCGCCATTCGCCTTCGTCGAGGCGGTAAACGCCCTCGACGAAGGACATGTCATCATCCATTTCAAGATCGAATGAAATCGTTCCGAAACTTGGCATCGTCGTATTTACCGCGCGTACTCCACGCTCCTCACTTCTCGCAACACGGTTACCTTGATCTCGCCCGGATAGGTGAGATCGCTCTCGATCTTCTTGGAGATGTCGCGCGCGAGCTTCACACTCGCGCGGTCGTCCAGACGATGCGCGTCGACGATCACGCGCACCTCGCGGCCGGCCTGGATCGCGTAGGCCTGGCGGACGCCTTCGAAGTTGGTGGCGAGTTCTTCGAGCTCCTTGAGGCGCTTGATGTATTTCTCCAGGCTTTCGCGACGCGCGCCGGGACGCGATGCGCTGATCGCGTCGGCCGCCATGATCAGCGGCGTGTACGGCGTGCTTGGCGGGACGTCGCCGTGGTGGCCGGCGGCGGCATTCAGCACGGCCTCCACCTCGCTGAATTTCTTCAGGAACTCCATCCCGATCTGCGGGTGGCCGCCTTCGACTTCGTGGTCCATCGCCTTGCCGATGTCGTGCAGCAGGCCGGCGCGGCGGGCGAGGTTTCCGTCGAGTCCGAGTTCGTCCGCCATTACCTGCGCCAGGTACGCCACTTCGATCGAGTGTTTCAGCACGTTCTGGCCGTAGCTGGTGCGGTACGCGAGCCGGCCGAGCATGGGCAGGATCGCCTTGTTGATGTTGATCACCTGTGCCCGTTCGCTGGCTTCCTTGCCGAGCTTGATCAGGTTTTCTTCCATCTCCTTGGTCGTCTGGGTGACGAGTTCCTCGATGCGGGCCGGATGGATGCGGCCGTCCTGCACGAGTCGTTCGAGACTGATTCTCGCGATCTCGCGGCGGACCGGATCGAAGCATGACACGACGACGACGCCCGGCGTGTCGTCGATGATGACATCAACGCCTGTCGTCTTCTCGAAGGCGCGAATATTGCGACCTTCGCGGCCGATCACGCGGCCCTTCATCGCGTCGTCCGGGATCACCACCGTGCTGACGGTGTGATCGCTGGTCTGCTCGGCGGCGTAACGTTGGATCGCCTGCAGGATGATCAGGCGTGCCTTTTCCTTGCCTTCCTCGGCGGCCTGCTCTTCGTAACGTTTGATGATTTCGCCGGCTTCGATCTTCGAATCGTCCTCGATGATTTTGAGCAGCATTGTGCGGGCCTGATCGACGCTCAGACCGGTGATCTGCAGCAGACGCTGCTTCTGTTCTTCGAGGGCAGCGCCGATTTCCGATTCCTTCTCCGTCACGATCTTATCGCGCTTCAGAAGGCGGGCTTCGAGTTCTTCGAGCTGCCGCTCCTTCACGTTGAAGGTGTCTGACTTCTTGAGGAGCATGTCTTCGCGCTTGCCCAGCCGCGATTCCAGTTCCGCCAGCTTTTTGCGCTGGGCGTCATTTTCGCGTTCGAACGATTCACGGGCGGCGAGGCTTTCCTGCCTGGCTTTGAGTTCGATTTCGCGGGCGCGGGTTTCGGCGTCGCGCATCGCGTTCTGCTTGAGTTGCTCGGCGTCACGCTTGGCCAGCGAGAGCAGGCTGGCCGCAGAGTTCTTGAAGTAAAGGAAGATCGCGGCGGCGCCGACGAGCAGCCCGACGAGTGCGCCGATGATGATCCAGAGAAGATGGTCCACGTTGCGTCCCTTCTCACCCGGCAGCCGATTGCGCAGCGGCCGAGCGACCCAGAGCGGAGGTCGATGAAAGAGACGAATCAGGCAGGCTCGAAATCGCCCTTAGCGCCAGTGCGCCAGAGAGGTTCGATTGACGTCGGGATCCGATGGCGCATCGCAGAGGGCACTCGCATCGTCTGATGAAGGTGCGCAGGTTGCCCGGATCACGCGTGCGAGCCAACGCCCGAACGATTGACCGAGCCGATTCGCCGGAAGGGCGGCCTGCGGAGCAGCGATGTCAATCGGCCGCAGGGGCGGCAAGGTGAACACCGTTGCGCAGGCGTAGCTTCGGCTGCCGATCCAATAGCCCAACAACACGGCCAGGCTCAGCAGCAGAAGGAAGATGGATCCTGTGAGAACGTCTGCCATAAAAACCTGAAAGAACAAGCGTCAGCGATCGGTCAGATCGGCTTTGCTTGTCGCGATCAGAGAAATGGTACCTGTCAACTCGTCTGACGGGCTAAGGCCAATCCGCTATCGACCCAGCCCCGGCCCGGCCGCACCACAAGGCACGCCGGGCGTAAAGCATTGCCATCATAAGCACCGCCCGCCGGCGCGGCAAAGCCAATTGCGCCCGCCATGAACGGCGTTTCATGATTCTTCCGGTTGGATGGTTCGATTGTGAGGCTCAAAGCCGATTTCAACGTTGTCTCAGCAGAGACAACACGCCCTCAGCAATGGAACGACCATGATCTCACGCTCATTTCTGGGCCTTCTGGGCAGTTTGGCCTGTTGGCTGGTCGGTTGCGACCGTACTCCAGTTGCCGAGCCGCCAGCGCCCGTGTTGCGCTTCCCCGTCCTGCTCGTCTGGCCCGGCCAATCCGTGATGATCCGATCCGAGGAAGATGACCTGAAGTCGATGCACATCAACTACCTCACCGGCGAGCGCCCGCAGCCGGTCCTGCTCGATTCCGACCTGAAGATCTACGACATGCTGAACCTGAAGACGACCAAGTCCGGCATCGGTCTGATGCTCAACCCCAGCGGCAGCGTGCCGATCGAGTTCAAGCTCCAGCCTCACCTGACGAACGGATTAGATACCGCGCGGACGCTGGTGAGCGGCTGCAAATGGCTGGGCGGAGACCCGGACGAAGCGGAAGCGAAACGAACAAAGCTAAACCAGGCAACAACGGTCGCGGCAATGATCGAGATTCTGCAGGGCGAGTCGCCTAGCTGACGAACGTCACTTCGCCGCGCAGGCTCGTCACCACTGCATTACACTGTTACTTCAACGCTGGCGGCATTCGTTCCGCGCTTCGCCGGCGCGTACGGATCGTCATTGCGCCAGCGCTTTCCGGTGCGGATCTCGTCTTCGAAGTTCATCCGCCAGTCGAGGAAGCGCGAGAGGGCGCGATCGACATCCGCGCCGCCGTTGATCAGCCGCATCTCCTCGCGGAAGATCCGACACGGGTTCATCGTCTTGGCATACCAGCTGATCCGCTTGCGGAACTCGACCACCGCCGCCCGCTCCGATCGGTATTTCACCAGGTTGTAGAAGTGCGTGCGGATCATCGCGACCTTCTCTTCAATGCTCGGCTCCGGCGGAACCTCCCCGGTCGAGAGATAGCTCCACGTGTCGCGGAAGATCCAGGGCATCGAGAGCGCCGCCCGGCCGATCATCACGCCGGCGCATTTCGTGTAGTCCATCATCCGTTTCGCATCCTGCGGAGAACGGATGTCGCCATTGCCGATCACGGGGATGTGCTTCGCGGCAGCGACGACCTCGGCGATGCCGTCGAGCCGCGCCTCGCCGGTGAACTTCATCTCGGTCGTGCGGCCGTGGATCGTGATCATCTGGATGCCGGCTTCTTCAAGCCGACGCGTGAGCATCGGCGCGACGATGCACGTGTCATCCCAGCCGAGGCGCATCTTCGCCGTGAGCGGCGTGTGCTTGATGACGCCGACAATCTTCTCGACCATCCGCACGGTGTTGTCCGGGTCACAGAGCAGCTTCGAGCCGCCGTCACGCTTGGTGATCTTGTCGACCGGGCAGCCCATGTTGATGTCGATGACGTGCGCGCCGCGGTCTTCACACCAACGGGCGGCCTCGCAGAGTTTTTCAACATCGCCGCCATAGAGCTGCATCGAGACGGGCGAGTCTTCCTCGCACGTCGCTGCGAGCTGCATCGATCTCCAGTTCTCGCGCAGGACGCCTTCCGGGCAGAGCAGGTCCGTCACCGCCAGCCCCACCCCGCCGCACGCGCGGGCGATGAGCCGGAAGCTCACGTCGCAGTACCCGGCAATCGGCGCGAGCAGCAGCGGCGTGGCGAGTTGGAGGTTTCCGATCCGAAGCGGGCGCATCGGCGGCATTGGACTCGGTTTCCCGCCGGCTGCCAACCGGGCCAAATCACTACGACTAAGGGAGTTCGTTTATCCCACTCCCCGACGCATCAGCCCACGCGCAACGGGCGTTACCCAGCACTTTCGCGACGCGCCGCATCGTTGTTGGCGTAACTCTCTATTATTTCTAGCGTTGCGCATCGCTCATCCGCCACATTTCGTTCGGCCAACGCCCCAAAGTGGGTAATTCCGGGTAACCTCCCGAGAGCCGGCAGGGGATTCCCGGTGGCTGCGTGCTATTCACATTCCAATGAGCGCGTCCAACTAGCGCCCGGATGACTCGAAATCGTACTTTTGCGCAGCGCTTTCAGAGACGCTACATTGCGCAAAGGATGGGACGTACAAGGGTTGCCAACCTCGCGCCTGCGGCATTTCTTGACGCGATTGCAGGCAACGCATCGGTCCGCGAAAACGCAGTCGAGGCCGCCCGTGTCTCGGATCAGATCAAATAATCCGTAAGCTCCTCGGCGGATTCAACCGTGCGCCGCCCAGTTCATCTCAGAATCGCGGAATCTCGCAGTTCCCAAATCTTCGTTCATGCACGAGAGTCGCTGTGCGGCTACCGCCAAACCGCCTCATGAGCGGCCGCATACACTTCGTGGCACGGCCTACCAGGCCGTGTTCTTGGGTTGGTAGCCCATGCCACAGCCATTGACCTCACACATCCAGGTTCTTCACTTCCAGCGCATGATCCTCGATGTACTGCCGACGTCGCTCGACGTCTTCGCCCATCAACACGCTGAACAGCCGCTCGGCTTCGCCGGCGTCTTCGAGCGTGACACGAAGCAGCATCCGGCGGGCCGGGTCGAGCGTGGTGTCCCACAGCTCTTCGCTGTTCATTTCGCCCAGACCTTTGAAGCGCTTGACCTCGATGCCGTGCTTGCCGAGGGAGTAGACGGTGTCGAGCAGGTCGCCGACGCCGGGCACATCGCGGACGGTCTGCTTCTCGCCTTCGCCGGTGGCGAACGCGTAGAGAGTCGGCAGCTTTTCGCCGGCGACGGATTCTTCCTGCGTGAGGAAGTAGTTGCCGATGTCGATATCGAGGGCGGCGAGTTCGTCGACGATCTTCTCGAGATCCTTCACCTCGTGAAGTTCGACGACCTTCACGATCCGCTTCGGCGCTGCCGGCGTCGCTTCGGGCGAAGGCAGGGCGGCGGCATCCGCATCGTCTTCGATCTCGTGGTGGGCGAGGAAGGCGCGGACGTCGTCGTTGTTGCCGTGAACGTAATGGTCCTCGCCGTCGATGGTGACGCGGAAGCTCGGGAAGTTTCCGGTCTGCGAATCGCGCCGGCCGAGGAACTCAGCGAAGTCGATGCCGCGCCGGCCGATGAGCTTGACGATCCCTTCCATCTTCTGCAGGCGGGCGACGAACTCCTTGAGATCATCGCCGGCGATGCGGCGTTTTTCGTGGCCGGCCTCGTCTCGAATCACCAGGGCCGTTTCTTCGAGCGCGAGCCCGACGTACATCGCCAGCATGTCGTTGTTGTCGATGATGTATTGAACGCGTTTCTTCTGCGTGACTTGATAAAGCGGCGGCTGTGCGACGAACACGTGGCCCTGCTTGATCAGCTCGACCATGTGACGGAAGAAAAACGTGAGCAGCAGGGTGCGGATGTGGCTGCCGTCGACGTCGGCGTCGGTCATGATGACGATCTTGCCGTAGCGACGCTTGTTGAGGTCGAAGTCGTCGCGGATGCCGCAGCCGATGGCGCTGATGATGGCGCGAATTTCCTCGTGGCCGAGCATCTTCACGACGGTAGCCTTCTCGACGTTCAGCAGCTTGCCGCGCAGCGCGAGGATGGCCTGTTTGTCGCTGTCGCGGCCGCCTTTGGCGCTGCCGCCGGCGCTGTCACCTTCTACCAGGAACAGCTCGGTCACATCGCGGTCCTTGCTGCGGCAGTCGGACAGCTTGCCGGGCAGGCTGTTGCCGTCCATCGCATTCTTTCGGCGGGTGAGTTCGCGGGCCTTGCGGGCTGCTTCGCGCGCCTCGGCGGCGGCCATGCCCTTTTCGAAGACGAGCTTGGCTTCCTTCGGGTTCTCTTCGAGGTACGCGCCGAATTTCTCGTTCACCGCCTGGATGACGAAGCTTTCCACTTCGGTGTTGAGCAGCTTGTCCTTGGTCTGCGATTCGAACTGCGGCTCGGGGATCTTGACCGAGACGACCGCGGCCAGGCCCTCGCGGAGGTCGTCGCCGCTGGGCTTTTCGCCTTTGACCCAGTTGTTCTTTTCCGCGTTGCGGTTGATGCAGCCGGTGAGCGCGGTCTTGAAGCCGCTCATGTGCGTGCCGCCGGCGTGGTTGTTGATGTTGTTGGCGAAGGTGAGGATCGTCTCGTTGTAGCTGTCGGTGTACTGCAGCGCGACATCGATGAGGAGGTGATTGGCCTTGTCTTCGGCACTGAACGATACCACGTTGCCGACCGCGGTTTTGCCCTCGTTCAGATGGCGGATGTACTCGACGAGTCCGTCGTCGAACTTGAAGACCTCGCGTTTGAACTTGCCGTCGGGCCCGGTCACGCGCTCGTCTTCGAAGGCGATCTCGATGCCGCTGTTGAGGTAGGCGAGTTCGCGCAGGCGTGCGTTGAGCGTTTCGTGGACGAACACGATGTCGGGGAAGAGGGTGGCATCGGGCTTGAAGCTGACGATCGTGCCGGTCTTGTTGGTCTTGCCGATGACCTTGAGATCCGACGATTTCACGCCGCGCTCGAACTCCATGTGATGAACCTGTCCGTCGCGGTGGATTTCAATTTCCATCCACTCGGAGACGAAGTTGACGACGGAGGCGCCCACGCCGTGCAGGCCGCCGGAGGTTTTGTAGGCGGATTCCTCGTTGTGCTCGAACTTTCCGCCGGCGCCGAGGGTTGCGAAGACGACTTCAACGGTGGGGATCTTGGCTTCCGGGTGGATGCCCACGGGAATGCCGCGGCCGTCGTCGGAGACGGTGCAGGAGCCGTCGGCGTTGATCTTCACTTCGATGTGTTTCGCGTGGCCGGCGAGGGCTTCGTCGATGGAGTTGTCGACGATTTCGTACACCAGGTGATGCAGCCCGCGCGGGTTGTAGCCGCCGATATACATGCCCGGGCGGAGGCGGACGTGTTCGATATCGGTGAGGACTTTGATTTGTGATTCGTTGTAGTCGGACGAGACTTTTCGATCCGTCGATTGCTCAGGCATTCAGGCTCCTTGGGTCGATGGTGCCGGGTTGAAAAACGACAGATTTTTCGGCTCCGATCGAGCCTTGGAAGTATTGCAGAAATCGGTCCGTTTCGCCATCGTCCAAGGGTGAAAAGTCGCTTGGCGAGAGCATGTTTTCTCGAAGGAATTTCGCGATTTTCGGTTCCCTGGGGAATGTCGCGAATCCGGCTGAAGCCTGGCGCGCCCATGACGGGGGAAATGTTCCGTCTACGAGCGAGTTACGGCTGGGTCGTAGGCTGGGTTGAGGCAGCAAGTCTCTGCCGTTCCGCGGTCCATCTGGACGCCTCGTCCGGCTTGTTCAGCGCCGTCTCGGTGGCGATGAGCGCGTTGAGCAGCTCAGCGCGAATGTCCTCGTTTCCGCCCGCCTGCGCGAGCGCGGTTTGCGCGTCGATCAATACCGGCTCGGCGTCGGCGTGTCGGCCGAGCTTCGACAGGCTGATGCCCAGCAGCGCGCGATAGCGGCTTCGCCGGACCGGGTCGAACTGCACCTTGCTCCCCGGTCCGAGCCGTTCGCTGATCTCGGTGGCGAGCGGCAGCGCCTCATCCCACTTGCCGAGCTGTTGCAGCGTGCGGCAGAGGTTGAACAGGGCGCTGAGCCGCTGCGGATGGTCCGCGCCCAGCGTCGCCGTCAGCCCGGCGAGCGATTCGCGCTGCAGCGCGACGGCCTGGTCGGTTTTTCCCGCGCGCGATAACTCGATCGATGCGCCGTTCATGATCGAAAGCGTCGCGGGGTTGGTTGGGCCGGAGATCTTCTTGCTCCGCTCGATCGCGTCGAGATAGAGGGGGATCGCTTCGTCGCTGCGGCGCAGGTCAGATAGCGCGATCGCGAGCGCGTACTTGGCGGCGACGGTGTGCGAATGCATCTCGCCATACACCACTTTGGATTTCTCGTACCCTTCGCGGGCGAACTGCTCGCCTTCCTCGAACTTCTTTGCATTATGAAAGAGGTACGCCAGGTCGGTATAGCTGTTGACGGTGACCGGATCGTTCTCGCCTTTCACGCGACGGAGGGTCGCGCTCACGTCGCGCATCATCTGTTCAGCCTCGTCGTAGCGGCGCAGGTTGACGAGCATCTGCGCAAGCTTGCGCTCGGCATCGAGCGTTTTAGGATCGGCTTCGCCCAGCCGCTTTACGTATCCGTCGCGAACGCTGCGGAAAGCCACCTCGGCTTCTTTCCATTGGCCGAGCAGTTGCTGCATGACGGCGATGTTGTTGAGCGCGTTGTAGGCGGCGACGGACTCCTTGCCTTCCACGCGAACACGTCTTGCATAGGCGTCCTCGGCGATCGAGAGAGATTCCTGGAACTTGCCCTGGCGGTGGCGGAGGATGCCGAGCAATTCGAGCGATTCCAGCGCCTTGGGGTCGTCTTCGCCGTGCAGCTTGCGGTAGAGATCGAGCGCGCGAATCGCCTGTGGATCGGCCTTGTCATAGAGCGCGAGTCCGTAGTAGGCGCGGGCGAGCGCGCCGCGGACGGCGGCTTCGACCTCGGGTTGATCCTTGAGTTGTTCATCCGCTTGTTGTGCCGCCTTGTCGAGAACATCTGCCACGAGAATCGGCTGCCCTTTCGCGAGGGTCGGATCGACAGACTGGAACATGTCGACCAGGAAGTCGTTGACCTTGCTGGTGGCCTGCTGTTCGGCGTGGCTGCGCACCTCGGCCGCGGTCGCACGTTCGGCCTCGTCGCGGCTTCTCGCCTCGGCTCGCGTGGCACGGACGGCCTGCCACGACGTCGCCGCGATGCCCAGAAGCAACAGCGCGAGCATCGCCGCGGCGACCGAGACGCCGGCGCGATTGCGGGCGATGAACTTGCGGGCTCGATACGTCCGCGAGAGCGGTCCGGCACGAAGCGGGCGACCGGCGAGGTAGTTTTCGATATCGGCGGAAAGTTCGGTCGCGGTCGCGTAGCGCTGATCCCGATCCTTGTGCATCGCCTTGATCGGGATCCATTCCAGCTCGCTGCGCAGTTCTCGTTCCAGTGAACCGAGTTGTGTCTGGCGCAGTCGCGCGATCTCTCGTCCGTCGACGCCGAGGCTCGAGAGCCGGGTGCTCGGGCGCGGTGGATCGACTTCGCGGATGATCCGCTGGATTTCGTCGTAACCGGCGCTGCGGAGCGTCCTGGCGTCGAACGGAAGGGCGCCGATGAGCAACTCGTAGAGTACGACGCCGAGCGAGTAAACGTCGGTCCGCGTGTCGACATCCACCACCGGCGTCTGCGCCTGCTCGGGCGCCATGTATTCCGGTGTGCCCAGCAGCTGGCCGGTTTCTACGAAGTTCTCCTTGGCAGTCGCATCGCTGCGCATCGCCGTCGCGACGCCGAAGTCGATCACCCGGACGGTCGGCCGGCCGTCGCGCTCGGTGACGAGAATGTTCGACGGCTTGATGTCGCGGTGGATGATCGCCTTCTGGTGCGCGTGCTGGACGGCTGCGCACGCCTGGAGGAACAACTCCAGCCGATGGCGGACGGTGAGCTGATTCGAATCGGCGTAAGTCGTCAGCGAGGGCCCGTCGACGTACTCCATCACGAAGTACGGCTTGCCGGTCTCGGTCACGCCGGCATCGAGCACGCGGGCGATGTTCGGGTGATCCATCAGCGCCAACGTCTGGCGTTCGCTTTCGAATCGGCGAATGACTTCCTGGGTGTCGAGCCCGATTTTGATGACCTTGAGCGCGACGGTGCGGGCGATCGGCTCGGTCTGGCGGGCGAGGTAGACGATTCCCATGCCGCCTTCGCCGAGCACGCTTTCGATCGTGTACGGGCCGATCCGGGCCGGGTGCTCGAACGAACGGATCGCCTCGGCGACGTTCGCCAGCTGGCGCGTCGGGTTGGGCTTCGATTCGGGATGGGTTCCGGACGGATCGGACATAACAGGTGATAGGTTACGCGGGGCCCTGAACTAACCTCCGGATCGTAACCGAGTTGGGGCGATTCGCGGGAATTTGGCCGAATCGGGCTATGATCGCACCAATGGTTCGTTTGACGAGGGAAGTTCGCTTCGGAATCGACGCCGACGGAAACGTCGCGCCCGAGGGCAGCAACGGCTTTGCCGGTCGGCCGGCGTTGACCGGAATCGGCCATTTTCTTGCCCTGAGAATCACGCTCGAAGGCGAGCCCGATCTCGAGAGCGGATACCTGCGAAACATCCGCGACATCGACGAAGTCGTCCGCAATAACGCCATTCCCGTCCTCCAAACGGCGATTCGCGAGCGCACGTCGCTGGCGGACCAACGGCACATCTTCCGGCTCATGACCGAAGTCGACCGCCTTCCTGGCGCGACGATCGTCGCCGGCGAACTGATGCTGTCGCCTTTTCTATCAATTGCCTGGAACAAATCGGAGACCGACATGATCCGCCTGAGCCAGAAGTTCGAGTTTTCCGCCGCCCACCGCCTGCACAACCCGAGCCTGTCGGACATCGCCAACCGCGAGTTATTCGGCAAATGCAATAACCCCTTCGGCCACGGGCACAATTACGAGATCCAGGTCACCGTCGCCGGCATTCCCAATGAGAAGACCGGGCAACTCATCCCGGTCGAAGCGCTGGAGCGGATCGTGGAGGAACAGGTGATCGGCGCGTTCGACCACAAGCACCTAAACTTCGAGGTGCCGGAGTTTCAGTCGCTCAACCCGACCGTCGAAAACATCGCGCAGGTGATCTTCCAGCGGCTCGCCCCGGCCTTGAGCCAAACACCCGCCAAACTCGCCAGGGTGACGGTCTGGGAAACGCCCAAGACGTGGGCTGAAGTGACAGAGGGATGAGGGCGGAGGGATGAGGGATGAGATCGGAAAACGGCCGATAATCGGCCTATTCCGGTTTCATCCCTCAGCCCTCCTCCCTCATCCCTTCCTGCCCACTAACCTCCGGTCCCGCCATCTGTCTCATCATCAGCCACTTCAAAGGAGCGGCAGATGACTCATGGCAAATCCGTGTTATTCGCTGGTGTGGTCGCCTCGGTAGTGGGCCTGAACAGTTCCGCGGCCAGAGCCGACATTTTTGACCACCTCGACTTCGACATCTCGATCGGAAGCCCTCGGCCGCAGGTGCAGCGGGTGTGGGTCGAGCCGGTGTACGAGACGCGCTGCGAGCGCGTCTGGACCGAACCGGTGTACGAAACACGTTGTCAGAGAGTCTGGCGGGAACCCGTTTTCGAAACCCGCGAAGAGCGCGTCTGGGTGCCGGACCGGTTCGAGCTCCGCTGCGAAACCAGTCGCGACCGTTACGGCCGGCGCGTGACGCGCGAAGTGCGCGTCCTCGTCGAACAAGGTCACTGGGATTGCCGCCAGACGCAGGTCTGCGTCCGCGAAGGTTGCTGGGAAGAAGTCCCGCAGCAGGTCTGTGTTCGTGAAGGCCACTGGGATCAGGTCGAACATCGCGTGCTCGTTCGCGAAGGCTACTGGCAGGAACAGGTGTGCGAAGCCGATCGCGGATCGCAGGTCCGCGTCGACTACGAACGCGGCCGCGATCGTGACTACCGTGACGCCGACTATCGCCCGCGCCGCGACGACCGAGACGATCGGCGCGACGACGACCGCCGGGATACGCGCCGCGATGATGGTCGTCGCGGCGACGATGACCGCGTCGGCAAAGATCATGACCGGGCGCGCGACCGATATGAACGTGCCCGCGAGGATGCCTCCCGCCGCTATGAAAGAGGCGACCGCAATCCGCGGTATTGAAAGAACTTTTCCTCTAGCCTGAAACGAAGCGAGCCCGGCAATGGCCGGGCTCGTTTTATCATTCGGCGGCAGGTGTTGCGTCAGAGCGTGAGACGCCGTTCGAACGCATCGACGACGTGCGGCTTGCGGAAGAATATCAGGACCAGCACCGGCATCGTCAGGCCGAACACAAGCCCGATTACAGCCCCGACGTAAGACGACACTTTCACAATACCCTGTGCCTGAGCCGGAGCATTTTGAATCATCACCGGTGTAAGCCAGATCGTGTTGATGACCGTAACGATGATGGAGGTGAGGATGCCGATGATCGAATACGCGATCATCAGGCTACGCGCCCACTTGAGGAGCTTGAGCGAACCGATAGCGGCGGCCATCAGTACGATGCTCATGACGAACCCGAATAGATTGCTCGCGAGCACCCACGCAAACAGCGGCGGATTGTTTTTCACCGCGGCAATGCCGGGATTGCTCTCCTGCACCGTCGGAATGAAATAGCTCACGATTCCGATCGGAACACAAATTACGCCGAGCGCTGCGAAGACGATGCTGATGATGCTGAGCACGGTGACCGAGGTCGGGCGCGTCGGCGCGTAATCGAGCGGGACGTATTGCGCAGTCGGAATGTTCGGATCTGACATGTAATGCTCCCTGAAACGAAGTTCCCGCACGTGAGCGTAACCGCCGATCGTGGTATCGTCACGTTAATGGCAGGTGGATACCGTAGCGCGCTGCGCATCATCAAATCCGTTCCCGGGCTGGGCGCGCTGGCGTCGAAGATGCAGTTCCTGGTTCCCGACCGCGTCGTGGTGCGCAAGGTCGACGGGCTGGGCGACTTCGCGTTCCGGCTGCGTCGGCATCGCTGGATGATGGGCGACAAACCCTTCGCTGGCGGCCATCACGCCTCGACGCTCGCCATGTTCAAACAGCTGATCAGGCCCGGCGACGTCGTCTATGATATCGGCGCTAACATCGGCTACTACAGCCGCTTCATCGCCCGCGACCTCGGCGCTTCGCGGCTCGTCTGTTTCGAGCCGATGACCGAGAACGCCGACCTGCTGGAACAGAACCTCAAGCTCGGCGGCCACGAATCGATCGCTCGCGTGTTCCGACTCGCGCTCTCGGATCACGACGGCGAAGAATTGCTGCAGGTCGATGACATCATGGGCGGCACGGCCGTGCTGAACGAGGTCTCCGGCGGCAAACCGTCCGAAGCGCGCGAACACCTCGGGCTGCCTCCAAAAACGCAGTCGATCAAGGTCGCGAAGCTGGATGCGCTCATCGAGCGCGAAACGCTCCCGCCGCCGGCGATGATGAAGATCGATACGGAAGGCGCGGAGGCGCTGGTGCTTGGCGGCGCGGTCAAGACCCTGGAAAAGTATCACCCGAAACTCGCGATCGCGCTGCACGGACCCGAACCGACGCGAAAGGTGCTGACGCTGCTCGCGTCGCTCGGGTACGTCTGTCGCGGAAGTGTCGAGGGCGCCGAGCGCGAACTGACGCTCGATGACGCGGCGCGATTGGGCGATAACAACATCGTCGCGATTCCGCGGTGAGAAAATCGCGGTCCGACGAACCGTTACGACTTCGAGAACCTGTGTAGCCCGCGAGCCTGCTCGCGCTTCCGATGGGCGCGACCCAAGCGCCAACAGGCTCGCGGGCTACACGTCGAACTCTCATCGCTACTGACGTCTTCTCGATTTTTCTTCTTTGAATCTTGCGTGCGGATTACCTTCCACGTCCGTGGGAATGGGACGGGTCATCCGAGCGACATTCGTTTTCTCGCGTGCGCCAGCGGTGCCGGTCGCGATCGCGCTGATCGTGGGCGTCGTGCTGGGAAAACACGTTCCCGCGCTGCCCTGGCTCTGGTGCGGGGTGGGCGCGGTTGCGCTGTTCGCGGGCGCGCTCGTTTTGCATCGCGCCTGGACGTGCTCATCGATCCTGCTCATCGCCACCCTCTGCTGCGCGATCGCGAGCACGCAGTTGATGGCGTACTTTTACCCGCGCGACCACATCACCCATTACGCAAGCGATGCGCCCCGACTCTGCCAGCTGAGGCTCTATCTCCCCAACGAGCCGCGTCTGCGCACGATGACCTTCGGCCAGCGGTTTCCGATCCCGCCGCGGCAAGTCACGCTCGCGCGCGTGAAGCAGTTGCTGACGTGGAACGGCTGGAGGGACGCCAGCGGCGACGTGCTCGTGCAGATCCGCGAGCCGAACCCGCAATTGGCTGCCGGACAGACCGTGCAGATCGTCGGGATGCTCGAGCGGCCGGGCGTGGCGATGAATCCCGGGCAGTTCGACTGGCAGCGCTACTACCGCGACAAGGGCGTGCTCTGCAGCGTGCAGATCGTTCACGCGGCCAACGTGACGATCCTCGACGACAGCCCCGCACCGTGGCTCACCCGGCTGCGGGAATCCGCGCGGGATGCGCTGACCGAGGGATTCTCGCCGGAGCATTCGCTCGATCACGCACTGCTGGGTGCGCTCGTCCTCGGCGACTACGACCCCGAGCTGCGCGATGTGAACGAACAGTTCCAGAAAACCGGCACGAGCCATCACCTGGCGATCAGCGGTATGCACATCGCCGTCGTGGGTGGCGTCGTGTTCCTCTTCCTGAGACTGATCCGCTTCGGTCCGCGATTCTGCTGGGTCGCGACGATGCTCGTCATCGCGCTCTACGGGCTGATCGCGACGCCCTCGCCGCCGGTCCTTCGCTCGGTCATCCTCTTCCTCGTGATCGGGTTCGCGTTTCTCGGCTCGCGATTCAGCAAGCTGGTTCAGCTGCTGGCGATGACGGTCGCGCTCATGCTCGCAACCCATCCGCTCGACCTGTTCAACGCCGGCTTCCAGCTGAGCTTCATCACCGTGCTCGGGCTGATCCTGTTCGGCGAGAAGGCGTCGGTCCGGTTCGTGAACGAGATCGACGTGATGCGTCCGAGCGAACAGGAACTGATGCCGCGGCCGACGAGGGTGATGAAGTGGATCGATCGGCGGGTGGTGTTGACGCTCAGCGCCGGCATGATCGCGTGGCTGGTGAGCATGCCGCTGGTGGCGCTGCACTTTTCCAGGCTGAATCCGTGGGCGGTTGTCGCGAGCATCGCGCTGGCGCCGTTCGTGGTTGTGGCGCTCTGCCTGGGAGTGGCCAAGATCGTCCTGACGTGGCTGATCCCGTCGCTGGGCGTTCCGCTCGCCAGCGCCGCCGGCGCGGCGAGCGGGTGGATGCGCGGCGTGGTGGACTGGTTGGCGAAGTTCCCCGCCGGCGACGTACCCCTCACCGCGCCGACGCTGCTGATGATCGCGCTCTGCTGGGTCGCCATCGCGCTGGTCGTCGTCCGCTGGCGGTATCCGAGCGTTCGTCTCGCATCGTGGGTACTGCTGGTGTTCGCGTTCGGCTACATGCTGATCGGGCCGTACGTGTTCGGGTCGTCACACACGCTCAAATCCGGTCAGACCCGCGTGACCCTGATGGCCGTCGGCGCCGGGCAATGCGCGTTGATCGAGCCGGCCGGCGGCCGCGTCGTGCTGATGGACTGTGGCAGCAACTCCCTTTCCGATCTCAACAGCAATGTCGTCGTGCCGGTGCTGCGCGAACTCGGCCACACGTCGATCGATACGATCTTTATCAGCCACGCCAACACCGATCACTACTCCGGCGTTACGGAGATCGCCGATGCGTACGGCGTTCGCGAAGTGATCGTCGGCGACGGATTCCCGGCCAGCGCCCGCGAAACATCTACCGGCGTCGCGCTGCTGCGCGATCTCGAGTCGATCAACCTCCCGCCGCGTATCGCCCATCCGGGTGACCAGATCCCGCTGGGCCGCGACATCTCCATCCGCGTGCTCTGGCCGGCGCACGACACCGGCTTCGAGGCCAATGACACGTCTCTGGTCACTCAGCTCCGCGTCGGCGAACGGTCGGTCCTCTTCACCGGCGACATCCAGGCGGACGGCATGAAGGCACTCCTCGACCAAAACGATGAGTTGAAGAGTGACATCCTCGTCGCGATGCATCACGGCAGTTCTGAAGAGATCACGCCCCGCTTCGTCGATCGGGTTGCGCCGACCTGGATCGTCTCCAGCAACGACCGGACGCTCACCGGAAAGCAGGTTCGGTTTGATCAGATGATGGCCGGAAGGAACCTGATGCGCACCGACAAGTGCGGCGCGATCACCCTCCTCCTCGACGCCGATGGATCGGTGAAGGTCCAGAGCTTTCTCAAATCGGCGAAGCAGCCGGGGTGAGAGCCGCGACGTTTTGTGCGGCCGAGCGAAGTTCGGCGGGCAGCGACTTCCAATTCGGGTGATCGCCGATGTTCTCGAAATCGTGATGCCAGAGGATCATGCCTCTGCGATCGACCGCAAAGGCGCCGGGCATCGTCCAGAGGTCACCGACGATCCGCGTCTGCAGGTTGCCCTTCACCATCGCACGCAGTCCGCACGCCCACACGCTCGGGCCAAACATCTGGTAGAGGCTCCCTTTACCCAGGCCCATCGCGGTATAAAAGGTTTTGCCGGGATCGCTGACGATCGACATGGCCGGCCATAATTTTTCGGCGAACGATCTCGACTCTTCGAGATCACCTTGGCCCACGAAGACGACTTGCGGGTAAGACGGGTCGGCCTCAGACGCGGCACGGAGGTCGCGGACCGTTTCTTTGCAGAAGATGCAACCGAGATGGCGCAGGAACACGAGCACGGTCAGGTCGGCGGAGTGGATCTGCCCGCCGAGCGTTGCAGCACCCAGATTCACCCCGGAGACCGGTAGATCGAGAATGTCGTTGCCGAGTGAGGTCATTTTCTCTCCGGCACCTGATACGTCTGCGCCCACGGCCGTTCAATCAGGTTTTGCCTTCCTTCGATTATAGGTGCGCTCCACGCGTTTTCTCCCGAAAGCGTCGGTTTCTGTCTCGACCCGGCTAGCCCGGTCCTTTTTGAACAACTCGCTCGCGTCGTCCTTGCCGGCGGATTCTAGCGCATGCGCCAGGCGGGCTTGCGCGAACTTTACGTATTCCGCACTCTGGTCGATGCCGACGTATTTCCGGCCCAGCAGGGCGGCGCTCACGGCCGTCGTCCCGGAGCCGTTGAACGGGTCCAGCACGATGTCGCCGGGGTTGCTGGAGGCCTTGATGATCCGGTCCAGCACCGCCATCGGCATCTGGCAGCCGTGCCAGCCTTCACGCTCCTTGAACGTTCCGCACAGCCGGCTCACGTACCAGGTGTCGGAAGCCGGATCGAAGAAGTCGACCGGGAGGAACTGATCTTCCGGGATGTCCTTCTGCCGTTCGACAAACCTCGCGTAGCCGCTCTCGGCGAAGCTGGTTTCCTGGGGACGGAGGAACCACGTGTCATCCGGCAGCTTTCCCTTGTTGTTGGCGCGAAGGTCGTTGTAGGTCGTCTGGCGCGCGCTCTTCACCCGGATGGCGTCGGCGTTAAACGTCAGGTTCCCCATCCCCGCCTCCGGCTTCTGTTTCGAGAAGTAGAGGATGTGGGTGTGGCTCTTGGCGAACATCTTCTTGGTCTGCTGGCCGAAAGTGTAGTGCCAGATGATCCAGTTCCGCAGGTGGAAGCCGAGCTTGCGCCGCGCCACCACGCACAGGTCGGCGGCAAACTCATCGCCGATCGCCAGATAGAAGCTGCCCGTCGGCTTGAGGGCGCGGTAGACGGCGGCCATCCACTGCTCGCTCCAGTCGACGTACTCGTCCACGTTCTTCTTGTCTTCGTAGCCGTGATAGAGATAGCCGATGTTGAACGGCGGGTCGGCGAACGCCAGGTCGCACCATCCCTCGGGCAGCGAGTTTAAATACGCGATGCTGTCGGCATTGATGATCTGGTTCTGCGGGATCGTGCCTGGCGACGATCGGGCCGCCATCATCACGGGGACGGGCGCGGCCTTCACTTTTCGGGCGGCCATCCGCACTTCCTTCTGCTTTTCCTTCTGAGAGATTCGTGAGGTCGCTATCGCCATGTGTTTTGCCTTCTGGTCCCTGTATCTTTGCGTTCCCGATGCATTCGATCCTGCGTATTCTCGACGCGAACTTTAACCGGGCCCGTGAAGGGCTGCGAGTGATCGAAGACTTCGTCCGCTTCGGCCTGGATGACGCCGACTTGTCCGCCGCGCTCAAATCGATCCGCCACGACTTCTCCCTCGCGACCCAACCGCTGGCCGACCGGGCCATTCCGCACCGCGACGTGAGCGGCGACGTCGGCACGCAGATCGCCATGCCGAGCGAAACGGCGCGCGAGTCGGAACGTCAACTCGTCGTGGCCAACTGCAAGCGGCTGGGCGAGTCGCTCCGCAGCATCGAAGAGCACGCCAAGCTGATCGATCCGTCGCTCGCGGCCACGGTCGAACAACTCCGCTACCGGTTCTATACCGTCGAAGCCACGATCGCGCAACGTTTGCGCCCGCTGGCGACGCGGTTTGCACAGGTGCGGTTGTATGTGTTGATTACGGAGGAGGCGTGTCGGGTGCGTAGGGATGAGGGAGGAGGGACCAGGGATGAAGGAGGAGTTGGCCAATTTATCCCTCCGCCCTCCGCCCTCATCCCTTCCCGCGACTGGCTCGCATGCGCCCGTCTCGCCATCGCCGGCGGGGCGGATTGTCTTCAGCTTCGCGAGAAAAACATGGACGGCGGCGAACTGCTCCGCCGCGCGCGACTGCTCGTCGAACTCTGCCGGCAACACGATGTCCTGTGCATCATCAACGACCGGGCCGACATCGCCGTGCTGAGCGATGCCGACGGCGTTCACGTCGGCCAGTCCGATCTGTCCGTTCGCGATGTGCGGAGAATCGTCGGCGACAAGCTCGTCGGCGTCAGTACCCACGAGATCGCCCACGCGCGAAAGGCCGTCGAAGACGGGGCCGACTACATCGGCGTCGGGCCGATTTTCAAAAGCCCGACCAAGCCCAGAGAGTTCGTCGCCGGGCTCGAATATGCAAGGCAAGTCGCCAGCCAGATCCGGATCCCCGCGGTCGGCATCGCCGGCATCAGGATCGAGAATCTGGAGTCCGTGCTCGCGGCCGGGCTCAAGGCGGTCGCGGTTACGCAGGCGGTGGTGGGGGCGGAAGATGTCGAATCGGCGGCGGCGAGCTTCAAATACAAAATGCGAAATGCGAAATGAGAAATGGACGAGCGATCCCCGCCGCGCCGATCCGATTTCAATCTCCGTGATTTTGCATTGCTCATTTCTCATTTTGCATTCCGACCTCAATCGCTTCCTTCAACTTCACCTTCCCATCATGAAGTGACCGGCCGAGGATCACGCCCCAGATGCCCTTGCCCAGCAGTTCCCGAATGTGTTCCAGCGAGCCCACGCCGCCCGAAGCGACGACCGGCACATCTGTAACTTGCGCCAGTTCGGCCGTCGCTTCCACGTTCGGGCCCTGCAGCATGCCGTCCTTGGCCACATCGGTGTAGAGCAATCCGGCGAGTGGCCAGCCGTTGACGGTTTTCGCGACGTCGATCGCGCTGTTGGAACTGGTTTCGGTCCAGCCGTGGGTGGCGACCATGCCGGCCTTCGCGTCGATGGCCAGGACGAGTTTTTTCGCGAACTCGCCGAGGCTGGCGCGCTCGAACCACCGCCAGTTGTTGAGGGCGGCCGTCCCGATGACGACGCGGTGGACGCCGGCATCGAGGAGCCGGCGGATGTCGTCCTCGGTCCGAATCCCGCCGCCGGCCTGGATAGTGAGCGTGGTCGCGTGGGCGATGTCGCCGATGAGTTTTTCCTGAAGGACGCGCCCTTCCTTGGCGCCGTCCAGATCGACGATGTGCATGATCCTCGCCCCATCCGCCTGGAACGACTTCGCGACCGCGAGCGGGTCGAGGTCGTAATCGAGCTGCCGGGAGAAGTCCCCCTGCTGGAGTCGCACGACCTTTCCGCTCCGTAAATCGATACTGGGGATGATGTTAAAGCTCATTTTCGCCTCCCGATGCAAGTGCCAGTGCGGTTTCGCAGAGTCTTGCATTCTCTTGCATTTCGTTGCATCGGGTGTTGTAGCCGCTCGCGGGTTGGGTGGCGATGCGCGCGAGGTTTCGGGCGGATGAATAATGAGGGCCATCGGCACATTCATACAACCGATGTTGCGAGCGATTCCAGACCAAAGTCCGCGTGTTTTGCCCCCGTCGCCCCGACGCGATGGGTTGGACACGCCGCGATGGAAATCGCGGAACTGGCCTGCGTCGAATCTTGATCGATCCGCGATTTCCATCGCGGCATAGTCGGGTTCGTGTCCATCCAGATCTGTCCGACGAAACGGCGCGCCAAATCCATCGCAAATCGCGCCGACAGGTCGCCGTCGGCGCGTTACGCTTTGCCTCCACCACCATTCGGCTTTTAACTCGGGGAGGTCCGTGATGTTTCGTGCAATGTTGAAGGCGTCTGTCCCGGTTCTGGTCCTCAGCTCGGCCGCCCACGCGGTGCTGATCGCGCCAGGGGTTACCGCGGCCGTGGTCTTTGAACTCGGTCCCGTCGGCGGAACGGTGCTCGCCAGCTCCGCCAACCCGTTTGTCGGGACCGATTACACCGGCACGTTCACGAGTACGGTCGTCAGCGGCGACACGAGCAACCCGCTGGGCGGCCTGACGTTCGTCTACACCATCCAGAACAACGCGACCAGCACGCACTCGATCGAGCGGATGGCCGTCAACGGGTTCGCCGGCTTCCTCACCGATTTCAGCTGCCCGCCGGTACCGGGGCCAAACCTGGCGTTCCCGGCGTTCAACGACCGCGACGCAGGCGGGAACGTGATCGGCTTCCGGTTTTTCGGCGCACCGATCGGCACCGGCGTGATTGCGCCGGGACTGTCAACCGTCCAGATGGTCGTACAGACCAACGCGGCCAATTACGGGCCGACCTCCGCGATCGTGATCGACGGCTCGGTGGCCACGGTCGATTCGTTCGCACCAAGAGTCGTTCCGGAGCCGACGCTGGGCGCGATGGCGGTTGCCGCCCTCGCACCTCTCCGCCGTCGACGTTAAATCAGAGAACACCGCCAAATCGTCTTCGACGGTCGGATCACGCCTCAGGCGCCGGGTGCGCGAGGTGACAGGTCTGTGTACGCGCGATTGCATTGGGATTCGTGGAATCATCGACGAGCTTAAATCGATCTGCACGGGAAGGGTCCATCTACACGAAGGAGAGAGAGATGCATGAAGTTCATTCACGGCGGCGTTGCGTGGCTGCCTCGGTGTCACTAGTTGTCGGCGCCGCGTTGCTGGCGTCTGGCACGGCCCGCGGCATCGGCATCGGCCAGGTCGATACGTTCGCGATCAATACGGCCGGCTGGCAGGAGGGCGTCGCCAGCCCGAATCCACCGACGCGGGTGGCGAGCGGCGGACCCGCGGGCGCCGGCGACGCATTTCTGCAGAACATCTCCAGCGGCGGCTCCGGCGCTGGCAGCAAGCAGATCATGTTCAATCAAGTCCAATGGACGGGCAATTTCACCACCGCCGGCGTGGGCGCGATTTCACTCGACGCCAAGGACCTGGGGACTACGGACAGCAACATTCGTCTGGCCTTCCGCTCGGCAACCAGCGTGATCGTGACGACCGAGTCGTTCGCCGTTCCGGCCGGCAGCGCCTGGATGAGTCATACGTTTCCTCTCCGCGAAAGTGATTTGACCGTCCTCACCGGAAGCTATGCCGATGCGATGAGCGGCGTCACGTCGATGCGGATTCTCTCCAACTCGATCGTGGACGAAGACGGCGAATCGATCGCGATGACGCTCGGAATCGACAACGTCCGCGCACTTCCCGAGCCCATTACAGGGTTTCAGTTCGCGATCGCGTCGATGCTGGTTCGCCGCAAGCGCCGCTGATCTCGAAGACGTCTCACAGAGAGAGGCAGGCGTGTAAAAGGGTGAGGCCGATCGGACGGGCCTCGCTGGCCCGTCATCTCCAATTCAATCAGCCTCACCCCGACAAGCGGACAGCCGTAGAGATTCGGAGCGATCGGGAAGGGCGGGGCCAACCCGATCGCGAAGCGAGACACTTCGGGGCAGGAAAACCTGCCCCGAGAGTGCTCTCTTTTCTTTTGGGTGAGAAAGCGGCGTCCGCGGTTCAGACCGCGAAGCTGCCGCCGCTCCGTTCAGTGGCCGCCGTGCCCGCCGTGGCCGTGTTCACCGCCGCCATGGCCAAAGCCATGCCAGAGGTCGGCCGGGGTGACAACGAGCGCGTTGAGCGGGGACTCATTGGAATCGGAGAGCGCGGAGTCCTGGTCATCTTCGCCGGTGGCGGCGGAGTCGGTGCCGCCGTCGACGATATCGATCACGCCATCGCCTTTGGAGACGAGCAGGTCGTCGCCCGCGCCGCCGTTCAGGGTATCGATATCGGCACCGCCGACGAGCAGGTCATCGCCCGCATCGCCGTTGAGCAGGTCGGTGCCCTTGCCGCCGTAGAGGTTGTCGTCGCCTTCGCCGCCGTTGATGGTGTCATTGCCAGCAGCGCCGGCAAGGTTGTCGTTGCCGGCGTCACCGTTGATGGTTGCCGCGACGGCGAACGGCGTGCTGCGCTTGCCGCCGCGGAGCGCGACCGAGTCGTTGCCCGCGCCGGCGTTGACGACGATCGAGGTGACATCGGCCGCGGTGAAATCGGTCGAGGTGGTGGTTCCCTTGCGGAACCGGCTGCCGGAGGTTTCCTTCACGGTGACCGTCGCGAGGTCTTTGCTGAGGGTGATCGAGATGCGATCGTTCTTGGCAGTGCCGGTCACCGTCAGGGTGCCGGCGCTCAGTACGGCCGACAGCAACTGGCGGGATTCCAGGGGCTGGAACATAGGGGTCATCATGCACCTCCAAAGAGGAAGGTTGTTCGAGAACTCGGCAGGGGCGACGTTGCGTCCTGCCCACAATTACTAAGTGCCACCACATGAACTTCCGTTCACAACGAAATCAATAAAAAAGACGAAATCGGCCCGGTGCCGGACACCAGCAAATCGGGGCGGCGCAAACTCTCGGGTTGTTGCGGTCGAAATTCGCGGAACGCGTCGTGGATGAGCTCTCAAGCGAACGGGCCTTGCGCGACGCGCAAGGCCCGTGCCTGAGTTGTATTTCGTTTTCAACTGTTGGCGGCAATTCAGCGACGGCGGCGCAGCGCGAGAGAAAGCACAGTTACCGAGGCGAGCGAGGCGGGCTCGGGTGCCAGCGTCAGAACGAACGGGCGGATTTCGCCGTTGTAGACGCCTTCGCCGGCGATCTGGCCGAGGTTGTTGATCGCGGTGGCTTCGAAGAACTGCGTCCACCCGCTGGTACCTTCCGCAGCGCCGCCGCCGATCACGTCCATCAGGTCGTACATGGTGCCGTCCATGTAGACGAACGCTTTCTGGATGAAGTCGCCGACGTCGTTGGTGCCGAAGACGCGGCCGACGATGACGCCGGCATCATTGACGTCCTGTGCCCAGCCTTCGCCGAGATTCAGTGTTCCGAGGTCGGTCAGGGTGCCGTCATCGTTGAAGATGACGGGATGAGGCGAGCCGCGGCCGTTGAGATTCTGGTAGCCGACGACGGTGCCGCCTTCGTTCACGGCCAGCGCCATGCCGGTGGAATACTGCGCCGGCGGCGAGATGTCGGTGATGCCGGTATCGCCCGGGCGCGAGAGGCACGCGTGATAGGGCGAAAAGAGGCGATAGCCCGTTCCGGCTTTCAGTCCGGCGTTGTTCACGGCATTGAAACCGGCGTAGTAGTTGCGGTCGGTGGAGTTGAAGCTGCCGAAGTCGACCAGGCCGGTGCCCTCGGTCCAGGTCAGCGCGTGCTGGCCGCCGGTGGCCATGGTGGACGAGCCGACGACCAGGCCGTTGTCGGCAATATCCTGCGCAAAGCTGTAGGTGCCGCCGAGGGTGCCCAGGTCGACGACGGTGCCGTCCGTCTTCCACTGCGTCGCGTGCGTTTCGCCGTTGCTCGCGTGGGCAAGGCCCACGGCAACACCGGAACTGTTGACGCGATTGACCTTGGCGTAGCCGTCGCCACCCGCAAGGCCGCTCAAAGGCGTCGCGGCGCCCGTGATGCTCCACTTCATCGCCGTTGCGAAGCCGTCGGCATTCTCGGTATGGCCGACGATCACTCCGGCATCGTTGATGCCGCCCACGTACGCGTCGAACGCGCCGTCGGTCGCCAGTGGCGTGATCTTGAACAGCGGCGTTGCCGGCGACAGGCTCGACAGCGCACCCACGATCGACAATGTCAGACTCATCCTCTTCATCTTCTGGCTCCTGTAGAAAAGCTAGTTTCCGTGTCCCGGGTTTGGCCGGCGCGATTTCATCGGCAACTCATGTCGCACGATGACGGAGACGGGCATCGGCGGGTATCGCATGCGGATGCGGTACACGTCGAAGTCGTCTGCCGAGTACCCACTCTTACGAATCATCAATTCCACCAGCTCGCCATACCGCGGCGCATCGGCCGTCTGCACGCCGTCGCTGGCGCGGCCCAGGTGTTGGACCTTCTCAAGCATCGGCAGGCGATCGCGTTCGTCTCGGCTGAGCTGGGTCATGAGCTCACCGAATACGCACAGTTCCCGCGTCACGTCGGGAAACAGGTCGCGATGCACGAGTTGATCAGAGACAAGCAGTTCGCACGGCGTGCGGACGCCGGTGCCGAACATCGCGGTTTCACCGGGTTTGTCGGCCCACATCGGCGCGACGGCGCGGAGGTGTTCGCCGGTCACGATGGTCGATGCGCCCGCGAGCCCGATCTCGCCGGGCTGGAGCTCGTCCTCAACCATGTTGGGCATGGCCCCGGGTTTGCGAATCACTTCCGGCAACGGCTTGGAGCAAAACTCCTCCAGCAGCGGCACGCCGGTTTCCTCGACGATGTTGGTTTTGGACAACGGCTCGCGCTCGTACGTGAATGGCTGGCCGTCGCGATTGCGGATGAGCAGTTGCGCGAACGGCCAGCGGACGTTTGGGCGAGTGCGGATCAGGCCGTAGAGCGCCTGCATGCGGATCAGGTCCCAGTAGTCGGCGCGGTCGCGCGACGGGCAGATGACGACGGAGGCCACCATGCACTTGGCGCGCACGCCCCAGGTGTAGGCGTTGCCGGCGAACGCCTGCTTGCGCCAGCGGGCGTCGGTGGTTTCATCGCGCGATTCGGGACGGCTCTCGACGAGCATGTCGAGCAGTTCGCGGTCGGGCGCGTGGGTCTCGACGCTCTTGTTGAGCAGCGAGATGGATTCATCGAGCTTCACGAGCATCTGCTCGTTCACCCCCTGCTTGCGCGCGGCGGCGTGCCAGACCTTGAGCGTGCGCGGGTTGGGCAGGTGTTTGATGGCGGCCACAGCATCCTCTGCGTAGACGACGTTCCAGATCTGCCATCCGAGCTTGCGGTAGACGCCGAAGCGGTCGGTGATGTCCTGAGCGCGGGGCTGTCCGCCGCAGACGGATTCGACGATGGCGGCGAGGCGTCGGCGGACGTTTCCGACGACGGCGGAGACGTCGGAATCGAAGCCGGGCTGGGTGTTTTTAGCGGTTTTGGGCACGTCGGCGGCGATCATGCAGCGCTTCCAAAACAGAATCAAGAATAATTTCAGAAACTTTTCGGCGGCGGTCTACCGGATGTTCGGGACCGCGGCAGACCGATTTCACGGATTTCATTGAACCATCTCGCCGCGGCGCGCAACTCTAGTGGCAGTGAACGACGGCCTGTCACGCGTGTACGAGCGAATCCTGATCCTGCGCTGCCAGGCCGGAGATGAACTCGCGCTGGCCGAACTGATCGCCCTCTACTCGCCGCGGCTGCGGTTGTTCCTGGGAAAGCTCACCGGCAAGCGCGAGTCGGCGGACGATCTGCTGCAGGAAACCTGGTTCGACGCGTATCGGCATCTCGATCGACTCAAGGAGCCGGACGCGTTTACGGTCTGGCTCTACCGCATCGCCCGCGATCGGGCGTATCGATCGATGCGGCGAAAGCCGCTTCGCGTGGAATCGCTCGAGGTCGACCCGGTCGACGATGGCGAGCCAGACCTCCCGCTTTCGTGGGAACAGGCGACACAGGTTCGCACCGCGATCAACCAGTTGCCGTTGGAACAGCGCGAGGTGCTCGCGCTGCGGTTCATCGACGACATGAGCTACGAGCAGATCGCTGGGGTAATCGGCCGGCCATTGGGTACAGTGCGGTCGCGGATTCACTACGCCAAGCTCGCGCTGCGGGCGATCTTGAACGACTTTCAAAACGAACCATCGTGAGAAACAAGGAACCATTATGAGCAACGATGACTTCAGCAAAGCGCTTCTCCGCGGCGAAGACCCGATCGATGTGGCCGCGCTGACGCAGGGCGTACTTCGGCGTGACCGTCGACGCATCTGGCTCAGCGGGCTGGCGTGCATCATCGCGTGGATGGCGGTGGTGATGCTGCCCTGGTCGACGGTTCTGCCGATGCTCGCCAAGGTCGTGGAGCGGCAAGTGGCGTTCAACGAAGCGTCGGGGTTGCCGGAGCCACGGCAGGCGTCGATCGAAATGCTGCAGGCGGTGAAAACCGGCGTTGTCGCGACGTTCGCGCTCAGCGTCGGCACGATGTTCCTGGCGGCGACCCTGACCGTCTGGTTCGTTGCCGTCTCTCGCCGCGCGACGCTGCGGCAACTTAACGCGCGGCTTGCCGACATCTCGGCACAGCTCAAATTGATCGCAGCGGCGAAAGGGTGAGCGAATCCGGCGAAAATCGGATTGCCAACGGCCGGCGCCTTCGCATGATTAAAGCCGTGCAATACCCACTTTCCTCCCGCGAAGCGCGTCATCTGCTTTCACCTGTTCTCGCCAGCCTCTGCATTGCCGGCGTCGCTTCCGCGCAGACGTTCAGCAGCGTGGGCATCTACCAGTCGTACGCCCAGCTTCAGACCTGGTCGGCATCGTTCGCGGCGGCGAATCCGGATCTGGTTCGTGTCGTCGAGTACGGCAGAAGCTTTCAGGATCGGCCCCTGATCGCACTGCAGCTCACGGTCGCGCCCGGACAGGCGGATGGCGCGAAGCCCGAGTTCGTCTACGGCGCAAGCCAGCACGCGCGCGAGGTGATCAGCTCCGAATCGATGTATCGCTTCGCGGACAAACTCGTGAGCGACTACCGCGCCGGTGTGCCTGCGGCCGTCGATGCGCTCTCGACCCGCGAGCTCTGGATCCTGCCGAACATGAATCCCGATGGCCGCGTCCAGGTCGAAGGCGGCGCCAGCTCGAAGCGTAAGAACATGCAGCTCTACGCCGGGCAGAGCGCCACCTCGACCAACCGCGGTGTCGATACGAACCGCAACTTCCCCTATCGCTGGGTGGATGGCGACGATGTCGTTACGAGCGAAACGTATTCCGGCCCGTCGGCGCTTTCCACTCCGGAAGCGGCGGCGGCGTGGTCGTTCGTGAGCAACCCGCTTCGCTTCGGCAACCTGCTGGGCGCGGTCGATTTTCACAGCGGGACGAACCTGGTCATCAGGCCTTGGTCGAGCACCAGCGACCCCGCGCTCCCGCCTGCAGATGCAACGATTATCAACCGCATCGCCAACGGCGTCTCGACGCGCTCGGGAAATCCGGTCGGCTATGTCGGCTACGACACCACCGGCACCTTTTCCGACAGCCTGTACGCCAACCTCCACGCGTACGCACTCGCGATCGAGGTGTACGGCAACAACAACGCGCCCAACACGTTCTCGCTATTTAATCCGACAACTGCATCGGTTCGCGACACGGTCGCCGCGCAGGTCTACGCGGCCGGCACGTACCTGCTCAGCGACGAAGCGTTCACGATCCGCAAGCCCGGCGATTTCAACAACGACGGCAGCGTCGATGCGCACGACATCGACCTGCTGCTCTACACCCCGTCCGGAGCGGCCACGCCGGCGACGAAACTCTACGACGTCACCGGCGACGGCCAACTCGTCACCACGCCGAACGCTCTGTTGAGCGACGCCGATGCGTGGGTTCACCTCCTCAAGCACAGCAAGTACGGCGACGTCGACCTGAATGGCGCGGTCAACTTCAGCGATCTACTCGTTGTCGCGCAGAACTATGACCTGTCGAGCGGCGCAGGCTGGGCGATGGGCAGCTTCAACGGCGATGGTGCGGTGAACTTCCCGGATCTGTTGTTCGTGGCGCAGAACTATGACAGCGCGCGGTTCGAGTCGGACTGGACGTTGGCGCGGTCGATCGTTCCCGAACCGATCGCCATTTGCGCTTTGGTGCCACTCATGCGCCGTCGCCGGGCAGCCTGACGCGACGCCAACGACGTCGTCACACACGTACTCCTCAGGCCATTGGCGTCACCAAATTGTCATAAGGGAATATTCCGGGCATCGGGCGTGCTCATTCATCGGATGTCCCTTCGCAATTTGATCGGGACAGGTTTTCACGGATGGCACGTCAGGAATGTGTCGCCATGATTCATTCGTCATCTCAACAGCATTCGGTGGGCCAGTGGCAAGGAGTGCACATGATTCGGGGACAACTGATTGGTTCGGCGGTCGCGTTGTCGTCGGCAACTCTTTTCGCGCAGCGCGCGCCGTACGTCATCGCGCCTGTCGTGGTCGATCCCAACTTGAAGTACAGTTTCAGTTCGCCTGTCATCAACAACCGCGGCCAGGTCGCGTATGCGGTGACGAAGGCGGGCGTCGGCTCGGCAATCGTCCGCGGGTCGGACTTCGTGGCTGATGCGATCATCTCCGACTACAGCACCGGTCCGTTTCAGTCATTCGCCACCTTCTTCCAGATGAACGACAACGGCGACATCGTTTTCGCCGGAAAGGTTCGCGCCACGGGAGTGACGGGTGTGTTCGCGAACACGAATACGGAGATCAACCTAGCCAATGGTCGCGTTGGAGGCGTCTCTCCGGTATCTCTCAACAACGCCGGCCAAGTGCTCATCGCCGAGAGCCTGGGACTTTACACCTACAACCCGCGCAGGAACCACGAGCGCGTTCTCCTGGGCAATATCGGCAGCGAAACCACAACGATTCTCGCCGACAATACGTTCAACGGCCCGCCAGAGAACTTCCGCACGCTCGACTCCGGCCAGGCGGTCATCAACGCCAGCGCACAGACAATTCATCAGGCACAAACATGGACCGATACCGGGTATGGCCGCGTCGAGGGAATTTATCGTGGCAACACCCGGGCGACGGCGGTCGTCGAAACCGATGGCCCGCTGTTCGACGTCGATACGTGGCAGGACATGAATGACGCCGGACAGATCGCCTTCCTCGGCAGCTACGATTCAAACTTGTATGTCGATGAGATCATCCTCCGCCAGCCGGACGGAACGATGTCCGTGTTCGCCAGCCAGAACGAAGCGACGCCGAACGTGAGCTGGATCGACATCAACAACAACGGCGAGATCGTCTTCGGCTCCTACGGCAACGGCGGAAACGGGCTATTCAATGGGCCCGGCGGTTTGGCTGACCGCATCGTCGGCCCCGGCGATCAGCTTTTCGGCGGCACGATCCGCGACGCCTACTTCCGGCGAGGCGGCTTCAATGACGCGGGACAGGTCGCGTTTCACTTCATCACAACCGATCTCATCACCGGCATCGCGGTCGCAACGCCCGCCACCGCAGGCGACGCAAACGCCGATGGGAACATCGACTTCAACGACCTCCTCACGCTCGCGCAGCACTACAAAGCGCTTGGCACCTGGTCAGACGGCGATTTCGATTTCGATCACGTGGTGGACTTCAGTGATTTGCTCCTGCTCGCACAGCACTACCAGGGCGCAGCGGTGATCGGCTTGGATGAAGAGTTTCGTCAGAATTGGGACTTGGCGAGAGCTTTGGCTCCAGAGCCCCAAGCGGTGCTACTGGCGAGTCTCATCATCTTCAGGCGAGCGCGTCGGCACGCCGATTCGGTGTGAGACAAAATGCCGCGGCCTGGCCAATCGAAAGTATGGCGCAAATTGTCGCTTCGGCTCGGGCGGGGGGAATAAGTCCGCACACGAACGTGTATAGCAGGTGGGATCAAGTCTCCCTCACCTACCTTGTTGCCATTCAGGCCGGTTGCAACGGAGTTTTTATGCTCACCTCAAACCGTTCCGCCAAGTCGGTCCAAGTCTGTACCCGCAACCCATCGCGACGAAAAACGCCGATCGAAAAAATTGAGCGCCGCATGTTGCTTGCAGCCGCATATCTGGAATCCGGCGTTGGCTCGTCGCTCGGAATGTCCACTTATCTTGGCGGCCGCGGTTACGACGCGGTGAACGATGTTGCGGTCGGATTGGACGGCAGTGTGTACGTGACCGGTCAAGCGAGTACCGAGACGTTTCCGACGACTGCCAGCGCCTTTCAGGTCGGTGGCCAACAAGCCAACATTGCCGCCTTTGTCACCAAATACAATCCCGACGGAACGGTAGCGTATTCGACCCTGCTCGGCGGCGGATGGGGCAGCTACACCGTCGGCCAGGGAATTGCGGTCGACGCGAGTGGCAGCGCTTATGTGACCGGTGAACTACAGGCCAACGACTTTCCTATCACGCCTGGCGCCTACAACTCGCCGCAGTACGATTGGGATGCGTTCGTCACCAAGCTCACCCCGGATGGGCGCGGGCTTGTCTACTCGGCTCGGATCGGCGGGGAGTTCGCCGATTACGCGCGTGACATTGCCGTCGATTCGGCCGGCAACGCCTATATAACCGGCCACACCTACGACTATTCCACGACCAACACGCGCGATTTTCCCACCACACCTGGCGCACTCAAGACCGCATTTGTCGGCGATGACACGGTCGACGCATTCGTCACCAAGCTCAATTCCACCGGGTCCGCATTGTTGTATTCCACCCTGCTGGGAGGTGCGAACTCGCTGGGTGGAGGCGGTGGATATGAGTTCGGCGAAGGCATTGCGGTCGATTCGGCCGGACACGCGTACGTCGTCGGCGACACGCGGTCCGCCGAGTTCCCTACCACACCGGGAGCGTTCGACCGAACGCTAGGAGGGGCTCAAGACGCGTTCCTCGTCAAGTTCAACACGACCGGAAGCGCACTGGAGTTCGGCACCTACCTGGGCGGCGCATTCAGCGAATTAGGCGGACGCGATTACGGGCGCGGCGTCGCGATCGACGCCGCCGGCCACGCGTATGTGACTGGCTTTACCGACTCTTACAAGCCGACCTACCAGGACTCGCCCGACTACGGCAACAACACGTGGAACTTTCCGACCACCCCACGGGCGTTTCAACCCCGGCATAGCGGCTTCCTGAGTGAAGGGTCGACGTTCGCGCTCACGGAGGATGCCTTCGTCACCAAGTTCACGCCCGACGGCGGCTCTCTGCTCTACTCGACCTATGTCGGCGGACCCACGCTCAACAACGGCACTGGCGGTCAGGGGATGGACCAGGCATGGGGAATCGCAATCGATTCGAGTGGCTTCGCGACCATCGCGGGAAAAACCCAGTCGGACCGGTTTCCCATTCACGACCCGCTGCAGGGCGGAGGCACCTATCCGGCTTACACGCCCGAGACGGGTTTCGTAACGCGTCTCTCGCCAGATGGTTCTTCACTCGCCTACTCCACGTACCTCGGAAACCAAACCTTCGGCCGAAGCATCGCGCTCGATCTCGACGGAAACGCCATCGCGGTGGGCGAGACGCGTTCAATGTCGTTCCCGATCACCGCCAATGCCGCTCAGCCGGCGAACGGCGGCGCGAACGGCTGGGGTGAAGTGAGTGATGGATTTGTCACGCGCATCGTCAATACCGGTCCTGCGGCCGCGAGTGTACTGGGCTTGATCCTGGCGCCAACGCTCCTGCCGCGCGGCACACGGACCCAGATCACGGTCACCCTCAACTCCCCCGCGCCCGCCGGTGGCGTGAACGTGCAACTCAGCAGCGGTCGAATCGATGTCGGGAGTGTTCCCGCGGTGGCGTTCGTCCCCGCGGGTCAGACCAGCGTCACGGTGCAATCGGCGCTCACCACGCTTCCCAGCGGTTGGGACTCTTCGGTGGGCACGCTCATCGTCGCAACGCTCAACGGTTCGCGACGAGAAGCGCTGCTGACGGTCACGCCTTCGGGCATCGCTGCCACGTCCACCACGTTCGACGTAAACGGAACGGGCGGCCCGGTGGTGCGAGTGACTTTCAATGCCGCGTTGGCGACCAGCACGCTGGCAGCAAGCGATCTGATCCTGAGGAACACGGATACCAACGTGACCTCATCGGCGAGTTCAGTCTCATACAACAGTACGACGCGCACGGCGACATTCGTTCTGCCCGCCGCCCTCGCAAACGGAAACTATCGTGCCACCGTTGCCGCGGGCACCGTGCAGGGAGTGGGGGGTATCCCGCTCTCGCCTGATGCGACTGTGGACTTCTTCATCCTCGGCGGCGACGCCAACCGCGATCGTCGAGTGGACTTCTCCGATCTCTTGATCGTCGCGCAGAACTTCGGCCTCGCGGGTCGCACCTTTATCCAAGGTAACCTCAACTACGATGCCGCGGGGATGGTGACCTTCGACGATCTGCTGCTCGTGGCTCAACACTACGGCAACGGTGCCGGGCTCAACACCCCATCTCCGACGAAACGTATCTCGTTCGGCCAGATGCTTCTCGCGGAGTGATCAAAAGTTCGCCTTCGGCACGCTGACGCCCCAGCCCCAGCCGCCGTCGTGCTGGCTCACTTTGACGAGGATTCGATTGACGCCGGCGCGGAGTTGGACGGTCACCTCGTCGCTCAGCGAGAATCCGCGCAGCGCGTTGAGCGTGTGGACGAGCTTGCCGTTGAGCCAGAGCTTGATCCCATCATCCGAGCCGCAGCGGATCACGCACTCCCGCGGCTGGACGCACTCGACTTCGGCATAGCCGTACGCGACGCAGAAATCGGTTCGGCCGAGCTGGTCGTTGGCGTTGAGGAAGCCGCGCTTGCTCGTCGGCGCGGTCTTCCATGATTTGCCGGAAGATTGTTGCGCAAAGTCGATCGGCGCGTCCTTCGTGATGCTCGATTCGATTTCGAAGGGCGTCTCGAGCAGCGTCATCGCATCGGTGTTCCCGTCCTGCTTGAACGGTCCGATGATCTTCCATTCGTGGATGCTGTCAGCGTTCGCGTCCTTCTGGGCCTTGTCCCAGCTGTCGCGGAGTTCTTTGGGGCTCGGCGGGTGAAACGTCTTGCCGCTGCCGGGTACGAGGCTCTTCTTCGCATCCAGCTTCGGCAGGAAGCCGCCCTGGCCTTCGAAGCCGTGGCCGGCGATGAGCTCGTCCATCATGTCGACGATCTTATCCATCGGCACCGTCGCCGCCGTGAGCGGGTCGAACATCGCAGCCTGATAGAGATGATCGCGCCGGCCTTCCAGCGCGGCGCGGATGAAGAGCTCGTGCTGCGTGATGTGCGGGTTCATGTACGCGATGAGCTGCGGCGGCAGTTCGCCAACGGTCGTGAACTGCAGCCCCGCGCGATCGACCAGCGTCGGCACTTCGGCGATGGCGTTGCGCGGCATGTTCGAGATCGATCCGCCGTTGGGCATGTTCCCGTAGACGACGCGCGGCGTGCCGGTGGCGATCGAGTGAATGATCTGCGAGCCGTATTCGGGACTCAGGCGATGGCTCAGCGGCTCATCGCTCTCGGCGAGCTTCTTCTGACGCGCGAACTCGTCGACGATGCCGTCGCAGCGGCGCAGGTATTCGTCGATCGGTACGTCGTATTTCTGAATGTATTCCTTGCCGTGCGGGATGAAGTATGGGCAGTACTCGGCACTGTGCTCGGAGCTTTCGGTGACGAAGTAGCCGAGCCGGCGCATCAGTTCGAAACGGACCTTGTTGGTGTTGTAGACCTTGGGGTCGTTCATCGCGGTGAACAACCGCGGATAGAGATCGACGTTGTTCTTGGCGATCTTCAGATAGAACGCCATGTGGTTGATGCCGGCACACTGGAACGCGATGTCTGCAGGCTTCTCGCCGATGTACCCCATGAGCTGGTTAAACGTGCCTTGTACGCTGTGACAGAGCCCGACCGCGCGGGTGTGGCCGTTGCGGTAGATGGACTGCATGTTCATCGACATGGGGTTGGTGTAATTGAGGATGTAGGCGTTGGGGGCGACCTCGAGGGCATCGCGCACGAGGTCGCGATAGAACGGATAGGTGCGGAGCGCCCGCACGAGGCCGCCGGGCCCGGTGGTGTCGGCGATGGTGAAGTTCAGCCCGTACTTGCGCGGGATCTCGAAGTCCACGAGCGTGTTGTCGAAGCCGCCGACCTGCACCATGACGATGACGAAATCCGCGCCGCGGAGGGCTTCCTTGCGGTCCTGGGTGGTTTCGATTTTCGGGCTCGCGCCGAGGCTCCTGGCGATCTTCTTGCAGAGCGCTGCGCCGACGTCGAGGCGCTCTCGATCGACATCCATGTACGTGAATGTGGCATCTCGAAACTCGGGGAAGCTGAGCAGGTCTCCGGTGAGCGTCCGCGAAAAGACCACCGAACCGGCGCCGATCATGGCAACTTTGATCATGAGGTTTGCTCCTAAATCGCCAGACATCTGGCGGGGAGCGACATCGTAGTGAAAACGGAGCGGAATGCAGCTTCGCTGGCTCGGCGATGAGCGATCCGCGAAATCTCGAATAACTGTCAGAACCGGCGTGAATCGGGAGTAGTCACCGTATCTGCGATCAACGTGAAAGGATCGCGAAAGTAAACAAAACCCATTTCCCGGAGGTTCCGATGTCTCACATGACTTTGATTCCGAAGCTGTCGAATCTACGTCTGTTGGCTGCCGTCGCGATCGCATCGCTTGGCTTGGCCCGCGAGTCGCTCGCGGTGAACTATACGTTTTTGAACGTCAACCAGACCGGCGCGACCACCAGCCAGTTTGTGAGCACGCAAACCGGCGCAACGATCAACGTCACCCACTCGTTCTCGGCCGGCGGGGCGGGCGCTTCGGACAACATCAATACCGCCATCTTCCCGTCGCAGTTCACCAATACCTTCCCCGGTAGCGGACAAGTGAAGGGACATCTCGCGCAGACCGTCTACAACCACACCTCGGTCGTGCGCTTCTCGCTGCTGAACTACAACATCACGCCGGCTACGATCTTCGGCATGTGGAACACGACCGATGAGGTCACGCGGCCGGTGGGCGGACCGCCGGTCTATCAACTCCAACTCGTCAACGCTGGCGGCTCGCAGGTGAACCCGACTTCGCTACAGGTCTATGGCAGGCAGGACAACCAGACGCAGGTGCAAGGCCGGCATGAACTGGATCTGAACACCGCCACCGGCGAAATCTCTCCGGGCCAAGTGATCAACGGCGGCATCGGTACGCACACCAGCGCGACGTTCTGGAACAACATCCCCGCCGGCACGCAGGAGATCGTCGTCTTCGGGAATCTTCCCGCCTTGAACAACATCGGCGATGGCGTCGGCTACTACTTCGCGGAACCGGTCGTTCCCGAGCCGACGAGCCTCGCGACGCTCAGCGCACTCGCGGTGGGGCTGCGTCGGCGCCGGTAAGGAGCATCGCCATCGAACAAAAAGGGTCATTTCTCTTTTCCGCCGACGCGAAAAGAGAAATGACCCTTGAACGTTCACTGAGCGCAGTTCTGCTGCACGCACGGGTGCGTGCCCGAAGGACGCGAACGATTATGCCGTCCAGCTCTTGATCGCGTTGAAGAAAAGGGCGTTGCGGGTGCCGTTGCTGTAGACCGCGCCGCCTTTGCCGACGTGCGAGCCGTCGACTTTCAACGCGTAGTAGTAGCTGAGCACGGTAGTCTTGGCCAGCGCCTGGGCGGCGATGCTGATCTCCCGGGCCCACTTGTTGGGATCTGAAACGAATTGCACGTTCCACTCCGTCACGATCAGCGGCTTGTTGTTGAACGCGACCCTCGCGGCGGCGACACGCTGGGCAACGATCGCGCCGCTCTCGCCGTAGGGGTGGAAGCCGGCGAAATCGCAATAGTTGCTGTAGCCGGCAGCCTGCAGCGTCTTCGCGGCGTTGACGTCCCACGTCACGCCGCCGCCGATCACTTTCTCGCCGGCGAACGGGTGAATCGCCTCGTAAGCAGGCTTGAGGTAGTTGGTGACATAACTCTTGAGCGAGCTGTTCCAGAACGAGCTCATGTTCATCTCGTTGCCGATTTCCCAGTAGTCGACGGCGGCGCGGACATCCGCACGATTCGCGAGCTTCTGGAAATAGCCCTTCACCGTCGATGCGTCGCCGACCTTTTTCGAGACGAACGCGACGGTGACACTGAATCCCGCGGCCTTGTACGCCGCGGCCTTCTGGATATCGCCGGTATCGACGCCGGCATTCCAGTTGTTGATGCCGTACCAGATGCGGACGCTCTTCATCCCGAGCGACTTCATGATCGGGATCGCCTGCGACACCGGCATCTCGTTGTTGACGATGCCGGCGACAGCGGAGTGATTGACGATCGCGACGGGCGTATTGCCACCGGCGTTCGATCCGCCACTCGTGGGAGTCGACGGGGTCGACGGCGTCGCTGGCGTGCTCGGCGTGCCGGGGTTGCCGGCCGACTGCGCGGTCGACTGTTCCAGCTTGCGCACGGTGACGCTCACCAGCTTGTTACCGACGGCGCTCGCGCCGCTGCTGAGCGTGAGCCGGCCATCGCTCACCCAGACCTGGGAATAGCCTTTGGCAAACTTGTGGTGCGCGGTCGGCGCCGCGTTGATGACCGTGGACGATTCGGCCTTGATGACGTAGTTGCCGTCCGCGTACCTGGCGTCGCCGGCGACGACGCCGACTTCGTACAGTCCCGGCTGCAGGCCGAGCTCCCATTTCGTTGCGCTGTTGCCGATGCCCATGAAGGCGATGGTGTCGTAGCGGAGGATTTCGTCGCTGTGGCGGTTTCGCGTATGGCCAGAGTTGTCGGCGTTCCAGCCGAACTTCGCATCCGTCTGGCGCGAATAGGCCTTGCCGGTGTCGGCGATGTAGCCGTCGGCGGTCTGATCGGCGCCGTGCTGGAAGTCGAACGCGAGATAGAAATCTGTCGCTAGAAGCGTGCGCGATTCAAGCGAGTCGAGGGCGGCCAGGATCGGTTGTGAACGTGAAGGGTTGCGGCGAATGAGTGAGTGACGTGCGGTGTGTTCCGATTCGGTGGTGCTGCGTGTCATGTCGATCATGACCTCCGTGTGTGGGGCATACAGTGATGAGGAAACGTCTCCCTTCTCCCTGCCTTGCGACGGCCATCGTCGACTGTTGCGTCGGCTTGGAAGGCGAATCGGCAGCCGATGAGGCTCGATCACATGCCGCGCGACGAAAGAATCGATTCAGGTCCGTACGCCTGTGTCGACAAAGACGGTCTATGCGTGAAGAAGATTTCACGCAAAGGCGTCACACTCGGACAAAACGTCACAGATCACCACGCCACCCACAGCATGGTTTTCCCTAGGTAGCCCCGATAATAAACGCCGATTACAGGACTTAGCGCAAATTGCACGAGTTCGCGACAGGCAAAAACGGCCGGCCTTCGGCGTCTGATAAAAACTTTACTTTTCTCGTGAAAAGGTAAGCCCGGCTAGATGACCGCAGGCCCGAACGAGAGTGCTCGCGGGGCGCACATCTAGGCGGCTCTGGGCCGGCTTTATATCCATCCATCCGGAAATATGGATGAACATCGCGCCTGACATCGCCGGAATCGATCCGTATAATCCGCCACAAATGCAGACCACCCCCGCTGCCCCGATCGAACCCGTGAGTGCCGTAACCATCGGCCAAATCAGCAATAGTGAACTTAACGCGATCCTCGCGCCCTCGGACGCATTCGCCCCGCGCCACATCGGGCCCAGCGACGCGGACGCGTCCGAGATGCTGAAACTGATCGGCGTCGAGACGATCGACCAACTCATCGAGCAGACCGTCCCCAAATCCATCCGCATCAAGCGGCCGCTCAAGCTCGGCAAGGCCCGCGCGGAGCATGAGTTCCTCGTCGAACTCAAAACGCTCGCGAGCAAGAACAAGGTCTACCGTTCGCTCATCGGGCAGGGCTATCACGACACGATCACGCCGCCGGTCATCCTGCGCAACATCATGGAGAACCCCGGCTGGTACACGCAGTACACGCCGTACCAGGCCGAGATCTCGCAGGGCCGGCTCGAGGCGCTGCTGAACTTCCAGACGATGGTGAGTGACCTGACCGGCCTCGCGATCTCGAACGCGAGCATGCTGGATGAAGGCACCGCCGCCGCCGAGGCGATGACGATGTGCCGCTCGCAGGTGACGAACCACGACCTCGACACGTTCGTGATCGACGACCTGGTTCATCCGCAGACGATCGCCGTGGTGAAGACGCGCGGGGAATCGCTGGGCATCAAGGTCGTCGTCGCGTGCGTGCAGACGTCCGACACCTCCAAGGCGTTCGGCGCACTGGTTCAGTACCCGACGACGGATGGGTCGATCGAGAACTACGCCGATGCCGCGAAGAAACTGCACGCGCAAGGCGCGCTGCTCGTCGCGGCGGCCGACATCCTCGCGCTCACACTCCTCACGCCGCCGGGCGAATGGGGCGCGGACATCGCGGTCGGTTCCACTCAACGCTTCGGCGTGCCGATGGGTTTCGGCGGCCCGCACGCGGGATACATGGCGTGCAAGGAAGAGTTCGTCCGTCGATTGCCGGGCCGACTCGTGGGCGTCTCGAAAGACGTCCACGGCAACAACGCCTACCGACTCACGCTCCAGACGCGCGAACAGCACATCCGCCGCGAACGCGCGACGAGCAACATCTGCACGGCACAAGTGCTCCTCGCGATCATGGCAAGTATGTATGCGGTCTATCACGGGCCGGAGGGGCTGAAGCGGATCGCCAGACGCGTCCACGCAATGGCGAGACTTCTGGCGGCCGGCTTCACGAAGCTTGGTCACCCTGTCGATGGGGACACGACCCCCTTCTTCGACACCTTCCGGGTTCATGCTTACTCGAACGGCGAGGTCATTCGGCAAGCCGCGCTCAAGCGCGGCTATAACATCCGCGTGCCGGAAGCATCGTTCTTCTCGGTGAGCGTCGATGAGACAACCACGCTGGAAGACGTTAAGAATTTGCTTCAAGCCGTTGTCGATGCCCATCCAGACTTAGGACCCGTTCCAGACCTCAATGTGCTGGCCAACGAGATCGAAATAACGATTGATTCGCGCTTCGCCCGCAAAACTGATTTCCTCACGCACTCCGTCTTCAACCATCACCACAGTGAGAGCGAGATGCTCCGCTACATGTGGCACCTGCAGAGCAAGGACCTTTCGCTCGTCCACAGCATGATCCCGCTCGGCTCGTGCACGATGAAGCTCAACGCCACCAGCGAAATGATCCCCGTCACCTGGCCGGAGTTCGGCAAGCTCCACCCGTTCGCGCCGGGCGATCAGACCAAGGGGTACCAACTGCTCTTCAGGAATCTCGAGAAGTGGCTGGCCGAGATCACCGGCTTCGACACGACCTGGCTTCAGCCCAACGCGGGCAGCCAGGGCGAGTACGCGGGCCTGCTGATGATCCGCGCCTATCACCTTTCGCGCGGCGACACGCACCGCAACATCTGTCTCATCCCCACCAGCGCCCACGGCACCAATCCCGCGAGTGCCGTCATCGCGGGAATGACGGTCGTGCCGGTTGCGTGCAAAGACAATGGCGACATCGATCTCGACGATCTCAAAGCCCGCGCGGAAGAGCACAAGGCCAACCTCAGCTGCCTGATGATCACCTACCCCTCCACGCACGGCGTGTTCGAGGAAGGGATCAAGACCGCCTGCAAGATCATCCACGATGCCGGCGGACAGGTGTACATGGACGGCGCGAACATGAACGCACAGGTCGGCCTCTGCCGGCCCGGCGACATCGGCGCCGATGTCTGCCACCTCAACCTGCACAAGACCTTCTGCATCCCCCACGGCGGCGGCGGCCCGGGCATGGGGCCGATCTGCATGAAGAAACACCTCGGCGCGTTCGTGCCGACGGCCGACATCCTGAGCGGCTCGACACATCAAGTGTCGGCCGCTCCGTACGGCTCGCCGAGCATCCTGACGATCAGCTACGTCTACATCGCGCTCATGGGCGGTGAAGGCCTGAAGAAGGCGACCGAGTTCGCCATCCTCAACGCCAACTACATGGCCGCGCGATTGAAGGAGCATTACCCGATCCTCTTTACCGGCAGTCACGGCCGGTGCGCGCACGAGTTCATCCTCGACTGCCGCGATCTGGAGCGGAAGGCGAACATCAGGGTCGAAGACATCGCCAAGCGGCTGATGGACTACGGCTTCCACGCCCCGACGATGAGCTGGCCGGTGGGCGGCACGCTGATGATCGAGCCGACGGAAAGCGAGCCGAAGGAAGAACTCGATCGGCTGTGCGATGCGCTCATCGCCATTCGCGCCGAGATCCGCGAGATCGAAGAAGGCAAGCTCGACAAGGCCGACAACATGCTCAAGCACGCGCCACACACGGCGGCCGCCGTGATGAGCGATTCATGGTCTCACGCGTATGGCCGCGAACGGGCCGCGTATCCGCTGCCGTGGGTCAAGAGCCACAAGTTCTGGCCGAGCGTGGGACGAATCGATAATGCGTATGGTGATCGCAACCTGCAGTGCGCGTGCCCGCCGATGAGCGACTATCAGTGAGCTGAAACGGAACGTGGCACGGGCCTCCGGCAGGTGAGTTCGTTGCGAACTCAACCTGTGCCGGAGGCCCATGCCACGCCGTGAATCCAGTGCGAGCGATTTGCTTCACAGCCCGCCGAGGAAATCGTAGACCCGGTCATTCCAGCCCGGCAGGCCTTCGTGGCCGAAGTCGGGGTAGATCACCACATCCTTCTTACACGTCATCTTGTTGTACGCGGCGAACTGCGTGCTCGGCGGGCAGATGGTGTCCATCAGGCCGGTGCCCATCAGCACTTCGGCTCTGATGCGCGGGGCGAGGTTCTGGATGTCGATGTACCCGAGCCGGCGGAACCATTCGTCGATCATCGTGTGCGTGGGATCGAACATGCGAAAGAATGTCCGCAGCTCGGCGTACGCGTCCTTGGCCTGGTCCATTTCCCATACGCGTCGATAGTCGCTCAGGAACGGATAGAGCGTCGCGCAGCGTTTGATGCGCGGCTCCAGCGCTGCGCACGCGATTGAGAGCGCGCCGCCCTGGCTGCCGCCCGTCGAGCCGACGCGCGTGCCATCCACCTCGGGAATGTTCATCACGATGCCGGCGAGTTGCGCGCAGTCGAGGAAGATCGAGCGGAACAGGAGATTCTCCGGCCCCTGTTCGAGGCCGCGGATGATGTGGCCGTGGTGCGTGTTGCCGATGACGCCGCCGACGTCTTCCGATTGTCCGCCTTGCCCGCGGCAGTCGAGCCCCGCCAACACGAATCCTCGCGCGGGATACGCCAGCAGGTCCGACCAGTCGTGCGCGCGGCCGGTGTAGCCGTGAAACATGCAGATGGCCGGTGTCTTGCCTTCGATCTTTTTCGGTTTGACCAGCTTCGCGTGGATGCGCGCGCCCTTCACGCCGGTGAAGTAGAGGTCGAAGCAATCGGCGAACGGCGTCTTGAACGCGGCCGGTTTGAGTTCAACTTTCGCATCTACGCTCTTCATCTCCGCGATCGCGCGGTCCCAATACGCATCGAAGTCGGCCGGGCGCGGGTTGAGGCCTTTGTAGGTGCGGAGTGTTTCGAGCGGGAAATCGATCAGCGGCATGGCGTTCCTCCGAGAAAGGCGAGGGTCGAGTGGATCGGCGAACGTTTAACCGCCGATGAACCGCCCCGCAAGGTGGAGGCCGATAAACGCGCCGACGCAGGCGCTGATAACGCGATTTTCTGTAAATCGCCACGCGTCGGCTTCCATATCGCGTCCGCAAATTGGAAATCGATCTCGGCTGCTCCCCGGGACGGCGGCGCGATCCATCAGGCGAAGAAGGAGAAGTCATGTCGGAACCCATTCGTGCGGATACCACTGCGTTCTACGAGAAACGCGAGTCGCTTCGCGCCGCGCCCAGGCCGGCGGCGGCACAGGAAAGCGGCGCGGATCCGTTTTCAAAATACTCGGCCGTCGAATCGACGGATGTGAAGTCATTGGTGCAGCGCGTCGGTGAACGACTCTCCGGCAAAGGCGTTTCTCTGAAGCCCAGTGCACCGGAACCAGAACAGAGCGCGGGCGCGACACAGACAAGCAAGTCGGCCGGCGCCTCGACGGTCACGCCAACCATGAATCCCGCCGGCGTCACGAAGCGCGACGCGACGCCGACGAAAGTCAACGACCTCGAGATCACGATCAAGCCGACCCGCAAGTCGCGCGCGGATCAGGTCACGATCGCGGACGACACGACGGTGGATCCATTACTCGATCCCGCCGACGACCCCATCACGCCGGATGATGAGGCGACCGACAGCGACACCTCAGGCGATAACGTGATTCCCGCGGATGACACGACGAACGACGGAGGTTCGACGGACGATGGAACGATCACCGACGGCGGGACATCCGACCGCGAGATCACGCCGGATGATGGAGTTCCGGCTGATGATGGCGGAACCCTGATCGACAACGGCGAAACGCCGATCGATGGTGGGAGCGGCGCGATCGACGACAGCAGCGTGGTTGATGAGTCTTCCCACGGCCCCTCAGACGATGTGACGGCAGACCAGACGACCGATCCAGGCGCGGATCCGACAGTCGTGCAGCCAGACGACAGTTCAGACGATGAAAGCGGCTCCGGCGTCGCGATCGACGACGGACGGGCGAGCGGCGGCGGTGATCCGGTTGTTAACGGAGACGATTCGAGACCCGGCGATGGTCCGACTATCGACGACCCCACGCCGCTGACGCAGGACGATCCAATCCGAACCGCGGACGAGAGCGGCAAAGGCACCGAGCCGGGCGGCGTGACCGACCCAGGCGAGAGCGACCCCAATACTCGACTCATCGATCCCAGCGGAGGAGACAACACGACACCGATCGACAATGGCGATCCAACCGAAGAGCCTGGCGGGCTCGGCGGCTTGATCGATCTTGTGGCGTGACGACTCGGCGCCCTGCGGTGAAAGGGTTACGTGGCGTGCGTCCGCAGCGCGGCGATGATTCGTCGCGTGCGCTGGTCGTTGTAGTGCTCGTGAACCACCAGGCACGCGTGGATGACGCCGGGGATCACGAAGCAGAACCAGAGCAGGAGATTGAGCAAAGCCTGAATCGGCCTACCCGCGAGGAGCACCGCGACGGGCGGCAACAACAGTGCAACCAGGTAAAGCATGTCGAGATTGTATATCGCCCCTGTTGCGTCGCCGTTACAGATTGGGAGTTCCTTTCGACACGCCCGCGCCGCCGCGCAGTTTCGCAATTGACGATGCGACAATCGGGCGGGCGGCGGCTATTCTGGTGGAGTTGTGCTGCGAATTCTTCCGCTCATCCCGCTGATGCTCTGGCTGGGCTTTTCGGACCCTCATGTCCCGCGAACCCCGGCGATTCCGGATGCGTACGCGCTGGTCTATCTCATTTGCGGCCTGCTCGGGCTCGTCGCAGCGATGACGCTCTGGGCGCGGCTGCTCCTTCGCCACTACGCCGATCCGAGCCGGTATCTGCCGACTCGCACGTTCAACGTTGCCATGCTGGCGGCGCGGGTGTTGGCGCTGAGCTGGTTCGCGGTTTGTCTTTATTGGCTCGATTACGGCTCGCTCATCGAATCGTGGCTCGATCCGCTCGCACACTGGGGACTTCGATTGCCCGGACTTCTCCTGGCGACGGCACCGGTGTGGGCCGCGTGGGTCCTGTTCTGGTGGGCGGCGTATCCGGTGGATCGGGCGGCACGCGAGCAGAGTCTCCTGAGCGATCTCGACAGCGGCCGATACATCACCGCACCGCCGTCGCTGCGCGATTCGCTGGTCGCCAACTTCCGGTCCCAGGTGCTCTTCATCCTCGCGCCGGCGCTGGTGGCGGTCGCGATCCGCGATGTGGCGGCGATCGCGTTTGCACTGCTGCATCAACAGATGGGCAGCGGGGCCGAGGCGGCGGTGTTTACCCTCTCGATCCTGGTCGTTTATGTCGTCTCGCCGGCGCTGCTGGTGCGCGTTCTTCACGCCCACGCGCTGCCGGCCTCGCCATTGCGATCGCGCCTCGAGGCGATGGCAACGCGCCTGAACCTTCGCTATCGCGACATCATGATCTGGCACACGAACTTCGGCGTGGGCAATGCCGCCGTCATGGGGCTCGTGCCGCGCTTCCGCTACATCCTGCTCACCGACCTGCTGCTCGAGACGCTGGATGACCGACAGATCGAAGCCGTCTTCGCCCACGAGGCCGGTCACGTGCGGCATCGACACCTGCTGTGGTATGTCGTCTTCACGGCGATCTTCATGCTCGCCTCGATCGGGCCCGCACAGCTGGCGGGACGCGTCTTGGCGCATTTGAATCAGATCATCCCGATCGACACCGAGTTGCTGACTTTCATCTTCACCGCCGGCGTCTTCTTCACGCTGTTCGGCATGCTGGCGCGGCTGTTTGAGAAACAGGCGGACGTCTTTGCCGCCCGCGCCATGCAGACGTGGGTTGGCCAGCCGGTGACGAGCGCTACGGTCGTATCGGACGAGGGCGTGCACCGGTTGCCAGTCTCCAGCGACGGCGCCGAATCGTTCGTCGCCGCGCTGCGGCGTGTCGCCGAGGTCAACCACATGCCGATCCAGCGCCCGCGCAAGCCACGAAGTGTCTGGTCGGCCGGGACGGGTCACCTGATCCAACTGGCGATGAACTTCCTGCACCCCAGCATCCCCGAACGCGTCGATCACCTGCGCCACATGGCGGCCGACCCGTCACACTCCTCGCGCTTCGATCGCAAGGTCGTTTTCGTGACGCTGCTGATGCTGATGGCGCTGGCGAGCCTTGCGGCGTGGGTAACGATCGCGGTGCTTCGCGGGTGATCCGCGTCAGCCTCGCCAGATTGGACGAAGCCGTCGCTCGGATGTCTCGTTGTCTTAAACCAAAGTGCAGAACGTCGTCGCGGCTGTCGAGTTGCTTGTGGCACGGGCCTCCGGCACGTGTTTTTCGAGCTCGCGTGCCGGTGGCCCGTGCCACGTTGAATCCAACTTGCGGCTCGCCGCTCTAGATCAATTCCGAAACATCCACACGCGGAGTTCGCTTCTGCGGCGATGGCGTCGCGGCCGGCGCGAGCAATGACTGCGCGCCCGCCGTCGGCACTTCTTTGGCGACGATGATGCCCGTCAGGTTGAAGGTCGCGTCGCCGTTGTCGAAGTTGCGCGCGTAATCGATATTGATCGGCATCCACAGATAGCGGGCACCAGTCGCACCGCTTACGCGACCGTAGGTGCTGGCGTTGGTATCCGTCAGGCCGGCGAGATCGCGCGAGCCGTCGGCATCGCCGAACCGGCTGTTGAGATCGTACGCGAGCGCGCCGGTCGTCACTTTCAGCGACGAATCGCGTGCGTCGAATCGACGTTTGTTCCCGAGCTTCTTCCGGCTGGTGCTCACGACGTCCAGCTCGAGGTCGCGAATGGCCGCGTTCAAGTCGGCAATCGAGACGCCGAACTTCTTGATCTTTCCCTTCACGGCGAGGTCGGCCGACTCGTTGCCGGGATCGAACGCGCCGCTATGGGCGATCGCATCGATCGAACTGCCGCCGTTGAACCGGACGCCCTTGCTCGTGACGTCGGCGACAACGGTGCCTTGCAGCTGTGCGGTATCCAGACCGTCCGACTGGGCTTTGAGTTTCACATCACCGACGTGATCGACGTGTCCGCGTGCGGCCACGGTGAGAAAGCTCTGCGCCGAATCGATCGTAAAGCTGATCGCGGCGAGCAGGGCACGGCCTTCGAGGCGTTCAACAGGTAATTGGTGCATGGCATGGGCTCCGGTGAAGGTTGGCAGTCACCCTCATGGTAGACGAATGAGCGCGTCACCTTCCTACTGATCACACAGATAAACAGAAAGATGACAAAGAACTCGTGGGCGAATCGACTTCAGTCGCCACCCACGACCACCAGGTTATCGCGATGAACCACCTCGTCGTACGCTTCGGGTCCGATCTTCGAACGCACGTCGCCGGTCTTGAGCCCTTTGATCTGCTCGATCTGTTCGCTGGCGTAGTTCGAAAGGCCGCGCGCGAGGAGGGCATCATCCGGCCCGACGATGTCGATCACTTCGCCGCGGGTGAACGTGCCTTCGACGCGAACGATTCCTGCGGGCAGGAGGCTCTTGTTGTTCTGTGCGACCGCTTTGGCCGCGCCGGCGTCGACAATGATCCTGCCTTTGCCGCGAGCACTGCCGATCCAGCGCGAGCGGCCGGTTCGGCGGGAGCCCTTGGCGACGAAGATGGTGCCGATATCGTGGCCGGCACAGATGCTGGTGAGGACGTTTTCCTCGCGGCCGTGGGCGACGACGAGGATTTCGCCGGCGCCGGTCACGATTCGCGCCGCCTCGAGCTTGGAGTTCATGCCGCCCTTGCCGAGCGTGCTCTTGCCGGGCATGAGGTGCGTGGTCGCGACTTCGATCGAATCGAAACTCGGGACGCGCTGCTTGTTCGCATCGAGCACGCCGTTCACGACGCTGAGCAGCACCAGTGCCTCGGCGCGAAGCGCCTGGGTGACGAGGGCGGCGAGGATGTCGTTGTCGCCGAAGGTGATGCGGACGAGCTCATCCGTGCTGATGGTGTCGTTCTCGTTGATGATCGGGATCGCGCCCAGTTCGTGGCACGCGTGAACGGTGTTGCGGAGGTTGAGAAACCGCGTGCGGTGATCGATGTCATCGCGCGTTAGCAGGATCTGGGCGACCTTCAATCCGAACGGCTCGAACGCGATCGCCCAGGCGTCCATGAGCTTTCGCTGGCCAACGGCGGCGACGGCCTGCAGCTGCGCGAGGTCGCTCGGGCGACTCTTGAGGCCCAATTCCGCCCGTCCGGCGGCGGCAGCGCCAGAGCTGACGATCGTGACGCGGATGCCGCGATCATGAAGTTCCTTCACCTGTTTCGCGATCGACGTGAAGAAGGCGGGGTCGAGTTGACTCTGCGCGTCGCTCAGTACCTGCGTGCCGAGCTTGACGACGACGGAGCGCACCTCGGTGAAGAGCAAGCGTCGATCTACAGTCGATGCGGCATGCGATTTGGAGTCCATGGGGTGCAGAGAAGATCGGGCAACGGGCCGGGGAGATCAAGCGTGCCCCCATGATGCGAGGTTCGGATGAGGTGATGCAGAAAAAGGGGCCGGCCAACGACAGATGTCGCCGGCCAGCCAGGATTGAAGAGTTTCGAGTACGTCCTGCAATCAGGCGCGACGGCGCCTGAGGAACAGGCCGCCCGCGGCAACGAGGCCGAGCGAGGTCGGTTCCGGGACGACGATCGAGATGTCGAGCATGTTCGTCGTGAACGAACCGAGTAGCGTCTCGGTACCGTTCGCGAGATTGATCGTCGAGAGGCGATCCAGGGCGGACTGGGTTCCGGTGTCGGCTTGGAGGTAAGCGATGCCGGTGGCGCCGCTGATGTCCATGCCGATGCTGGCCGCGGTGGTGAGGAAGACGGTAGGGTTCGTGCCGATAGTGGCAACAAGGCCTCCGTTCGGGCTGTTCGGCGTGCCGCCTACGCTGCCGATGGTGACGAGATTGTCGTAGGCGTAGTCATAGCCGTAAAGGGTGGTCGACGTGGCGCCGACGACGTTGTTGGTGTACGCGACGCCCGCGACCAAGGGGACATCCCCTGCAACGAAGCCCGCTGGAAGTGCGGCCGGGTCGTAGGTGAGGTTGGTGTCCGTCGCAGCGAGAGCGCCGGTGATCGGATTGACGCGGAAGTTCTGGTTGTCGCCAGTGACAACGCGGAGACGGTCGACAACGGGATTGAAGTCGATCGACATCCGGCCGCTGACGGTCGTGCCGAGCGTAAAGCCGGTGCCGACGGTGGTCGCGGCGCCGGTGGCGAGATTGATCGTGTAAAGCTGAGCCAGATTGAGCGCCACGGTCGGTGCGGCGGTCGAGTTCGTGCCGGTGGCCAAGGCATAGAGCCGGCCGTCCGCCGGTCGGAAGTCGATGGCTTTGATGCTGTAACCGCTGGCGACACCAGTCAGAGCGGTATTAAGGTTGAAGACGGCCGGGGTCGACGTGTCGAAACGGACCAAGTTAGTGCCGTTGACCGCGCCCGTGATCCCGTACGCAGTTTCCGCGTTCGCGGAAGCCGCCAGCGCAAGAACAGTTGTCGCAGCAAGAATCAAATTTCGCATGTATCCATCTCCTAATCTCGATGTGCCCCTAATGGTTGTTCTGAGCCGCTTATCCGATGGCACAAATTCGGGCGCGGCAGACGTGTGCGAAGAAGATTGCCACAAGTGAAGCGGAACCGCAACGCAATTCGATTTTATCGGGCTGGGAAAATCCATCAAAAGAGCCTTTTTATCAATATATTGCGTAAAAAATGAACCATTAGGATGGTGCCAATTATGCAGATGTCGAAAATTCGGTTTCCGAACGGGATCGGTGCCGAAATTTAGTTAATATGGGAATATTATAACGATAATCCGTGAGTCGCAGATCGTGTTAATTTGGGTAAAGAAATTGACCACGACACTCCGATCTCTATTGTGTGAAGTTTCCCAGATTAACATCTGGGCGGTTGAGCAGGTGATGGATGCCGGCTCGGATGTCAATTCAGGGAAGACAGGATGTCCGGTGAATCAATCATCCGGTCAATTTTCAGTGGAGTCCGCCTCATGTCGCTCACCAAGAACCTTGCTCAGACCAACATTGCCGATACTTATCTCCAGGCGCTGCTCGCGGGTGACCGCGCGCTGGCTCGGCAAGTGATCGAAGATTGTGCCAACTGCGGCGTCGAGGCGCCGGAGATCCTCAACAAGCTCGTCTGGCCGGTCATGGAACAGATCCAGCTGCTCTACAAGGACGATCAGATCAGCAAAGCCGGGCTGAACTTCGCGACGCGGATCAACCGCATGATCGCCGACCAGCAGGCCGCCAAGCTCGAATATGTCGCCAGGAACGGCAAGCGGGTCATGATCTTCTGCGGCGACGATGAGCCCGAAGAGCTCGGCGGGCAAATCTGCGCCGACCAGTTCGACGCGGCCGGCTACGAAGTCCGCTTCGCCGGCGGCGGCGTGCCCAACGACGAAGTGCTGATGCTCGTCGGCGAGTTCCGCCCGCAACTGCTCATCATGTTCGCGACGCGGCCCAGTGGCGTGCCGAGCGTCCGCAAGCTCATCGATTATCTCCGCGAAGTGAACAGCAACCCGGACATGCAGATCATGTGCTGCGGCGGAATCTACAAGCGTGCCGAAGGTCTTGCCGAGGAAATCGGCGCCGACCTGTTCGCACCGGATGCGCAGGACGCGATCCGCATCGTCGCGGACAACCCGATGCGCAAGGCGAGCCTCGACCAGCAAACGGTCGGCCGCAACCGCCGGATCAAGAAGGCCGCGATGCGCCGATCAGTGGATGCGGAAGCGGCATGAACATGGGCACCCAATGCCAAATAACACCTGAAGACGTGAAGGGCACAACGCTCATCACGTCTTCATGTCATTGGGGGCGAAGCGTTAAACCATCGCATGGCCCGTGTCGCGCGACGTGATGTGGAGACCTTGCGAACGCGAGGGCGACTATTCGCGGAGCGCGTTTCGTCGGGCGACATCAAACCACGTGACCGTGCGCCGCCATCTTCTGGAAATGAGTTGTTTCTGATTCGGCCCGCGATAGAGTTGACTCTCGCCACGATCTGAGGACCCCCTAGGTCCTACAGACATTTCAAAGGGGATTGCCATGCCGGGACACAATGAGTTTTCACGTGCCTCTAACGGGGTAGAGACACTCGAGTTTCGTCGGCTGCTCTCGACTTATCTCATCGATTCGTCGGAGGCGCTGCTCGCCGTCAATGCGGCGAATCTCGAGCCGGGCGATCAGGTGCTCTTTCGCGGCGCGACGGAAGTGGCGGGCACGCTTCAACTGGGCGCAGAAGATGCGGGTACGAAAGACAGTCCGGTGCTGATCAGCTCATATGATCCCCTCACACTCTCGCCGCTGGCCCCTGATGTGGGCGCCGATCAGCGGGCAACCCTCTACTCGGGTACCGGCGGCGGCATCGTTGCGACCAACGTCGCCGGGATCAGGATTGTGGCTTTGAACGTCCTCGGGTCAGGTCGCACGACGAATACCTCCAGCGGTATCGGCTTCAGCAACGGCTTGCCAAATGACGTGAAGCTCAGTCTCATCGAGATCGACCACGTCGGCGTGAGCGGCTACCGGGATCGCGGGATCGTGATCTACGGGACGCGTGGAAAGAGCGGCTTCTCCAACGTCACCATCCGCAACAGCGCCGCGTACAACAACGGGCTGACAGGGATCGAGACGTACGGAGTGTTCAACGCGCGGTCCAGCACCTATGCCCATACCGACGTCGTCGTCGAAAACTGTCTGACCTACGGAAACACCGGCATTCCGGGTCATTCGAGCAACAGCGGGAGCGGAATCGTCCTTGGGGATGTCAATATCGGTCTGGTCCAACGGTCAGAAGCATTCGATAACGGCGCGCTGAACACCCACGTCGGTGGCCCTGTCGGCATCTGGACGTGGGATTCCAATGCAATCACCATTCGCCGCAATCATTCCCACCACAACCGCTCGAATAGCACCGCCGACGGCGGCGGCTTCGATCTCGATGGCGGTGTCACCAACAGCATCATGGAATACAACTACAGCCATGACAACGACGGGGCTGGCTACGGCATCTTCCAGTTCAGGGGCGCACGTCCGTTCGGGAACAATGTCGTGCGATACAACATCTCCGAGAATGATGCCCGGAAGAACAATGCAGCGATCGACGTGTGGGATGGCGGCAGTGGCGTGTCGAAAGTCGAGGTCTACAACAACACGATCGTCCTCTCCCAGCCTGCGACGACCTTGCCGGCAGTGATCCGCGTGCAGACCGCGACGACATCGCTCCACTTCCGCAATAACATTTTCCAGGCGCGCAGCAACGGCATCAACTTGGTGCAGGTCGCGAACGTCAGAGGGCAGCGCGACCTCCGATTCGAAAGCAACGACTACCACATTCCTGGAAGCAGTGCGCTCACCATCAAGTGGGACAAAACCACTTACACTTCGCTTTCTGCATTCCGATCCGGCACCGGGCAGGAGACGATTGCCGGCGTCGCAGTTGGGATGAGTGTGGATCCCCTGTTTGTCGATCCCGCTGGCGGGTCGGCCGCTGCGTTCGCGGTGCAGATCGCTTCGCCGTTGCGCAGCGCAGGTTTAGATCTGCGAGCACGCTTTGCAATCGACCCGGGCACTCAGGATTTCTTTGGCAACTCGCTGCCGCAGGGAAGCGGTTACGAGATCGGCGCCGCGGAAATCGTGGACTCCGCCTTCTGAGACCGCATCCAATGGAGGCGACGACCTGGCGGCGTTGCTGTCATCAAGCATCGCCGAGGTTCTTCTTTACTGCGTCTACTTCAGTAGTGAGTATTCTCACCGCCGCGATCGCGTAGAACGGTCGTCCTTCTCTGGCGTACTTGCGCTCGAAGTTCGTGCCGACGAACTCGCCGTCTTTCGCGCCGCCGGGGCGGTTGTAGTCGATCACTTCGAGTTCCAGCGTGTTTCGAATGGTCGGCTCGATTTGGGCCCAGTAGTCGGCGTGATCGGTCACCACCTGCAGCCGGCCGCCGGGCTTCAGGATGCGCAGCACCTTTGGCATGAACTTCTCCTGGATCAGCCGACGCTTGTTGTGCCGCGCCTTGGGCCACGGGTCGGGGAAGTAGATGTGCAGGACGCTGATCGACGCATCGGGAACGAACTCGTCGATGAAGAAGCCAGCCTCAGCGCGAATCGCCCGCGCGTTCAGGCAGTCATGTCGACGCAGGCGATCGCAGGTGTACTTCCAGTACCAGCGGGCCCATTCGATTCCGAAATAGTTGATATCCTTGTGCAGCCGCGCCTGCTCGGTGAGAAACGTGCCTTTGCCCGATCCGATCTCCATTTCGACCGGGTTGGTGTTGCCGAACAGTTCGGCCCAGTCGATGGGCTTTTTGAGCGTCTCGGTTGCGACGCCGATGGGTTCGATGATGAGCTCGTTGCGGGTCTGCATGATGAGAATGCCGAGTGTCGAGTGACGAATGCCGAATGTAAATGACTGCCGGGTATTTCATTCGGCAATCGGCAATCGGCACTGGCATTCAGCTTTCCTCGATCCCCAGCGAATCCACCAGCTCGCTGTCGTACTGGTCTTCGAGCTTGCGGATGTTTTTTGCGAGTTTCTTGTCCTTGTCGACGGCGTCGGTGACCTGTACCTCCCACTCGGTACTGGCCTTGCGAAGCTCGTCGTAGTCCATCGGGATGTTCATCGCCGTGCTCATCCGCCGGGTGATGGCTTCGATCGAGATCGGATTCGTGCCTTCGAGGTAGCTGGGGATTTCGACACTGATGCTCAGCATCTCCAGGTGATTGGCCGGCGCGCGACTCAGCAGGTATGTGGCGAAACTGGCAGGGCCTTCGTAGTCGGTGGGTCGCAGCGCAAACTGCTTGAGCATTGGCAGCATTTCCTTGTGGCTGACCGAGCCAAACATGCGCGGCTCGCGCGTGTGCGGCACCGATCCGCCGAAGCTGCCAACGAACACAACCTGTTTCACGCCGGTGCGCTTGCAGACATCCAGGATGCAGTCGGCAAAGCAGTGCCAGTTGAGGTTAGGCTCTTTGCCGACGAAGAACACGAGCTTGTTCTCAACGTCGGCGTAGATCTGGTTCTCGTGCATCTCCAGCGTTTCGATCAGGCCGTTGTTGTACTTCACATGTGGACGCAGTAGCGACGCGAGTTCCATCGAACCGGGAAAGGTATCGATATAGAAGTTGCTGTGTTCGATCCGTGCCACTTCAACAAGTTTGCGGCCGCGCATGAACTGGCGGACGGTTCCAGTGGAGACAAACCCGCCATCCATCCACCCGCCGAGGGCGAGCAGCATGGTCGAGCCGGGTAGGTGGATGTCATTAAGGATCTTCAGGTGGTCGTCGAGCATCTTTGCCCAAGTATAGGATTCCAAGTCCATCCTGCGTAGCCCAAAGCGAAATCGACTCGGGGAACCCGTGATGATTGGAAAGATGGGCGGGTGATTCAGAGGCATTGTGCCGCTTATTCGCTACTGTCCGACCTGATTCATTGCATCCGGCAGCGCCGCACATTCAAGACAGCGAATCCCCGGTGATCGGCAGCGCGACCTGTATCTACCATCCGTTGGGAACACCGCTGGCAGCACGCCTGCGTATCGTTCTTGCTGACCACTTTCACTGGGAGACGCTTCATGAAACGATTCCTCATTTCCGCGGCCGTATCGGCTCCGTTCCTCATCGCGGGATTTGGGTGCCAGGAGCAACCCGCACTGGACCCGACCTACAACACCACCACGCCGCGCGCCGATGTAGAAATGCACGGGCTGCGAAACGACCCGCTTGGTGATGACAACGTACCGGCGGCAAGGAGCAATTCAGGTTCGTCCTCGGACACGAACAGGGCGAACGGCACGGGTGTCAACCCGGACGGCACGCCACGACTTCAACGCAATGGAATCAATGACACGCCCGCGGGATCGCCGGACATCACCCTCCCGCGCTCTGCGGGGAGCGGGTCGGGCGCCTCCAGCGGCGGTACGACCGGAAGCGGGTCGGGCGGCGCCTCGGGCCAAACGCAGAACGGTGCGAGCAGCGGCGGTGCATCGGGCACCTCCGGAAGCGGCCCGCGTTAAGCGGATCGTTCGCTTCAATCGATACGCACGACGCACGGGCGCGGCAGCAATGCCGCGTTCGTGCCTTTCTGAGGCGGGCATTTGACGTTCTGCATTCGCGGCAGATGCGGTACACTGCCACGCCGGCACTTTGCCGTACGCGCTATGAACCAAGAGACCGATACCGCCGTCGACTTCAACACCGCCTGGCAATACGCACCCGCGCCCGAAAGCGCGGGCCACGCGAAAATCAGCGAGCGGTATGACCTGTACATCAACGGCAAGTGGACGCCGCCGGCCAAGGGCGGGTACTTCCCGACGATCAACCCATCAAATGAGATGAAAATCAGCGAGGTCGCAACCGCGACCCGCGAAGATGTCGACAAGGCCGTAAAGGCCGCGCGCAAAGCGTACGACAACGTCTGGTCGAAGATGCCCGCGAAAGAGCGCGGCAAATACATCTACCGCATCGCACGGATCATCCAGGAACGCGCCCGCGAACTGGCGGTGATCGAATCGATCGATGGCGGCAAGCCGATCCGCGAATCGCGCGATGTCGACATTCCGCTCGTCTCGAATCATTTCTTCTACTACGCCGGCTGGGCCGACAAGCTCGAGTACGCGTTCCCTGGGAAGCAGGTCGCGCCGCTCGGCGTGTGCGGGCAGATCATCCCGTGGAACTTCCCGCTGCTGATGGCCGCGTGGAAGCTTGCGCCGGCTCTGGCGTGCGGCAACACCTGCGTGCTCAAGCCCGCCGAGACGACGCCGCTTACGGCAATGAAGCTCGCCGAGATCATCGACGAAGCTGGCCTGCCGCCGGGCGTGGTGAACATCGTCACTGGCGCCGGCGAAACCGGCGCGGCGATCGTGAACCATCCCGATGTCGACAAGGTCGCCTTCACCGGCTCGACCGAAGTCGGCAAGGCGATCATGAAAGCGCTCGCGCCGACGCACAAACACTTCACGCTCGAACTCGGGGGCAAGGCGGCGAACATCGTCTTCGAGGATGCCGCGATCGATCAGGCGGTCGAAGGGATCATCAACGGCATCTTCTTCAACCAGGGCCACGTCTGCTGCGCCGGCTCACGATTGTTTGTGCAGGAATCGATCCATGACCACCTGATCAAAAAGCTCAAAGAGCGGATGCAGACGCTTATCGTCGGCGACCCGCTCGACAAGAACACCGACATCGGCGCGATCAACTCCAAGCCGCAGTGGGAAAAGATCGGCGACTATCTCCGCATCGGCCGCGAAGAAGGCGCGGAAGTCTGGCAGCCGGAAGGTTCATTGCCGGACAAGGGATTCTTCTGCAAGCCGACGTTGTTTCTGAACTGCTCGCAGAGCCACCGCGTCGTGCAGGAAGAGATCTTTGGCCCGGTGCTGGCGGTGCAGACGTTCCGCACGGTGGAAGAAGTGATCGAGAAGGCGAACAACAGTCCGTACGGCCTCAGCGGCGGCGTGTGGACCGACAAGGGCGCGAAGATTTTCAAAGTGACCGGCAAGCTGCGAGCCGGCGTCGTCTGGGCGAACACGTTCAACAAGTTCGACCCGGCCAGCCCGTTCGGCGGCTACAAGGAATCCGGCGTCGGCCGCGAAGGCGGGCTGCATGGGCTCTCGGCGTACGTGAAGTGAGTCGTTCACCACGGAGGCACGGAGACACGGAGGGAAATGCAAATGCTCATTGAGGAGGAACTGACGGGTCGGATTCGCGGTGCACTCATTGAAGTGCATCGGGTGCTGGGACCTGGCCTTCTTGAATCGGCTTGTGAGATGTGTCTTTGCCACGAGCTGACTTTGATGGGAATGCGATTTAGAAAGCAGGTCGACCTGCCAGTGACCTACAAGGGGATCCAATTGGACTGCGGATATCGAGCCGACCTGATTGTCGAAGACAAGGTTCTTCTTGAACTCAAATGCGTAGATCGGCTTCTGCCGCTTCACTCGGCACAACTTCTCACTTATTTGAAGATCACTGGCTTGCGTGTTGGTCTATTAGCGAACTTCAATGTTCCCAAAATGATTGATGGAATCGTCCGTGTCGCGAATTGATTCCTCCGTGTCTCAGTGCCTCCGTGGTGAAAGAAGAACGATGTCGAAGCGAATATCCAACAACGGCCGAATGAACCGTGCGATCAAGCCAGCCAAGCCTGCTTCGCGATTCGAACTCGAATCATCGGATGAATCGCGTCTTCCCATCCTGAAGACCTACAAAGTGTTCATTGGCGGCAAGTTCCCACGCACGGAATCGGGCCGGTATTACCTGATCCGCGACGCCAAGGGCGAGCCGCTGGCGAATGTCTGTCGCTGCACGCGCAAGGATGTGCGCGATGCGGTTGTCGCCGCCCGAGCTGTACAGTCGAGCTGGGCGTCGCGCAGCGCGTACAACCGATCGCAGATTCTCTACCGCATCGCGGAGATGCTCGAAGGTCGCAAAGCGCAGTTCATCGACGAACTGAACCAGCTCGGTGTGGCGACTTCAGTCGCCGCCATTGAAGTCGCGCACAGCGTCGACCGCCTCGTCTACTACGCGGGTTGGGCCGACAAGTACCAGCAGGTTTTCTCCAGCGTGAATCCCGTCAGCTCGTCTCACTTCAACTTCAGCCTGCTCGAGCCGACCGGCGTCGTCACCGCGCTCTGCCCGGAAAGCTCGGCACTGCTCGGTTTGGTTTCCGTGATCGCGCCGATCATCGTCGGCGGCAACAGCGTCGTCGCGCTGGCTTCGACCTCCAAGCCGCTCTGTGCCGTCACCTTCAGCGAAGTGCTCGCGACGAGCGACCTGCCCGGCGGCGTCGTCAACCTCCTCACCGGCGAGCGCGCTGAAATGCTCGACACGATGGCCAGCCACATGGACGTGAACGCGATCGTCTACGCCGGCACCGATGCGAAGGAAATCACTCGCCTGCGCGAACTGGCGGCGCTGAACATCAAGCGGCCGACGGTCTACGAACGGGTCGATTGGGCCGCAGCGGATGCGCGGTCGCCGTACTTCATCCTCGATACGCAGGAAGTGAAGACCACATGGCACCCGATCGGCACGTGAGTGCCCGGGATCTTCCCAGGATGATTCTCTCGCGGCTCAATCCGCAAATCGGGCACCGATCCAAGGCAAAGCGATGATCGCCAGCGCCATCCCGACGAGGACACAGCGGTCGGCGAGGATGTCCGCGATCCGTCCATCGCGATCGGCGCGAAGCGTGCGGCGGCCCCGCACGAGAAGCCGCACGCCGAGGAACCATGCGATGACACATCCCGGGGCGTACCACTGCTTCCAGCTGGCAGTCGGCTTGATGAACATTCCGCCGATGGGACCCGCCATTGCGACGCACCAGAGTCCGCCGATGAACTCGATGACGAGACGAATGGTCCGCCGATCGCGATCCAGCTTGGGATCGGGCGTATGGGGCTGATGATAGTCGAGCCTGACACCTGGCATGGGGGGTGAATGATGACGAGACCAGGCGCGGATCAGCGCTTCCTGTAGGTCTCATTTCCCTTATCCGTCTTGAGCACCATCTGCGCTTTATCCGCCGAAAGAACGGTACCGACGCCGATCTTCTTGCCGGTCATTTCCGGGTTGCCGTTGGTGATCTCTTCGACGGAGAAGCCCAGAAGGTGATCTCGCGTGAAGGCCCATCGTCCAGCAATCGTCGCCACGGGATTGGTGCCATCGTCGGCGGTAAACCTGAACCGACCGTCCTTTTCGAGTTGTACCTCCACCTTCGCCGCCAGGGTGGGCCCCTGGGTCAACGTCCAGTGACCGACGATGGCCTCGCGCATCTGCGCAGTGCGAATCACCGGCAGCAGGAATGCGAACGTCGCGACGATCACGATTCCGTTGAGAATGATGCCGCCCAGAGCCCGGTAGAGTATTCCGGACCTGCCGAACCGCGATATCGAAATGAGCGCTGCAATCCCCGCCAGGAAGCCCGAGACGATCAGCGCCACGTTGAAGTAGAAGAGCGCGATGCCAACGTCTCGTTCGCGCTCGGTGATACCGGTGGTACAGAAGCCCAATACCATGACGACCAGCGGAACGTACAGGCTGAAGCGGGCCAACTGTTCGCCGATGCTTTGCTTTTCGACACGCTCCCGCATCGGCCCTCCCTCGCGTGCCCAATTCAGTGCCCCGTCTTCTTCAAGTAGTCGTTTGCGCTGAGCAGCTTGTCGAACTCGCCGGCATCGCTGGGCTTGATCTTCACCATCCAGCCGCCGGTGTACGGCTCGGTGTTCACCAGGCCGGGGTTGCCGGTGAGCGCGTCGTTGATGGCGACGACTTCGCCGCCGATACCGGTGTAGAGATCGCTGGTGGCCTTGACGCTTTCGACTTCGCCGAAGCGGTCGGGGGCCTTGAGCTTCGTGCCGGTCTGGGGCAGGGCGACGTAGGTGATGTCGGTCAGTTCATCGGCCGCGAATTGCGTGATGCCGAGCGTGATCGTGCCGTCGGCGTTCTTCTGGTGCCATTCGTGGGATTCGAGGAGGCGATAGTCGTTGGGGAGGCTCATGATTTCATTCTCAACTTTGAATGACCAAATCTCAATGACCAGCAATACCACAATGACCAAACCCCAAGCCGTCCGTCGTTTGGACATTGGTCTTTGGGCATTTTTTGGTCATTGGACCTTGGTCATTCACGTCCGCTTGTAAAACGGCAACTTCGTCACCGTCGCACCTTCAATGGTTCCTCGAAGATCACAGCCGACCTTCGTGCCTTCGGCCGCGTTCTCGGCATTCAGATACGCCATCGCGATGCTCTTCTGCAGCGTCGGGCCGAACGTGCCGCTGGTGACTTTGCCGATGGTCGCTCCACTCGCATCTTTCACTTCCGTGCCTTCGCGGGCAATGCGTTTGCCATCGAGAACGAGGCCGACGAGTTTCTGCTTTGGGCCTTCTTCCTTGATCTTCCGCAGCGCGGCCGCGCCGATGAAATCCTTCTCGAGGTTCACTGCCCAGCCGAGGCCGGCGCTGATCGGGTCGATATTCTCATTCAATTCGTGTCCGTAGAGCGGCATGCCGGCTTCGAGGCGCAGCGTATCCCGCGCGCCCAGGCCGGCCGGTTTGATCGTCGCTTCTTCGCGATCGAACCGCCCGGCGAGTTTGCCGATGATCATCGGCCCCATGCGTGCACTGAAGATGAGTTCGACGCCGTCTTCGCCGGTGTAGCCGGTGCGGAAAACCGTGTAGCCGATCATGAACATGCTTCCGGTCGCAAAGTGGTATCGCTTGAGCTCAGAGACTTCCTTGAGCGTATCCGCGATTTTCTCGATCACCTTCGGCCCTTGCAGCGCGACCATCACCGTGGCCTCGGTCTGGTCGTTCATGTCAAAATCGAGGTCGCGATCGTGTCGGATTTTCTTGATGTGCGCAATGATCTTCTCTCGGTTGCTCGCGTTGCAGACCATGATCCAGTTCTTCACGTCCCGGCCGACGATGACGTCATCCAGCACGCCGCCGGCCTCGTTGCAGACGAGCGAATAGCGCGCCTGGCCGACGGCGCACTTGCTGTATTCGCGTGTGCAGATCAGGTCGAGCGCCTTGACCGCATCCTTGCCCTTGAAGTGCAGTCGGCCCATGTGGGAGACGTCGAACAGGCTGCCCTTGGTGCGGGTATGGTTGTGTTCGTCGACGATGCCGCGATAGAGGATCGGCATTTCCCAGCCGGCAAAGTCGACCATCTTCGCACCGGCTTTGATATGAAAATCGTAGAGTGGCGTGCGTTTGAGCATTCGACGCGAGAGCGTACCGCGATCGTTTCCCCGCGAAAAGCCGATGCGGATAACAAAAGCCGTGAACGGATATGGATACTGACGGCTTCGACAGACGCGAATAGAGTTGCGGCCATGGCGAACCAAGACGAAGGCAACCGCAGAGGCGCGGAGAACGCAGAGTTCCGCAGCGACACAAGAACTGTCATGCTGAGGTACTCCGAAGCATCTGGCTCCGATGAGCGTCAACCTCCATTCACCCAAGCCAGATCCTTCGGCGTACCTCGGGATGACCGCACGAAACGCGCATCAAGAACGCGCTTCTCTGAGTTCACTCTGCGCTCTCTGCTCCTCTGCGGTTGCATTGCTTCCTCCGCAGCGGCCGCCGACAATCTCCCGGCCTTCCCGGGTGCCGAAGGCTTCGGCGCCCTCGCCACCGGCGGGCGCGGCGGCTCGGTCTATCACGTCACCAACTTGAGCGACGCCGGCGATGGCTCGCTGCGCGATGCCGTCTCGCAACCCGACCGCATCGTCGTCTTTGATGTCGGCGGCATCATTAACCTCAAGTCGCAGATCGACGCCAAGAGCAACCTCACGATCGCCGGGCAGACCGCGCCGGGAGAAGGCGTCACGCTCTATGGCCGGAGCATTTCGTTCAGCGGGCAATCGAACATCATCGTCCGGCACCTGCGGATCCGCTCGTCGATCAACGCCTCGCGCGGCAGCAAGCCGCTGAATGTGGCCGGCGGGTCGAACATGATCTTCGATCACCTCTCCATCAGCTGGGGCCGGTGGGACAACCTCGGCTTCACCGAAAAGTCGGTCGACATCACGCTGCAGAACTGCATCATCAGCGAGGCGATCGCGCCGCAGAACTTCGGCGCGCTCATCGACTCCTCCAACAACATCACCGTGGCGCGAAACCTCTGGATCAGCAACAACAACCGCAATCCCAAGGGCAAGGCCCACCTGCAGTACATCAACAACGTCGTCTACAACTACGGCAGCGGCGGCTACGGCGGCGGACACTCCGGCGCCGAGTGGCACCAAGACCTCATCAACAACCTCTTCGTCGCCGGCCCGAGCTCCAAAGGCTCGCCGCTCGGCGGCTTCAGCAAGACCGATCTGGTCTGCAACATCGGCAACGTGATCGATACCGACAAAGACGGCTTCCTCAACCTGCGCGAAGCGATGCCCAACGAGTTCCGCCCGATGAACGACGGCGACGGCCCGCCGACGTTCAAGCAGCAGCCGTTCTGCACGCCAACGGTGGAAACGAAAGTGCTTCCCGTGAACGATGTGTTCGACGCGGTCTTAAGCGACGCCGGCGCAAGCCTGAAGCGCGATGCGATCGACACGCGGCTCATCGACGAGGTGAAATCCCTCGGCAAGCTTGGCGCGATCATCGACGAAGAGAAAACCGTCGGCGGCATCGGCAAACTCGACGCGGGTATGCCGCGTATTGATACAGACAGAGACGGCATCGCCGACGACTGGGAAACCACGCACGGGATGAACCCGAACGATGCAAGCGATGCGGCCGCAACCGATGCGAGCGGCTACAGCAAGCTCGAGACGTACCTGAACGACCTCGCCGCAAACGCGGAGAAGTAATTCCCCGTGTAGCCGGCGAGCCTGCTCGCCGCGGAGACAGCGATAGGTTCGTAGCTCATCAAGGTAGGATGATAAACATGCAGAATGATGGGCTGCCAACGATGGATTATGCAACGTCCTATACGCGTCGACGATGGGGGCCATGGATCATTGTCGGGGGGATTGTCTCTCTGCTCGTTGCCTTATCCCTGTTCATTCCGACACTCAATCGCCCAGGATACGGCCCATCCCCTCGCCTCAAGTGCCACTCCAACATGATGCAGATTGGCCAAGCCATTCTGCTTTACTCCTATGATAATCGAAACGAATACCCGCCCGACCTCGCAACGACATGGGCGACACAGGATCTATACGCGGCAGTGTTCATTTGTCTGCTCGGAAACTCGTCGTCGAGTCGTGCGGCCACGCAGTTCACCTCCGATCCCGCCGCCCGCGCTGCGAACAACCTCGATTACATCTACGTTGGCGAGGTCCTGACCAACCGTGTGACTGCGGAAGAGCCGGTCCTCTTCGAACGCCTCTCCGATCACGATCACGACGGCGGCAACGTCCTCTTCGGCGACGGCCACGTCGAGTTCATCGACAAGAAGCAAATCCTCAAACTCCTCGAACCCCTCCGCGGCACCCCGCGACTGACGGAAGAGGAATACGACGCGATCCTCGCGAAGTGATCGCGATCCGTCGAACCCATGTTTGTCACCCAGAGCGTACTCGCGAAGGGTCTAGCGGAGTGGTGTGGGGGCGCGCGTTCATCGCGAGCGACAAGACCTCAATGCCAGATGCTTCGCGAGACGTTCTGCATGGCACGTTTCGACAGGGCTACCACATGGCTTTTTGACGGCTGCCCCGGGGCAGGTACCCTGAGCCGCTCCAGAAACGCGGGTCAACGAGTACGTTGCCCCGGGGCACCCATCCATATGCGGTTGCCCTGCACGTTTCGACGAATGATCATTCCCGCGATTGATTGTTCGTGTTTTGTTCGGATACAATCCTCCGCTTGTCCATCCCACTCCCCATCCACGGCCGCGGCGCGCCGATCAACCCGGCCGGGCGGTTTGAACCGCTCGATTTCGCCGTCGATGGCGACTTCCTCGACTCCATCCCGGATGACGAGCGGCCGAGCCCGCGCACGCTGCTTTTCCGCGACACCTCGCGCTCGATCATCACCAGCAACGACTCGCCCGATGTGGGCTTCGACAAGTCGATTAATGTCTACCGCGGCTGCGAGCACGGGTGTGTGTACTGCTAATGTCAGCCGAAACGTACTCGATTAAGCTTCCGTCAATCTCGGCCCGGAGCGTCCCGTAGTCGAGAGCGAAATACCGCTCCCCGGCTGGCTTCCAATGCAAGGTAAGAGAAGCGTTGAGGAACTTGAGCAAGGCCCGGAAGCTCTCCGGCAAGGCGTAGGCGGCTCGGCTCCCCTTAGCGGAGTCGGCAGCGTAGGCATCGCCCCGGGACGGCTTGCCGTCAACGATGCGAGGCGAGCCGCCGCTCAGGTAGACGAGACTCGACTTAACCGACTTGAACCAATCGAGGACGATAGCGGCATCGTTGCGGGCGGCTTCGCTTTCGAGAACGGCAAGCGTATTACGCTGGCGGTTTATCTCGGCTTTCAGAGTCAGCATCTCGGCTTGCAAGTCGTCGAAAAGCTCTCCCGATACCTGACCGCAATTCTTAACGAGCGTCTGATACTCGCTCTCGCTCGCTTTCAAAGTCTTAGCGAGTCCGGCTACGTCTACCGTCTGAGCCTTCCCGGGCTTGGCTTCGTACCGCTTCAATAGCTCCATATCGAGGCCCGCTAAGAGTTGCTCAGCTATGACGGGCATTAGCTCCGTCTCTCTTACGCTCCATTGACGACAGCCGCTCTCCGGGCGTTTATTGGCGGTATCGCAGACGTAGCGGATTACGCCTTTAACGTCTCGCTTGATGAGGCGGTTTCCGCAGTTACCGCAAATCAGGATACCCGAGAGCGCCCCGGCTCGGCTTTGATTGCTATTCGTGCCTACTTGTTTCCGCTGGCTAATCTTCGCTTGAACTTTTGCGAATAGCTCGGCATCCACGATAGCCGGAACCGCGTTTAGCTTTTCGATTTGCTTAGCCCGGCGATGAGCTTCCTTACCCTTACGGGCGTAGCCGAATCGGAGAGTACCGATATAGGTTACGTCCTGTAGCGTCTTCGATAGAGCTTGTACGCCCCAGCCGTTTCCGGCTGGGCTTGCGGTTCCCTCTCGATTGAGCGTAGCGGCGAGCGAACGAATCGACATATCGGAGCCGGCGAAGTCTCGGAAGATACGCCGGATAAGCTTCGCTTCGCTTTCATTGATGGCAAACTTCGTATGAGTATTCCGCCCCTTCGATACGCTCTCCAGTCTCGACTGGAGTCTATCGGGCTTACCGGCTTCGACTAAGAGCCTATCGTAGCCGACGGGAACCATACCGCGCGGCACGAAACCTTGCTCGATAAGGTAGGCTCGGCCCCGGAGAGCATTGTCGGCCAGCGTTAGAGAGTATTGGTTATTTTGCTCGC
>JANOBD010000099.1:0-1939 GCA_031411495.1 Phycisphaerae bacterium | reverse complement strand
GTCGAGGAACTTGAAGTCGGCCGGCAGGTAGCCGGTGTCGATCGCGACCTGGATCACGCGGTGCATGGCGCGCCCGACGACCACGAGCTTGCGGCCGGTCGCTTCAGCGGCATCGGCGCAGGCCTTGATGCGGGCGACGTTCGAGGCGAACGTGGTGACGGCGACGCGCCGTTTCGCGCCCTTGATGATGTTGGTCAGTGATGCCGCGATCTCGACCTCGGACGGCGAACGCCCTTCACGCATCGCGTTGGTCGAGTCGCAGACGATGGCGTGGATGCCTTCCTCGCCAAGCGCCGCCAACCGGGAATTGTCGCTCGGCCGGCCGACCAGCGGATCGTTGTCGAGCTTCCAGTCGCCGGTGTGAAATACGCTGCCGTGCGGCGTGCGTATCACGAGCCCCGACGACTCCGGGATCGAGTGCGCGAGGTTGATGAATTCGAGTTCGAACGGGCCGACCTTGAACTTCGCGCCAAGCTGAATCTCGGTGATCGGCAGCTTCATGCGGTTGCCGTAGTCCACCGTCTTCGAGCGCAGCATGCCGGCGGTGAAAGGCGTGGCGTAGATCGGGCAGCCGATGCGCGGCCACAGGTCGATCACCGCGCCGATGTGGTCCTCGTGCGCGTGCGTCAGCACCAGACCTGCGAGGCTGTTGCGGGCGCCCGCGATGAACTTCAGATCGGGCAGCACGACATCGACGCCGGGTTCGCCTTCGCCGGGAAAAGTCAGGCCGAGGTCGACCATCAGCCACTTGCGCTGGCGCTGCTCGCCGAGGCCGTAGAGATAGGCGTTCATACCAATCTCGCCGAGGCCGCCCAGGGCCGCGAAAACCAAGTCTCCCTTGGTTGAAGCTCCGTTCGCGCCATCGGCGCGCAACTCAGTCATTATGCAGTCCTTTCAGAGGCAATCGTCGGCGCGCCGATGAGGCTTACATCGCCGTACGTCAGTCGTTTCATGGTGCCGTCCGGCATCCGAAGCAGCAAGGCGCCGCCTTCGTCGATGCCGTCAAAAGTGCCTTCGATGCGTTCACTGCCGGCATTGACGGCAAGTGGTCGGCCGATGGTGCTGGCGCGAGACAGCCAGGCAGCGCGGACGGCGGCAAAGCCGTCGCCGTAAGACCATAGGGGCAGCCAGTAACGGAATCCTTCGTCGAGCCGGCCGAGCATGCCATCGGCAGTCAGGGCAGGTGCGTGGTCGGTGAGCTTTGCGATGGCACGGCCCTCGATCTCCGGAGCATCCGCGATATTGAGGCCGATGCCGATTGCCGCAACACTTTCAGCGCCGAAGGTGGTGGTCTCGACCAGTATGCCGCCGGTCTTCGCGCCGGCGATCAGGATGTCATTCGGCCACTTGAGTTTCAACCCGGGCACGGGGCCGGCAGCGTGCGAGATCGCATCGTGCACTGCGACACCGGCGACGAACGCCAGTTGATGCAGGGTCGCAGGCTTGCACTGCGGCGAGAACAGCAAAGTTGCCGCGACATTGCCATGAGGCGCGGACCACGCTCTGCCCGAGCGCCCGCGGCCGTTGGTCTGCTCGGTCGCCGTCAGCCAGAGCGGACCGCGCTCGCCGCCAGCTGCCCGTCGCAATGCTTCGGAGTTCGTCGAATCGACCCTGTCGAGATGGAGGCGGGCGAAAGGAGCTGAAAGTTCGCTGGGTTTCATCAATACCGGAATGACTTGGCGGCAGCGGTCGCAGCATTAACGATCGGACCACCAATAAAGGGCAGGGAATACAGAATCACGAACAAGCCGGATACGGCCATTACGCCGAGTACCCTAATGCGCACCGGCAGGAAAGGTTCCGCAGCCTCGTCAAAAAACATGAGTTTCACGATGCGCAGATAATAGTAGGCGCCGACAACGCTCGCAAGCACACCCACAACAGCGAGGAACCACAGACCAGCGTTGACGGCGGCGAGGAACACGTACCACTTCGACCA
>JANOBD010000098.1:0-42525 GCA_031411495.1 Phycisphaerae bacterium | reverse complement strand
GATGTCCGACCACACTATCATCATCGGCGGCGGCGTGATCGGCGCGATGAGCGCCTATTTCCTCAGCAAGGCCGGCCATCGCGTGACGATTATCGACAGAGGTGAGTTCGGAAAAGCCTGCAGCCATGGAAACTGCGGCTACGTCTCGCCGAGCCATGTCCTGCCGTTAACCGTTCCCGGCGTCATTCGACAGATGGGTCTGAAGGCGTTTTCCAGTCGCTCACCGCTTTACATCCGGCCGCGCCTGAGTCTGTCGCTCTGGAGCTGGATGTACCGCTTCGCGCGAAACTGCAACGAGCGACAAATGATGAACGCGGCCCGCGCGATCGCGCCGCTGATCGATCAATCGCGGTCGCTGTATCAACAGATCGTCGAGCAGGAATCACTCGCGTGCGAATGGGAAGCTCGCGGCATCGTCTTCGTCTATCAGACGAAACATCATCTTGACGATTTCGAGAAAACCGCCGGCATGATCGAACGCGAGTTCGGCAAACGCTTCGACAAATGGACGGTCGACGAACTGCTTTCGCGCGAACCCGCGCTCAAGCCCGGCTGCATGGCGGGCGCTTGGTACTTTCAGAACGATGCCCACCTGCGACCCGACCGATTGATGAGCGAGTTGAAGCGTATCCTACTGGCGCGAGGTGTGACCATTCGCGAGCGGACGAGTTTCATCGGCTTCACGCGCAGCAATCGCAACGTCATCGCCGCGCGGACCAACGCCGGCGAGTTTCATGGCACGCACTTTCTCGTCGCAACGGGCGCGTACACGCCGCAGATCCAAAGCGAGTTGGGAACCAGCATCCCGATCCAGCCGGGCAAGGGTTACAGCATCACCATGCCGCGGCCGGCGGTTTGTCCCACGTATCCGCTCATCTTCGAAGAACATCGCGTCGCGATCACGCCGATGCAGACCGGCTTCCGCATCGGCTCGACGATGGAGTTCGGCGGCTACGACACGAGCCTCAACCCGACGCGGCTGCAGATGCTGGTCGAAGGCGCAAGCCACTACCTGCGCGAGCCGACGGCGTCGCCGGTAGTCGAAAACTGGTCCGGCTTTCGACCGATGACGCCTGACAGCTTGCCGATACTGGACCGCGCGCCCAATGCGAACAACGTCTGGATCGCCGCCGGGCACAACATGCTCGGCCTCACGATGGGGCCGGCAACGGGACGGTTGATGGCGGAGATGATCTGCGGAAAACCGATGTCGATCGATCCGGCACCTTATCGGGCGGGGCGATTTTAGAGTGCAACCAAGTAGAGTTCGGCTAGAATCATCTCATGACCCGATCAATCCAAGAGGTCGTGATCGTCAAGGAAGGCGGTCTGATCGAACTTCGCGCTAGCGACATACCGGTGGGCACGCGCGCCAATGTTTCGGTTACTTTTGAAGATCTCCGTGCGGACATGATTCCCGCAGCGAAAAACATGTCGGATCTATTCGGCGTGGGACGTTCTTTCAAGTCGGTCGAAGAAGTCGATCGCTACATTCGTGAAGAGCGCGATTCATGGGGCGAATAGTCGCACAGATCGGCAATCGGCCTTACTTGGATTCGAACGCGTGGATCTACTCGATCGAGCGCGTGTTGCCACTTCATGTGCAGTCGGATGCTGTATTCGTTGCCTCGGACTGCGCAGAATTAACTGTTTTTTCGAGTGAACCGACGGTTGCCGAGGTCCTGGTGCGGCCGTTGAAGATGGCTGACGCGGCGCTGACTCGCGCATATCAGGCAGTGCTTCAAACAACCGGGAATCGCCTGATCGTGACCGTCAGTCGCGATGTACTCTGTGCCGCTTCTCAAATTTGTGCCAACCATGGCATCAAACTGCCCGACGCAATACACATCGCCACCGCCGAGCTGTCTGGATGTAGTTCGATCGTCACCAACGATAGGCAGTTCGTCGGCAAGAGTACTCTCCCGGTTGTCCTCCTCTCGTCCATCACCCTATGAACACCCTCGGTCTCATCGCCGGCGAAGGCGAGTTTCCTATCCTCGTCGCTCGCGGCGCGAAATCCGCCGGGCTCAAGGTCGTCTGCGCTTCCCTCGGCGGCTTCGCGCGGCCGGAACTTGCCGCGTGCGTGGATGTGAACCAGTCCGTCGGTCTGATGCGGCTCGGGCAGTGGATTCGTGTGCTCAAGCGGCACGACGTGAGCCAGGCGATCATGGTCGGCCGGGTGCCCAAGAGCGCGATGTATGCCCGCGGCCGGATCGGACGATGGTTGCAGTTCGTGCCCGATGTGCGGACGATCTCGCTTTACGTTCGAAAGGTGCGCCACGACAAGCGCGATCACAAACTGCTCGAAGCGATCGCCGATGAACTTCAAAGCGCAGGAATCACCTTGATCGACTCCACGACCTACACCAAAGATCACCTTGCCTCGCCCGGCACCATGACCCGCCGCGAACCGAGCGATCGCCAGCGCGACGACGCACGCTTCGGCTTCGATCTGTGCAAGACGGTCAGCCAACTCGACATCGGCCAGGCGGTCGCGCTCATGGACAAGGACGTCATCGCCGTCGAGGCGATGGAAGGCACCAACGCCATGATCCGTCGGGCCGGCGAACTCTGCCGAACCAAAGGCTGGACGATGGTCAAGGTGAGCAACGCGCGGCAGGACATGCGCGTGGATGTGCCGACCATCGGCCTGCAGACGATCGAGTGTCTTGCTCAAGCGGGTTGCGGCTGCGTCGTGCTCGAGGTCGGACAGGTTATGATGGTCGACAAGCCCGCCGTGCTGAAGCGCGCCGATGAGGTCGGCATCGCCATCATCGGCCTGGAAAAGCCTGCGTTGCTGCCCGGGTAAACCCCGGCGTTCTACGCGGGGGCGATCTTTAGAATCACAGCAACGAATGCGATCGTGGTGCGTATTGTTTCATGAAATGACCATCACCGTGAATGAACCCGTGCACAAAACCGCCGACACCCAACATGTTTCCGCGAAACGTGTCGGCGCCGGTGGTTCGCTTCCCTCCAGCACGCTCGAACAGGACGTCGAGATGGCGCGCGTCGTTGCGAAGCTGATGGATTCGTCCTTCGAAGTGGCCGGCGTGAAGTTCGGCCTCGATGCGGTGATCGGTCTGGTGCCGGTCGCGGGCGATGCGATTTCGCTCGCCATCGGCCTCTACCCGGTGTTCCTGGCGCGCAAGCACAAGCTAGGCAAGATCGTCGTGATGCGGATGATGGCAAACCTCGGCCTGGACTTCATCACCGGCGTGGTTCCGGTGGTGGGAGATGCGCTAGACGTGCTGTTCAAGGCGAATCTGAAGAACTTGAAGATTCTTGAACAAGCTATCGAGAAACGAAGGCTGGTCTGAATCCAAACGATGCGTGGCGGCGGACGTCCGCCGCCGCGGGCGTGACGGCGCAGAAAGCGCCAAGCGTTCGCGGCGACAGAGGCCCGATGCCCCGCGGCAACACAACAAAACGGGTGCGGCATTCGCCGTGCCCGTTCGCGTTTCATCGGCGTCAAGGCAACTTCTCTAGAACAACAGCCCCATCCGCTGTGCCGGCGTCTCGATCGTCCGGCCGAGCATGCGCTGCAATCGATCCGCGGTCCCGATCGAGAATCCCGCGAAATCGTTGTTGATCATCAGGTAGATCGTCTTCTTCTGTGCGTTAACGAGCCGTTCATGCCACCACTTCAACTGGCCGGTCGGATCAAACCGCTCGTGCGTCATCGGCTCGAACCGTCCGTGTCGGCCGACGAGGCGGACGTACGCGAAGTCGGCCGTGAACGTCGGCTCGCGCGGCGCGTAGTCGTACTCGGCATTGACGAGCGACATCCCGCGGGATCGCAACCCCTCGATCACCGGATCGATAAACCACGAATCGTTCCGAAACTCCACGGCGAAGCGCAGATCGTTCGGCAGCGAGTCGAGGAACCGCTCAACCTGCGGCCAGACCCGCGCCGGCAGCGTCGGCGGATATTGAATCAGCACCACGCCGAGTTTCTCTCCGAGTCGGCGCGCGACCTGCAGAAACTCGCGCATCGGGCCGATCGCGTCGGCGATGACCGCCTCGTGCGTAATCGCCCGCGGCGTCTTCACCGCGAATCGAAAATCCGCCGGCACCGCCGCCGCCCACTTCTCGAACCGCTCCGGCGGCGGAACGGCGTGAAAGGTGGTGTCGATTTCCAGCGCGTTGAGGTGGCCGGCGTAGAACGAGAGGTAATCGCCCGGCTTTAGAAACCGGGGATAAAACACATCGCGCCAGTCGGCATAGCTGAACCCCATCGTGCCGATGCGCCATTCGACTCCATTCACAGGTCCGTTGTTCATCGCTCACACCGGTTTTCCGAGCATCTTCCGTTTCTCGATGAGGAACTTCATGTGATGCTCGAGGTGGTTTACGTAGGTGTTCAGCACATCTTCCAGCGTCAGCTTGCCGCGCTTGGAGTGGATGCCGTACCGCGCGAAATCTTCGTCCTTCAACTGCCGCAGCGTGGCGGCCATCGTCTTGCGCATGGTTTCGATGCAACTGAGCACGTCATTGATCGGCATCTTGTCGTAGCGCAGCCTTGCGACGAAGGTGTTTTCGTCCCAGTTCATGAGTAGCGGCACATCCTCGGCGATGATCTGGCACATGCGTCCAGCGGCAAAGAGGTCCGAATGAAGCAGGTGAACGCAGATCTGCTGGATCGACCAGGTGCCGGGAACCGGAAACGCGTTGAGCTCTTCACTGCTCAGCCCCTGAACCGCCGCCCGCAACTTCTGCGGGCCACCTTCATAATCATTGATGATCGCGTCATGTTTCATTGTCGAAACTCCTACCCACAGAAATGTTCAGGCCTGTGCACTCAGGACCGTCGGCCGCAGACACGCGCGGTCGTCGCACGCCTGAAACGAAAGCCAGAGCGTGACGGGATCGGCGGGGATCGGTTTCGAAAACATCACACTGATGCAGATCGAACCAGTATATCCCGAAACCGACGGCCCGTACTGCAGATCGAGCCGCTGCGCGCCCGGATAGTCCACGAAATCGACCAGTTCCGTCACGTTCGGCGAAACACTCAGCCGCGTCGCATGCAGGCCCAGCGCCGGGTCGATGCTGGTGTCATACAGGTGAAAGCCGGGTTTGATGTCGACGGTGAGTTCGAGCTTGCGGTCGCCGATCCGCGCGGCTCGCAGCGACACCACATCGTCCGCCGAAGGCAGAGCCGCCTGCGGCCCCGCGTCCAGCCGAACGTCGAACGCTGTCTGAGCGATCAGCAGTTCGGCACGGACCATCGTGCTCATCGATTGCGGGTATCGCCGGATGATGTCTGCAAAGCCGGCTAGGATCGACCGCGCGCGATCGGTCTGCCCGAGTTCGTCCAGGGCCAGCGCGGCGACGGCGTTGCCGGAAGGGAGCGGGCTGTCGCTGCCGACCTGCTGGCGGACGACGAGGTCTTTCTGATCGAGCGCGGTGAAAAAGAGCGGGCCCGACGTGCCGCCGAACCGGGCCAGCATTCGCCTGGCGACGCGTTGCGACTGGTGCTTCCAGCGGACGTCCCGCGTGCTCGCATGCAGTTCCAGGAGCGCGAGGGCGAGGCACGCATAGTCGTCGAGAAAACCCTCGTGCTTTTTCACGCCGCCGCGGCTGGTGTGGACGAGTTGCATCTGCTCATCGCCTTCGGCGTGCTGGGTGAGCAGAAAATCCGCCGCCTTGATCGCGGCGTCGCGGTAGCGCATTTCATTCAGCTCTCGGCCAGTGATGGAAAGCGCGTGGATCATCAGCGCGTTCCAACTGGTGATGATCTTGGTGTCGAGCAGTGGCTGCTTGCGCGTGCTCCGTGCTCCGAGCAGTTTAGATCGCATCGCGACGATCGCCGGTTCCGACTCGCTCTCGCAGCCGTCCGGCAGGAACAGGATGTTTGCCGCCGGCGTGCCGTCCGAGTGATGTGGATCTGCGAAGTTGGGGCCGCGCGACAGGCCGTAGATTTCGTTGAAGCGCCTGCCGTCCGTCTCGCCGAGCACTTCGGTCACCAGCTGCGGCGTCCAGAGGTAGTTCTGTCCTTCGCGATGGTCGACCTCGGCGTCGAAGGCGGTGTAAAACGCGCCTTCTTCGCTCGTCATCTCCCGCAACACAAAATCGCAGATGCCGCGCGAGACGGTTGCATAGCGTGGCCGCTCGAACAATCGCGACGCACGCGCATAGATGTGCGCCAGCATCGCCTGGTCGTAGAGCATGATCTCAAAGTGCGGGACGAGCCACTTCGCATCGGTGCTGTAGCGATGAAATCCGCCGCCGAGGTGATCGCGAATGCCGCCGTCGGCCATCGCGTCGAGCGTGTGGAGGAGCTTTTTCCGGATGTCGTCTCGAATCGGCTCATCGTCGAGCATCAGTTGATACGCGTCGATCAGGAGCGAGAGGAGCGTTTGCCGAGGGAACTTGGGCGCCTGTCCGAACCCGCCGAACTGCGGCTCGTAATCGGCCAGGCTCGTTTCGATCATCGCGCGGATGGTGGCGTGGTCGGGGGTTTCGCTCCGTGGCGGATTGGATTCGGTGGCGGCGCGGATCGCTTCGACGAGTTCGTCGGCATGCCGGTTCACCTCGTCGCGTCGGTTCTGCCATGCATCGGCGATGCCATTAAGCAGGGATGGGAATCCTGGCCGACCGTGCGAATCACGCGGCGGGAAATAGGTGCCCGCGTAGAACGGCTTGAGATCCGGCGTTATCCAGACGCTCATCGGCCAACCGCCTTGCCGGGTGAGAATCTGCGTCGCCGTCATGTAAAGCTGGTCCACGTCCGGCCGCTCCTCCCGATCGACCTTGATGCAGACGAAATGCCGGTTCATCAGCGCGGCGATTTCCTCTTTCTCGAAACACTCGCGCTCCATCACGTGACACCAGTAGCAGGTGGAGTAGCCGACGCTGAGAAAGATCGGCTTGTTCCCGGCGCGGGCGCGCTCAAAGGCCTCGTCGCCCCAGGCGTACCAGTCGACCGGATTATGCTTGTGTTGAAGCAGATACGGGCTGGTTTCGCTGGCCAGCCGATTGGTGTGAGCGCTGGGACTGTCGGACGAAGACATCGACTTCGAGTCTAGGTGCCAGCCGCTTCAAAGACTATCCGCGGAGGAAGAAAAGCTGCCGGCCGATGCGCCTTTGCCCGCCGGCGCGAGGCGGTTGTTGTCGAAACCACCAGTTCCCGAAACGATGCCGAAACGGCCTGCGGCGACTTGTCCGACTGGGCGGTTCCGACGTGCGCCGCTAGACTACGCATTCGGACTTGCATTCGAGAACAACCACACACACCCAGACCGGGAGACTCATGGCCAAGCTCGCAATCGTATTCGGTGTACTCATCGCCCTGATTTCGCCGGTCTCGATGATCGCCGTCGGCGGCTTTCACGCGACGGCGATGATCCCGGCGTACTTCGGGCTGGCGATGATCGTGTTTGGCGCGGTCGCGCTCAAGCCGAACCTGCGCATGCACGCGATGCACGGCGCGGCGCTGGTCGGCGTGTTGGGCATGCTCGGCGGACTCGGCATGAGCCTTCCGAAGCTGATCAAGGGCGAGCCGCTCGCGCGCCCGGCGGCCGTTTACAGCCAGCTGGCGATGGGAATCCTCGCGGCGATTTTCGTGGCACTCGCCGTCAAATCATTCATCGACGCCCGCAAGGCACGCACTCTCGGAAGGTGAGTCGCCGAGACCTTAGGCCTTGGCTCGCCGGCGGCGAACCAGCACCATGGCTCCCAGCGCCATCGCGCTACCCGGCTCAGGCACGAGGGACTGCGCCAGCGCCCAGTCGGCATTGAATTGTGGAGACGCACCGTCGACCAACCCGACGAATCCGTAGTTTTGTGCCAGGAGCAGCAGGTCGTCGAAGGCGACTGCGTTGTTGCCGTCGAAATCGCCTTTGGCCCAGGTGCCGGTGGATTGATCTCCGTAGTTCTGCGCGAGCGCGAGCAGGTCGTCGAAGTTGACCTTCTTGTCGAGATTCGTGTCGCCGTACTTCGTCCCCTTGACGAGTTGCACCCAGTAGTCGGAGTCGCTGATTGCGACGCCGGTGTTGATCGGCGAGCGGACAAGGTTGTCGGCGTTCAGATCGTACATCAGGTCGGCACCGTCGCCGTTATCCGTCCGCAGGAGCAGATCGATGTCCAGCGCATCGACCGCGCCGTCGTGATTGAAATCGCCGAGCGATGCGTTACGGGTGAGTCGGGCGTTGTCGAAGTAGAGTGTGCCGTGGGTTGAGTCGGAATTGGTGGCGATGATGAACTCGATCCACCGTGACGCCGCGGTGACCTCGCCATTCGAGGTGATGCCGTCCACCAGGCGATGGTAGTCCCAGGAGATGGTGGTGGTCTGCGGGCCGCCGTTGGGGAAGCCATAGGTAAACTTCGGGACCGGGCTCTCGCCATGGAAACCGTAGCTCTCGGCGTTGATGGCGATATCGTAAATCTGTGCGTAGCCGGGATTGGTCTCGGCCGGATAACTGAAATCAATCGACAGCTGATTGTTCGCCAGGAACGCCGCCATGAGATTGTTGTTCTGGAGCTTGATGGAGAGATTCTGGTTGTACCCGGCCGCGTTGACCTTGATCGCGCCGGTGCCGCGGGTCGCGCCGAAACTCGTCCACTCGTACTTGGGCGATGCGATGGCGGCCTGCGTGCCCCAGTCGATCCAGCCGTCGGTCGAGCCGTTTTCCCAGTCGCCGATGACCGTGTCAGCGCGTGACGCAACCGGAAGCACAGCGGCGATCAGAATCGCGGCAAGGGCCGTGGTGGGTAGTTTCATCGTGTTCCTCCAAGGAATTGAGTGTCGAGACGAACCCGTTCGCAGTGAATCGGAATGGTCCTCCGTCCGATTCAAGGCAAAGCGAAATGAGACCTGCGCTCCGCAGCACGAGGTAATCGTTTACTCAATCTAGAACGGTTGCCGTTAGAGTCAAGCGAAAAGCGGGATTCTCCAGATCGCTGGGAATGCCCGCCTGGGTCGATGCAGGTGCGCCGCTCGTCATCGCCTCAGCCGACATCCAAGGGCGGATCGTTATCAATCTCGGCAGGTTGCTTCGGCGCCGGCGGCGTGAGGTCCGGCGTTTGCACCGCCCGTTTTGCCCGCAACTCTTCCGCAATTCGCCGCCGCCGATACACATCGCCCTCGACTTCGCGTCCACATTCCGGACACCGCTCACTCGACGCCCGCAGGTCGTAGCCGCAATAGAGACACCGGCCGTCTACCTCGCGCGCCTCCCGCTCCTCTTTGCGCAGGTAGAGCACAATGCCCAACGGCGACATCACGGCGACGCCTACCACCGCGGCCCCAAGCAGGTACGGAATGCCGGCGAGGATCGGGATCACCGCGATAAGCGTTGCAAGCCATGCAAAGAGCGAAAGCAACTCGAGAAACGGAGATCCGAGCCATCGCCATGCCGCGGTGATGGAAATCGTGACGATCAGCAATGCACTGGCAAGTTCCGGGCGCAGGTCGCCGCTCGTCGCAACGAGAAAACCGGCCACGCACGACGCGATGAACAGCAACGCGACGAGTCTCGACTCCAGGTGGTTCATTCGCGCGATTGCTGACCCGGGTCGTTCTGCTCGTGATTCGACGGCGCATCCGGGGGCATCTGCCCGCGCTCGTGTCGACGGATCGCCAGGTCGATCGCCATCGAGATCGCCGCGCGCATCGAACTGGCGTTCGCGCGGTTCCGGCCCACGATGTCGAACGCCGTGCCGTGATCTGGGCTCGTGCGGATGATCGGCAGCCCGAGCGTCAGGTTCACGCTCTGCTCGAAGCCGAGCAACTTGACAGGAATGAGTCCCTGGTCGTGATACATCGCGACGACGGCATCGTACCGGCCATCGCGGGCGGCGATGAAGACCGTGTCGGCCGGGTGCGGGCCGGTGACGCTGATGCCTTGCTCACGCGCCATCAGCATGGCCGGCAGGATCAGCCGCTTCTCTTCGTCGCCAAAGGCGCCGTTCTCGCCCGCGTGCGGATTCAATCCGCAAACCGCGATGCGCGGATGCGGGATGTCGAACCATTCCACGAGCGCTTTGTGAACGAGTTCGATCGGCCGAAAGATCGCGCCGATGTTCAGCACGTTCCACACTGCGAGCAATGGCACATGAACGGTCGCGAGCACGACGCGGATCGGCCCGCCGGCGAACATCATCGCAAATTGCCGGGCATGCGTCCGCTCGGCGAAGAGCTCGGTGTGGCCGGGATATTTGTAGCCGGCCATGTGCCAGCTTTCCTTGGCGATCGGCGCGGTGACCACGCCGTCGACATACCCCTTCATCGCCGCTTCGATCGCGTCGACGCAGAACCGCATTGACGCTTCGCCGCCGAGTTTGCTCGGGCCGCGCGCATCGGTGTGGAGCATGGAATACTCATCGTAATCGACGACGACGACATCCTGCGTGTAGTGCCGCGGCGGGCCCTTGATCGGGTCGCGCCACCAGTAGACATCGTGCTCGGCAAGGTCGGCGGCGTAGCTGAGCAACTCGTTCATTCCGTAGATGACGAATCGCGCGCGATGGCGCAGCACCGGATCGGTGAGCGCCTTGACGATCACCTCCGGCCCGATGCCGGCCGGCTCTCCCATGGTGATGGCGATGGTGGGGCGGTAGGTCATTTCGTAAGGATGAAGGAAGAGGGATGAGGGATGAATGCGAAATGCGAAATGCGAAATGAGAAATGACGGACGACAACGTCGGCTGGCGTTGATCCACCTTTACTCATTTCGCACTTCACATTAATCATTTCGCATTCTCGCGCAGTTCCAGAAACCTCACTACCGCCTTCGCCATCATGTCACACTCCACGTTCAACGGCCACCCGATCGGGCGTTGGCCCAGCCGGGTGATCTGCAGCGTCGTCGGAATCAGGGCAACTTCGAACGACTGATCGGTAAGTTCGGCAATCGTCAGGCTCACGCCGTCGAGCGTTATCGAACCTTTGGGCGTGAAATATTTCGCGAGGAGTGAGGGAAGTTCGATACCGATGCGCCAGTCATTCTTAGATCTTGATTGACGGATGATCTTCGCCGTCCCGTCGACATGCCCCTGAACCATGTGGCCGTCCAGGCGGTCGCCGACCCGCAGCGAACGCTCGACGTGCACTTCATCGCCCCGCTGGAGCAGGCGCAGATTCGTCTTGGCGAGCGTTTCGGGAATCGCGTCGAACGCCAGGGCCGCGCCGGTCTTAGCGTCAATCATTTCCGCAACGGTGAGGCACACGCCGTTGACGGCGATGCTCTCGCCGTGCTTCACATCCGTCCATTCGCTGGGAAGGAGGATGCGGATGCCCGCCGCCGTCTTGTCGACTGCGAGAACCGGAAGCGAACGTTCAACAATTCCTGTGAACACAGCAGTGATTGATCGCCGATCGCGTGACAAAGTCAACTCCCGACTTAGGATCGCACGCAGATGTCCCGCGACCTCCGCAATTCCGTCGTCATCATCACCGGCGCCAGTGCCGGCATCGGCAAAGCACTAGCCGAGCAGCTTCATGCGCAGGGTTGCCGGCTTACGCTCGCGGCGCGGCGCATCGACCGGCTGGAAGCGTTGAACCACGCGCTCGGCGGCAGCCACCTCTGTCTTCAAGTCGACGTCTCGCGCCCGGATGACTGCAAGATGCTCATCGACGAAACCGTCGAGCAGTTCGGCAACATCGACACGCTCGTCTGCAACGCCGGCTACGGCCTGGTCCGGCGCGTCGACGAGATGACGACCGAGGAACTTCACCAGATCATCAACACCAACGTGTTCGGCACGACCGAGCCCATCCGCCATGCCGTCCCGATCCTGCGCAAAAACGAGGTTCGCGACCGCTGGCGCGGGCAGATCGTGATCGTCTCGAGCGCTGCCGCACGGCGCGGATTGCCATTCTTCGGTGCTTATGCCGCGACGAAGGCGGCGCAGCTCTCGCTGGCCGAGGCGGCGCGCGTCGAACTGGCAGATGAGCGGATCGCGGTCACCAGCGTTCACCCCATCGGCACGGCTACCGAGTTCATCGAGGCGGCCGAGAAGTTGAGCGAGAAGTCCATCGAGTCGCCGACGCGGACGTTCTATCGGCAGAGCGTCGATGCGGTGGCGCGGTCGATCGTGAAGGCCATGAAGAAGCCGCGAGCGGAAGTCTGGCCGATGCGGCCGTCGCGGTGGGGGCTGGCGCTGGCGAGTTTCATGCCGAGGATGTCGGATCGGATGTTGCGGAAGTCGTACCGGGATATCGCGGCGCATCAGGCGCGAGCGGGCGGAAAGGGGTCGTGATCCACGTGCGTTTTTCTCCTGTCATCCAGAACGAGCCTCAGCGAGGCTCCTTCTGAATGACAAACTTTCATTGACGCGCAGTCATTTCTCGACACTCGGATCCCATCCATCCTCTCCCGCCAGCACTGCCTTCACTGTGATCTCCTTGGCCTCGTCGATCGTCCCATGTTTCGCCCACGGCACGCGCCGATCCGTCGCCGCGCCCGGCCCGGTGCATCCGAACTCGGCGTACCGTGCGGTCTTCTCGTTCTCGGCCTTGCCCCAGTTGTGCCAGCCTTCGGGCCGAATGTGTGCGCCGAGTTGGCAGCCGATGTACGTCACGCTCGCGAACGGCCGCCAAGGCCGGCCGAGATATGTCGGCACGTTGTCGTCGCTCGTGAGTCTGCAGTTGAGGAACAGGTAGCCGTACGGATTTTCCTGCGGCGTGCTGGCGGCGGTGACGTAACCGCCTTGCTTGCTCTTGATCTCGCAGTTCTCGAAGACGGCCGTCGACCCGCCGTAGATGAAATCGACTCGTCCCTCGATGTAGCAATCGTTGAAGTATTGCCGCTGCGAATGCACGAGCAACGTGTCCTGCCAGCCGAGGAGTTTGCAGTGTTCGATCACGCAGCGGTCGGCCTGCATGCGCAGCGCCATCGCCTGGCCGTGGTCGCCGGAGGTGTTGCGGAAGGTGAGATTGCTCGCGCGGAAGTTCTTGCCGAGCACGATGACGCCGTTGCCGTTCATCTTCGGGATGACGTTTTCCGGAATCGGGTCTTTCACATTGAGCGCGTACGTGAGGATCGTCGTATCGCGATCGTCGCCCACGAAGCTGAGGTTCGGCCGCGAGCGTGGGATGACCACCGGGCCGTAGTAGATGCCGGGCTTGAGGCGGATCGTCACCCGGTCGAGGTTGTTTTCGGGCGTCGAGTCGATCGCGGCCTGAACGGAGGTGAATGCGCCGCTGCCATCCGCCGCGACGATGATGGTCTTCTCGCCCAGATGCGCCGGAGGCGTTTCCGGCGTAATGGTGTACGGATGCCGCACAGCCGGTGCGGTGGTCGTGGGCGCCGCCGGCTGCGTCGTCTGGGCGGCGGCCTGTTGCTTCATCGCCAGCTGCTTGTAGCCTTGGAGATACGCATCGAGCTCAGGCACCGCGCGTTTCAGATCATCGGCCACCATCGTGCCGATGCATTCGCTGCCGACGGCGTTGAGGTGCGTGTGGTCGACGCCGCCCGTCGCGTTCTTCGCGGAGATCAGCTCGGTGCCCTTTTCGCCGAGCGAATAGTAGATGTCGATCGAGCGATCGAACAGCTCGATCAGCGGAACGTTCTTTTCCCTGGCGACCTTCCGCGTCGCCTCGACCCAGGGCGTGAGCGATGAGTGGATCTTTCCGTCTTCTTTCCAGTCTCGGCGCGAGAGCGACGTGACGAGGATCGGCTTGATGCCTGCGGCCCGTGCCTCATCGACGTAGCGCGCCATGTTCTGCGGGAAGGTGGTGGCGGGGTCGGTCTCGCGCTCGGGACCTTTCCCGGGCTGATCGTTATGGCCGAACTGGATGAGCATGTAGTCGGGTTTCAGCGCCAGCGCCTTGTCCCACCAGCCTTCGGTGCGGTAGCTGAGCGAGCTTCGTCCGCCCTTGGCGATGTTGACCGCCTGGGCGCCGTCTGAGAGGGCAATCTGGAATCCCGCGCCCCAGCCGGCATGCTCGGTGACGGTCGAGTCGCCGACGAGCGCGATCTTCACCTTCGCATCCGGCGAGAACGCGGTGCGGCTGGGCTCAGGTTCCACGGGCTGGCTGGATTGGGCGACGGTGATCGATCCGGTGTTCAGCATGACGAGCAGAGCAAGGGCGGCCGAGAGCTTGATCAAAGTGCCTCCGCGAAAGGTGGCGCCATTGTACGCATTTGACCGGGCCCATCATTTCGCATGCGCGGCGAAGCGTTGCGCTTTCGCGTCCGTCCTCATGTTCCTGGCGCAGAAAGAAAAAAACGCACCGCGCGGGGCGCGATGCGTTTTGGGCTTGGGACGAGCGAGACTTTAAGCTCGCCGATGTCAGGCGACTGATTACTTGGTGCGACGGCGGCTGACGAGACTCAAGGCGGCGAGGCCGGCGCTAAGCGTGGTCGGTTCCGGCACATAGGGGATCGAGATCGTGAAGTCCTTTTTCGAGATCGACGAGACCGAGGCGGGCTCGCTGATGGCGACGAGGGAGTTATCGATAACGACTTCGATCTTGGTCGCGCCGATGCGGTGAGTGATGTTGGCGAGCGCGGCGTCGATGTTGCTCGTGACGCCCAGGCTCCACGGCTGAACCAGGCCGGGGTTGGCAATCAGGTTGAAGCCGACCGAAGCGGTCGAAGTCGGGACCGTCAACGGGGTGACAGCCACGCCATCGATTTCGGTGATTTTGATCGCGATGTTCGCGCCGGCAAGGGCCTGGGTGGCGACGGTGCCGGTGCCGACCAGCGTGTAGTCGCCGGACTCGGCGATGGAGAACGAGTGGATGCCGGCGAGGTTTGAGACGGTGAGGTTGAGCTGGCCGTCGGTGATGTCCGCGCCGCCGCCGGCGGAATGGGCGACGAAACTCGCCGGATCAAAATCGAGTCCGGTCACGAAGGTGTGTGGGGGGCCGTAAAGCGGGACGGCGTCAGTGCCCGAGGATTCGGTCACATTGCCGAAGATCACGCCGGCCACCGAGAAATTGCCGTAGTTGATCGACGCCGCATTCGCAGAGGCGGCGATGCCGATCGCGAGGGCGACGGCAGCAAGGCCGCGGGTGTATTGAGTGCTCATTAGTTGTTCTCTCTCTCCTTAAGTTGCCTGCGGCAGCGGGCGAACGCTAATTCGCTCGCCTGTTCTGCAGCTCGGGCTACTATCTGACAACATAATTTGTACCACGTGCCCTCATGGGCAAATGGCCAAATGTGGCAGACGGCCCGGTAATTCCGAGCGATCCGATTCAACCTAGGAGGGTTGGCGCGATTGATGCCACCTATGACATTTTGCAATGGCACAGTCGGACCTTAGCAGGAAAATGCCTGTACGATCTTGCCATCCGCCGATAACTCGCTTCATCCGCGTCGTCTGCGCGCGCTGCGCCTTCTTCGCGATTTCGCGCAGCGCGGCGGGGAATAGTGATGGACTTCTTCGAGGTGAAATCGATCTGCCAAGGGGTTTGCGATTGCCCGAATGGGCATACAAAACGGGGCGGTTGCCGGTACTCGGGATTACCCACCGTTACCCATCCGCGCGCGAAACGACCCCTCCAGCTTCACAGCGGGTCGGCAACGGTTGGCAGAAATGGTGCGGTGACGCCAAAAATTGGCTCACTCGAGGTAGATTGTCGCACCCGGCTCGATCGCGAAACCTGGTCGTTTTGCGACCAAGTCCGATTCGCTCGCGGCGTAGAGGGGGCTGATCTCGATCGTGCAGTCCGGCTCGCCGTTCTTCATGGGAACGCTGACACCGGCCGCGCTCAGCCAACTCGCGAATCGCCGGACCTGGTCGCGCCTGCTGGTGGCCGGCGAATCGGCGCCGTCGGCGTTCTTGACCGGGCTGAACTCCTCGGCTCGGTCGGTGGTGTAGACGATCGCGTTCGCCGCCATCGGGATCGCGTCGAACACGAACTGTTCGAGCTTCACCGCGTTCGCCTTCTCGGGCTTTACGGCGTTCCCGTTCGCGTCGACATAGGGGACCTTCTTCTCCGCTCGGTGCCACGGCAGCTTGAGCTTGCCTCCCGCGTTCAGGCGCTCGATGAAGCTCACGCGCAGTGCGTGGATGGCGATCGAGCCGGCATTGAACATGAGGGAGCCGTCGGCGTTTGTCCTGGTGGCGAGCGATTCGGGCAGATCCGAATATTCGATCACCTGCAGAACGCCGTCGCCAACGCAGAAGTTGCCGACCTTCTCGAGCGGCCCGGCTTTGGGGATCGTCTTGCTGCTCATCTCGCTGCCGCTGAGGTCGTGCAGGCCGAGGAAGAGCGGATCGATGACGTGGACGATCGGGTTGTCGACCTGGAAGTACGAGAGGTGCTCGACGCCGCGCTTTTTCATGTCGGCGAGCGCACCGGTCTTGTCGATGGCGCGCAGCGATCCGCCGTGGCCGTCTGCCGCAAGGGCGAGGCTGTCTTTCGTTTCCAGCAGCAGCGTGCCGTCCATGTTGAACGCCGGCATCATCCCTTGCTGGAAGAAGAACACATCGGCCTTCGGGTACCCGTAGAAGCCGTTCTTTGCGAAGTACTCGCGCGTGCGGGCATCGTTCGCTTCGCTGGTCATGATGTACCAGGGGATGTTCTTGCCGGCTCGTTTCGAATGCGAAAGGAGCTGTTCGGCGAAGACCTGGAAGAGCGGCTTGTTCTTGATCGGCGTGACGGGGAACTCGCCCTTGGGACCGTCGTAGCCGAGGCGCGTGCCTTGTCCGCCGGCGACGAGAAACGCGCCGACCTTTCCGTGTTTGAGCAGTTCGTTCCCGCGCGCGAGGGCCTTGGCGTAGTAGTCCTTGCGTGCGGCGTCGGCGTGGCGTGGCAACATCTCGACCGGCTTGATGTCTTTCGGCAGTTCGATCAGCGGCTTGTTCTTCACGTATCCATCGATCAGTTCGGGAAGCAGCTTCAGATCGAGCTGTTCGAGCTGCGCGGCGAGCTTCTGCTTGCCCGCCTCCGGCAGCGAATCATAGAAGCGAAGAACCTGAGACTGGCCGATGGATTGAAGCGTAGCCCGAAGTGCTTGGATCGACATGCGCGCCAGATTAGCGGATTCGAGGCGCGTTGCCAGTGGGCGGATCGCCGATCGCGCGACGCTGTCTGGTCAATCAGAAAGGTGCGCTCAGGCGGCCGCGGAACGGGTTGGCGGAGATTTTTGTCCCGACCGCGATCCGCCAATCAATACGATCGGCGTTGGCCTTGCCATTGGCGCGCGAGTCGGCATCGGTGCGGGCGGCTGAACCCGCGCCCGGCTGCGACGCAGGCGATCGCCCGCATCGTTCAGCGCGGTCACTGCACCCGCTGCGGCACGCTCGATCGTCTGCTTCAGCGTCGGGGAATTGAACGGCGAGACCACTTCCCGCTTCATCTCGAATTGCACCTTCAGCCGGGACTGAGTCGGCGGGTTCCTCGAGACCCTCGGGCTCCCGCCGAGGATCGCCGCGTAAATCTGCATCGCCAGCGGGTCCAACTTCGATTTACGCGAACTCATTCAGGCCCTCCGGACGTCTCGCGCAGCGCGGCCTTGCCGCGGTTGCGCTATCTGGGATTGATCGACACGGCCGCGCAAGCGCGTCCAATCTTGGGGGTGATCGGCGCAGGTCCGGATAACTTTCGAGTTCCGTTCCAGGGGAACTCTTCGAAGCACTTCAAGCAGGCGAATCGATGCCTATACTCGCCATTCATGGACATCAATCTGCTGGTACTCGCGATCGGGAACACCCGGCTCCACGCTGCGGCGTTTGTCTCAGGCGAGCTAAAGCTCGTGCGACACCTTCCCGCCGACGTCGTCGAAGACTGGCCGGCGATGCTCGCCGACATCTGGAAGGAGTTCGGCGGCGCGACCGCCGAGGTGGTCGCGGCGTCCGTTGTGCCCAGCATCAACCACAGCCTCACGCAGGCCGTCGAGGAAGTGATCGGTCAGGACGTCCACTGGGTCGGCGACGACATCGACCTGCCGATCACGGTGTCGACCACGGAGCCCAAAAAAACCGGCATCGATCGCGTCCTTGTGACGGCGGCGGCGTATGAGCAACTGAAGAAGGCGTGCGTCGTCGTCGATGCGGGGACGGCCATCACCGTCAATCTCTGCAACAACGAAGGCGCGCTCGTGGGCGGCGCGATCCTGCCAGGCGTCTCGACGATGATCGAAGCGCTGCACGAACGAACCGCGCTGCTGCCCAACATCACTTTCGAAACGCCGACGACCCCGTTCGGCACCGACACGACCGATTCGATTCGGCACGGCATCAGCGGCGCCGTCCGCGGCCTCGTGCAGAACATGGCGGAACGCTGGGCCGAACAGATGGGCAACTGGCCGGAAGTGATCGCCACCGGCGGCGATGCGGCGGCGCTGTTCACCGACTGGGAGATCGTCCATGCCATCTCGCCGGACCTGCTGATGTATGGCATCGCGCTGGCGTTCACCGAACACCAGATGAAGCATGAGGAATGAAGGCCGTCAACCTGAATCGATTCGCACGCGTTTAATCGTCCAGTCTTGAATCGGTCGGCGATTTTGCGGTGTTCTGGGAGAAAAGAACGTGGAACGCGAGCTGACCGGACCGGGAAGTGATGATCGCCGAGGCCGCCGCGGTGATTGAAAACATCGTCTTGGCGATTCCATCCTTTTCGACCAGGACGAACGCGATAGAGACCATAGCGGCCATGAGGGAAACAAAGCCGCCAACGAAATAGAGCGTCAGTTCCAGCATCGTCGCGGCGCCGGTCTTTTCGGGATTGCGATAGTCCAGCGTCCGCACCTGGGAAGGATCGGTCGCGTAGGGGAGACTGGCTGCGCGGATCGTCCCCGCCGCGAGTTCAAAAGGGGAGGGGTTTTCCGAGAAGGGCGAAGCGGAGGATCGCGAGCGCCATTTTGGCGGCGCGGTCGCGGATCATGTCGCGGTCGCCGGGGAAGATGAACCGGCGGGCGTCGACACCCGTGGCGCCGGCGAGTCCGATCCAAACCGTGCCGACAGGTTTGTCGGGCGTACCTCCGTCCGGGCCGGCGATGCCGGTGATGGAGAGCGCGTAATCGACGCCGCCCGCTTGCCGCGCGCCCGCGGCCATCGCCAGTGCGACTTCCTCGCTCACGGCGCCGACGGTTTCGAATAAGTGCGGGTCGACTTCGAGCTCGCGCGTCTTCAGGTCGTTCGCGTAGGTGATGTAGCCGGCGGAGAAGTATGCAGAAGCGCCGGGCTCATCCGTGAGGTACTTCGCGAGCAGGCCGCCGGTGCAGCTTTCGGCGGTGGCGACAGTGAGGGTTTCGCCGTTCTGGTTCGCGTCGCGGAGCAGTGCAGAGACGACGCTGGCGAGCGTCTGGGTGTCTTCGCCGAAGACGAGGTCGCCGAGCGCGGCGTGGACGAGTTGCGAGGTCGCCACGAGTTGGCGCTGCGCTTCGGTCCTGTCGTCGAAGCGGGAGTTGACGCGGATCGAGACGATGCCGCCGGCCACGGTCGTGCCGACGCTCGGGTTGCGGCCGCGCTGCATCAGGTCGCCGAGCTTTTCGGCGACGGTCGATTCGCCGGCGCCGAAGGTGTGGATCGTCTTCTGCGCGATGACGCCGCCGGTGCCGGAGAGTTTCGGAAGCACGCTCTGCGTGAACATCGCCTTCATCTCTTTCGGCACGCCAGGCATGACATAGACGCGAACGCGGCGCGGCGGGCGCGTGCGGTCGAAACGGTGTTCGATGATGGCCGACAATCCGGCAGCGGTACCGTTGTGATTCCAGATCAGCTCCGCGCCGCGTGGGATCATCGCCTGAATCGTGTTCTTCTCCGGCATCGTCCGGCCGAGCCTGGTGAAGAATGACTTGAGCTGCTCGAGCCATTGCGCGTTCGGCTCGAGTGGCTGCTTGAGGACAGCCGCGAGCGCCTGCCGCGTGAGGTCATCGTCGGTCGGCCCAATGCCGCCGGAGACGAGGATCAGATCGGCGACCTGGGATGCGGCGGTCATCGCCGCTTCGATATCGGCCTGGTCGTCGCCGACCGTCTGGTGCGAGTGAACGGGCACGCCGATCGCGGCGAGTTGTTGGCTGAGCCAGGCGCTGTTGGTATCGATCGTCTGACCGAGAACCAGTTCATCGCCAACCGATAGGATGCAGGCCTTCATGCAGTCGATCTTACGAAAGAATCAGAAGAATGCGATCAGCTACCTCTGGGCCCGTAGAGTTGGGTGCTCAAACGATCGACGACGCGGGCGAGCGACCGGCGCTGGCCCGACGAGAGCGAGCCTTTGCCGTAGCGGACGCGGTAGAAGATTTCAGTGAGCCGGACGATCGTTTCGAACGCGTCGCCGGGGAGAAACGTGAGCGAATGGCTGAACTCAAGGGGGGTGAGGTGAGGCTGGCGGAGGATGTTCCGCCGCGCCAGGACGTCGATCATCTCTTCGTAGAAACCGAGTTGGCGCGCCAGCCGGCGCGCCTCGTTGCTGCCGAGCGAATCGAGTCCGATCCGCCGGGCCCGGCGCATGAGCTTCTTGCGCTGCCAGACGTACCACGTGACCAGGCCGATTGCGATGAACGACATCAGCGTCATCAGCACCAGGATAATCCGTTCGCTGATGTCGTATTTTTTTTCGCTGAGCCAGTCCATCGTGTCGCTGAACCAGCCGCGCGAGCTGTTCGCTGCCGAGCTGGCGCGGATGGTGGCGTTCACCATCTTCGTCTCGACGTCGTCCAGGAGGTTGTTCTGCGAACTCGCATCATACGCGACCACGGAGTTCGCCCATGTGTGCTGCAGGTAATCGAAGAAATGGCGTACGTGCGTCCACGTGGTGGTGGCGCGTGCGACCGCGTCGGCGTCGCGCGACGTGGTCGGGTCGAACTGCTTCCAGACGTAGCGGTCCTTTTCGCGAACCAGCACCTCCACCCACGCATGGGCATGGCTCTGCCGCGCAATGAAATAGCCGCCCATCGCGTTGAACTCGTCGACCTTAAAGCCGCTGACGAGGCGCGCCTTGAGCCCGAGCGATTGGCAGAGAGTCGTCATCGCGCCGGCGAAGTGTTCGCACCAGCCCTTCTTGCTGTCGTACAGGAAGTCGACGATCGGGTCGGCGTCTGCGTCTTTGGGCTTGTTCCCGGAAAGGTCGAGCGTGTACTCGAAGGAAGAATGGAGATGCGCCTCGATGTTCGACGCGATCTGCGCCGCCACGTCGTAGGATCGAACCGAACCGGGCACCAGCCCCTCTGCCAGAGGCTTTCCTTGCGCGTCCACACCGCTCACTTCGGGCCGCAGGGCGTAGTCGTGGATGCGTGGGTCGAGCTTGAGCGCCGCCGCATTCGCCGCGATTGTCAGTTCCGCATCGATGTCGCCAATGTTCAGCCGGTTGGGGCGCGGCTGCGGGACGGCTTCCATCGTTCCGCTCGATTCGACGGTGTATCCGACCTGCTGATAAAGCGGCGCCTCGAGTGTGATCGTGTGGTCGCTCTCGATATACGAAAGGCGAAGGCCGCGATCGACCTGGATGTCGGTCGCGCCGGGCATTGCAACAAGGAATGAAACGCCGATCGGCTTGAGCGGATTGAACTCCTGAACCCATTTGTCGCCGGGGGTCGGCGCGGTGAGGTTCTCCTGCGTGCCGGGCCGCACCAGCGAGAATTGTCGGCCTGGTGTTGTGGAGGTTCGCGTCCAGCTCCAGCGGACGCTGCTGGTCGGATCGGTCTGGTAGATGTCATACACCGTGCCGCGCAGATAGATGGTGCCGGTGGTGACGGGCTCGCCGTTGTGAGTGACTTTCAGGTAGGCGATTTCGGTGTTGTTCTGTTGAACGCTGGCGACCGCCTGCATGTTCATGCTGTCGCTCATGCCGGTCGCACGCATGGCGGGGCGGTACTGCCAGGTGAGCATGTTCGCGCCGGTGCCGCGCGGAAAGAACAGGAACACGATCACCGCGAGCATCACCGCCACGATCGCGACCAGGATTGTCAGGTGCGTCATCGAGCGGTTGAGGTACCGCTGGTCCTGGCGCAGTGTCATCGGATTTGCCAGGCGCTCGTCCAGTCCCATCTGCTTCTTGGCGTGGTCGGTCTCCACCTTCAGATGAAACAACAGGCAGGCGTACGGGGAAAGGAGGAGGTAGATGATGAAGATCACCCCGAACATCAGGCTCGCCGTGCTGATCGCCGCCGCGACCATCAGCAGCAGGCTGAGCACGAGCAATTGCGCGTAATCGCGGTTGCCCCGGTGTTCGTAGATCTTGATCAGCTGGAGCATGAGGAGGAAGTTCCCGATCGGGAAGATCGGCCTTGGGTCGCGAAGGATTTCGAACGCGGTGTAGCCGGCGGCGATCAGGGTCAGACCGTTGGCGACCCAGCGCGGCAGCGGCTTGAAGCGGTCGTGCTTGATGAGCCAAGCGTTGAAGATGAGGAAGCCCATCCCCAGCAGCCACATGAGGGGCGCGCCGATCGCGATCGCGAAGCCGGTGAAACCCATCGCGATGAGCACGTAGAGCGTCGGTCGAAATTGTCGGATGTCGTACATCGCGTTCGACTACTTTCTTCCGGCGGCTGAGCCGGCAAACCATCCGAGTCGCATGCGCGAAGGCGAGAGGACCGGGTCGATCGGGCCGACGGTGCGGAAATCGATGCCCTCATCGAATCGGAACCACTTCGTCGCTTCGGCACTATCGCAGCCGATGATCACGCCTGCGCCGCGCCGCGAACCGCTGCTCGTGCTGCACTCGGTTCCGCCGGTCATTAACACCAGGGCGGTCAGATTGTTGGCGATCGTCGCGGCCTGCGCGAGTGCCGTGTGGGCATCGTCCACGCGCTGGCTGCTGGCGGAAGGCAGTTTCGCCAGGAGGGTAAGAAGCTCCCGCTTGTGACGCTTGCCGCGCTTGGCTTCGATGATGTTCCACTGCTCGCCGCGCGCCGTGAAACCAACGGCGAGCCCCGCCTCGCTCGCCGCTTCGATCAACGATGCCGCCTGCGCGATCGACTTCTCGATCTGGATCGACCGATCGACCGACCGATCCGGGTTGAAAGTGTCGACGACGACAATCACCCGGGGCGGCGCGACCTGTGTCATCTCGCGCATCACCAGCACGCCGGTCTTGGCGCTGCGCTTCCAGTAGATCAGTCGCGGGCTTTCGCCTGGCCGGTATTCCCGGAGACCGAAAAACTCGTCGCTTCCCCTCAGCTTTGGCTTGAGGTTGGTCCCGATCGATTCGGCACTTCGGAACTGCATGAGCAGCTTCGGATCGACGCTGGCCAGCGGAGGAAAGACCAGCAGCGTGTCCGATTGTCGGCCGACGATCGCGCGCTTGATGAAGCCGAAGGGAAAGCTCGTGGAAAGCTGATACCGGTCCAGGCCCACCATGCCGCGGCGCTTGGGGACGACTTCGCAGTTGATCGCCGCCATTCCGCGCGGCGCGGCGTGAAGCAGGTACGCGTGCGGCTGGCGGCGGAAGCCCTGTGCGCCGTCGAGCTCGGCGACCGTGACCGAAAAACTCGCCCAGACGCGCTTGCGGTTCGTCAGGTAGTAATGGATCAGCATCGGCCGGCCCACCGTCGCCTGGTCGGGCAGGAGCCTCCGCAGTTCGAGCCGCCGGAGAACGGTCTTGCTGATGTAACTCGCCACGAGCAAAATGCCGATCATCAATCCGAACACACCAAAGAGCAGCGACGCCTGCAGGTTCACCGCGGCGAAGCCCATGAACATCATGATGGCGCTGTAAACGAGCCCGGTGAGCGAAAAGTCGAAGCCTGGCCGGCGGTGCACCGGCGTCTCGCTGATCGCGACGTAGTCCAGAACTTTCTTCTCGCGTCCATCCATGCGTTGTCTCGTGACGCGAACCGCGATTACCGAGGCGTCGGAACCGTATCCAGGATCGATTGCAGAATCCGCCCGGTCGTCTGGTTGTCGCCGTTGTTCAGGTAGCTCTTGCTGATGATTCGATGCGCACACACCGGGAGGAAGAGCTGCTTGATGTCGTCCGGCTCGACGTAGTTGCGCCCGTGCAACACCGCGCTCGCCTGGCAGGCGGCGGTGAGCGCCAGCGTGCCGCGCGGCGACATGCCCAGGTGAAGCTGTTCATGGTGGCGCGTCGCCTCCACCAGGTCCAACAGGTAGTCGATCACCGATGCGTCGAGCTTGATGTCCTGCACGTGATCCTGGATGTCGGCGACCTGCTTTCCCGTCAGCACCGGTTCGAGCCGATCGAGCGCGCCGCGGCCCGGCTGCGTTGTGAGTATCACCCGCTCGGCATCGCGCGGCGGATAGCCGACGTGAACGCGAAGCAGGAAACGATCCAGCTGATTCTCGGGCAGATAGTAGGTGCCTTCGAACTCAAACGGATTCTGCGTCGCGACGACCATGAACGGGCGTTCGAGCGGGTAGGTCTTGTTCTCGATCGAGACCTGCTCTTCGGCCATCGCCTCGAGCAGCGCCGACTGTGTACGCGGCGTGGTTCGGTTGATCTCGTCTGCGAGGATGATGTTGGCAAACACCGGGCCGGGCTTGAAGTCGAACTCGCCCGTCTTGGAATTGAACACGCTCACGCCGAGGACGTCGCCGGGCATGAGATCGGGCGTGAGCTGAATCCGGCTGAAATTGCAGGAGATCGAGCGGGCCAGGCTCTTGGCGAGCACGGTTTTGCCGACGCCGGGAACGTCTTCAATCAGAACGTGACCGCGCGCAAACAAGCCAATGAGAAGTTGATCGACCGCACGCGGATGACCGAGGAAGACGCTGGAGATGTTGGCACGCAGCTTCTGAATGGCGGAGTCGATCACGCGGAGTTCCTCGCTGAACCAAGACTCTGACTAATACGTCCGACGTGCGCTCAAGGTTCCACGTCGAGTGCGGATTGTAGCGATGGATCGCGCCGGTCCAAACCACTGAACCCTGCCGCGGGTGAATGCGGTGGTTTTCGCGAGGCGAATTCGCGTCACTTCAATTCGTACGCGGAGTTGTCCTGCGATAGGAATCCGTTGTTCTTTCCCGCGAGGATTCGGAGCAGCGCGTTGCTGGACCAGATGCCCGTCGTCGGCAGTCGATCGTTAATGCGGATCGTGATCGTCTGGGCGTGCCCGTCGGCAAACACTACATTGGTCGCGCCGTGATGACGGAATCCCTGCCCGCCGCTCGCGTGAACTTCCGCCGAGGCCGGGTCGTCCGCACTCGGCAACGGCGAGCGCATGTACTTGTTTGGCCCGGAGGCGTATTCGCCGTCGCCGAAGAGCGCCTTTCGCGACGCGGCGCGGATCTGTCCGACCTTCGCGCTGGGATGGAAGTCGCTGCCCCCGAAAGTGAATCGGCCGCCAATGTAGCTCGTGTTGTAGTTGTAGCCGGTGAACTCATCGCCGCCGGGGATCGAGCGGTCGTAGGCCGGGCACTGCGTGACCGCATTTCCGCCGCGCCATCCGAAGAGAATCCCGGGCCGCACAACGCGCGGCGGGCCCGTGTCGATGATCAGATCCCAGGACGCATCGGGCGCGCCGTCATTGTTGTAGTCCCAGTAGGCAAGCGGAAACGCGCCCTTGTTCTCGGCGGCATAAGCGAACGCGGATTGGCCAAGCTGACGAAGGTTGCTCAGGCATTTCACGCTCGCCGCCTGGGCGCGCGCTTTCGCCAGCGACGGCAACAGGATCGCGACCAGCAGGGCGATGATGCCGATCACGACGAGAAGCTCGACGAGGGTGAACGCTGCGCGCGTTTCAATCGATTCTGACATGATGCCATTCCAGAGATGGAAATGGTCGCGAAGAAAGACGGGAACGAAGAAACGTGAAGAAGCCAACTACGTAAATGCGTCTTCTTCGCGAGCCTTCGCCTCCTTCGTTCTTCGCGACCATCCTGGGGATTACCGACGTGACCGACGGATCGAAATCATTGCGACGATCCCTGGCAGCATCGTCGGCTCCGGCACGACGCCGCCTAGCTGCGCGCTGTTGGTGAGAATCGAATCCAACTCCAGCGTGTTCACCGTAGACGGGTCGTTGTCGTCCGGAACACTCAGGCGGATGTAGCCGATCGCGCCCAGGCCGGAAGCGGAAGCGTCCAGCCACTTCCCGCCGGCCGATCCGTCGAAGACCGACAGCACATCCACGTAGCTGGACTTGCCATCAAAGGCGGAAAGTCCGCCGGCGGGCGTGAACGGCTTGCCGAAGTCGGCCAGGAGCGGGCTCGTCGGCGCGGTTTCATCGAACGGTCCGGCGTTGAGGTAGTAAAGCGATGGCATGTCGAAGTTCACATCGCTCGCGCTTCCGCCGGTCAAGCCAACGAAGTTCACCCCATCCTGCGAGACTTCGACGCGTGCATTGTCCGCGCCGAAGACGACGGCGGGGCTGCTGGTGGTGCCGGATGGAAATGACGGGTCGAAGAACGAGACGTTTTCGATCAGTCCGAACTCAGCGCCCGCGCCGGTGTTGACGTACCGATCGAGCCGAAGTGTGAGCGAGCCGCCTTCGCCGACGCGGACCAGTTCGTCATTCTGATACGCGGAATTGAACGGCCCCATCACCGCGCCGCCGAAGAACGGCATGGCCAGGCCGTTCTCGCCGGTGATCCCGTCGGGCGCGCCCAGGGCAGCCGCCGGGTTTGTGTATAGTCCTGCGCCTGCGCCCGGTGAGTACGCGACGACGCTTTGCGCGAAGCTCGCGCCGAGAGTGGTCGAAACAAGAAAAACGGAAAACGAAGCTGCTGCGAGTGAGCAGACGAAAAACGAACGCATGCGATCTCTCCGATCGATTCATCCTGTTTCGCGCAGGATGCCGCGTGACGCGGTGGAGCACTCGTTCGCGAATGGGAATACGGGACGACACGCAATCCGAATGATCGGATCGCTGAATCGAGGCCGGCGTCCCAAGCAGGGCGGGCTGTTGTTCACAGCGTCGCGCGCTTTTCGCGAGGACGAGTCGGGTTCGCCTGCGGCAAAGCGCTGCAGGCGATTGGCCATGGATTGGCCGGATGGGGCAGGTCTTCTGGCTCCGATTCGGACGGAAGAAGTCCGTCACATTCCACATCTTCCCGAACCTTGGTGAGGTCCAGTGATGCTCTGGAATGCCGTGATTCATCAGAAATCTGACGAATCACACGAAACGTTACAGCGGCGCGTCCGCGTCGGAATTGTCGAGTGTTTTCACTCGATTACCGAGCTTCCCTTCGGGCGAATCGGAAACAATCCGAACTCGTCCGGGCAAATGCCGCCCACGCAAACGACGATATCGATGCACGCCAATCTTGCAAGGGTGAAGAATTTGGTCGATGCCGGTCGATGTCGTAACAATGCCGTAATCGCGGCGTCATTGCCGCATCTATTTCAAGGTGTCGCACGTGGCCACGAGTTCAACTGGAGCGCAACATGGGTCTGATTTCTGAGTTCAAAACGTTCATCATCAAAGGCAACGCGATCGATCTGGCGGTTGGTCTAATCATCGGCGCTGCATTCGGAGCGGTCGTTAACTCGCTGGTGACCGACGTGATCATGCCCCCGATCGGAGCGGCATTAGGCGGCGTCGATTTTTCCAGCCTTGCCGTCAAGTTGAAGGATGCGGTTCCGCCAGGCGGAACCCTTTTGAATGGCTTGACCAACAACACGGGCAAGGAAGTTCCAGCAGTCGTGATCTCCTATGGCAAGTTCATCAACACGATCATTACCCTCGTGATTCAGGGCTTTGCCGTCTTCATGGTGGTTAAGTCCATTAACAAGCTGAAACGCAAAGAGGCCGTCGCGCCGAGCGCGCCACCCGTCCCAACCAAGGAAGAGATGCTGCTCACCGAGATCCGCGACCTCCTCGCGCGCAAGTGATGAGTTCAGCACTCCATTGAGTTCGCGAAGATCCAAACGCCCACGGATAGCCATCCGTGGGCTTTCTGCTGCGCGCGTCGCTATCATTCGCTCGCTTATGACCGCGACCGCGCTGGAGGAGAAGGAGCCCGCATCCCTTCCGACAATTGCAACGAAGTTGAACGAGCACCTGCCGAGGAAGGTGCTGCTGCTCGCATTGCCCGTCGTCGCCGAGCAGTTGCTCCACTCGATGGTGGGTTTGAATGATTACTGGCTGGCGAGCCATCTTGTGTCGGCGACGACGCCGGATGCGGCTACGATCAACAACGCCGCCGGTGCGGCCGTCGGATCCGTCCAGTATGTGCTTTGGCTCATCGGCATGATCGCGGGAACGATCGGCACCGGCGCGACCGCGCTCATCGCCCGCGCGCTGGGCGCGCGCGATCGGCGGACCGCCAATGCCTCGTGCGGACAGGCGATCACGCTCGCGCTGCTCGTCGGCGTCCTGATGATCCCCATCATGTTTTTCGCCGCGCCGCAGTTCGCGATCCTCTCGGGGCTTCATACCGACTCCCGCGCCTACCTGATCTCCTATCTCCAGGTGCTTTGCTTCGCGATGCCGCTCTCGCTGCTGATGTTCAGCGCCGGCGCATCGCTCCGCGGCGCGGGCGATACGCTCACGCCCGCGCTCGCGATGATCACCGTCGATCTGGTCAACCTGTTCCTCACGGTCGGCCTGACCTATGGCAAGTTCGGCCTGCCGCAACTCGGATTCAAGGGCATCGCCATCGGCACGACGATCGCCTACGGCGTCGGCGGCGTCATGCTGCTCACCATTCTCTTCACGCGCCGCGGCTTCATGCGTCTCTATCTGCACCGAATGATGCCGCACTGGCCGCCGCTGAAGCGCATCCTCCGCATCGGACTGCCGAGCGGGTCCGAAAGCGTGATGCAATGGCTGGCCAACTTCCTGGTGCTCGGGAGCGTGAACTCGCTCGGCGATGTCTCCGGAACGGCGCATGCGGCGTCCATTCGCATCGAGAGTTTCAGCTTTCTCACCGGCATGGGATTCGCAACTGCGGCCGCCACACTCGTCGGGCAGAGTCTGGGGATGAGAGATCCACATCGCGCGCGCCGTGCCGCGTACATCGCCTACGCGATGGGCGGCGGCATCATGACGCTGCTCGGCTTGATCTTCATCACGCTCGGGCGGTTTCTCGCATCGTTCATGAGCAAGGACCCAGCCGTCATCGACCTTGCCGCCGACTGTATCCGCATCACCGGGTTCATCCAGTGCGGCTTTGCGGCTTCGATGATCTTTGGCTTTGCCATGCGCGGCGCGGGCGACACCCTGCACGTGATGATCATCAACCTCGCGAGCATCATCGGCGTCCGCGTGGTCGGCGTGCTGATCGCGGTGCATATTTTCCACGTCGGCCTGCGCGGGGTGTGGCTGGTTCTTTGCGGCGAGCTCCTGCTGCGCGGAGCGCTGATGATCCTCCGCTTCCGCTTCGGACGATGGGATCGCACCCGCGTTTGAACCGGGCCGGCTATTGTGAGATCGCCGCGCGGACGTCGTATTGATGCACGAGCCGGCCGCCGAGATGCCCGACGTTGGCGATCATCAACTCATCCGCCATCACGACGATCAACAGCATGCCGTGCGCCGCGACGTGTTGCACCGGCCGCTGCGACCTGATCCAGAAATGCTGCGTGATCAACACGCCGGCGTACGCGAACGTGACGATCGAAAAGAGTATGGCCGTCTTCTCGGCAAGCTCCTCGTGCAGCGTGGCGACCTGGCGGGCGCTGCCGGTCATTTCCGCCTCGCGTCTGTCGGACGCGGCCTCGCCGCTCTCGATCGCGACGAAGCAGCCGATCGTCCCGGCCGCGAGCAGCAGCAGTGCCGCCCACCGGATGCCGGTCGTCCGCCACGGGAAGAGGCCGATGAACATCAGCAATGGCGCGAAGATGAGCGTGCCGATCGGGAGGTGAACGATGAGCGGGTGGATACTCGACCAGTCGGGGATTGGCGGAAAGTTCAGCAATTGAGGCTCCTGTTGTTGATTGTCGGGACATCAAAGCAAGAGCAATGCCACGTGCCGATCAGTGGGCTGAGGCAGTAATACCGAACTTCTTCAGGCGGTAGAACAGGTCGCTGCGCGAGATCGAGAGTCGCCGTGCCGCCTCCGCCTGGACGCCTCCGGCTTCTGCCAGTGCGCGCTCGATCAGTTGGCGCTCGGTGTGTTCGATAAAAGCGCGCAGGTCGAAATTGGTTGGGCTCAACCGGAATGAATCGCTGCTGGCGATGTCGCCCGAGAGCGGCAGATCGCCCGGGCCGATGTCGTTGCCGCGGGCGAGGATACTGGCGCGCTCCAGCAGGTTGCGCAGCTCTCGGATGTTGCCGGGGAACGAGTAGGTCGCCAGTTTCACCATCGCGGCAGGATCGATCGAGTGCAGCGGCACCTTCATCTCGCGCGAGATCACCTGGAGGAAGTATTCGGTCAGCAGCGGGAGGTCTTCCAGCCGTTCTCGCAGGGGCGGCATATGGATCGGCACGACGGAGACGCGATAGTAAAGGTCTTCGCGAAACGATCCCTCCTTCACGCGTTGCCGCAGATCGCGATGGGTCGCGAGGATGAGACGAACGTCGACGCGCTTGGAGGTTCGTCCGCCGACGCGCTGGATCTGCCCGTCGGCGATCACGCGCAGCAGCTTGGCTTGCAGCGCGAGCGACATTTCGCCGGCCTCGTCTAGGAAGAGCGTGCCGCGGTCAGCGCTTTCGAAGAGTCCGCCTCGGGCGCGGTCGGCGCCGGTGAAGGCGCCTTTTTCATGGCCGAAGAGTTCGCTTTCCAGGAGCGATTCGGGGAGCGAGGCGCAGTTGATCGGCACGAACGGCCCCTGTGGCCGAAGGCTGAGCCGGTGCACCGCGCGGGCGGCAAGTTCCTTTCCGGTGCCGGTTTCGCCGGTGACGAGCACGGTCGCGTTCGTCGGCGCGACACGGGCGATCTGATCGCGCACGATCGCGATCGCCCGACTGGCGCCGAGCATCTCTTCGCTCGACTCGAGTTGACGGATTTTCTCGCGGAGGAGTTCGTTCTCGCGGCGCAACGTCACGCGCTCCGCAGCGCGGCGGATGACCGAGCGGACGTTTTCCGGGTCGAACGGCTTGGTCAGAAAGTCGAAGGCCCCATCGCGCATCACCGAGACGGCCAGGTCGACCGTCGCGTAGGCGGAAAGGAACACGACCGGCAAGGTCGGATCGGCGTCGGCGGCGACGGTGACGACGTCGGTCCCGGTTCCGTCGGGAAGCTTGAAGTCGGTCAGGACCACATCGAAGACCTCGCGCTGCAGCGTCGCCGTCGCCTGCTGAACGGTTGCCGCCAGCGTGCAGGCGTGTCCGTCGCTTTCAAGCAGTGAACGGAGGATGCGCCGCATTCCTTCTTCGTCATCAATGATCAGTACTCGCGCCATGTGTCGCCGTGGTTCCTTTCGCAATTGCGACCGCCGGCAGTCGACAAGTGAACGTGACGCGATCGTCACGATTTTCCGCCAGGACCAGCTCGCCGCCGTGCGAGGAGGCGATATTCCTGGCGATCGCAAGCCCCAGTCCGGTGCCGTGCGGCTTGGTCGTAAAGAAGGGCTCGAAGATGCTCTGAGCCACTTTGGGAGCAATTGCCGGGCCAGGGTTGGACGCCTCGATGACCGCGTCACCGCTTGGGTCGCATCTTGCGTGTAGAGAGACCGTTGCGCCCTCCCCAGAGGCGTCCAGCGCGTTGAGTGCGAGGTTGACCAGGAGCTGATGGATCTGAAACGGATCGACGTTGAACCAGAAATCCGCTTCACAGCTCGCAATACACCTTTGTCTGCGTTGAATCGCCTGTGGTTGCACGACGGCCGCGGCATATTCCAGCATCGAGCGGGCGGCCGTCGGCTGTCGCTCGGGCGGGCGCGGCTTGGCGAAGTTCAAAAAGTCGGACGTGAGCTGGGTGAGGCGATCCGTTTCCTTGCGGGCGATCTCAAACATCTCCAGCCGGTCTTTTTCCGAGATATGCCCGTTGCTCGCGACGATCTGGAGCGAGCTGCGGATCATCGCAACCGGATTGCGGATCTCGTGCGCCACCGCGCTGGCGAGCCGTCCGACGGCCGCGAGCTTTTCCTCGGCCATCAGCCGTGCCTGTGCCTGGTTCAATTCACCCAGACTCGTCTGCAAGCGTCGTTGATCGGCGCGCATCTGCCGGACGATCAGGCACACGACGGCGCCGACGAGAAAGTAGGTCACCGTCATCGTGGCCGCTTCGAAGAACTCGTCGCCGTCGAAAGGCGGTCGGCGGACGTAATACAGGACGAGTTGCAGAAAGGTGAGCGCTGACGCCGTAACCACGATCGACGCCGTCCAGTAGATCGAAAACTGGAACGCCGTCGAGATGATCGGCAACAACATCAACACGTGGTAGTGGCTGTCGTGGAGGTCGGCGACATAGCCGACGGCGAATGCGAAGAGCAGGTTCGCCCCAATCGATATCAACGCGAACCGCTTCGAACCGGAAAACGGCAACGGACCGTTGCCATCCGAGAGGTAGTACGCTTCCACCAGCAGCACCAGCGCGCGCAGAACGATCAACACGTACACCATCACCGGCGGATCGCCCAGCGCCCCCGAGAAGCACAAGTGAATCAGCACCAGCGCGATCAGTACCGACAAGTTCAGTATCGTGAGCTGGAGGTGCTGCCTGCGTGAGAGTCCCTCGGATGTCTCGGCGGCGCTCACGGCTGCGATGTTCCTGAACAACGGCATGTCGCCTCGCTCGAATGAAGCGTACCGCGGCTGTTGGGCTGGAGATAGAAGCGGTTCGCTCATTGGTGTGTGACAGAAGTGCCTGGGTCCTCCTGGGCCGAGGCGGTCGGCTTGCGGGCTCGATTCATTCGATTCCCTTGCTCCCAGGGTTCCGGAGCAAGCTCGATACCACCGCGCAATTCCTTAAACGTCAGAGAATTACCCCACCGACCCGATCCGGCGCTGGAAAGTCGGCGCTTGCACGGTTCATCGTTCAGCTTTTTGAACATCGGGTCTGGCTCGTCGACGCAAAAGCGTCGATTTGTGACTCGGTGTGGGAACCGCAAGTGGCTCCCCGAAACCGTGTTACGCCTGGATTGGAACGGATTCGAGAGAAGAAGTGACGGAAATGAGGGCTCTTTCAAACCGCCAGCGGTGATCCCAAACCGTGCACTCGCAAACCGATCCGCCTGCGGGTAGTTATGTAATCTCAACCTCAAACGACCTGGAAAACCCCAGGCAAGGAGAACTCATGAAGATCGGTCTGCCGAAGGAAATCAAGTCGGACGAACACCGCGTCGCGATGCTTCCCGTCGGCGTCGACCTGCTCACCAAGGCGGGTCATAAAGTGTTGGTCGAGGCCGATGCAGGCGTCGGCTCGGGATTCAACGATCAGGCCTACATCGACGCCGGCGCGACGATCGTGAAGTCGCATGCCGATGCGTTCGACGCCGACATGATCGTGAAAGTCAAAGAGCCGCAGCCGGATGAGATCGCGTTCTTCCGCAAAGGGCAGATCGTCTTCACGTACTTCCATTTCTCGGCCAGCGAACAGTTGACGATGGACTGTCTCAAGTCCGGCATCACCGCGATCGCGTACGAAACGATCAAGGACAAGAAGGGCACGCTCCCGCTGCTCACGCCGATGAGCGAGATCGCCGGCAAGATGAGCATCCAGGAGGGCGCGAAGTATCTCGAGAAGCCGATGACAGGCCGCGGCATCCTGCTCGGTGGCGTGCCCGGCGTTTCGCCGGCGAAGGTGGTCATCATCGGCGCCGGCGTGGTCGGCACGAATGCCGCGAAGGTCGCCGCGGGTCTGGGCGCGGATGTCGTGGTGATGGACATCAACCTCGACCGCCTGCGCTATCTCGACGACGTCATGCCCGCGAACGTCGACACGATCTTTTCCGACCCGCACACGATCCGGAAACACCTGCGCGAAGCCGACCTCGTCTTCGGCGCGGTGCTGGTTCCGGGCGCGAAGGCGCCGCGACTGGTCACTCGTTCGCTGCTCAAGGAGATGCCCGCGGGCGCGGTGATCTGCGACGTCGCCATCGACCAGGGCGGCTGCATCGAAACCAGCCGGCCGACGACGCACCAGAAGCCGACGTACATCGAAGAGGGCGTCGTCCACTACTGCGTCGCCAACATGCCCGGCGGCGTGCCGCGCACCAGCACGATCGCGCTCTGCAACGCGACGCTTCCCTACGCGCTGAAGATCGCGACGATCGGCTACGAAAGGGCCGCCAGCGAAGACCCGGGCTTTGCGGAAGGGATCAACGTGAGCGAGGGACGGGTGACCTACAAAGCGGTGGCGGAGACGTTTAAGCTGCCGTATGAGGCGATTGTGAAGAAGTGAATGAGACGTGGCACGAGCCTCCGGCACGTGATGGGGACTTCATTTATTCGACACGTGCCGGAGGCCCGTGCGACGGCGAATTCGTTTTGTCTCATGGACCAGTGATCGGATGTTTCCGAAATGGGTCAGGGCATGAGCGAATCCGGCACGCCAACCACACTGTCCGACGCCGACCTGCTCGCCCAGTTCGAGGCCCTCTCCCTCCCCTTCGATCGTTGGACGCATCGCGCCCACGTGCGCGTCGCGTACCTCTATCTCTCGCGGCATCCATTCGAGGAAGCGGCGGCGCGGCTCTCGAAAAACATCCGCGCCTACAACGCCCACAACATCGTGCCCGAAGGGCCGACCAGCGGCTACAACGAGACGACCACGCGGGCCTTCGCCCACCTGATCGCCGCGACGATGCACGCGTACGGCACGGCGTTCCCCACCGCCGACAGCGAGGCGTTCTGCGACACACACCCGCAGCTCATGACCCGCCACGTACTGCGGTTTTTCTATTCACCTGAGCGGCGGATGGACCCGCGGGCGAAGTCGAGCTTCGTCGAGCCGGACCTCGCGCCGCTGCCGAAGATGATCAGTGGTGCCGAGATGCACGTCGCGGATACGGGTTTCACCGGCGTGCCGACAGTGGCAAGTCGGTTATGATTCACCCACTATGGCGGACCGACTCAATTCAATCTTGACGATGCTCGAGAAAGCGCCCGGCGATGCGTTCCTGCTCTACGGCGCGGCATTCGAATACAAGAAACAGGAGAAGCTCGTCGAAGCACTCGACTACCTGAACCGCGCGATCGCCGCGGATGCGAACATGTGCTACGCGTACTATCAGAAGGGCCAGGTGCTCGAAGAGCAGGGCGACACCGCCGCGGCGGCGAAGGCCTATCGCGAGGGCATCGCCGTGGCGACGCGCGTGAACGATCAGAAGGCGCTGGGCGAACTCGGGCAGGCGCTGTCGATCATCGAATAAAGATATCCGCGAAGGGGCGCGAAGAGGAACGCGAAGGAATGCATTCAAAGACGATCGGATCAAAGCAAAGGATAACGGAGGATGAGAATAACACGGTTGTGAGCATGTGAATCCTCTTACGATCCTGGCTTTCTTTCTTCGCGTCCCCTTCGCGATCCTTCGCGGATAGATTCTTATGCCGATGCGGACGATCAAGCAATACTTCAAGCAGCCACACTGGAAGCGACAGCACACCTGGCGACGGATGATCTGGCGGAGTCTGGCGCGCCTGGGCCTGACCGGGCTTCACGGGTTGCCGGTACATTCGAAATGGGTGGACATCCACCGCCGGCGGATGTGGATGAACAATCTCGATCCCGCGTTCGAAGGGTATCGGATCGTCCAGATCTCTGATCTCCATTTCTCGCCGCTGGTAACACGATCCTACCTCGTGCAGATGATGGAACTCGTCAACAAGCAGCGGCCCGACCTCGTCGTCGCGACCGGCGACCTTCTCACCGGCGGGCATCAGTTTGTCCACGGCATCACTCACCTGTTGGAGCGGCTGAAAGCCACCGACGGCGTCATCGCGACGTTCGGCAATCACGACTACACGATGCGCGGCAAGAAGCAGTGGCACATCGGTCAGCGTCTTTCCGATCGGCTCGAAAATCATCTGGAGAAACATCGGATCAACGTCCTGCGGAACGAGCGCGCGGTCCTTAAGCGCGGGGAGGGTGAGGTGATCGTCGTCGGACTCGATGACGAGTGGACCGGCCGGCTCGATCCGAAAAAGGGTTTCGAAACCTGCAACGGCCACGCCCCGGTCATCTGCCTGAACCATAACCCGGTGAACGCGCGCGAACTGTTGGAGTTCCCGTGGCAGTGGATGCTCGCCGGCCACACGCATGGTCGGCCGATGGAGGAGATGAAGGTCCGCGGCAAGGTGATCCGGAAGGGCAGGCCGTTCGTGGCGGGGTATTACGAGGTCGCGCCCGGAAGACATCTGTACGTGAACCGCGGCCTGAGCTATGGCGACGGGAGACACGGCACCAATCGGCCGGAGATCACGGTGTTTCGGCTGTCGTGTGCGAAGAACGGAACCACAGATGAACACCGATGAACACAGATCCAGAGCGGAGCGCGACGGCGTCGTTCGACTCAACAGCTCTTATCTGTGTTCATCTGTGTTGATCTGTGGTTTTGAGCATTTGAACTTTTGGAGCGGGCGCGTAGGCTCGCTTCCTGATGCAGTCCAACCTCACTGCCGATCGCGTCGCCGCCCTCATCGACGATCTGCTTCGTCAAATCACCGATTCGTATTCGAAAGAGGACATGCTGAACCTGGTCGGGGTGCGCACCCGGGGCGCCGTTCTTGCCGACCGACTCGTGGCTCGGCTGCGCGCGATGGGCTACGCGAAGATCGATCACGGCGTGATCGACATCACGATGTATCGCGACGACATCGGCACGCGCGGCCCGCGTCCGCTCGTGCGTACCAGCCAGCTCAACCTCGATCTCGACGGCAAGCCGCTGCTGCTGGTGGATGATGTGCTCTTCACCGGACGTTCGCTGCGCGCCGGGCTCGACGCGATCACCGAGTTTGGCCGGCCGAGTTCGATCAAGATCGCGGTTCTCGTCGACCGTGGCGGACGAGAGTTCCCGATCCAGGCCGATTACGTCGCGACGGGGCTGACCGATGTGCCGCGAGACCATCGCGTGAACGTCCGCTTCCGGGAACTGGACGGGCACGATTCCATCATCATCGCCCCATCGATCGAGGCCGAGGTGTCGGCCAAGAGCCGACACGCGTGGAAGCACAGGCACCTGCTGGGCCTGCAGGAGCTGAGTGCGGAGGAAATCACCTTTGTCCTCGATACCGCCAAGAGCTTCGCGGAAGTGTCGACCCGCAGCGTCAAGAAGGTTCCGGCGCTGCGAGGTCGGGTGATTGTGAACGCGTTCTTCGAAGACAGCACACGTACGCGGATGAGTTTTTCCCTCGCCGCGCAACGGCTCAGCGCGGACGTCATCGAGTTCACTGAGAAGGGAAGCAGCGTCAGCAAAGGCGAAACGCTCATCGACACCGCGCGGAATATCGAGGCGATGGGCATCGACGCGATGGTCGTCCGGCATCAGGCGGCCGGCTCGGCACAGGTGCTCGCGCGGATGCTCAAATGCAGCATCATCAACGCCGGCGACGGCGCGCACGAGCATCCGACGCAGGGATTGCTCGATCTCTACACGATCCGCCAAAGATTCGGGAAGATCGAAGGCCTGAAGGTGGCGATCGTCGGCGACATCGCCAACAGCCGCGTCGCGCGCAGCGACCTGTGGGGGCTGACCAAACTCGGTGCCGATGTCACGCTCGTCGGTCCGCCGACGCTGCTGCCCAAAGCGTTCGAGAAGCTCAACGCCGGGCCAGGCAAGGTGCGCGTGAGTTACGACTTCGACAAGGTCGTCGGCGAGATGGACGTGATCAACATGCTCCGGGTTCAGAACGAGCGGATGAAGAGCGCGCAGTTCCCGACCGTCCGCGAGTTCACCCGGCTCTTCGGACTGACGTGGGATCGCTTCCACGACAAATGCCGCAAGGACGTCTTCGTGATGCATCCCGGCCCCATGAACCGCGGGGTCGAGATCCACAACGAAATCGCGGACGGGCCTAACAGTGCAATCCTGAAACAGGTCGAGAATGGGTTGGCGGTACGGATGGCGGTGTTGTATCTGGTGACGCAGGTCTGAGGAGGCTTGAGATGGAATCAGAACCGCGAAGGCGCGAAGAACGCGAAGGAAGACGCGAAGAAGTGAATGGGCAGCAGAAAAGTGTCGACTTCTTTTCGTTTCGCGCGAAGCGGGAGCGAAAACTCGATGATGAGCTGGAGGCTTACGCTCATGCGGTCATCGGCGCTGCGATCGAGCTCAATCGAATATTGGGTCCGGGGCTTCCGGAGTCATGTTATCGAATTGCGCTTTCCCACGAGTTGACGCTGCGGGGGATTCCTCATCTCTGCGAGGCACCAGTCTCAGTTTCGTACAAGGGGTTGATTGTTGGTAACGGAAAGGTCGACCTTCTTGTGGGCGGTCGATTGGTGGTCGAGCTCAAAGTTGTTGACCATCTCTCCGATGTGCATCGTGCACAAGTGCTCGCGTACCTCTCGGCCTTGGATCTTGAACTAGGCTTGCTCATCAACTTCAACGTTGTCGTTCTTACCGAAGGGCTCAAACGGATCATCCGATCCAAGCCTTCTTGATTTCTGCGTTCCGACCTTCGCGTCTTCCTTCACGTTCTTCGCGCCTTCGCGGTTGCCTTTATGTCAGTAACCAAAATCATCAACGGAGCCCTCCTCGATCCCTCGCAACAACTGAGTGCGAAGCGCGATCTTATATTGATCGACGGTAAAATCTCCGATCGAACCGACATCGAGCCGGACAGGACCATTGACGCATCCGGCTGCTACGTCGTGCCGGGGCTGATTGATATCCACGTTCACTTCCGCGAGCCAGGGGATGAGGAGGAAGAGACCATCGCCTCCGGCAGCGCCGCAGCCGTCGCGGGCGGGTTCACCACCGTCTGCTGCATGCCCAATACCAAGCCGGCGCTGGATACCGAGGCGGCGATCGAGTTTGTCGTCCGCGAATCAGAACGCGTCGGCCTCGCCAACGTGCTGCCGATCGGCGCAATCACCAAGGGTCGCGAGGGCAAGGAACTCGCCGAGATCGGCTCGATGCTGCAGCGCGGCGCGGTGGCCATCTCCGATGATGGCGTCGGCGTAAACAATACCGGCGTCATGCGAAAGGCGCTCCAGTACGCCAGGATGTTCGACGCGCTGATCATGCAGCATTGCGAAGATGAAGCGCTCGCCGGCGGCGCGATGAACTCGGGACTCGTCTCGACCGAGCTCGGCCTGCCGGGCGTGCCTGCCGAGGCGGAGCAGTTGATGATCGCGCGGGACGTGCTTCTCAATCGAACGATCGGCTGCCGGTATCACGTTCAGCACATTTCCACGGCGTTCAGCGTCGAACTCGTCCGCCGCGCCAAGAAGGATGGTATTCCCATCACCGCCGAGGTCGCGCCACATCACCTTCTTCTGACCGACGAGGCATGCCGTGGATACGACACGAATTACAAGATGAACCCGCCGCTGAGGACGCAGGCCGACATCGACGCGTGCATTGCCGGTGTGAAAGACGGGACCATCGACATCCTTGCAACCGACCATGCGCCACATTTGGCAGAGGAAAAAGAACTGGAGTTCCAGTACGCCCCGAACGGGATCATCGGTCTCGAATGCGCTCTGGGCCTGTATATCAAGGCGTTGGTCAATCCCGGCCACATCGACTGGATGAAGCTCATCGACATGATGAGCACTCGCCAGGCACGGATCATCCGGTCCGACCGGGGCACATTGAAAGTAGGGGCGCCCGCGGATGTGACGATCATCGACCCCAATCTGCAGTGGACCGTCGATCTGAGCGAGTTCAGAAGCAAGAGCGACAACTGCCCCTTTGTCGGCTGGAAACTGAAGGGCCGCGCGACGCACACCATCGTCGGCGGCGAAGTCAAATTCCAGCGCTCAGCTGAGCACTCGCTCCCGAGATAATCGGTCCTCTCCTGGCGCTTCGGAATTCGCTCTGGCGGTCAGGAGTGGTCAAGCGTACACTTGGTAACACCTGAAGTAGCCATCCATCGGACGACGCAGACAGTTCATCCTGCCAGCACCTTCCTTTTGATTCTCTCTTCTCGCTGAGCCCAAGTGCGGCCACTTTCGTCCAGGCCTGGAAAGTAAAACTCAGGTCATAGCTCGTGTTCTTAAGGAGAACCGATGGGTAAGAAACTCTACGTAGGAAATCTCAGTTACAACATGGACAGCTCGACGCTGGGTGCGCTTTTCGCCGCCCACGGCAATGTCCAGAGCGCGGAAATCATTTCGGACCGCGAGACCGGCCGCAGCAAGGGCTTCGGATTCGTCGAAATGGGCTCAGACGAAGAAGCAGCCGCAGCAATCGAAGCCGTCAATGGCAAAGAAGTCGATGGTCGCAGCCTGACCGTCAACGAAGCCAAGCCGCGTGAACCGCGCAGTGGTGGCTTTGGCGGCGGCGGCGGTGGTGGCGGTCGCAGCGGTGGCGGCGGCGGCTACGGCGGTGGCGGTGGCGGTGGCCGCAGCGGTGGCGGCGGCGGCTACGGCGGCGGTGGTGGTGGCGGCGGTCGCAGCGGCGGCGGCAAGCGCTACTGATCGATACGGTCCATCCATCGGACCAATGGTCCTTTCATCGGACCAATGATTTCAAAAACGCTTTCCACGCGAGGAGTCATGCTTCATGCCTCCTCGCGTGGTCATATGCGCATGTGCGGCTGCACCTACGCCCGCCTGCATCAACTGCAGCTTCCGGAATCGATTCGGTACAAGGTGGATACGAAGCACTCGTCCGCGAGGTCACAGGGAGTTTTCATCAAACGGTCAATGGAACAACAGAGCGAGAAGATCGCGGCACGAACGTGTCTCGAAAGCGGGCGCTGGTATGTCGCGCGCATCGACGAACTGCTCGGATTGATCCAACACAAGCCGCGGCTGGATGAAGATGAAGTTCAACAATGCCAGGCGATGCTGCGCGAGATCCTGGCGCGATTCCGCGCCGACCGTCGTCCGCAGGTGAACGCCGAAGTGCCGTCCACGCCGAAGGTGGCGTACCTCTGGGCGGTCAACGAGGCCGGCGATCGCCTGCGCGTCGCCGCGACCGGCCGGCCAAATCGGCGATGGGTCGATGACCTGACGCTTTCGCGTCAAAGCATGCTGGACTACCTCTCCCGGCTCGATACGGCCAAGTGAAATGTTCACAGACAGCGTCCACTCTCTTGGATGCCGACGGACGCCGATAAGTGAGCGGCCGTATCACAAAAAGCAGTCGCTCGAATCTGCTGTGCGCCGCGCGCCACGAAGCTGCATGCGCAGCCGGTCTCCCGCACGGAACTCTTGATTTCTTACACGTGTGGAAGCGCGGTTTCGCGTTGGAATTGCCGACAGAAATCGCGGTTCAGGCGGGCGTCGCGATTACTGGGTCTCTCACGGTTGTCAACGCGAATATGTTCAGCTTAGCCCACCTCGCTGATCTGGTGGCAGGTGACCTCGGCGGACTCGGTCGATAAAAAAGCGATGAACTGGCGGCCTCTGCGGCGACGCGTTCCCAGAGTATCACGCGGTTCGGAGGGGATACAGAAAAACTGGGCGATACAGGGCTCGAACCTGTGACCTCATCCATGTCAAAATCTTGCTGAGATCGCATTTCTCGTTGATTTCGCTCGCTTTTCACGGGAGCATACCGCGTTTCGCGTTCTTTGCAAACATCATCTTTTGACCACGGAATGGAACGGAACTGGGCACTTAGAGCAGCTTCATCGGAGGCATAGCGCCTGCAGATTCTTGCGCTATTGCGCGTCGTGGTGATCTTGCATACGTTGTGCCGATGGCACTTCCCGATGCGATCCGTGAGCGTGTTCTGGCGTTCTACGACGAAGGCCTCAAGACCAAGCAGATCGCGACGAATCTTCGCGTCAGCGCCTCGTGGTGTCGGCGTGTGAAGCAACTTCGCGGCCGACCCCGCCCCAGGAACGGTGGCGGAAGACCCAAGCTCAACGATGCAGCCTGCGCCAGGCTGTGCGGCCTGGTTGACGAGAAGCCCGATGCAACGCTTGCCGAACTCCAGCAACGAATCCTTGATGAACTGGGCATCAAGATCAGCAGCGGCGCGCTCTGGAACACGCTGCGTCGTCTCAAGCTCACGCTTAAAAAAAGTCGCTCATCGCTACGGAGCAGAAGCGGCCGGACGTCATCGAAGCGCGTGAGCGATTCTTCCCCGAACAACTCAGAGACGTCGCACTGAAAGAGGTCGTCGTGCTCGACGAGAGCTACGCGACGAACACCTTTACTCGCTTGCGCGGTCGCTGCCCGCGTCACAAGCGACTCAAAGCCCATGTGCCCGGCGGGCACTGGAAGCGACTGACGATTCTCGCGGCGATCACCGTCACAGGTGTGCTGTGCGCCGCGACGACGGACGCCTCCACCGATGCGGAGGTCTTTCGCGTTTTTGTCAACGAGGTGCTGGTGCCGAGCCTGCGGCCGGGAATGGTCGTGGTGATGGACAATCTCTCCTCCCACAAGGTCACCGGCGTCAAAGAGGCGATCGCGGCGGCGGGATGTCGAGTGGTATACCTGCCGCCGTATTCGCCGGACTTGAGTCCGATCGAGCCGACGTGGTCCAAAGCGAAACAGCGGCTGCGAAGTATCGGAGCGCGGGATGTTTCCAGCCTGCACGAAGCCATCGGCAAAGCCCTCGACTCCATCACACCCGATGACTGCTTCGGATGCTTCCACGATTGCGGCTATACGCTACACCTAAAGTGAGAATGCTCTAGTGTTTCATTGCAGCTGTATTGAAGGGTATAGCCTGTGCAGCTTCACCCGCGCATCAGCGGTCGTGAATTGCCAGCGGACGCCGACTGTCGCCGCGTTGCGGGAATGCTCCCATGCGGCTACCTCCCGCGCTAACGT
>JANOBD010000097.1:0-2849 GCA_031411495.1 Phycisphaerae bacterium | reverse complement strand
CCTGACTTTCGCACGCGTGTCTGCACTTCGCTTTCGATGTCAGCCATCGTTGCGCGCACGGCATCGCGGACGGCATCGATCAAGCGTTCGTCGCCGGTTTGAGCGTAGAGCAGCGATAGCGATTTCGGGACGTGCCAGTTGAGGTCATACCCCACCCGTCGTTCGCGGCGCGGGTATTTTGTGTGGGACTGGCCGGTGCTCGGATCGGTGTTGACGCACAGCGCGTCCCAATCCTTCTTCTGGATCTCGCCGGTGAGTCCCAGGCGTTCGGCCCCTTTGCCGCGCCATTGGCCGATGACTTCTTTGCCTTCGGCGTAGTAGTCGGCCGTCGTGTAGTACGACTGGGCATTGATGGCCGAGGTTTGCTGGACGATTCGGAGCATCGGAAAGCATATCACGGGGCCGGTTGAGATTCGGTTAATGCTTCGGGGTCACCGTCTGAGATACACGTCTTTCGTCGCCCAAGCGCCGCATCACGCTCGCAATGCTCGGCAATATGTTCCACAGCGCGCCAGATGATGCCACCACACAACAGGACGTCGATAACGAGGATGATGTAGCCGTCCCATTCGACGTTCGCGAAACCGACCCACAAGGGATCGGACCGATGGAAGCACTGCATCAGCCGCAAGGCTCCGAACAGGACGATGGCATATTCCGATGGCCGGGATTCATCTATCCAACGCACAATCTGCATGTGTGTTCCTTATCAGCGAGTTACGACCTACTGCGTCCTACGTGGCAACCGTTGTTCCTCCATAGTGCTATTGGCTTCACCGGCCGTGTGGATTTCATTTCCGTCAATATGCGGAGCGAATGAACAGGCCGCACGCTTTGGTGGTGAGCGTCATGGCGTACCGATTGGTCGATGGAAAACTCTGCACGCATTCTTTTCCCGTCCCCGGGGTCATGCCCACCAGCGCGGCTGTGATCGGGAGAAATGCCGCGGCATCCCCGCTGCTTGCGTTGTAACCGAGCGAAACCTTCCCGCTCAGCGGCAACCCGTCATCGAGCTTTGAATCAATGAAAAACGATTGAAGTGGTGTGTAGATAGGACCATTCGTGCCTACGGAACCGGGACCAATGTCATCGCTTCCGTCGCTAACGCCCAACCTATAGGTGTGGCCACCCGTCGCTTGACAGTCCGACCAGTCTGCCGCGGGAGGACGGCATTCCCGACGCAGCACAAACCAGCCTCCTCCTTTAAGCTTTGGCACGGTGGTGGCGAAGGGAAGAGTAAAATTGGCGGCATCGAAAGGCGACACGTCGATCAATCCGGCGCGTGCAAGGTGATCCACTGCGCCGCTGTACTCATAAGAAATGTACTCGCCTCCAGTTTGAACCGTTGAAGTTCCGGACCCCATCTCAAAACCTTCGATCACACCATTGCCGTTTCCCCGTACCGCAGCCGGCCAGAGATCGCGGGCGCAGTCACCTGGCATGCAATTGAACTTGGTGCGGAACGTCAACAGGGCCGTGTCGAACTTCCCGATTTGGCTCATGTCGGCACGAAGTGTTGCCGTTGCGACCATTTCGCTTCCGGCGAGCATGCCGCCCACTAGCAACCCGATGATCACCAGCACGATCGACAATTCGATCAGCGTGAAGCCTGTTCGAGTTGGTGCCAGATGACGACGACCGTGACGGCACCGCTCAGTAGCAGGCTCATCAGCAGCAAGATCCATCGCTTGTTTTTCATACATGTGCACTTCCCAGGCCCACCATACGACGAGATTCGTTAACGCTTGGTAAATCCCACCTGCGAAGGCGGTGCCCTCGCGCTCCCCACGAACGCATTCCCAATCGAAGCACACGCCGCAGCGCCCCCGGTCTTTCTCTTGAGAAAAGGCGGGAGTGTAGCGACCCGTGCTCGCCGTCAATCTCCCTCCCCAGAGGGGACCCCTCCCCCTGGGCGATCCAGATTGACTGCTGCGCCGGGATCGCTTTCAGGCCTCCGCCATGAAGGGAAAGGCCGGGAGGTGGTGCATGCCACCCAGACCCGAAGCCTTCAAACCCTTTGTGTCAGGAGTGTGTGTTATGTCTCATTCTACTTCATCTCGTTCGTCGTCGTTCGATCTCTATCAGACCGTGACGGACCAGATTCTCGCCATGCTCGATACGGGCGTGACGCCTTGGCGTTGCCCGATTCTGGGTAAAGCATCCGCAGGGCATCCGGTCAACCTTGCCAGCGGCAAACGCTATCGCGGCGTCAATGTCTTTCTGCTCGCCGTTACCGCGTGGGCGAAAGGGTACGATTCATCGAACTGGGTGACGTTCCGTCAGGCCCAGGAACGCGGCGGCAATGTTCGCAAGGGTGAAAAATCGTCGCTGGTCGTGTTCTGGAAGCCGCTGGAAGTGACGGACACCAAGACCGGCGAGAAGAAGGAATCGTTTGTCCTCCGCTATTACAACGTGTTCAACGCCGTGCAGTGCGAGGGGATCGCCATTCCCGATGCACCCGTCTACACGCCGAGCGAACTGCACCCGGTCGAAGCGGCGGAATTGATCGTGCAGGGATACGCCAACGCACCGGCGATTCATCGCGGCGGGTCGAAGGCGTTCTATCGTCCATCGGTTGATGAAGTGCATATCCCCGAGCCGACACGGTTCGCATCGACCAATGAGTTTTACTCGACGTTGTTTCACGAACTGGCTCACAGCACCGGGCATTCATCGCGATTGGATCGCGGACTGGATACCGATCCCAAGCCATTCGGGACGCCGGATTACTCGAAAGAGGAATTGATTGCCGAGATGACCGCCGCGTTTCTGTGCGGCGAAGCCGACATCGTGCCGAGTGTCATCGAGAACCAAGCCGCCTATCTGCAAGGCTGGATCAACGTCCTCAA
>JANOBD010000096.1:0-1644 GCA_031411495.1 Phycisphaerae bacterium | reverse complement strand
CTTCAAACTTCAACGTGCTGGCAGTTTTCGTGTTGAATTAGGATACACCCAATTTCTTTCGTCAATGCAGTCGAAGACTCATAAATCTACGAATCTGCTCCGTGAGCGCGCGTTCGGTTGGTAAACGCTCCATGCTGCTCGCGCCGTAGAAACCCGCCAAAGCAGGCACTTTTTGCAAGATAAACGCCGCATCTGCCGGTTCGGCAATGGGTCCCCCGTGACAAAGGACTAATACATTTTCACGAATATTTTTAGCAGCGTCCGTGATTTTTTGAATCTCCGGAACGCAATCTTCAAGCGTCTTGGCAGTCTGAGCCCCAATCGAGCCGCTGGTGGTTAATCCCATGTGTACGACGATAATGTCAGCTCCGGCCTCAGTTAACAGCTTTGCTTGATCAGCGTCAAACGCATAGGGAGTCGTCAACATATCCAGTTGGTTTGCAGCCGATACACACTCGATTTCAAGACCGAAGCCCATGCCGGTCTCTTCCAAATTCGCTCGGAAAACACCATCGATCAAGCCGACCGTCGGAAAATTCTGGATACCCGCAAAGCCCATGTCCTTCAGTTCACGCAAAAATGAATCGCGCAGCATGAACGGATCGGTCGCGCAGACGCCAGCTAAAACTGGCGTGTGCTTCACCACCGTTAATACTTCGAATCCCATCTCGCGAACAATTTGGTTAGCATTTCCATAAGGCATCAACCCGGCAAGCGATCCACGACCAGCCATACGGTAACGACCCGAATTGTAGATCACGATCAGGTCGATCCCGCCCGCTTCTTCGCACTTCGCGCTAATGCCCGTGCCAGCGCCACCACCGATGATCGCCTCGCCCCGAGCAACTTTCGCGCGAAGCTTTTTCAGAATAGATTCACGATTCATTTCGCCGCCGATGTCGATTTTATTCACTGCCGATTTTTGTTAGCTGCCAATTGAATGGACTACCGGCGACGAATCATCGGTTTCCGAACGCAAGCGACGCAGCTGCCCACAGGCCGCTTGAATACGATCTCCTTTTCTTTGGCGGAACAGGACGTTAATGCCGCCTTCTACCAAGATCTTGCGGAAGCGGTGAATCGCATCTGCCGATGGCGTTTCATATGGCAAGCCTTCGACGGGATTGTAAGGGATCACATTGAGCATGCTCGTGCGTCCGCCGAGCAATTCAACTAATTCGCGAGCGCAAGCTGGTGTGTCATTGATCTTGCTCAGCAATACATATTCAAACGTCAGTCGTCGACCTGTTGCATCGAAGTAATTCTCAGCAGCTCGCAAGATGTCTTTGATTCCTATCCGCACGTTGACAGGCACAAGTTGATTGCGCAGTTTATCGTTGGGCGCATGCAAACTGATCGCAAGATGAAATGGGGTCGCATGCTTTGCAAGTCGCTCAATCGCGGCTGGCAAACCGACTGTGCTGATCGTGATCTTACGCGGGCTTATGCCGAGCCCCTTCGGATCTTTAGCGACTTCGAGAGCCGCCAACACACGGTCGAGATTGGCGAGCGGTTCTCCCATTCCCATCATAACAATGTGGCTCAAGCGTTCCTCGTCCGGCAGCAGCCGCTGGAGTCGTAGCATCTGCTCCAGAATTTCGCCTCTCGTCAAATTGCGATCGACGCCATCCAACCCGCTAGCGC
>JANOBD010000095.1:0-1864 GCA_031411495.1 Phycisphaerae bacterium | reverse complement strand
CTGCGCGCTAGCAGTCGCGTGAACACCGCCAAATCGACTAAGCGAGGAACGAATTTCTCGATGCCCATGCACGCGATGTGAATCGGCGGTAGCGACACTCCTAAATCCGCATTGCCTTCGTTCGTGCACACAACAAAGCCACCAGTCTCTGCGATCGCAAAATTCACCCCTGTAATGCCCGCTTGAGCTCCGAGGAATCGCTTGCGCAAGTGATGCCGCGCTTCGTGAGCCAAGTAGGTTGGATCGGAAGCTCCTTTCTTCGTTCCAATGTGTTGGTGCATCGTCTCGCCAACTTCTTCCTTCTTGATGTGGATCGCGGGAAGCACGATGTGACTGGGCGTCTCACCACGCAACTGCACCAACCACTCCCCGAGATCCGTATCGACCACTTCCAAACCGCGCGACTGCAAATACGGATTCAGGTGGCATTCCTCCGTCAGCATGGACTTACTCTTAACAACCCGTTTCACCTGATTCGATTTCAGAATCTCGTAAACGATTTCGTTGTGTTCTTTTGCATCAGCGGCCCAGTGAACCACCGCTCCTAAAGCTGTTGCGTTGCGTTCAAATTCCTCCAAGTAATCCGGAAGATTCGCGAGCGTATGAATTTTTATTTGCGCAGCCAATTCCCGAAGTCTTTCCCACTCGGGCAGCGACTTGGCCATGCGGTCTCGTTTCTGCCGCACGAACCACAACGCTCCGTCATGCCAATGAGCCCGCTCTTCATTGCGCGCAAAGCCATCGGCAAGTCGAGCGTGGTCGGTTTCGCTGGCATGCATCAGTTATTGTCCTGTGGGCAGTTGTCTCGAACTTCAATGATTGAGTGACTCCCTATTTTAGCGCGGACGTCCAGTTTTAAGAAGGCAATCTTCCGCTTTCGCACCGGAAATCGTGCTCGAACGGAAATCCTAAAGCAATTTGCAGAGGCCGAATTCGGATTTTGCGATTACAATTGCTACTTCTAATTCCGTTTACTTTGCGAACTGCCATGCCATCGAATCGTCCCCGTCGTCACTCAAATCGCCCTCGGCGACCTAACCCTGACAACGATCCGCAGCACTTCGACAAGTCCCTGCAAGCGAAATCGCACCTTGCCCAGCCCATCTGCCCGCCCAGCAACAGTCGCCTGGCGTCGGTCTACTTGAGCAAACCGACCTCGCATCCCACCGTTTATCGAAAACGTATCAAGCAGGTCGTCGGAAAGCCGGAGGTCGGTGACTGGGTCAGTTTGTACCACCAAGAGCTTGACGACCAAGAGCCTAAACTCTTCGCCTACGGGCTGTACAATCCCAAGTCGGAGATAGCGGTTCGCGTCCTGCGTTTTTCCGATCAGTTGCCCGACGATGCCTTCATTGATCAGTTGCTTGATCGCGCGATTCAATTGCGAGTCGAAACACTTGGATTAGATGAAGTAACCGACAGCTATCGATTGATCCATGCCGAGGCCGATGGATTGCCGGGACTTGTGGTGGACCGTTACGGCGATTGCTTGAGTGCCGAGATTTTTGCTATCGCCATGGCGCAGCGTGCTGAAGCGATCCTCGAACGATTGCAAGTCAAGCTTGGGACGAAACATTGGTTGATTCAGCCCAGCCCTTATTTGCAAAGCCAAGAGGGTTTCACAACAGCAGCCCGCAACAGCCCTGGTTTACCACCGCAAGTAACGATCACCGAACACGGTACGAAGTTCAAAGTTCATTTCGGTACAGGCCACAAAACTGGTTTCTTCTGCGATCAACGCGACAATCGACAAAAACTTGCGGAGTACTGCAGCGGTCGTTCGGTGCTCGACGTTTGCTGCTATACCGGCGGGTTCGCTGTTCAAGCTGCCCAGCTCGGCGGTGCAACGGATGTGACTGGCATC
>JANOBD010000094.1:0-2462 GCA_031411495.1 Phycisphaerae bacterium | reverse complement strand
TCCTCACCTACGACAAGGCCAAGGATTATCCACTGCAGAAAGAGGGCGCGTGGGCGAACGTCACCAAGCTCACCGGTGGCTTTGCTGAGGACGTCGACGCCATCGAAATGTCGATGCTGAAAGGCGCCTTCGGAGCAGAGTTCACCAAGCGGCAAAAAGCGCTGAGCGTGGCCAAGCCGGAATCGTCAGCCTATGCCGATCTCAAAAGTCAGTTTGACGAAATCGACACCATCGCCAAGGCGGCGAGCAAAGACGGCGTGATCGATCGAAAAGAGCTCGTCGATGCGGCCGCGAAGCTGGGCCTGGGCAAGGCCAACAACGGCGAGACCGAGATCGGCGACAAGAGCATCAACGCCCTGGCCGCCGCACTGGCCAAAGCGATTCAGGATCCACCACCCACCGACACGCAGGGCCGAACCGCGGGAACGCCAGCCAGTCCGTAACCACCCATGTCCTACACCATCACACGCAGCTCCGACTCCGCCGCAGCGGATTTCATCTCCTTGAACATGGAGAATCCCAACACTTCGCGCCCCGTCGTCGAGCCGCTCTCCCGTCCGAACGTGGACGGCCTGGCGTTTCGCGTGCTGGCCAACAAGGGCGTGCCGTATCGCGTGCGCGGCCTGCGCAACTTCAAAAACGAGTACGCGGCGCGAACGGCGATCGACGTGATGCGCGGCGCCATCGTCGGTCAGTTGATCGAGATCGACATCAACAGCCAGATCTTCGATCGCCTGATGGTGCTGGAGATCCGCGAGGTGGCTTCGGTCTCCGTCGTCAAAGTCGCCGGCGGATTGACGACGACAACGTCGGGACTCTGGGGCGGACCCATTGGCAGCTCCGTCGTTCCCGGCATCGGCATCCTCGACATGATCGTCGTTCACGTCGGCGAGGTTCCCTGAGCATGTCGATCGACTACAACCAGGGCGAGACCGCGGTTTCGATCCCGAACTACTACGTCTACACCAAAGTGGCGTGGACGGATGACTGGACGCTGCAGGAGCACCTGGTTCCGCTCACCCAGCAGGTCGGCGCGAATCAGCAATCGGTGGCGCGGTTCCTCTACCAGACCGGCAGGATCTGGCGCGAAGGGGCGGAAGTCGTCGCCGACATCGCGCCGGTCGATCTGACCGTCTCGTTCATCATGCTCGAGGTGTTCGTCCGGGCGGTCGATGGAAGCGACGGCGCTTTGCTGCACCGCTGGATCGGCGTGGTGGATCAGGACGATCGGGATATCATCGGCGTCAACGAGGACGAGTCGTCCGCCATCAACCAGGTCTACACCGCCTTCGGCCTGGAGCGGCTGCTCGACTCGCGCGTCGTGCGCGGGAGCTGGATCATGTCCAAAAACCCCAAGGCGGGTTCGGACGTCATCGCCTGCCACATCGCGACCCCGCTGATCTTCAACGCGCCGGGCTGGGGCACGACGACGGGTGAGAAGAATCGCCATTACCAGGGTGCGGAGTTCCTCTTCAACCGGACGATCACCGACGGCAAGGAATCGGTCTTCAACCCCTGGGCGGATGTCCGGGAAGATCATCCCAGTGCCTTCGGCCTGCTGACTGACGATGCCGAGGGGACCGACAAGGACAAGGTGTGGAATCTCGGCGAGGTGCTGGGCTACCTGATCGCCTTCTTCGGACCGATCCTCAACGGCGTCGGCACGCCCGGCTCGGTGGGGTTCCGGCTCAACACGCTGGAGCGGTATGCCGAGAAGGAGCCAGCGGAGGCGACGCTCATCGACGCGCTCTTCGGCAACGGCACCGACCCGGCCATGGCGGAGGTGTACGGGTTCAACCCCGAGGGCAAGACGCTCTTTGAATGCCTCAACGAGTTGTGCAGCCCGTCCCGCGGCCTGGGCTGGACGATGGTCTATCCCGACAACACACGCGACCACACCAAGGGCCCGCTGATCGCGCTCTTCACGATCAACAATACCGCCATCACCGTCGGCGATGCCACGTTGCCGGCGACTCCGCTGCAGGCGACGTTGCAGGTCACGCACCGGCAGGACCTGATGTACACGTTCACGAAGACGACGGTCCACAACTACGGCAAGATCACCGTCCAGGGCGAGCGAATCCTTTCCTGCTTCAGCGTGAGTGGGGCGGACGGCTCGCTCGACAAAGGGTGGACCAGCGAGGAAGAAACGCAATACACCACGCCCACCGGCCTCACCCTCCCGGCTGACTACGACAAGGTGAAGGAACTCCGCTCGCGCAGCCGCGTCTGGCGCGAATACATCGTCAAAAAGGATTGGAACTTCAAGGCCAAGAACGGTGAGAACAGCGGCGCGGGGATGATCGTCAACCCGGTCTGCGGGGATGATGGGACGCTTGTCGAAACAGCCGCCTCGCTTTTGCGTCGCGACAAACGGTTCGAGGACTTCATTCCGATCACAGCGCCATTGCCCGAGGGCGCGACCGTTCCGCCCGAGCCGGTCTACATGGCGCCCCGGGCAT
>JANOBD010000093.1:0-10442 GCA_031411495.1 Phycisphaerae bacterium | reverse complement strand
GTTTTGGAAAAGTGTTCGATTCGAAAATCGAAATGATTGTCTCCAAATGTCTCGCCAAGCAATCCGCGATCCGATACGCGGATGCTTCGGAACTGGCGACCGATTTGCGTCGATATCTGGCAAATAAGCCGGTTCTCGCACGGATTCCGCTGGGCGAGCGGTTCAAAAGCTGGGCACGTCGCAATCCCGCAGCGGTAAAACTGTTGGCGGTTGCTGGCGCTCTACTGCTCGTCAGCATCGGTGCTATCACGCTGATGCGTCGCGCACAACATGCCGAAGCCAGGGCGATTCAGGCGGAACAGCAGACGCGATCGAGTGAGCTCGATGCGCGGCGAAAGCTGGCCGACAGTTATGTCGATCAGGGTTGGAATCGATTTGATGCCGGACACAACGCAGAATCGCTGCTATGGTTTTCCGCTGCGATGCGACTTGATGCCAATGACCCCGAGCGGATGGCGATTCATCGCCTGCGCTATGCCGGGGTCGCCCAACAGACGCCAACGCTGGAATCCATTCAAACCGCGAGCGTAGCCGAGTTGAATCCGCACAGTGGCGCCCTGTACGTGCATCTCAGGGCGGCGAAGAACCAAACGGAGATCAACGCCTACAAAACGAACGACGGTAAGCGCACGTTCGGTCCGATCTACCGCGACATGGTTGCGGCTCGTGCTGCCATCTCCACAGATGGAACGCGTATCGCGATACCGTCTGAACGGGGAGCCCTATTCGGCCGAATCGAAATGCTCGACGGAATGACCGGCAACTCGATCTGGTTGAACACCCTGCAAACCGCCGTAAAAGATACCGCCTTCAGCCCCGATGAAAAACACTTGGCCATCGTGACGTGGACGACTGCCGGGCTGGCGGATCGCGCCGCCGAAGTGATCGTTTACGACGCTGCCACCGGCGCGGTTGAATCGCAATTCACGATTCTCAACCGCAGTCCCGCAATGTGCGTTCGCTTTTCAGCGAACGGCTCCCGGCTCGTCATCGGCGAGTTTGACGGTGAATGTAGGCAATGGAATTGGCGCAGCAAAGTGCCTGCCGGTGTTGCCGTGAAAAACGAGTCGACGATTTGCGCCGTGGCACTGAGTCCCGATGGCCACAAAATGATGACGGCATCGATCGACGGTATGGCGAGAGTGTGGGACGCAGATTCCGGAAAGCCGCTCTCGCCCTGGATCGATGCGGGCGGCAGCGTCATCGGTTGTCAGTTCTCGCCGTCCGGGTCGACGATTCAATTGACTTCGGATTCCGGTTCGATCTCGAATTGGCGCTTGCCCGCGACAATGGCGACTCCGGTTTGTGATGTGAGCCCGGCGGGTGTCAGCGATATCACAATCAGTGATGATGGCCGGTATGTTGCATTTCGCGAGATGGTTACCTCGGTCGATCGTTACACTCCAGTGCCTACACGAATCCTTGACCTGAACAGTGGTCAAGCAGCAATCACAGGTGAGCCGATTGGCGTCTTCCGCCTGTTCACGCCCGCCGGACAGCTCTTGGCGGACACCGAGACCGGAATGGTGCTCATTGATCCGGGAAACGGGATTGCGTTGAAGCGCTTCGGCCGCAAACCAGTAACACGAGATCGCGGGACGTGGTATGCGCGAGTGTCCGGTGCGGATGTGTTGTGGGGAAGTGATCTGGATGCGTTGACGCACCTCAATCTGGACAGTGGCGTTGCCGAGATTGCCGATGCGCCTCTGTTTTCCGGCGACTACAAAGGCATTACGTTCGGACCGGAGGCCGGCGTGATTTTCCGCTGGAACAAAACCGCACCGTTCAGCCTCGAATGTCTCGAATGGCCCTCTCTGGCTGTTCGCTGGCATGTTGAAACATCCGCGTGGTTGCCATGCGGCCCGGCTGTCAATGCCGACGGGAAGATGGCCGCGATCTGCACGATGAACGGCGAAGGGTTCTATCTCGACATGCGGGACGGGCATCGGGTGGGCGAGGTGTTTTCCTTTCGAGGTTGGCCGTTGTCGGTTCAGTACATCGAGTGTGTGAATGCATTCGTTTCGATCGATCAGGCGGGTTATCTCTACATTCGGCGACCACTGGAATCCGCAACCTCGGTTGCCCAAGTTGCGATGGGCGCGAGTCACGGTCTCACCTTGACGCTGCGAGATGTTCCGGTGTTCATCGTCGGATCGGACCGGCTTCGGGCCTGTGACCTCACCAATGGCCGACGGGTGCTCGATGGGCCTGATGTGGGTGACGGACTCATGGCCGCTGATGAGGGAACCAGCGAACTTTACTTCCTTACCGGCAAGGCTTCGGACAAATCGACGATCTTTCGAATCAAGCTCCCACGCGAATCGCGATCGATTGACGACATTCAACGCGAAGCCGAGAAGCTGACCGGGCGGCGGCTCGACGCTGCCGGTTCCCTGCGGGAATTGTCCGACTCGGAACGTCAGTCGCGATAATCACGGGCACGGCAGGCGGATTCGACCTCAAGCGCGTGAGAAATATGCGCAGATGAATCGTCTCGACACCCACTTGTGCTATCCAGTTCGCACATGAGTACCCTTCTCATCGGCGCAAGCGTGAACGAAGTGACTGCGGTAATTGTCGGTGTACTGGCTTTTATCGCAGGAGTCAGCGAGTTCATCCGTTTGGCCGGCGGCATTTTCAGGAAAAAGTCAGTGTGTCGCGCTCGGCGGGCAGAATGTGCGGCTCAACTCCAACAGCTTGACATCGAGTGCATCCAGCGTGAGCAAATAGCCAGCTCACAAGAAGCAGAGGAACAATGAGCGATCTCATCACCCTCGTGTATGCGTCGGCGGCCGCCATCGGGGCCTTGGACCTCTTTCTCTTCGCCTGCGACAAGGGTTGGGATAGCTGTCTGCAACAAATCAACGACGACCTTCGGGATTCCCTCGCCAGGCGAGAGCGGGAGTGCAGGAAGATTGAGGAACGGGCCGCCGTCCACATGGAACATCTTCGTCAGCGTCGGCAGGAGCTGGCGGACGCGGCAGAGCGTCGGGCGATCGCCCATCGACCCTCTGCGATGAGCGATTTGCAGAACGCGTCCGCGATCGACCGGACGCTGCGCAATGTGATCTGCATGCAGATCGTCAATGGCGAACGAATCACCATCAAATGTCTGCTCATGCCCGAGACGGGATGTATCGCCATGGAATGGGAAGTCACCGACCGGAGAATTCGCGAGCCAAGGGTACGATTTGAGTGCAACGGGGCATTGCAGAAGGACGACTGGTCACCCAGTAACCAGTGGGGCGAGCAGACGCCCCAATGGCGATGTGGATTCCCATATCACTTTCGATTTGACGTATTTGATGGCGATCGAGTCATCGAGAAGGGTCTGGAGTTTCGACTTCGGATGCCCAACGCCCGGGAATGGCGACGCGGATCACATTCCGCGGAATCGACGGACAAAGCCGAACAGATTCGCGCATCGTTTCGCGCTCAGGTCGCCGAGACGACCGCGATATACGAAGAACAGCGAAAGGCACGCGCGACCATCGAGGCGGCCGAGATGAGCGACGAAGAAAAAGAGGAATGGAAAAGTCGAATCGAGTCAATCGCGGCTGCCCACCATGATCGCTACTCGTGAGCGACGAGTGGACGGGAACTTATCTTGCGTCATGAAGTTTTCTACTCGCGAAGCAAGGCTCTTTTGTTGAGTCGTGCCTCGACTATTGCCTCGCGCTCGGGTCGACGGCGGTAGACGGGACGAAGTTCTTCATCACCTCGATCGGCCAGATCAAACTCCGTCCCTTCCAGTGCGGTACGATAGTCAATGGGCTGTACCCAGATCGCGCCCATTGGATCGGCGATCAGTTCGTCCATCGTCGTCAGCCAAACCTGAGTCAACGTCGGCGGACGGTTGCACAGCATCCGCTCGATCGCATTGTTGCGACGCTCGGCGTTGCGACAGGTGAAGAGGACCCGAAACGGAAACTCTCGCACCGCCGAACGTGGCGCGCCGTTTCGCACTGCAAAGCCGCCATTGCGATAAAAGCTTCCGTAACAAGCCGCCTTGGCGGCGAGGGTTGCCTGCGGCTCAGTGGATCGGTCCACTTCGAGAAAGAGTGAATGTTCGGATCGGCTTCCATCGGCTTCTCGCTCGCCGATACGGATGAATCCATCCGGACGACACAGCGTGTCCCGCGCTCCCGGCCTTGGGGCGGAACGAAACTGCGAGAGCAGCGGCCAGGTCGAAAACTCGGTGATCTCAAACACGTCGCTCGAACTGAGCGCTTTCCAGAATGCCGCCCGCACGTCGAGCACATCCAACTCGTGCCGCAACGTGAACGGACTGACTCGGGCACGTTTCTCGATGTTGGACCAGCCGATCTTCGGATAACCCGCCAGAACTCCACGTTCGCTCAGAAGTTGAAACGCCTTCTTGGTCAGAAACAGCACACTCGGTTCGTACACGCGTCGGGGCCGCTCGGCCACAATGTCAGCGGCTTTTAGTTTCTGGACGCGCTTGGTGGCCGCTTCGACGCTCCCATTGAAATGGAACACGGCCGCATGCTGCAGCGTCATCACCCGCGCCTCGAACAACCCACGCAACAGTGCCATGTCGCGTTCGGTCAGTTCGACCGCTGAGGTTGTCGGGTTCATTGACTTCATTTTACCACGACTGGCGTCACCAATTCACCTCACCGCCGACGCTTGCTTGATGTCGGCTCCTCGACGGGCGTGACGAATCCACGCTCGCGGAGTTCGATGCGCGACAGCGCCTCGCTCATGCGCAACGCGAACGGGAGTTTCTCGTACGCTCGGAGCAACCAGCCTTCTCTGCGAGAGGGAAGTAGCAGCGGCGCACGAACGGTGGGCGTCTTTCCGGATTGGACAGAAATCTGGCCGACAATTCGCAATGTGAAATGTTGACGGGCCTGAGCGGCAATACGCTGGGTGGCTGAAAACAGCTGTTCCGCGACCGATCGGTAGACCGGCGTGCCCGATTCGGTGCCGTAGATCGGCATCAACATCGGCGACATCGACACGCCGTGGGTGATTGAGCGGTTCTTTTGCAGGCTCTGGCCGCGAGCCATTGATCCACCCGTGGTACGAGCATCGCTGCCGCCTTCGGAATGGGTCACGCTGATGCTCCGGGATTCACTCGTGCCCGTCCCATCCGATCGGGCGACGGATGTGGATTCGGAAACGCCTTCGCTGAGCCCACGCATCAACTGGGCGGAAAGGCCGACCGAGTCGCTGGTATTCTGACCCTCGGTGTGAGAGAGCGCGACTCGGTGGGTCGCGTGATCAAGACGGTCGATTTTGTCTTCATCCTCTTCGCCATCCTCATCGAGCAGGTTCAATAGATCGGGATAGTCCGATTCTTCCTCCGCCAGTTCATCCTTGAGTTTTCGCCTGGGCTGGGCGAGGTCGCGGCTGACGGAGGTCGATTCCGTCGTGCCGTTGCCAAGCGTTACTTGACCGCCAAAACTCTCGGATTCGTTGGTCCCGTGGTTGCTGGACCGACCCGATGTAGTTGATATCCCACTCGACGTGTTCGTGCCGTTCGTATCGCTGAGGCTCGCTCCTTCCGTCCAATTGCGTCCGACGCTGTCACTTTCGCTGCGAGTGCGTGTAGAACTGGACCCGGCACTTTGTCCTTGGCTCCGCGACACCGAATAGCTGCGCATGTAGGTCAACTCGTGACCGATGACGTGGGTCGAATGACCTTGATACTTGATCGCATCCACATCGATCTCGTTGCGAAAGAGCCACTCCGTCAGGAGGGGTAGATCCTTCGGATGATCGAGTTGGAAGACGATTTTGGTACGCGCATTGGCCATGATCGCGTCGAAGACGCGCTGGCCGGTCTCACCGCGACCCAGTATCTGGCTGGGCGTCTGATGGGCGAGCATGAAGTGGATGCCGAACTTGCGGCTTTGATCCAATGTTTCCGCCATCGTGGGCGTCACGAATTGCTGAAACTCATCGACATAGACATAGAACGGTCGGTGAATCGATTTTGATCCGCGCGCCCGTGCCGCCGTCCAGAGGTCGGCCAGCAGCACGCAACCCAGCGTACGGCAATCTTCTTCATCCACGCGCCCCCGTTCGGCTGCGAGACAGACCGGCACGATCGCGCCTTGTTTCAATACCGCCGCCAGATCGAGCGACAGTCCGGTCTGACAGAGCGTCGCCCGCATGACCTGCGTGCCGAGAAACTTGAGGATTCTGCTCACCGTACTTTCGACTTGTTCTTGAAATTCTCCTTCATCCAGATGGCTGCTGATCTCCCAGACCGTTTGGGCGATCGGGTCCTTCACCTGCTGTGCGATCCGATGCCGGAAGTCGGGACTGCGCACCAAATGCATCGCCTCGCCAAGCGTGAGTTTGTTTTCGTAAAGACTCACGAGCAGCGTCCAAAGCCACTTCGCCAAGCGCGGCGTCGCGTTCAGGTCGGTCGCACCCCAGGCGTGCGCGATGGCGCGAACGAAGTTCGCCACGATCGGCGCCGTTTGAGCTTCTTCGGGCGGACGAGGCCGGATCAGGTTGTAGCTGAGCACCCAGTCATCCCGCCGCAGGTCAAAGGGGATCACCGGCACGTGCCGCAGGCCGTGCTGTGCCATCCAGTCGATCGTCGAATCAAAGAGGGAACCGTGGATGTCGAAGAACATCAGGCCACAGCCGGAGACGCTTCTGCGCAGCACATCAGACCGGATCGCGTGTTCGAGCAACTTGCTCTTGCCGCAGCCGGTCGCGCCGGCGATGTAGAGGTGCATCGATCGTTCTTCGCGGGAGATCGTCAGGGGATTCCCATCCTGCGTGTGGCCGAGTGTGAGGTCGTTGCCGTACTTCATTGCCGCCAATGTAAAACGTCCGACGCATGGCGCGCCGGACGTGTGCGGATTTCTCACGACGGGAACATCGATGGCGACTATGCGTCGTCGATGTTCAGGTCATTGAACTCCGATTCGATGAAAACGTGGTTGCATTTCTTGCTGATCCAGACGGTGCTGGCCCGGTCGAAGAGTTTGCCGACAAACATCCACGGAATGGGGAAGAAGTCCCAGGGTTTGAGGCTTTCGGACTGCCGCACCTCGCGGAATCGACGCTCACACTTGCAGCGAGTGCAGGTGGCGAGTCCGATGCGGCCGGTATACGGAACGGATTGTGTTTGAGTCGTTTTCGACATGGTGAGTTTCTCCGGGCCGGCCGCCGACCATCGGCAGCGGGCCGAAGGCACCGTAATGGATAGTCGAAATCATCAGACCGATCGGCGCAGAAATCTCACGCCACCCGTACTCAGGGAATGGCTCAATGAAGCACTAGTTCCTTTCGGCCACCGGTTTTCGATCGATTCCGCGACCCGCCGATTCCAGAATTGGCGGTCAACGAAGTGTTGTATCGCCAATCCGTCTGCCAAATCCGCAGTTCTCGAACTTCGCCAACGACCAATGGCGCACGTAACCACCGTGTACGGAGTATGTTAGCGCTTTCAATTCTGGCGGCACGCCGATTGCAATAGGGCATTTCGTCGCACAACGGAGCGACGCAATCCACTCGTCGCTTCTCTAATTCAAGGAAATATAAGAAGATGACTCTTCAGATACCACCTACGACATTAAGGACTTTTCGATCATTTTTGGAATCTAGGCAGAAGGGTGTATATCCCAATCTTTCCCAGATCCTCGATCACGTCTACATCAAGCTCGATTTTCACGACCGATTTGAGCGTGCCACAACTGGCGAGGATGCCAAGGATTTTCTCCGCTCTGTGACACGAGCAGGTTGGCTCGCAGATCGAATTGCCGAGAATTACGGCGGTGCGCTAATCGAGCTGCAGGGCTCGCTCCTGCATGTTGCGATTCCTGCTGGCTCCTTTCGAGAGGCTGCGAGCCATGCTGTCGCCTATGCCGCTGATGTGCACGCTGCTTATCGTCGTGTTTTCTTCGACAACACGAAGCGAGTTCGCAGTTGGGTGATAACTGCAGATTCGGGCAAAACGTTCATTGTCGCGTCGCCCGACATTCACGGCGACCAATCCTGGGTTTCTCTCGGCAACGCGGCGAACGCACCTGCCAAGCATCTGTACGCCCAGCTCGAAAAGTCGGAAGAATATCGAGACCTGCAGAAGTTCCACGCGGCGTTCCGGTTACCTGACAAAACATGGACCCATCGGAAGCTCGATGATTTGGCTCGAACGTTAAATGAGTCGCAGGAGGACTCGTTGGCTGCGGAGGCGAGAACGTTTGAACCGAGGATCGTTTTCAATGAAGGTGCTCCCTCTTGGAAGCGTGCGATGGCGCGTGCGCAGCCGATCGGGCCAGCTGGCTCCAGCATGTCCCCGAGCGCAGAAAAGCCAATCGCTTATTGGGGCTGGGCGATGCGTACTGATCTCGACGGATTCACCAAACGCGTCGAGGAATGTTTTGACAACGACATCGAACTGCAACAGCTCGCGCTGCAGTTTAACTGCATCATGTTGGCAGGCGCGCGGTTCGCGACTCAACAAGCTCAATCGATCGTCCAGTTGCCTTGGGCGGGTGATAACTTCACTGCCGTGGCCGTCTTCGGTACCAAGGCCGAATACGATTTGGCCGCTCCGTTTCGGCTGGTCGATCTCTCGATCGACTTTGAGAAGGAGATGGACGAAGCGGCGAGCGAGTGTGGTTTTGGCGGGTGGGCCCACGGTGTCGCAGGAGGTGAATTGCACGGGAACTGCGCTGGTAATGTCTACCTCGCAGGCATCGAGATCCGAAATCGGCGATTCTTAGTGGCAGTCGGGGAAGGTATCGGACGAAGCGCCGAGGCTTTCGGGAATGTCGACCCGCACGCGGGCGAAATGGCGTTGTACACCGCGGACTACGAACGACTCGATCCCTTGTACAGAAGGCAGTTCACGGCAGCGACGACGGTGCGCGGCGAAACGTCTACACTCTACAAGACCGCGAAGATTGAGGATCTGAAAGACGCCCGCGATAAGAAAGAGACCGTCGGGGAAAGTGCGACGATTACGGTTTCAGAACGACAGACGCGTCAGATCGAACCGAAGCCGTATTTCCATGAGTAAGTCCTTCGTTTTCACAAAGCGATTGGCACAGAGCCTACGGATCGGCGCGGTCGTCACGATCGTTAAACCGAAGTACTACCGCATCGTTGGCCAGTTCGACATGGGTTCGCGATATGTGCCTGTTGAGATTCACGTGCCATGGCTATTTAAGAACGCGAAGCGGTTTCCGCCAAGCGTGTGGTGCGATGCGACGTGGATGAAATGTGAACCCGATTGGCACAATTCGCGAGAGCGCGGAATGTGTTGGGTATTGCATGATCTCTGGCGCGATCACATGAGTTGGCGAGGGAAACGTGTAGAGTCCATTTACTGTGAAGGCGTCGATTGGTTTAGCAAAGGTGTGAAGTGTCTTCTGAACCGGCACTATCGAGCCTCGCGGACAGGCGAGACCGTTTGGCGTGAAGAGTGGCCCTCATGGAAACACGGAAGAGCAGGTGTGATCGAATATGAACGAGCAAGAAACAACAGCAAGCGATTCCTCCAATCCAAACGCCGATCAAGTAACGCGGCTCGATTACAAGCAACGTGTCGAGCACTTCGCCAAAGGGTATGACAACGCGCAGAGCGTGGTGCGGTTCTTGGACACAAAGGCCTCTGCAGTCATTGCTGCGATTCCGCTACTTGTCGGAGCGGTATCCGGACTGTTCGCGATTATGAAAGAATGGGTTCGTTGGGATAAGGCGTTCGCCGCAGATTACGCCTGGCTTTTGCTGTTTACCTTCGCCGCGGTGATCGTATTCATCATCCGATTTGCGCTGAAATCGCTTGGAGCCGCGAAGGCTGCATTCGACGCACTTACGCCGCAGAAGCCGCTTGACGCAAAGCCAAGCGTGATATTTCCATTTGAGCAAACATATCAGTACGAAGGGCATGACCGGACGTTTGCAGACCGCGCAAAGTTCATGCGATCGATCACGGCCGATGCGTGTGATGCACTAGACGATTGGGAGCGCCAGACAATTCGAATGAGCGAAATTGTAAAACGAAAGATCAATTTCGTGAACGACGCTATCTGTGAATTGAAAGGAGCGTTCGTGAGCGCGATATGGCTAGTCGTAGTTCTGGCGATTATGTTGATCTCTGCGGCCGGCTTAGCACTGACTGCACCCGCAACCACACCACCCGCGAATGCTGTTGTTGTGCACAGATAGACCATCCGTCGTTGCGAATTGTCGGCAATGACGTCATCTGGGTCTGGTCGGTCGGAAGCGCAGCGCTCTTACTAGTTCTGCACCGCAAAAAAGGCCTTGTTAAGCCCCAAATCGGGCCGTACGTCGCAAAAGTTATCTTGTGCGACCTATCCGCTCCTTCACCCGTTCATCCGTTTTTTCTGGCTGGTTCCGCGATCGCCGCTCGCATCGCGGGCCGACCGTTCGTGGTTACACCACTGATTCTGGTCATCGGCAGAAGGTCGGGCTGGATCGGCGTGAGC
>JANOBD010000092.1:0-2814 GCA_031411495.1 Phycisphaerae bacterium | reverse complement strand
TCCATGTCCTCCACCTCGCCCCGTTCTTCGCGCGCTTTGGCGATCACCTTGTCGATCATGAAGTCCTGAACCAGCCCACGCGACCGCATGATGCACCGTGCATCGGCCTCAGTCCGAACGGTGTCGACCGCGATTGTGGCTGAGTCAGGTTCGCCGCCGGAGCTTGAACCAAGATTTGGCAACACACGATTGCGTAGGCCGCTCAAGGTGGTCGATTGCTCAACGATCTGCGAGTTGTGTCGGCGTGACATCACCGACAGTTCCTCGCGTGCGTATACCGTTCCGACGTAATCACGGAACAGCGTGCGCATCGCTTTCATTTTTGCGCACTTCTCCAATGCCGACAGAGGCCGTTCTCGCCAGTACTTGGTGAGGTGCCTTTTCTTCCCTTCGCCGGCGTATTGGGCCACCTGGTCCCACTTCACAACTTCAATGCACGGGCGCCGCACGCCTTTCCGCCAGAGAGTCGCCTGCGCGTAGAAAGGCGGATCCACCTCGGTCCATAGCGTCTTGAACTCTCCGTCCGAACCGGCGTACATCGTCTGTTCCCATCCGTCACATAGACCGCTCGAAAGCATCTTCTCTTCGACCGCTGCAAGCGTGGCACAGCACACCACTTCATCACGCTTGGTATCTTCGTTGTGCTGCAGCACCGGGTAGCACTCGCGACGCAATATGTCGTACCCAAGCTCGTTCATCTGCTTCTCGAACTCGGTGTAGAGATCGCCCGTGATGCCCGCCATTCGTTGGCGGATGCGTCGCTTCTCTGCCTCCGCATCAAGCGATTCAGAATCGCTCGCGAGGTTCTCTCCACTCCGCACATACACTCCCAAGTCGCCGTCCGCCAAAGGTTCGCTCGACGGATCGGTAAGACTCTCTCGATCGGGCGCAACATCGACTTCCGCGAGCGCACCCTCATCGCGCAGGAAACCGTAGAACGAGCGGATCAGCGTCTCTTCACTGATCCCGCTTACCGCCGCAGCGGATTTCAGATCAAAGTATCGAATGCTGTCGGGCTGACGAGGGGTGCCATCTGGGTCGAGATTCAAACACGGCAGGGGAACATCGCCAGGCATTTCGATTCGAAAAAGAGGGGCCACGCATTCCTTTCAGTTGAACAGGCGTGACAACCTAACAAAAACCGTACATGCTCCGCAACTACGAACTTACCTACCGACAGGTGGGAGCGATCAATCCGAAAGAGACAGGGATTGTCCGACAAGAATCCTGCTATCACTTCTTCTTCACTTTTCCAGTTGATCCTGTGTTCTTCACCTTCTCCTGGGCGAATGCGATTTCGACCTCTTCGAGGATTTGGTGCGCGAGCCGTAGACGTGCGTAGACGTCATCGCCTTCGGTAACCTCCACCGATTTGCCGCGCGTGTGCATCGTTTCCTTGAACCATGCCGTCAACAATTCCTGTTGCCCTTCTTCGTCGCCCTGAAGGATGGCCAGCCGAAACTTCCGCGGCATGTTCGACATCCAATCCAGGAATCGCTCGACTGCTGTCGTGATCGGGACGCCCGTGTCAGCGCGGATCCCCTCCATCACCGCGCGAGCGGCGGGAGAGACGTTCAGATTGAGGGTCACACGCTTTTCAGAACTGTTTGCCACGATAGGTGAGACTCCGCGTAGATGATGCATGGACAACGCAGGCATAATCAAGGGCGTGAACCACAATCAACAGCGAAGATTAGAAAACAAATCAATTGTGTTGACATGAGTAAGGAAGGCGTTAGGGTAGCTGGCGTGCTGAACCGAGCCCGCAAATCGCTCACGCTGCGTCAACGGGAAGTCCTCGACGCGATCTGGTGCATCTACGACGAGACAACGCAGCCGATCGGCCCGACCGAGCTTGCTGCCGAACTAGGAGTCTCCAAGACGAGTGCGCTCGAGCTACTGATCCGTCTGACCGAGGCTGGGCACATCAAATCGAGATGGGTCGGACGCGTGCGGCGCTTTGTTCCCGCCGGGCTCCCCTCGCCAGTGGCAAACGCGATCCGCCTCTTGAAGCAGCACCAGGAGTTTGAGGCGGCAGTGAGTCTTGAACATTCGTTCAGCTAAAAGCCGGAGCTGGAGATGAGTCGTAAGCTGATCACATACAAAGACGCATGCGAGATGCTGGGCATCAAGAAGACGCTTCTGCACGAGCTGATCAAGTTCGGAATTCTCGACCGACGCGCAATGCCCGTGCCTGGACGAAAGCGACCGGTCAACCGCATCGCGATTGAGTCGATTGAGAGCTATCAGCAGGGCGGTCACACGCTTGCCGCTCGGAGCTCGACGACGCTTACGCCGCGGAAGTGGACTTTGAAACCGGCTCGGCAGTTGTCGCGACAGGCAATGCAGTCGGCAGAAGTGTCGCGCCACCCTCGCACGGCACTGCAATTTGTTGGACATTGAGGCGCGATAGCAGTTCGCGAGTGATGAGGAGCAAATCGTGCATTTGGGTCGGGTCCAGATAGAACGCGTCTCGTACCTGGCCTGTGGCATGACCCTCAAAGAGGTTGCGCGTGTCGCTCGAGGCGCCCGAACTACTCGCGAATGTCGTCGCTGTGTGCCGCAGGAAATAAAAGCTGCCGGCGGGGAGAGCTTCAAGCGGCTGCGCTTCGCAGACCGGACAGTACATCGTTTTCCCGCGCGTAAAGCGCTTGCGGCTCACGATCCCGTGAACGGGACACGTTCCGAGCTTCTTGAACACATGCTGAAAGTTCGCGCCGACATTGTCAGTCACGTTGACGCGGTCAATCATTCCACGATCACAGTTGTTCCGTTTCTCGGTGATGACTGCGGTTCCTCTCGTCGTCCTGAACA
>JANOBD010000091.1:0-25904 GCA_031411495.1 Phycisphaerae bacterium | reverse complement strand
AGCCGCTCGCCGGCCGGCTTGGTCGCGAGCCAGGGCGTCAGGATCGCCTCCAGCGACGTCGACACCGGCAACACATCTTCCCGCCGATGCTTGGAGTATCCCGCCAGCACCCGCACGCTCATCCCCGCCGGCGTCACAAAGAAACTCTCCGGCGTCAGGCTCGCGCACTCGCTCACCCGCAGCGCGACGCCCAGCGCGACGCGATAGAGCATCGCGCGGTCCTTGCCCGTCAACCCGTGCTCGCTTTCCCCCGCGTTCGCCGCCGCGATGATCCGGGCCAGTTCCTCCGGCGTCGGCACGCGACGCTTGCGCCGAACGTCTACGGCCTGGTTCAGCAGCGCCAGCCGCTCAAACGGATTGCCCGCGTCGGCGAGTTTGAGCTGCGCCCGGCACCACGTCGCGAAGGCGCGCATGACCTTGATGTGCGCATTGGAGGTCGTCACGCCGAAATCGATCCGCGTCGTCCGCTGGCGGTGCAGCCATTGCTTGAGCCGCTCGGCCGAGAGGTCTTCCCAGTAGTGCATCTCGCACTCGCTCAAGACGCACTCGATCCGCCGAACCTGCTGAACGACATGCGCCGGCGTGTTGCCGGATGCGACAACGCTCTGGAAGTAGCCCCCTTCGCCGGGCGCGACGTCGTAGAGGTCCGGGCAGGCGGCGCGCACGCGGAGCCGCGCCTGTTCCAGGGTCGCGCCGTTGCGCTTCAGTCCTTTGGCCCGCTCTTCGAAGCCAGGCCGGGGTTGGTAGCGGCCGTAGAGTAGATCTAGAAGCCGACGTCGCCCGGCGAGCGAGTCGTCCACCAGGCCGCACTCGCCCAGCCGCTTGAAAAGCCGGGGCTGCTTGGTCGGCAGGTCGCGCACCCACGCGACGATCTCCGTCGGCACCGGCTGGAAGTGTGCCTTGGCGTAGATCAGCTTTTTGATCCGCGTCTCGATCGCGCGGCTGTCGGTCTTGCTCTTCACGCCGGGAAAGCGCTGCGCCTTTCCATCCACGTACAGCCGGATCTCATGCGTGACCCGGCCGGCCTGCTTCACCAATCCCATGTTGCTTGTTCCTTTTTTTGGATTTCGATTCGAGTCGTTGTCCGTTCATGTCGTCTCTAGACCCGAGGGGTCGGACGCACCTGGTTCACCGCCTGACGCAGGTCGTCCGCGTCGGCGTGGAGGTATCCCTGCGTGGTCTGGACCTTGGCGTGCCGGGCGAAAGTGCGCAGCTGCGTCACGCTGAGGTGGTCGGCGCTGCGGGTGATCCCCGTGTGCCGGGCGGCGTGGAAGTCGGCCACGCCGTCGCTCGTCTCGTAGGGAATCTCCACCACGGCGAGGTCCTGGCGCATCATCCCGGCGCTGCCGCGATGCCAAGATCCCGGCCAGAGACGCGCGCCCGCTGGCTTGATGGCCAGCCACGGCCGAAGGATGCCGGCCAAGCCGACCGGAACCGGCAGCACATCCTCGCGGCGACGCTTCGAGTGCCGGGCCAGCACCCGCACGCTCATCCCGGCCGGCGTCTCGATGAAGCTCGCCGGCGTCAGGCTCGCCAGTTCCTGAGCCCGCAGCGCGACGGTGAACGCGACGCGGTAGAGCATCGCGCGGTCGACACCGCTCAGCCGGCGCCGGGTCGGGCCGCTTTCCGCGGATGCGATCAGCCTGCCGATCTCCTCATCGCTCAACACCCGCCGCTTCCGGCGGACGTCGGCGGCGGCATTCAGCAGCGAGAGCCGTTCAAACGGGTTCGGCTCCGCCAGCCGGCCGAGTTCGACCCGGCACCAACCGGCGAACGCCCGGATCGCCTTCAGGTAGATGTTGGAGGACGTGATGCCAAAGTCGGTCCGGGTCGTCCGCTGCTGATGCAGCCACTGCTTCAGACGCTCTGCATCGAGGTCTTCCCAGTGCTGCATCGAGCAGGCCTGCAGGACGCGCTCGATCTTCCGGACCGCCAGGAGCGTGGACACGGGCGCGTTCCCCGAGGCCACCAGCGTCTGGAAGTAGCCGCCTTTGCCGGGTTTCACGGAATACAGCTCCGGATGCAGGACGCGGACGCGCTGGATGGCCAACGCGCGGCTGGAGTGCCGTGCGTACTTCTTCACGGCCGCTGCAAAGCCGGCGCCTGGCTGCACGGCGCCGTGGAGCAGATCCAGCAGATTCGGCCGTTCAACCATTGCCGGCGTCACCAGATTGCATTGCGCGAGCCGGGCGTACAGTGTCGGATGGCGGGTCGGGAGCGTTCGCACCCAGCTCAGGATCGAAGCGGGCACCGGCAATCCTTGCGCGTCGGCGTAGATGAGCTTTTCGATCCGCGCGGCGATCAGCCGGCTCACCCCCTTGTCCCGGACGCCCGGGAACCGCTCCAGTTTCGTGCCGACGCGGAGACGGATTTCGTGGGTCGTGTTGCGCCTTGGCTTGATGACGGCCATGAATCACTTCCCGCCCTTCTGCGTTTCGACCCAGTTCTGGTAGGTGGTGCGATGCCACCGACGAGTCTTGCCGCAGGAAAAGTCGTAGTCGGGGATGACCCGCTCGGCGATCCAGCGGAAGATCTGCCGCTTGGAGACGCGCAGGTTGGCGGCCCAATCGGCGACGGTGATGAACTCGAACTGCGGGACGGTTACTTCGGACATACGGACTCCTTGAAAGAATGCTCATCGCGACACGCGATGACGATTTGTGCGTGTGAAAATGCCACTGCGATCGCGGTTTCGTGGACGGTGGCCCATCGCAAATCCGGATTCTTGAACAAAACTCCCTGGTTACGGCGGGCGATTGGACGGTTTGACGCTCCCCGGCTGAAGCCTCGAGATGGCAGGGTTGGTCGATGACCACTCGAAATTTTTCACGGATTTGGGCGAGGCCACCGTCACCAATCACGGTGGCGGAAGCCGCTGCACGCAGGACCGGAAGCCGACGAAAAAGCCGACCATGATGGTCGGCTGGCTTTGACTCAGTGGCGGTGGCCGAAGGCTAATCGGTCGATTCGGACTCGGAATCCGCGTCCTCATCCGGCTCGGTTCCGGGCAGCGGGTCGGACTCACGCAACAGCTCGCCGGCGTCGTTGAACAACTGCGTCTTCCCGATCTGGTGGTTGCTGTGGTCGTAACGCGTCAACGCGAAGCCCGATCGCATCGAATCGATCATGAACCGCGCGCAACCCTCCGCGCAACCGGCCAGCAAATACGTCGGGAACACCGCAACTCCCTGCCCCGTCGCCCCGCACCCTTCCACCGGCTTCCCGTTCACCCGCGCGTTGTGGTTCCCCTGGTTCGCACCCACCACCGTCGTCGGGCTCTCCAGGTCCGCCGTGGCAAGAAAACTGTCGCTGTGAATCATCACCACAAAGCGGTTTTCGCTGTCGATCATAGGTTCCCCAGGATGCAGATCCCCGCGGCAATGAGCGCGATCACGCTCCAGAACAGGTGCGCAGCACTCACGTTCGGCAACACCGAATGGTCGCACCCGACCATGAAGAGCAACGCGATGAAAATCGCCGCACCGGCCGTGGGCAGGAATGCGGCGGGTTCAGTGAAAAAGTCCATATTGACGCTCGCTTTCGTTGTTGCCATCACCGCGGTGACAGAGGGCTGGTATGGAAGGGATCTGTGGCCAGCCGTCATGGACAGCGAAAAAAATCCGTCGAGGGGGTCAGCCACCGGGGGGGGGTCAGCAGTTCTGATTGCTCTCGCGCGATCATTCTAATTCGAAGCACGACGAATTCCCGAAAACCTGAAAACACCTTGGTAGGCCACCGCCCTGCCTTTTTTGCTCGTGGTGCATCTTTGTGGCCATGAATTTCAATTACGAAAATCGTTTCGGACCGGAAGACGGCTCCGGCGAGTCGTGGCGCAATCATGACACGGGTCAGAGCCCTTGCGGTCCGCGCGAATCGCGAACACCCCTGAAGCACCGCGACGTCGCCAACCTCGTCGTGGCCCGCATCCGCGAAGCCCTCCAATACTGCCGGGACCACGGACACGCCGCCAGCCAGGCCGCCGGCGTGAAAGTCATCGCCGAATGGGCCCTGAAAACCCAACTCAAAAACCCCATCGAACCCAAGGAGAATCCCCATGGCCAAGCGTGAGTTCGTCAACAACATCAATCCCCTCAAGTGGATGGCCGCCCTGCGCGCATCCGGCATCCTCGAACACCTCCACGGCGCCGGCGTAAGGGCCGTGTTGCTCTCCATCTACTCCAGGCTCCCCACGCCCCGGCCGGGACTCGAGATTCTGGCCAAGGAGTCGGGGATGGAAGTGCGTAGCACCAGATACTGCCTCGCGTACCTCCGCGCTGTCGGACTCTTGGTCGAACACGGCGGCGCCAACCACGCCCGAACCTTCGAACTCGCCGACATCACCGACGAGGAGGACGCGGGTTACATCCTCTTCCGGATCCGGTGGCTTAATGACGTCGCCGAGGAAAACAAGTCCCGCATCATCGGCAACTCGAAGCTGCTGAAGGAAATGACCGAATGCTTGCCGAATCCAACCAAGGCGCAAGCGAGGGTCCAGCAGAGGGTGCAACAGAGGGTGCAACTGGTTGCACCCCAAGATGCACCCCAGGATGCAGCCAGGGGTGCAACCCATTGCATCCCTGAGCCGCAGGGTGCAACTGGTTGCAGCCCTGACAATTATGGGGTGCAACCCGGTGCAGGGGGGGATGCAACTGGTTGCAGGGGGGACTGCAACCAGTTGCAGGGGGGACTGCAACTGGTTGCAGGGGGGGATGCAACTGGTTGCAGGGCAGGGGTGCAACTGGTTGCAGCCAAAGAAGAAACAGAAGAAGAAATAGAAGAAGTAATTCAAGAAACAAAAAAAGAATCAATCCAAGATAGCGGCTTCGCCGCGAAAACGGGTGGGGGGACTTATATTATGAAATATGCCGGAGCCGTGGCCGTGGAGGGAGGAGCCGTAGAAGGAAGAGCCGTGGAGGAATGGACCGAGAAGGACGAGGAGAAGTTCCGCAAGGTCTGGGAGGCGTACTGGCCGGTGAAGCGGGACAAGATCGACGACAGCCGCGCGGCGTACCGCAAGGCCGGCGTCAACGGCCGGGAAGCGCTCAGCGAGATCCGCCGGCTCCAGAAGTCCGTCAAGCTCGAGGACGTCAAGTACCAGCCGCGGTTCATCGCCTGGATCGAAGCCGGCGGCTGGATCGAACAGCGCGACCTCGTCACCCCGCAAATGAGCGAGTACGAAATGGCCATGGCACACTTCGCGGTCGCGCCCGACCCGGTCCGCTCCCGCCGGATCGTCAGCCAGCTCTCCATGGCGTATAAGGCCAAGTACGGCAAGAAGGTGGTCGACAACACCACCACGCCGGCCCTCGACCGCATCAAGCGGGTGGTCTGCAACAGCGACCTCGACACCAACCCGGCCGCCATGGAGCGATACAAGGCCAAGGTTCCGGAAGACTTCTCGGAACTGATCAACATGTTCGTCGCCGAATACGGTGACCCGGACGCCACCCCGGCCGCATCCGAAACGCCGCCGAAGCCGCGACGCAACTACATCTTCAACCGACTCCCCTCGAGGCGGAAATCGGCGGACCAAGGGTAAGGGGGTTTTCTACGGCAGGCGCCCAAGGTTCACGGGCGGCCATTTGCGGCTCGTTGAGGGGTCGGGGGGGTGTCTGGACAGGGTCGAGACCCTTCGGACGCGTTTTTTGGGGGTCTGGGGCGCCTAAAACGAGCCATTACGGGTTCGGCCGAGGTGCCGGTTTGCCGATCATGGCGATTTGGGCCTTCCGTTCGTCCGTCATCGGCACGCCAATTCGGCCGTTTGTCAGAAGCCGGTAACCGAGCTCGGCAAATCGGAATTGCGTCAAAACATCCCCGGTCCGGGCGTCCGTCCGGTTGTGGGTGCGCGACCCGGCCCAGATGAAACCACTCTGGGTGTTGATCGCCCAGAACTCCGCCTTGTCCTTCAAGTCATCTAACGACTTCGGGTGCAGCCGCTCGCGGATCAGCTTCACACGCTCCGCGCGCTTGGTCTCCACGCCGGTGTCGAATGTGCCTGCGTTGATCGCGTGCTCGATGGCCTCGCGATGGCGATTGGAGAACTCCGTGAACATCCGATTCTGCATCGCGCACGTCAGACTCAGAAGGCGGTTCAGGAACCGCGTGATCGGGGGCAGGTCGTCGCGGAGCTGGCCCGTGGTGTCGTCCACCAGCCGCAGACCGGTCTGCTCGGTGAAGGCCTTCAACGAGATGCCTTCCACCTTGCCGGCGACGATGTCCTCATAGAGCTTCTTCAGGCCGCCCTTGGCGTAATCATCTTCCAGGTTGTCGGTGGCGTCGAAAAGCCCGTTGGTGGCCGCCTCCCGCTGGCCGCGGGTGAGCGCCCCGAGCTGGTTCAGGCGACGTGCGATCGAGGAGATGAACCGCTTCTGGCCCTCCAGGTTCGTACTCACCAGACGGTAGTTCGGGGCGTTCACCTGATTCGATCGGTGCGTCCGGCCGAAACCCTGCACGGCCTTGTCGGCGGACCCGCATCGGTTTCTTTCGAAAGTGAATCCGCTCGAGTTTGATTGCCGAAATGACGTAACGAATTCCTGCTCAAGCAGTTACGGGCGAATCTCGTTCTAAAACGCCCTGCTGCAGGCCCTCCCCCTCGAAATCTGTCCAGGAGTTCGACCGAACTGGATTGCTGGGGTGTCTTTTCCACTGCGACCGGAACCATTGGCAGGTTCGCGGTATCGGACGACGTGTGGCCGCTGATGCTTCGTAAGTCGACACGATTCTGGTTGCAATCTGGCAGTGCTTGCTCATAATCCTGCCGACGATCAATTCGCGTCGAAATGACGCTAACAACTCTCCCAAACGTCTATTTACGGGACGTTTACATGATTTTGGGCCGAGCCGGTGACACCGGCAATGCCAAGGTGGGATCGTCAGGGAGTATTGGCTTGAACGCGCTAGCAGCGATGTGTTTTGACTAATCACCCGTCATGGACGGGCGAGTCGCTGTAATCTTGACCGATTCTGGCGGTTCGCGGAGCCGGCTCGCGGCATTCTTCGTGAATGCGACCTTGAGCGTTTCGCGTGACCGACAGATGGTACGATCGTGATGAACCCGCGCACTGCCCGCGCGGCGGCTGAACAACTCGACCACACCCCAACGGCCGCAAACGACTGCGTGCACCGACGGGGACGAAGTCCATCCGCAACTCACTCAGCGTCCTCTGCACTCCGACATGGAATCCCCCGACGTCACCACCCTCTCCGCCGCTGCCACTGAGCCGGCGACCGAAGGCGAAGCCGCCAAGCACCACGCCGCCGATCCGACCGCCACCCCGCCGGTGAGCTACATTCGCCCGGCCAAAGGGTGGCAGGCATTGGAGTTGGATGAACTCTGGCGCTTCCGCGAACTCTTCTGGATCTTCGCGTCCCGCGACATCAAGGTCCGCTACAAGCAGACCGTGCTCGGCGCGGCTTGGGCGATCATCCAGCCGCTGGCGTTCACGATCGTCGGCACGATCATCTTCGGCCAGATCGCCGGCGCGGGCACGGATGGCGTCAAGCCCGCCTTCCTCTTCTACCTCGTGAGCCAGCTTCCCTGGATGCTCTTCAACACCGGCCTGCAGACCAGCGCCATGAGCCTTGTCGGCGCGCAGAACATGATCAAAAAGGTCTACTTCCCGCGCCTGATCCTCCCCGCGAGCGCGGTGATGGTGAGCCTGATGGACTTCGTGGTGCTGCTGGGCTTGGTGGCCGTCACGTTGATCGGTCTTGCGATCGTGCCTTACCTGTTCGCGACGAGTTTCCCCGCGTACGTGCCGAGCTGGCAGGTCCTGCTGATCCCCGTCGCCGCAATCTGGACCTTCCTAGCCGCCCTGGCGGTGGGACTGCCCCTCTCGGCACTAAACGTCGAGTATCGCGATGTTCGATACGTGATCCCGTTCGTGACGCAGTTCATGATCTTCGCCGCCCCGGTCTTCTGGAGCGTGACCCAGATCCCCACGAAGTGGCAGCCGCTGTATGCATTACTTCCCATTGCCGGCCCGATCGACTTCTTCCGCTGGTGTATCCTCGACACACCTGCACATCCGCTCATGTGGGTCATCGGTGCCCTTAGCACACTGTTGACGTTCGCACTTGGACTGGCGTACTTCAAGCGCGTGGAGAACACCTTCGCGGACGTCGTGTGATACACTGATTGGCGACTCAACCAAGCGTCAGATGATACGCGCCATCGCTCGAAAACTTCCTCCGGGTTTCATTTCCTGGCTCGGACGAATTCAGTTCAGGCATCCGACACTCGCGCCAGTCATTCGCTACTTCGGCCAAAGAGCAACATCGGGTATCAGCGAGATTCAGCATGGACCATGCAAGGGACTGTGGATCGACAACACGTTCGGGCTGCCCGGCTATGCGCTGGGAACGACGGAACCCGAAGAGCAGCAGGCACTGAAATCGCTGCTGAAGGAAGGGGATGTCTTCTGGAATGTCGGGGCAAACATCGGCTTTGTTGCGATGCTTGCCGCCCGACGTGTCGGAGCGAGCGGCGAAGTCGTTGCCTTTGAGCCGATCGAAAGGATTGCCGACGCAGCGCGGCGCAATCTGCAGATGAACGCAATGCAGGATCGCTCCCATGTCATAGCAACCGCCGTTTCCGATCATGTTGGCCAGATCGACTTCTTTGTCGGAACTCATTCTGGCTTGAACTCGATGGTTCAGGATCAGCAAGCCGACGGAGTACGAGTAACCGTCGCGACGACGACACTCGATTCGGTCGCACAGAAACGTGCACGGATGCCGAATGTGATCTCGATCGATGTCGAAGGCGCTGAAATCCTGGTTTTCAACGGCGCGCGAGAAGTCATCCGCAAAGCCAGACCGGCGATACTTTTGGAAAACCACTGGCTGCAGCCGGAGATCGAGCAACACTTTACTCAGGAGCTGCAGCCGCTGGGTTATCGCTGGCTAGAGCTGGACTCGTCGCCTTACGTTCGCAAGGCGGAACGACGCCTCCGCGAACACTCCATTTTCGTTTGCGAACAGTGACAAAGACAATCGTCAAACGCATTCTTTACTCGCTAGCGCCGCGCTGGACGAGCGGCCTGATGTCTGGACGAGCGCGGGCTCATTCGCATCGCGTCGTCGCCAAGTGGGGTTGCGGTCCCGTCGCCGACAAACTCGTTGCCCACTTTGGCCCTATCGTTCAGGAAGGCCCGTTCGCCGGGATGCGGCTTGCAAAAGCGACTTTCGCTGAACAAATCGGGCCGTACCTGCTCGGCACGTACGAAAGCGTGTTGGACGACGCCTGGTCGATCGTGCTGGGGCGTTCGTACAAGCAGATCGTCGATATCGGCGCGAAGTTCGGCTACTACGCCGTCGGCCTAGCGCGGAAGTATCCTGGCGCTCTGGTCGTGGCGTTTGACACTGACTCCTGGGCGCGCCGCGTGACCCGCGAAATGGCCGACGCGAACGCCGTCTCCAATGTTCAAGTCCTTGGTCTCTGCGACTCGAATTGGCTGCGAACACATCTTCAAAAAGAGGCGCTCATCGTCTGTGATTGCGAAGGATACGAGTCGACATTGTTCGGCGGCGGAGTGACGCCGGAACTGGCTTCTTCTACGCTCATTATCGAAACACATGACTGTCTCGTCGCGGGAGTATGCGAACGACTTGCCAGACAGTTCGCGGCGACCCATGAAGTCAAGCAGATAACGAACGATCAACCGCCACGCCAGACGACGCGTTCGCTCGATTTCCTCAGCACACAAGAGCTCAAACTGGCGACCGAGGAAGCGCGCGCTAATCAGATCTGGCTGCTTTGCCTTCCCAGGCGATAGCCGGCCGCAGACTCATGTTTCGATGGGACGCATTCAAACACCTTGATCGATTGCCAGAAGTGGCGAAGTGCGTGAGCCGGATCAAGAACTGGCAGCAGATCATCCCGCGCTACGTGGGTGTGATGAGACGAGCCTATCCAATCGACCTTCGCACAAGATCCGGCCTCACCATTCGACTTCAGACGTATGTCGATGTACTGACCGCGTGGACGATCTTCTGCAAAGACGAATATCATGTCGATCCAGAGAGTGAAATCGTTTTCGACATCGGCGCTAACATTGGCCTGTTCACGCTGCTCGTTTCCTCCATCGCGCCTCGCGCAACCATCATCGCCGTCGAGCCGTTCCCCAGTACGTTCGACCTGTTGTCGGAGAACGTCCAGCGCAGCGGATTAAATGCCCGCGTCACCTGCCAACGCGTGGCGATCGATGGACAGGATTCGGTCGGATTCATGGACCCTCTGCAGAATGACTGGACGATCACGCGAAGGCTCGTTCCGGAATCAAAAACGAACGGGTTGCATCAAGTGAATGTTCTGTCGCTCGCATCACTCTTCGCGTCTAAGGAATCGCTACTCGCCGGGCGAACGGTCGATCTGCTGAAGATCGACAACGAGGGTTCGGAATTGAACACGATTCTGAACGCGGACAAGCAGACACTTAGACGCTGCCGGTCGATACAGGTCGAGTATCACTCCGACGAGATCCGTCAGAGAATTAGTGACCGTCTGAATTCGATCGGATTCGCGCTCGTGCAACAACGACCGGATTCCGACAGCAGGGGCATTCTGCATTTCTCACGCGTCGAGGATAGAAACTGAGATTTCGCCGATGATGTCGAGTCCCGTGCCGTCGAGCAACAGTCAAGCCAAGCCGTTTCGACTCGCGTGGTTCGGCGGTGTTGGCGAGGGCGGCGTGCCCGCGATGGCTCGGCTGTATGTTAAGGGGCTGCTGGACGCCGGCGTCGAAATCGACATGTACGTCGCGGATACCCCGAATCCTTGTCTCGATTCGCTTCGCTCCTATCCCAACCTGAAGGTGGTGACGACGCCGTCGTGGTGGAAGTGGAACAAGTGGTACAGCAAAACGGCAGCGCTCGCGTTCGTTTCCGGAACCTTCTCACGCGTCCGAGAGCACATTCGACTGACGAGGCTGCTGATCGAAACCCATCGCGCGCGGTGCTATGACTGCGTGTTTCAGATTTCGCAGACTGAACTCTTCGAGATGGGCAAGCGCTTGAACGAGTTGCCGCCCGTTGTTGTTCATCCCTGCACGCATGCCAAGGGCGAATTGCGCTGGCATCGTGCCGAGAGCGCTTACGCACTGAAGTCTGAGTCGCGCTTGTCGCATTACGTCACACGTTTCTTCTTGGCGTACCGCGCCCGCAACCAGGCCGGTGAACTTCGGAAACCCGCGCTGGTTATCGGTCCCAGCAATCAGTTCGTCGGGCATCTGGTTAGTGATTACAAACTCGACCCGAAGCGAATGGAGGTGCTGCGCCATCCGATCATCCTGCCAAGTTATCACAAGCCGCTTCCACCAAGAGAGGATGCGCCCGATCGTCCGGTGCGGCTGCTGTTCGCATCGCGCATCAGTGTTCGCAAAGGATTTGAAATGATCGCGGCGCTTAGTCATCGATTGAATGATCTGGCCGGAAGGGTGACGCTCGATGTCGCGGGCGCGCGGACGCTTTGGTCGGATTACACGAAGCACCTCAATGAACTAAACCCGACCATCGCCACCTACCTCGGCAATCTGGCGCACCATAAAATGCTCGAAGCGTATGACTCCTCCGATGCTTTGATCGTTCCCAGCCACTACGAACCGGGATCGCTCGTCGTGGGCGAAGCACTAAGCAGGGGCCTTCCAATCATCGCAAGCGAAGCGGTCGGCCCGGTGGAAGTTCTCAGTCCGCCGGCGTGTCGGACCTTTCCTCAGGGTGATCTGGACGCGCTGGAGCAGTTAGTTCGCGAACTGATTGACGAGTTGAGAAGACCCGGTATGCGGGAAGCGATCGCACAAGATGCACGCGCGCAGGCGCAGCAACTCTTCGCGCCCGAAGTCGTGACCGGCCGATTGCTCGCGCTTCTAAAAAATGCCGCGGGGACAGGGTGAGCGAGCTCGTATGATCAAGTCTCTACTGCGAAAAACGTTGCCTCCCGGCCTCTGGACCGCGCTCAAACGTTGGCGCGGCGACCGCCACATGCGCGGCTTCCCCGCTCGCGTCGCGAGGCATAACTATCACGGCATTCCGCTCAACGTGTCGCTCAAGGATGGTCTGGCTCAAGGCTGGTACGATCATGATTGGCCCACTCAGCCGGAGATCGCGTTCCTGCAGCGATCCCGACTCAAACCTGGGGCGAAGGTATTTGATTGCGGAGCGCACCAAGGCGTCGTCGCGATGGTTCTGGCAAGTGTCGTCTCGCCGGGTGGAAAGGTGATCGCCGTCGAAGCGCTTGGACACAACGCGCGAATGGCCGAGGAGAATCTCAGGCTCAATCCCACACTGAGAGATTCGATGATCGTCCTCCGTGCGGCTTTGTCCGATCGCGAAGGCTCTATCGAGTTCACCGAAGACTTCACCCAAAACGGACACGTCGTTAACAATGCCGATAGACATTCCGGCTCACAAGTCGTGCAGGCGATCACCCTCGACTTCATGCGTTCCACTTTTGGCCAGCCTGATGTGGTCTTTCTCGATATTGAAGGCTCCGAGCAGGCGGCGTTGAAGGGCGCGAGCGACATCTTGAATGACGAATCCAAGCCCGAATGGTTTATCGAAGTACATCTCGGTGCCGGACTGGAAACCTTCGGGGGATCGGCCCGGGAGATTTGTGACATCCTCCTTGGCTACGGCTACACACTGTTCTGGAACGATCTGAGCGGCAAGCAGTTCGAGCCGCTCCCTACGAAGCTTCCCGATAAACGTTTCTACCTCTGCGCGCTTTCCCCGAAATGAGCCAATCCGACCAAGCCATCCGAATCAGGAGCCTCGGCAAGCAGTATCGACTCGGCATCGAGTCCGCGGGGGTAATGTACAGGTACAAGTCGTTGCGCGATTCGCTGGGCGGCTTGGTCCGGTCGCCGCTTAAGCTCGCGCGGTCGATGGCAAAGGAACCGCTTAACGACACGAACAGTTTTTGGGCGCTCAAGAACGTGAACTTCGAGGTGAATAAGGGCGAGGTCATTGGCATCATCGGCCGAAACGGCGCGGGCAAATCCACGCTCCTGAAAATCCTCTCCCGCATCACCAAGCCGACCGCCGGCGAAATCGAACTGCACGGCCGCGTCGGCAGCCTCTTAGAAGTCGGCACCGGCTTCCACCCGGAACTCAGTGGCCGCGAAAATATCTTCCTCAACGGTGCCGTGCTCGGAATGACCGGTGTCGAAGTGAAACGAAAGTTCGACGAGATCGTCGCCTTCAGCGAGATCGAGACGTTTCTCGACACACCCGTAAAACAATACAGCAGCGGCATGTACACCCGGCTGGCGTTCGCTGTGGCGGCCCATCTTGAGCCGGAGATACTCGTCGTCGACGAAGTGCTCGCCGTCGGCGACGCAGAGTTTCAGAAGAAGTGCCTGGGTAAGATGAAGGACGTCGCCAAGCACGGACGAACCGTCCTCTTTGTCAGTCACAATCTTTCGGCAGTGCGATCGCTGTGCAACCGATCCGTTCTCCTCTCACATGGACAAGTCGTCAGTTGCGGGAACACGCCGGAAGTAACCGATCTGTACATGGCGGGTCACGAAAATCGTTCATCGTCCCGTCTTCCTGCGCGGATCTCGAACCAGGCGGAAGTGGTCGCGCTCTCGATCACTCCGATCCGAGCGGCGCGAACAGACAGCGCCACGGTCTCAATTTCCATTCGTGCGCGAACCGCGCTCGTCGTGTCCCATCTGGCAATACTTGTGTATTCAGAATCAGGCGTGAGGCTTGGCGTAATCGACCTGCGATCCTCTTCCGGAGTCTATCGAGTCGCCGCGGACGGCGTGCTCAATGTCACAGCCGACATTGTCGGACTCATGCTTGTAGAAGGCGACTATTCACTTGGCATCTACACACAGGCCGGCGATTTCACCGGCGAAGTTCTCGACATCGCTACTTACACGTCTTCGCCGCGCGTGCAAATCAGCGGCGTCCCAGAGTACGAAGCCGCAGCCAGAGGCTTGTTGCGGTTCATGTTAACGTCAGAAGTCACTGCCACCATTCAATCCACTGGGGAGCAGTCGTGACAACACTTCCTTCGTTTCGAGAGCGCGTTCGACGCGGCAATAACGGGCCTATCGCTTGGTGGCTTGCGCGCTATCAGGTGTCCATCCGGCACCGCGGAAAGGATCGGCTTTGGCGAGGACTGTACCGATTCTTTTGCCGACCTTCGGTTAAGGTCGTCTATGCCGAACATGGGCTTTTGTCGCTGGAGATCGATGACCTGGTCCAGAAAGAGATTCTGACGACAGGGTTTTATGAGCCCGAAGTATGGGACACCCTAGCCAGTTTTGTGAACACGAATGAAGTCATCTGGGATGTCGGGGCACACGTCGGATCGTTCGCGATCCGCGCGTCTTTGGACGCGCGAGTGAGTTCCATCGCGTGCTTCGAACCAAATCCAACCACTGCGCAACTGCTTCGACGCAACATCGCCTTGAACCCGCACTGCCGCGTGACCCACGTGCCGATGGCGCTGGGAGCCTCCGTCGGCACGCGACAACTGTACGGCGCGGACCCCCAAAACATCGGCCTGGCGAGCTTGCTTCCCCGAGACAGTGAGCAGGGAGTGGCAGTCAATTGTTCCACGGTTGATGATCTGGTTATCAGCGGCCAGTGCCCAACACCGACCCTGATGAAAATCGATGTGGAGGGACTCGAGTTCGAGGTATTGAAAGGCGCAAAGCGAACGCTTGAAAAGGGATGCATCAAGGCAATCGTCTTCGAGTTCGAAGTTAAGGGCATCGAGATCGCCAACCCTGATCTACTCCACTTCCTGTCGCGAATGGGATACGTGACTCGCCGAATCGAGCGGCCAGACGGAACGATCACCACTCGCGAAAACTTCATCGCCTTCAAGCCCTAACGCTAGTCGACGTCTAATGAATCAGCTCGGCACGATCGTTACTTGTCCCGCTCCGTACGGCGCAGGTGGACTAGGACAGCATTTGAAGCAGATCATCGAGTCGCTGCAGAGTGCCGGATCGTTACAGACGTTCTTCGCCGCTTCGGTGTTAAATAACGACTCGCAAGGGCAGGCGGTTGAAGTAAAGTGGGTGGCACATCTTTCGCGGTGGACGCCGCTGCGCTTCTCGCGTGGCTTGCATGGTTATCTCGGGTCGGTTGCCTTTGATCGCGCGGCCTGTCATCGCATCACGCGATGTGATTCCGTCATCTCATTTGCCGGCGCGGCACTTCGATCATTCCTGCAGGCGAGAAAACTCGGAGCTTCTTCGCTTCAGCTCGAATCGGCTGGCACACACGTGCTACACGCCAGAAAGATGTACGACCTAGCCTTTCGGCTTCATCCGATCGAACGAGACTGGCTGCACGACAGGATGATCCGTCGCGTTCTGACTGAATACAACATGGCCGATGTGATCTGGGTGAACTCCGAACTGGCACGCCATACTTTTCTAGAGTACGGGGTATCGGCATCGAAGCTGAGGCGACGAACCCTGTCCGTGGATTCACGCTTTCAACAAAGGGTGTCGGCACCATCTGACTCGGAGGCTCCGGTTGTCGTCTACGTCGGAAGCATCTGCGTCTCGAAGGGCACGCCTCTTCTCATCGAACAGTTCTCGCGGACACGAAACCGCGATGCGCGTCTCATCCTTGTTGGCGGTCCAGGAACCCGATCAATGCGTCGGTACCTCGATCGCGCGACGGCCGGCGACAAGCGAATCTCAGTGCAACCCGGCGACCCGCTTCCACATCTGCGAAGAGCACATGTCTTTGCATTCCCAAGCTTTGCGGACGGCCTGGGCCTCGCGCCGCTGGAAGCATTGGCCGTCGGCGTTCCGATTGTCGTTTCTGATGCATCCGGCGTGAAAGAGTATGTACGCGACGGACAAAACGGATTCATCGTGCCCACCGGCGATGCCGACGCGTTGCATCGGCGATTGATCGAGATCGTCCCCTCACTCATGCACGAGTCCTCCCCTTCCTGATCGCGCCATGAGCGCCGCTCCTCCAACTTCCGCCGTCAAACGGATAGCACATGCCGTCTTTCCAACAGCGTACTGCTCGATTCGCAGTTGGTGGCATCAACGCCAGGGTCGCCGGTTCAATTCCAGGTATGAATGGCTTGTCGATGAGTATGCGCGGCAGACCGGATTGGTGATCCAGTCGGGTCCCTTCAAAGGCATTCGCTACATTCGAGAAGCTAAGTCGAGCGCGCTGCTTCCCAAAGTGGCCGGGACATACGAACTGGAGATTTTCGCCGAAGTGGAACGCGCCATTGCCACGAACTATCCCGTCATCGTGGACATCGGCTGTGCGGAAGGGTACTACGCCGTCGGAATGGCCAAGCGATGTCCGAACTCGCTCGTCAAGGCGTTTGATGCGGATCCCGGCGCGCTCGAACTCTGCAGGTCACTTGCCCGCGAAAACAACGTCAACAAAGACATCCAATTCTTCGGAGCGTTCTCCGAGGATTCGTTGTCGCAGTTGCCGCCGGAGTCGCGGTTCTTCGTGATCTGCGATGTGGATGGATTAGAAGCCACGCTTTTCAACAACCGGACATCGCATCTTTGGAAACATGCCGACCTGATCGTCGAGCTTCACGATTTCTTGGGACTGAACTGTCGGGCGAATCTCGTGGAGACGTTGTCCTTTACTCACTCGATAAACATTGTGGAGACGCGTCCCCGAACGCTCGCCGATGCGCCAACCGGCATCGACTTGTCTACGGAAGACACGCTCCTCTCGGTTGATGAATTGAGACCGCGACAGTCGTGGGCTCTTGTGCGGTCCAACGTGTACCTGTGATGAAATCAGGAGATTTTGCTAGACGATCACTACGGGTGCTCTTCGCGGTCGACACGCCTTGGACCGAAGAACTCGGCCTCTCGCGCGTGAGTATCGAAATCGGCCGGGTGCTGAGTGGGCAGGGGCATCAGGTCGAGAAGTTTTCGATTGACGATGTTCGCCCGCCAGTTCGCGGGAAGATGCGGGAGATTTTCGCGCTGCCTCTGTTCCAGCGGGCACTGCGCCGACATATTCGTGAACAAGGCCATCGCTTCGATGTCATCCAGGCGGAGCACAACACACTGATCTTTCCCCGATCTTCCTACCGCTTCAAGGGATTGCTGATCGCGAAATCGAACGGCCTGAGACATTTCTACGAACGGTACATCAGCCAGGTCGAGAATCATCTCCGTGTAAAGTCTGGAATGAACGCCTCGCTTGCGGGGGGCCTGCTCCGTGGGTTTTCGAGCAAGCTCTCGGGCGGAAGGTCCGGCGCAGCTGATCGATCGTTTTCGACCGCCGAGCAGATTCATCTGGGCAACGCGGACGAACTCGTTTACGTCCGTGACACGCTCGGCCATGGCGCGAAGTGTCATCTGGTCGACAACGGCGTTTCGGAAGAACGTGCCGAAGAACTGGCGCGGTCGATGCGCACGAACGACCGGCAGACGAGCCAGACGATCGGCTTCGTCGGCACCTGGTCGCTGCGGAAGGGAAAGCTGTCGTTGCCGCGGGTGTTTCGACAGGTGCGAGCATTTGAACCAAACGCGAGATTGAAGCTGCTGGGGACTTTAACCGCGGACGATGACGTAATTCGCTCGTTCGCGGAGGAGGACCGCGCGTTCGTGACCAATGTGGAGCGCTTCGCGCCGGGAGAACTGCCCGGGTTGCTTCGCGACGTGCGCGTCGGACTGTTCCTTTCCTATGTCGAAGGCCACCCGTTGGGCCTGCTGGAGTTGATGGCGGCAGGCATGCCGGTGGTCGCCTGGGATGCGCCGGGCGTCCGCGGAACGATCGATGTGAGGTCGCCTGACCTTCTTCCGGCGGGCGAATGCGACGCTGTCGCGCGTCGGCTGCACGAACTCGTGTGCTCTTCACCTTCAGACTATGCACGCCACGCGCAGGCCTCGCTTGATCGATCGACCCGTTATCGCTGGTCGGCAACGGGCCGCACGTTTCTAGATGTCGTGATGCAGGGACTGAGCAACGTCCGCGCCTGAATCCGCCAATGGCTTCGTCCGAATCAAACCGCGGTTGGCACGTCGTCGCCAGCGAAGGCCCGCCCGACTGCGGCGGCGTCGGTCATTACACGCAACTCTTCACCGATGAGCTGCGACGACACGGACATCAGGCGATCGTCTACTTCCCACTGAACGGCGCGCCCGGTAGTGCAATCGACGGGTACGTTCAGATTCCCAATCTACGTCACGCGTTCGGAGTTCGACGACTCGCGCGGCGTCTGGACGAATCTCCCGCCCCGCGACGCCTGCTCCTTCAATACGTCCCCCACGGCTGGGGATGGCACGGCATGAACCTCGGCCTCTGTTTTTGGATTCTGTGGCGTGCCATGGTTCGCCGCGACCATATAAGCGTGATGTTTCACGAAGTCGCTATGCCTTTCGTCAAGTCGCCGATGCGGCACAACGTTCAGGCGATTGTACAACGAGTAATGGCGATGGTGTTGCTCCTCGCGGCATCGAAGGTGTATGTTTCGACGCCAGCCTTTTCTCCGATTCTTCGAAAGTGGAGCTTCTGGCGGCATGTGCCGGACTGGCTGCCCGTGCCGTCGAACATCCCGAAGGTCGATGATCCATGCGGCGTAGCGGAACTTCGCGCAACCCTCGCCGGACCACACCAACGCTCGCGGCTCGTGGGACATTTCGGCACGTTCGGCGGGGCAGCGGGCGCACTCACACGAGAGGTCATCGTTCAACTGCTTCGTGAAGATCCGTCGTTAGTGGCGTTGCTGCTGGGTCGCGGCGCGTCGACCTTCGCTTTGGATCTCAAGGCCAACGGGTTGGAGAAGGAGATCTCTCGGTGCGTCGTTCGAGAGAACCTTGACGAGCGGGCGATGTCACTCCACCTGCAAGCGTGTGATGTACTGGTCCAGCCTTATCCCGATGGGATCACGACGCGCCGCTCCACCGCGATGGCAGCGCTGGCCAACGGCGTGGCTCTCGTTACGAACCGTGGCGAGTTGTCGGAATCTTTGTGGTCGTGTGACTGCCCGGTGGCCTCAGTCTCCGGCCCGGATGTCAGCTTGCTCGTCGATGCTACTTGTACCGTACTGCACGATGAGGCTTGGCGAGATGCTCAGCGGGCAGAAGGAAAGCGGCTCTATGAACGGGAATGGGAATTGAGCCGGACCGTGCAACGATTCCTAAGCACTTGCCAGTGATCCACGCGCTTCATATCGGCCACGGGCTGGTGTACGGCGGCATCGAGCGTGTGCTGGCGTCGGTGGCCCGGTACGGGTCGGGTCTCGGAGATGCGTCGCATCATTTCGCCTTTTGTTTCGATGGCCGCGCCGCTCGTGAAGTTCGTGGTGCCGGCGCAGACGTGTCTTTGCTCGGGGATGTTCGCGCCAGCAGGCCGTGGACAGTGCTTCGTGCCCGCGCTCGTCTTCAAACTCGGATCCTCGCGAATGGTATCAACGTGGTCGTGATGCATGGAAACTGGTCACACGGTCTATTCGGCCGTTGTTTTGATCGAAACGCCATTCAGCTGGTGGCCATTGCGCACGCACCGTATGGAAGCAACGATTGGACGGAAAGAAGAGCGGCAAAGGCCGGGGCCGATATGGTGTTGGCGAACAGTGAATACACACTTGCGAGTGTTCGGGACATATTTCCCCGAGCATCGAGGCAGGTGTGGCGTTGCCCGATTGATGACCGCGCGAATGATAGTGGTCTGCCGCGCGAAGCGATCAGGCAGTCGACAGGAGGCGGCACGAACGACTTCATCATCCTGATGGCCTGTCGTCTCGACGAATACAAGGGGCACGACGTTCTCATTCGGGCGGTTGCGTCGTTTCGCGAACAGCGCACGCCGGGGGGTGGCCGCATCAGGACATGGATCGCCGGCGGCGCGCAGACGCCGGCAGAAGTGCGGCGGCTTGCGACGCTGCAGCGTCGCGTTCGTGAACTCGGTGTCGAAGACCGCGTGCATTTCCTCGGTCAACGTGAAGACATCGCCGATCTGATGTCGGCAGCCGATGTCTTCTGCCAGCCCAACGTGTCGCCAGAGCCTTTCGGGGTGGTATTCGTGGAAGCCCTGCGGGCAGGACTCCCGGTAGTGACGTCGGCATTCGGCGGAGCAGTCGAGATCGTTAACGAGCGTGTGGGTATCCTTATTGCGCCGGGCGACGTAGCAAAGATGACCGACGCGATCGCAGAGTTGTCCGGGGATATTTCACTGCGGAACCGGATGAGTCTCGCAGCGCGTGAGCAGGGACGGAACCTTTGTGTGCCGGAAGTCCAGATGAAGCAGCTTGGAGAGATCCTTCGATCTGCTTCCCCGATGACTGGCGGGGGAATGAGCTGAGATGATCGGAATTGCACTGTTCAATGCAGCAATAATTGCGACCTTCCTCTTGACGTTGAAGCGTCTGAGTTGGGGAGTTTCCTGCGCGATAACAGTTGGGTATTTCCACGGAATCATTCGCGCCAATATTCTCAACCCACTTACAACTTTCATGTTTGATGCTGCGCTCGCCGGTCTCTTTCTCGGCGCGCTCATGCGATGTCCGGACCTTAAGGGGCGGGTGTGGAGACGGCCGTTGGGGCTCTGGGTATTTCTTTTAGTAATGTGGCCAGCGTTGTTGTCACTGATCCCGGTAAATCACATTTTGATTCAACTGGTCGCATTTCGCGCATCGATCTGGTTCTTGCTGGTAATCCTAGTTGGTGCGGAACTAGACCTCGTCGGTATCAAGTCAGTCGGCCGTTGGCTTGCGTTTCTGAATGTGATCGCCTTGGGCTTCGGAATCTATATATATCTCTACGGGGTGCCATCGCTTTATCCGGTTAACGCGGTTACCGCATTCACCTTTCGCTCACGCGATGTAGCTGACGGGCAGTGGCGAATACCATCTGTCTTTCTTCACGCCCACTCGTATGGCGGCACTATGTTGCTCAGTTTACCTTTCATGATGGCGCTTGGTTTTGAACGCGCTAGGGCCGCTGCTCAAGATAAGTGGCTTGCGCTTGCAGGAACCTTTGCCGCCATTGGTGGAATCCTTTTGTGCGGTGCTCGTGTTCCTGTCGTGCTGGCTGTTCTGTCTGGCACAGTCACGCTCGTACTCAGTCGCGCTAACTCGCGGCTCCTTATCGCCACTCTCGTGGTCTGCGGTATCGCCGGTTACGTCGCGTCACAAGACGAGCGCCTTCAGCGATCTATGACCTTGCTCGATACGGAAATGGTCGGCAACCGTTTTCAAGGTAGTCTGAATAGTCATGCCCTTGAGTTGATGATCCAATATCCGATGGGTGGCGGAATGGGATCAGCTTTTGGCACGAGCATTCCTTTCTTTTTAAGTAAGTATGCGCCGTACCCGATCGGAGCTGAAAATGAATTCAGCCGGATTCAAGTGAATCAGGGAGTGATTGGTATGCTGCTGTGGATCGGTTTTCTAGTCTGGTTTTTCCTAAAAGTGCCCTATCCGCATGCGCGCGGGAGCGTGCCGGTCTACATTTGCTTCGCGTATGGGCTGTCACTCTGCAGTTGGATGACCGCCTGGATCGGAGCTGGCGCGACATCGGCAATTCCCGGCGCGGCGATCATGTTCCTCCTGATGGGTATGCTGAGATCGAAGTATCTGGATCAATCTTTAGTCAAGACATCGCTTCAAGAGCGTACCGACTCGAAATGGACGGGAGTGTATGGCGTTCCCGCCCTGGGCCATCGTCGCGGGTGATTTCACCCCACTCGGGGGAATGGACCGGGCCAATTACGCGTTGGCTCATTATCTCGCGCGCAGTGGGCGCGAAGTTGTCCTGATCGCGCACCGTGTGTGGCGCGACTTACAGAACCAAGATCAGGTACGAGTTGAGCATGTAGTTCGTCCATTCGGACGTCATCTGCTCGGCCGGTGGGCGCTCGCCCGGCGGGGCATTGCTATTTCGCGTGAGATGAAATCGCGCGGCGGCATCTTTCTCGCTAATGGCGCTAACTGCCCGACGTCAGCATTCAACTGGCTTCACATCGTTCATAGTGCCTACGCTTCTCCAGTTCACGGTAACGTAGTTCGGCGGATCCGACAGCATATTGTCCATCGCCTCGATCAGCGAATTGAGCGCTCTACTCTTAGGCGCTCTAAGCTTGTTCTCTGCAACAGCGAAAAGACCCGACATGACGTCGTCAATTATGTCGGCGTGTCGAAGGATCGAACGCGAGTGGTTTATCTCGGCGCCGATCCCGTTGTTTTTGCACCTGTGACTGCCGCCCAGAGGGCGGCAGCGCGAGACCACTTTGGACTGCAAGCCAACCAGCTTTGCGTTTGCTTCGTGGGGCAACTGCAGAACTCGATCAAGAACTTCGATGGCTTGTATACTGCGATTCGACGCTGTCGTGGTATCGGGCATAACGTCGTGCTGCTCGCTGCTGGCGACGATCGCGGAGGTCATTGGAGACGAGTTGTTGAACGTGATGGACTACGGGAAGTCGTCAGAATTCTTGGCCCTGTGAGTGATATCCCAAGACTATTGGCTGCCTCCGATCTCCTCATCCTTCCCTCACGCTACGACTCATATGGACTCGCCGCTCAAGAGGCGATCGTCTCTGGGCTGCCGGTCATCGCCTCGCAGACCGCGGGGGTATCTGAGCGACTCGAGGGGGAGGCAGCACTTCTTGTGCTACATGATCCGGAAAACGTGGATGAGCTAAGTCACCTGATAGTGCGGTGGGCTGATTCGGTGAACGATTGGCCGGATCGGTTCTCGCCGATTGCTGCGAAGCTGCGTGCGTGGACATGGGATGACATGGCAGCAGAAATGGTTCGCATCATTGAGACGGCGCATGCCGTGGAGAGCGAAAGATGCGCATCTTGATTGTCAGCCACGCCTGTGCAACGCCGGCTAATCAACGCTTGTTTAAGTTCGCCGCAGAGCGGAGAGGATGGGATGTAACTATGTTAATCCCGCGGTTGTGGAAGAGCGAGTATGGGCGCACACTTGTCCCATCACGGCTCGAGGGATTTTCGGCCCGGTTAGAGACGGCGCGCGTATTCATGTCCGGTTCTATTCCGCTTCATGTCTATGCTCGCAGCATCGGGAAGCTGCTGAACAAGCTAGATCCCGATGTTATCTACGTTCACAATGAACCCTATGCGCTATCCACGCTCCAATGTGTTCTGGCGAACCAGATGACCCTCAGGCGGCCAATCGGCTTTTACTCTGCTCAGAACATCGCAAAGCGCTATCCGATCGGGTTCCGCCACGCTGAACAGTTCGTTTATCGGCATTGCCAATACGCGATGCCGATTACCCCCGATGTCGGCGGCGTTCTTCGCAGCAAGGGATACTCTGGCTCAACTCAGACGATATCGGTTGGGTTCGATGGCGACGCGTATCGTTGCGAGCCGCGAGCCGCTCGCCAGCGCCAACTTGATCGGGCTGGGCAACCTCTTTCCGTGGGCTATATCGGCCGCTTCGTTGAAGAGAAAGGCCTTTCGACTCTCTTCGACGCCGTTGCACTTATGCAGAACAGCGCGAAGTTGCGAATGATTGGTGGCGGTCCGATGGAGTCGGCGCTGCGGGAAAAAGCGAAGATACTCGGAATCGAAGGCCGCATAGAGTGGGCAGGGTTTTCAACTCAAGACCAGATGCCACGCATCTATCAAGCACTCGATCTCCTCGTGCTGCCGAGCGAAACGCGCACTAACTGGAAAGAGCAATTCGGAAGAGTCCTAGTTGAGGCGATGGCATCTGGTACTCCCGTCGTCGGTTCCAATTCAGGAGAAATCCCGAATGTGATTGCCGAGTGTGGCGGCGGCATTGTCTTTCCTGAAGGCGAAGCAGCATCGCTTGCTAGATTGCTTGATGATCTTTGCGAACAAAGTGAAGTCCGCGCCGACTTGGCTGGTAAAGGTGCGCACGGAGCACGGGTCCATTCATGGGATCGTGTTGCAGATCGTTTCGCCGATGCGATCGAAGCTGCTTCCAACGGCGGTTGTGCGTCTGCGGTTTTCCGAACGTGAACTTCGATCCTCTTGCGTAGCGCGGTGGCGATAGTCTCAAATGAGTGCCGTTCGCTCCCTGCACATTTCTGCCGATCTTCTTCAAGCCCGCCCAGGCGGTTTGGCTCGCTATGTGGATGGGATCGCGCACGAGCTGTTGCCGCTCGCCTCCATGCATCTCGTCGGGATCGGGCATGCCGATGATCCGGATTCCGCTACGGTGCAGGATGCATCACTGCCGGCGCGGCTGCGGGCGATTCGCAGGCGGGTGAAGGCGGCGTTGACGGAGTCGGACCTGATCGCTTCCCACTTCGCACTCTACGCGCTCGGCTGCGTCGACCTGCTCCGGAAGCGACCGCATGTCGTCCACTTCCATGGGCCGTGGGCGACGGAATCGGCCGCCGAAGGTGAGGGGTGGCTCGCCGTGGCCGCCAAGCGGTTTGTCGAGCGACGGGTGTATGCGACCGCGGATCGGGCCATCACGCTCTCGCACGCCTTCGCGAAGATCCTCATCGAGGAGTACGGCGTGCGCGAGAAGATCGTCCGCGTGATCCCCGGCGGGATTGACCTGCCGACAGGGCCGCTCGTGGAGCGTTTGGCCGCGCGGGCTAAACTGGGTTGGCCCACCGATCGGCCCATCGCGCTATGCGTGCGCCGGCTCGCTCGGCGGATGGGGATTGACGTGCTGATTGATGCCCTCGGTCTCGTGAGACGGGTACGCCCCGATGTGCTCGTTCTGATCGCGGGCAAAGGGTCGATTCGGGACGAACTGAAGGCGCGGATCGACCAAGCGGCACTGAACGAACACGTCAAACTGCTCGGCTTCGTCCCGGATGATCAACTGACGCTGGCTTACGCGGCCGCGGACATTTCCGTGGTGCCGTCACAGGCATTGGAAGGTTTTGGGCTGATCACGCTGGAGTCGCTCGTACAGGGCACGCCGGTGCTGGTGACGCCAGTTGGGGGCTTGCCGGAGGTGGTGACCAATCTGGATCCCGCCCTGATCTTTGAAGGAACCAGCGCGGCCGCGATTGCGGATGGCATCATCGCCGCCCTCAATTCACCGGCGCGACTCCCCTCGCGGGAGCGGTGTCGGGCGTACGCGGTCGAAAACTTCGGGTGGCCGGGGATCGCCGCCCGCGTGCTCGAGGTGTATCGCGAAGCGATCCAGGTTGCCGGCTGAGATCATGACCCGGCGAACTTGTCTGACGCTCACGCCCTGCCGATGATTGACTGATTTCGAAGCGCCGCCTCTACACAGCGCCTTCCACCCAACTCGATGCTCTCTCTCAAACGATCGGCCTGCCGATCGTTTTCGTTTTTCAACCGCCCCGCCCTGCCCGATCGTCACTCGTCGCGAGCCGTCAGTGTCCTTCATCGCATCGCCGACAAATATAGTTCGATGTTGACAGTTGATGATGCTCGATGCATAGTATTGTTCGTTCCCGACAAGTGACACTTATGTTCTGTGTCGCAATTTCGGCCGCACGTCTGACATCGGTTTCGGTTTTCTCCATACTTATAATTCGACTATAGATCGACTATGTAAACTGTCGATCCGGTGGTTGCGGGTTCGAGCCCCGTCGCTCTCGTTGTTACGTCCAGCCGATCAAAGTGCTTGCGATACCGCCCTTTCCGGGCGTGCGGCTTTCGTGACCAGCGTTGAGAGCGATCGTTGAACCACATCTTCAATCGTATTGACCGATGCGGCAGACTGCGTGGATGAGTCGAGCGTCGGATGCCGAGCGGTTGTGGCGTGAGCGGGTTCGAGCACAGCAGAGGTCGAGCTTGTCCGTGGCGCGCTACTGTGCCGAGCACGCGGTGAGTGAGTCGACGTTTTACCTCTGGCGGCGACGCCTTGGTGGAGAGCGATCGGTGAACTACACCTTGCCATTGGGCATGGGTTCGGGGTTGGCGGCTTTCCACTGGTCGGGCAGCCACTGATCGAGTTGGCTCATCGGCGTGTCGGCCAGGTTCGTCAGCAGCTGCGTCAGGTACC
>JANOBD010000090.1:0-1617 GCA_031411495.1 Phycisphaerae bacterium | reverse complement strand
TAGATCATAGGTCGCGATGCCGTGCCGCCGCTCGGGCATCACAGGGGATGAGGGAGAGCATCATGTCTACCAAGGGGATTCGTCCGCGCGCTATTCGCGCTGTGCTGCTTGCCTCGGCTGCGGCCATGTTGCCGGCCTGGGCCGCGCCCGCGCTGGCGCAGGCGCCGGCTGCCGAGGAGGAGACCGGCAACGAAATCATCGTCACCGCCCAGCGCCGCAACGAGCGGCTTGAGGACGTGCCGATGACGGTGCAGGTCGTCTCGCAGGAGACGCTGAGCAACGCCGGCGTCAACTCCGTGCGCGATCTCGCGAACGTGACCACCGGTTTTCAGGTCAACAATGCCGGCTCCTACCCACAGCCGGCAATCCGCGGCATCACCACGATCAACGCCGGCACCTACGAGAACAACGTCGCCGTGTTCGTCGATGACCTCTACCAGTTCACGCCGCAGATCCTGAACATGGACCTTCCGAACGTCGACTCAATCCAGATCCTCAAGGGACCCCAGGGCACGCTCTACGGCCGCAACGCGACCGGCGGCGCGATCCTGATCAACACGATCGACCCCACCGACCACCTGAAGGGCCAGGCTGAGGTCACCTATGCCCGCTTCAACGACTTCCGCTTCAAGGCATATGCGGCAGGCCCGATCAGCGACACCGTCGGCATCAGCTTGGCCGGCACCTTCCGCAAGACCGACGGCTACTACAAGCGCTACAGCCGGGCCAACGATGGCACCTTCGACGGCCGCGGCCTTGGGCTCAACCAGCAGTCGTTCCGCGGCAAGCTAAAGTTTTCGCCGACCGACAGCTTCCGTGCCACGCTGGCGTACAATTACACCCGGGTCAGCGATCCGCGCGGCGTTTTCTTTACCCCTACCGAGAACGCCACGATCAGCGTCACGCGCCCAAGGAACCTGGGCGAATTCGCCGGGGAAGTGTTCAAGCTCGATTTCCGTCAACATGAGGGGTCGCTCAAGCTCGAACTCGACACCGGTATCGGCACACTGCGCTCGATCACCGGCTACACGCTTGGCAAACTCGAGACCACGTTCGACTTCGATGGGTCCTACACGGCGTCGACCTACTCCGATTCGGAAATCCGTGACCGGACTTGGCAAACGTCGCTCGATTATAACATCAACGCGATCGATCGGCTCAATTTGATCCTCGGCGCCAACTACTACAACATCACGACCGGCTATACGCCGGGCCGGGCGAATGTTGCCTACTCTGGCCTCCTGCCCGGGTTCGTGCCATTGCCGTTAGGCTCCCCATTATCGGCTTATACGAAGTTCCAGGAAATCGATTTCAGGCGGACCAAAGAGGCGTGGGCGGTGTTTGCCGACGCGACCTTCCAGCTGACCGACCAGCTGAGCATCAACCTCGGCGGTCGTTATAGCAAGGAGACGCAGGACGTCGCGGCGGAAAAGCGATTCTTCTGCTCCGCGCCAGCGACCGCCGCCGGCTGCACAGTTTCAGCGACCGGGGTGTTCAACTCATCCCCCTACACCTTCGCCACCAGCGCGATGTCCTCGACCTACAGCAAGTTCACGCCTCGCGCGTCGATCCGCTACGAGATTGCGCCGCGAACGAACATCTACGCCTCGTACTCCG
>JANOBD010000089.1:0-9087 GCA_031411495.1 Phycisphaerae bacterium | reverse complement strand
CTTTTCACATCTCACGACCGGCAAAAGAGTAGCGGCAGATTTCCCGATAGGGTCAAAAGCGCAAGGCGCAGCGCATAATTGCTGTCGCTGCTGCGTCTGCACGCGCTTGTCGATCCCCTTCCTTCGCTGGCCATGCCGTCCTAATGGTGTTTTCCGGAAGGCGGTGGCGTCGTGAGCACCATCGCAATGCCACGAAAATGGACACCCGACGAGATCGAGCTGGTCCGCGCAAATGTCGGCAAGCTCACTCACGCCCAGATCGCTGAGCAGCTGGGCCGGCCCGCGTCCGCAGTGAAGGCTTACTGCTCGGCTCATCGCCACGCATCGCGAACGCTCTGGACTGCCGACCAGGACAAACGCCTTCGTGAGATATACGGCACGATGGATGCGCGCGAAATCGCCGTCCTGATCGGTCGGCACGTGAGCAGCGTGCGCAATCGCTGCCATGCTCTCCGGCTTGGCCAGGCCGCGGGCCGGACACGCATCTATCACGGACCGGAGTTCGAGGCGTTCATTCGGGAAAAGCACGCCCACGGCTGGTCGGCAACCGAAGTGGCCGCGGCTTACAGCCCGATGATCGGCCGCAAGGTCGACCGGCACACAGTGATCAGCTGGTGGAACCGGATGGGACTGCAGCCTCCGCTTCACAGTGAACATCAGCGTGCCAAGGTTCGCGCGAAAACCGCCGAGCAGCTCAAGGCCGCCGGCATTCCGACGCTGGCGCAGCTTCGTCTAAAGAAATGGGCCGAGCACGCGCGCCGCCTGGGATGGCCGGATGACCTTCGGCCCCGGGCGATCCAGATCCTCAACGCTCTCTATGCAATCGGTCCTATGAGCAGGCAGGAGATCGCCGCGGCGATCGGCATGCCATGGAAGGGCTCGCGCAAATCGCTTGTCTCGAATGATCCAGAAGGCTCGTACTTGGCGAACCTGATGAATCGTGGCCTGGTCGTCTGCCTAGGTCGCATTCGACGGGTCGTCGGCAAGGGCCGCGGTCATTCAACCTGCGTCTACTCCCTGCCACTACACGTCCAGCCAAACCCGCAAACCAACACGGAGGATGCTCATGTCGCCTAACGGAAAACGTGCAATGCCATCACTGACCGATCTGCCGGCCGCGGCCGGCGCGATCCCGGAGTGGATGAAGAAGATGCGCGACGCCGCGCAGGCCTGCATTGGCGAGAACGACATCAAAGAGATCGTTGAGAACCAGGTGAAGCGCGCGAAGGAAGGCGATCAGCACGCGATCAAGTTCGTCTTCGACCAGGTGCTGGGGGGCGCAGCGTTCAAGGGCGCCACCTTCGTGCAGAACAACAACACCTACGGGTTCGATCCAGAGAAGCCGACGCCCGCAAAGCCTGGGACGGTCGATCGGCTCACCGTGATGGCCGCCCGTGCGTCTCGAGGCCTTCCGCTCAATGGACACCACGACGCTGCGATTGCGGATGATCCTGATGACCTGGCGTGATGTATTCAACGGCGAGAGTTACTCGAAGGGAACGGCATGAAGTACGCAGCAGACACCACCGTCAGCGTGGAAAAATCCCGAGCCGAGATCGAGGCCATCGTCCGCCGCTACGGCGCCACGGAGTTCGCTTCGGGCTGGAAGTCCGGCTGCGCGATGATCGGATTCGAGATGCGAAAGCGACAGATCCGATTCATCCTGCCGTTGCCGAAGCAGGACGCCGACGAGTTCAAGAGAACGCCGAAGCGCCGGGAACTTCGACGACCTGATCAGATCATGGAAGCCTGGGAGCAAGCCTGTCGGCAGAAGTGGCGGGCGCTCGCGCTGGCTGTAAAGGCGAAGCTGGAAGCGGTCGCCAGCGGGATAAGCGAGTTTGACCAGGAGTTCATGGCCAACATCGTCATGCCCGACGGTCTCACGATCGGCGAGCACGTCCTGCCAAGATTGGAGGCTGCACTTTCGGGCGGGCCGATGCCGCCGCTGCTGAGCTACACGCCGCAATAAATCAGACTCGGGCTCTCTCACCCCGATCAGGAGAGCCGCCAGCAGATCGGACGACCCGCAGTGGACTGTGGGTGTTAAGGAAGACCGGAAGGTGACGGAATGCCGTATCAAATTCTGAACTGGGCTCAGTCGTTCGAAAATGAACGATCGAGGCAAGTCGAACGCTGCAGCTACGTTTGCCTGCCCAACAAGTTCGGCATGTCGCTCGCGCGATTACTCGCGCGTGATGACGGTGCGGCACTGTTTGGTGTTTTTGTTCTCATCGTTGAGGCATGCTCGAGGCAACGACGTCCCCGCGACGGATGGTTGACCGAGGACGGCACGCCTACTGGAAGGCCCTGGGACGCCGAGGATATCGCTGTTGCGATTCGCCGACCCGTTCGTGAGGTGACAGAGACCCTGAATGCTCTGTGTGCACCGAAGATCGGATGGGTGGTCGAACGTAACCTGCAGTCCGAAGATGGCTTACAGAGTGTCGAGGTGAATGAGCCGAAGACGCACTCTGGCAACCCACATCCTACCCACGACGAGGCAACGTCAAACCCGCCACATAAGGGAGGGAGGGAGGAAGGAAGGGAGGAACCACCCGCGTGCGCGGAAAACGTGGGCGGCGGTGGTTTGGAGATTTCCGATTCGAAGGTCGAGGTGGGTGAGCCGACGACGCCTTCGCATCATCCGGATTTCTCCGCGATCGTGAACGAGTTTGGTTTGGCCAATTCGCTGGGCCCGAAAAACCGTGCGTCGCTCAACGCGATGCTCGGCGTGTACGGGTCCGAGATGGTTAGGACTGCCGTGTCCGAAGCCCGGGCAAACCAAGCGACAAACCCGATCCGCTACGCAGACAGCGTCTGCAATCGCCTCTACGCCGAGCAGATGCAGGGCCGAAAGCGCCCAGCTTCCTCGACCCGGCGAAACATCGACGGCAACGCCAAGCCGACGAAGCCCCCGCCAGCTCTAACCCTCCACCCAGCGAAAGCGAGGACAGCATGACTCTGCACATCGCAGACTCGGGCGGCAGTGCGTTCGACCGCTTGCCTCCGCACTCGATCGAGGCCGAGATGTGCGCGCTCGGGTCGATGATGCTCGATCGCGACATCGCGCTTGAAGCGTTGTCGATCATCGACGGCGAGAGCTTTTACCTCGTCGATCACAAGATCATCTTCGAGGCAATCCGCTCGCTGCTGCTGGCGCAGAAGCCCGTCGACGCGATCGTTCTGCGCGACGAGCTGAAACGCGGCAACCTGCTCGATCAAATCGGCGGCAGCGCCTACATCGCGCAGATCCTGGGCTCGGTTCCATCAGCCGCGCACGGGATCGAGTACGCCAACCGCGTCCGAGAGAAGTCCTTGCTGCGTCTGCTGATCGGGTTGGCGGACAACGCGACACGCCGGGCGTTCGCGACGCCCGACAGCGCCGGCGAACTCATCGCCGAGATCCAGGACTCGCTCACGCAGCTGGTGTCGGCAACGGCGCGTGAGCGCGTGTTGACGCTCGGGTCGCTCGTCGCGCAGGCGGTGAAGGAATTGAAGGATCCGCTCTCACGCGACTTCGTCAGCTACGGATTCGGCGCACTGGACGCTCCGCTGATGGGCATCGACCGGGGCGAGTTTGTCGTCGTCGGCGCGAGACCGTCGATGGGCAAGAGTACGCTGCTTCGGCAAATGGCCGTCCTCAGCGCGTTCCAGGGGCACCCCACGCTTTTCATTTCGCTCGAGGAAAACCCAGGCAAAGTCGGCCGCAACGTTCTCTCGTGGTTCAGTCAGACCGAAAACCAGCGCATCCGCCGCGGCGATGTTCGACCCCACGAGATGGCCATGATCGAGGACGCCGCAGCGAAGATGCAGGAGGTGCCGTTCTGGTTCATCTGGGGCGTGAACAAAGCCGAATCGCTCCGGTCGCTGATCATGTCCTACGTCACGCGGTTCGGCATCAAGACCGTCTTCCTCGATTACCTCCAGCTGGTCGACGCTGGCGGCAAAAGTGACTTCGAGCGCGCGACCAACTCCAGCAGGTTTTGCTCGTCGATTCCGAAAACGATCAACACGCGGCTCGTGTCCGCGGCCCAGCTCAGCCGCGCCGTCGCCGGCCGTGATGACCATCGGCCGACAATGACCGATCTGCGATCGACCGGACAGATCGAGCAGGATGCGGACGTGATTCTTCTGCTGCACCGGGAGGACTACTACCACACCAACGACCAGGCGTACTCGAACACGCACGAAGCGGAGTTGATCATAGCGAAGGCGCGCGATAGCGAGCGCGGCGAAACGGTCCGCCTCCGATCGCAGCTCGCCTATCAGTGCTTCGAGGACATCGCCCCGCCGACGTCCGGCGAGCAGCAGGAGTTTCGTCACAACCCGGAGGACTTCCGGTGAAGCTCATCGGCACGTTCGACTTTCTCGCCGAGATGCCGGTCGAATCGCGGAAGCGCCTCGAGCGTGAAATCCGCGCCGTCGAAGATGAGCAGGCAAAACGCATTCACGCCGACGCGCTCAAGGCGATCGACGCACTCAACAAGCGCGACAGCCACAAAGTCACCACGCAACCGACGCTCTTTGCAGGAGTAACGAAGTGAGCACGATCCGATTCAGCATCCCCGCCATTCCCGTCGCGCAGCCGCGCCAGCGTCACGCGATGATCGGTGGCCACGTTCGAAACTACACACCGACGAAGCACCCCGTGAACGCGTTCAAGGCCGCGACGCAGATCGCCGCAAGTGAAGCGTACAAAGGTCCGCCGCTGACCGGGCCGCTGATCGTCGCGCTGACGTTCGTAATGCCGCGGCCGAAGTCGAAGAACTGGAAGTCGCGCGAGATGCCGCGCTATCCACACGATGGCAAGCCCGATCGAGACAACTTGATGAAGTCATTTCAGGATGCGTTGAACGGTCTTCTCTGGGCTGACGATTCGCAGATCTTCGACGGCCCGGTGCGAAAGCTGGTCGCCGGCGGCAACGAACAGCCTCACGTCGAAGTCGAGGTAACACATAGCATGACGCAGGATTAACGCGCGCCGTTATGGGTGCATCTGCTAGATTTACAACGGGAATCGAATGAGCTCAGGGAAGGGCAAATCTCATCGCCGCGCGCGACCCGCGCAGACCGACCGCGAAGCCCGGGCCCGCTGGGGCTTCGCCGGCGCTGCCGTGCGCGGCGAGCTGGCGGCGTACACCGGCGAGCATTTCGAGAAGGATGTGAAGGCCGGCATCATTCCAGTCCCTGAGCGTGGCTGCCCGGCTCATCGGCCCGAGCGTGAATGCCAGCCGCTGACTTACCCAACCTTCTATCGATGCGTCCGGATGAAGCGATTGAGCGTCGTCGGCCCGCCACCCGACGACACCCACAAGCCCAAACACCATCGCCGTCATGATCACATGGAGATCGGCGAGCGGTGGATCCAGCTCATCGGCGCGGTCTGCTTCGACTGCCGGCTCTGGCTGGAGTGGCTCGATCACCAGGCGTTCTTCCTCGAGTTCGGGGATCACGGCCTGGGCGACATGCGGCCGAACTGGGCAACGCGGATGCTCCTGCAGGGCGATGATGAAGACGAGCGCGCGGCGATGAGCACGGGCGAGTTCCTGAAGGCCTGCGACGAGATCGATCAGCGCGAGCGGCACGACCTGTTTCAGCTCGCCGGCGCGATCGAGACTCAGCTCGACTGGTATGAGGCCCGCCTGATGCTCCGGACCGTGCGTCACTGCCTGACCCGCTACGTTCTTGTCATTTCCAGCACGTAACCCATTCTGTCATCTTACTTTAATGTCAGAGTTTCACTGATGATTGATGGGGAAATGTCCTATTTCCCACCCTTTATAGAGGGCGATGCGGCGCATGAGCGATCGAGTGATGGAAGCGAAGGACCTGTTCGAACGCGGCACGCCCTACTCTGAAATGTGCTCGGCGCTGAACGTCGGCGCGCGTCATCTTCGGCGGCTGCTTTCGGCCGCGAACATCCAGCGCCGCGCCGGTCGGCCCCGTGCTCACCCGGACGGCCGCCGAATCAGCTACGCGAAAACGGGAATGTTCTGATCCTCCGCAGCCGGGCGGCGAGTCCCGCCGACATCGACGCCGCCCGGCCTCTTCAAACCATGTCAGACCTGATGAGCCGAACGATTCGAGGCCTCTCCCGAGCGGCCCGACGCGAGTGGATCAAACGTCTGCGCGGGGCGAAGGGTCGTCGCCAACGCAGGAAGGCCCGCCCATGAACCGCCGAACACTCGCCCTTCTTTTCATCCTGTTCGCGGTCTCCGGCCTGGTTGCAGCGTGTAACAGCACACCGATCAAGCGACAGGCCCAGGCGGATCTGACGCTCGGTTTCTTTGCCGACACCTTCGCGGCGGCGATCGAATCGAAGAAGCTGACCGATCCGAACCTGATCCGCGCCGGGCGCGAGATCCTCAACGAGTGGAACCAGGCGGACATCGAGCTCAACGCCGCGCGCATGTTCGGCAACGCCGATTCGGTGAAGTTCGTCGAGCACCGCCTGTACGGCGACGGCACGCCCGAAAACCCCGGAATCATCGCGCGAGCGGCGGCGCTCGCGCTCCATTGGAAAGGCTGACCATGGCTGCCCAGATACTCGCACTCATTCTCGCCGCGCTCGACGCCCTTCGCGCGTACCAGGGCGGCGAGCTGACCCAAGAGCAGCTTGCGGCCATCCGATCCAGGACCCAGGCGAAGGTCGATCACGCGAATCAGGTGGCGGCTGAAGCGCTGGGTGAAACTGTCGTTGGAGGCACCGGGCTATGAAATTTGCTCTACCCATCGGCGTCGGCATCGCCAGCTCGCTGCTGCGCGATCTGATGAGCTACCGGACAGCGGTCAACGCCGATCCGGCAAAACGATTCGACTGGGGGCTATTCGCCGTATCGGCCGCGATCGGCGCATTGACCGGGTTCCTTGGCGCGGCGGGGGTATCATTGGCTGAGTAATCGCCATGAGCATTCCCGAAACCCTCGAAGCTGAAATGGAAGTGAGAGAATACCTCGAACGAATCGAGCGCAAGGTCGATCGGCTCGAAGGCCATTTGACCGGCAACGACGATCCGGAAAAAGGGATCATCGTCCGACTCGACCGGCTCGAGCAGCGACAAGCCAGCCAGGTCAAGGCGTTCTGGGCTGTCGTGTCGGCCTTCACGGTCGCCGTCGCGTCGTTCGTCTTTCGCATCCTTACGATCGCACCCAGCCAAAAATGACCGTCCGTGAAGCCGACACCGCCTTTTTGCAGCGCATGCACAACGCTACGAAACGCGCACGCTCGATCCCGGATGAAACCACCCGCGCCGCCCTGCTAGCCGACCTGGTCGAACTCGACCGACTGCACAGCATCCGGCTGACCGCCGATCACGACGCCGCGATCTACCGGCGAGAAGTCGAAAGCGTCCTCAAGAAATCATGAAGTTCCACCTCAGCTGCATCGTGGCCGCCCTGCTGGCCATCTTCTCCGCTGCGCACGCCGACCCGATCACCGACCGCCTGGATTCGATCGAGCGACGCGTCGCGGCCGTCGAGCGGATCGTCTCACCGACACCGCCCGCGCCGGCCACGCAGCCGACGACTCAGCCGGCAACACCGGTCCGCGCCGACACGGCGGCCGCGATACGCGCTGCCGTTGCCAGTGGCGCCACGTGGATCCAGACGGCCGGCATCGATCTGAACGACACGCTCGACGCCAGGGGCGCGATCATCGAGCTGCTGCCTGGTGGACCGAGCTGGAAGCCGGCCGTCAGCCTCAACGGCAACGGATCGCTGCTGAATGCGGTCATCAAAACGCCGCCCTCGAAGTTCGACGCCAACGGCAATCGGACGGGCTTCAGCGTGGCCGTCACGTCGCAGGGCTCGAACATGACGCTGCGCGGCGTCACATTCGCGCCGGATGTCGGGTTCTGCATTCACCACTTCTCGGGAACGCTCACGCTCGATGCCGTGAAGGCGACGACGTTCAGCGAGTACTTCGTGTTTCAGGAGCCCGGCAGTTTCATCTCCGCCAAGGGCGTCGAAGTCCGCGGCGGATCCAGAGCGGAAAGCGTCTGGCGTCTCAATGCGGCCCGCTACCTGATCGAGGATTCGGTCCTGGACAACAGCGCCGGCGGCAAGGCCGTGCTTCGCGGCGACTCACCGGCCTTCGCTGGCGGCTCGCCTGGTGGCGTCGTCCGTCGCACCAGCCTGGTTGGCAACGTCGGGCCCAACCCGCTCACCGAGGACGACGGCGGCCAGATGCTCGGCATCGATCGATGGCGCTTCGCCGAAGGATGGATCTATCAACTGCCCTACACCAGGCATGACGAGGCGATCGCCTTCGCGCGTGGTGAACTGGCAAGAGGTCGAACGGCGTTTGATGTAGCGCGGGCCTGTGCTGATCGCTTCGTCGATGGCGCCCAGCTCGCCAACGTAGCCCGCGGCAAGACTCGGCTGAGTGATTCGGACATCACGCTTACGCTCACCTATCGAGCCACCGAAGTCGGCCGCCGATCGACGTTTCTGATCGAGGATTCCAGCATCGTGGGCGACTTCAGAATCAACGCCAGGGCAACCGGGATCGTTCGGAACACACCAATCACCGCGGGCAATGGCCTCACGCCGTTCAGCATCAACTCCCAGCCAACGTATCCATGGCCGGTCGATCGCGCCCTGGTGCAGGGAGAGGCGGCGCCAGCCCCCGACATCACCTTCGATCGCGTCACCATCAATGGCGGCGCGGCACTTGGAATCGATCTGCGCGCGTTCCCGGCCCTGAAGTTTCAATCCACCACGTACAAGGGCGCAGCGATCGCGGTTCCCGTGCAGCCATGATCAACTATCACACGTTTCTACTGGCCCAGCCGGTCGCCGGCGCTACTGAGGCGACCTGCGAAGGCGGCGCAGGCTGGATTCATGGCCATCCCGCGCCGCAAATGACGGTCGGCGGGTGGGATGCGCTGCAGGCCGCCAAGACAGCCGGCCGCAACCTGCCGCCGATCGACGTGTCGAAGGCCCGCGCGTACTGGAGCATGTGCGCGGATGGCGAGGTCGTCCTTTCCAACCTCTACGAGGATCGCTTCGACTTCTACCACGGCCAGCAGACGGCCATCGCCCTGCAGCTGGCGAAGAACCGCGGCCTGATCGTCGGGCACTACGGATT
>JANOBD010000088.1:0-3087 GCA_031411495.1 Phycisphaerae bacterium | reverse complement strand
GCGACCAGTCCCGCCCCGGTCAGCAGCGAATAAGGCGACAGCCAGTCGAGCCAGCCGCCGCCATAAGCGCGGCCGGTGACCGTGATCCCCTGCAGCAGCGCGCCGAGGATCATCCCCTGGGCCATCGCCGCGGTTGACGAGCCGGTGGTGAAGGCGATGTCCCAGAAGCGTTCGTGCCGCGGATCACGCCAGCGAAATTCAAACGCCACCCCGCGAAACACCAGTCCGAGCAGCATCGCGATCATCGGCGGGTAGGTGGCGGGAAGGATGATCGCATATGCCAGCGGAAAGGCTGCGAACAGGCCGCCCCCGCCAAGCACCAGCCAGGTTTCATTGCCATCCCACACCGGGGCGATGGCATTCATCGCTTGGCTCCGCTCGTCGCCGCGGCGAAGCGTGGGGAACAGGATGCCGATACCCAGGTCGAACCCGTCCATCACGACATACATCATCACCGCGAAGGCGATGATGAACGCCCAGGCGGTGGCAAGATCGAGATTGGCCATCATTGGCCGGTGTCCTCGTCGGGGCCGCGCTGGCGATGGCCGTGCGGATTCTGCGACGGGCCCGGAGTGATGCCGGCGCTTCGGAGCGGGGCCTGTTCCTGCCGCTCGAGCGGTTCTTCATGGGCGTGGGGCGGCTGCTGCATCAGCTTGAGCAGATACCAGGTGCCGATCCCGAATACCGCGAAATAGACAATCACGAAGGCGGTCAGCGAGGCCGCGACGGCGGGCGCGGCAAGCGGGCTGACACTGTCGGCGGTGCGGAGCAGATTATAGACAGTGAATGGCTGCCGCCCGACCTCGGCGGTGATCCAGCCGGCGATCACCGCGACGAAGCCCGATGGCCCCATGACCAAGGCGGCGCGATGGAGCATCGGCCAATCGTACAATTTGCGCCGCCACCGCGCGATCAGGCTCCACACCCCCAGCCCGAGCATCGCAAAGCCGATCCCGACCATGATCCGGAAGCTCCAGAACACGAGTGCCGTATTCGGCCAGTCAGACTTCGGCCACGCCTTGAGGCCCTGCACGGTGCCGTTCCAATCGTGTTTCAGGATATAGCTGCCGAGCTTGGGGATCTCGATCGCGTAGCGTGTTTCGCCCGCTGCGTTGTCGGGCCAGCCAAACAGGATGAGCGGCGCACCGGCGCGTGTCTCGTAATGGCCTTCCATCGCGGCGACCTTCATCGGCTGGTGCTCGAGCGTGTTGAGCCCGTGCATGTCACCGGCAACGATCTGTATCGGTGTGACGACGGCAGCCATCCACAACGCCATCGAGAACATCAATCGCGCGGACGCACTGGATTTGTCTTTCAGCAAGTGGAAAGCGCCGACGGCTCCGACCACGAATGCGGTGGTGAGATATGCCGCGAGCACCATGTGCACGAGGCGGTAAGGAAATGACGGATTGAAGATCACCGCCCACCAGTCAACGGGAATGAACTGGCCTTTTGCGTTGACCCCAAAGCCTGCCGGCGTCTGCATCCAGCTGTTGACCGACAGGATCCAGAACGCCGACATCAAGGTGCCCACCGCGACCATCAGCGTTGCAAGGAAATGCAGGCGCGGCCCGACACGCTTCAACCCGAACAGCATGACGCCGAGGAAACCAGCCTCGAGGAAGAACGCCGACAGCACCTCGTAACCCATCAACGGCCCGAGTACGGGGCCGGTCTTGTCGGAGAACACGCTCCAGTTTGTGCCGAATTGGTAGCTCATCACGATGCCGGATACGACGCCCATGCCGAAGACGATGGCGAAGATCTTGAGCCAGAAATTGAAGACACCCAGATAGACGTCGTCGCCCGTTCGCAGCCATTGCGCCTCGAGAACCGCGAGATAGCTCGCCAGTCCAATCGAGAAAGCGGGAAAGATGATGTGCGCCGAGATCGTAAAGGCGAACTGAAAGCGCGCCAGATCGATTGCGAGTTGGTCCACTTTGGCAGTCCTTCAAATAGGACGTTCAGGTTCGGCCATCAGGTCGACATGAGGCTGGTGGGATCGAGTGCCTTGATTGCGTCGTACTGCGACAGGAATACTTGCCCAGAAATCTCGTCCAGGAAATGGCTCCGTTTCAATCTGTCCATCACCGGTCCCTTGACCTCGGACAGGTGGAACGTCACGCCAGCGTCTCGTAGATTTCTATTGATCGCCTCAAGGCTCTCGAGCGCGCTGGCGTCGATATGATTGACGGCGGGGCACATCAGCACGACGTGCTTGACCGCGGGCCGTTCGGCAACCAGTTCGCCGATCAACTCTTCCATGAAGCGGGCATTCGGGAAATAGAGGCTCTCGTCGATGCGCACGGTGAGTACGGTCTGGCTGACGCCGACATCGTGGCGTCTAACATTGCGGAAGTGCTCGGTGCCCGGCACCAGTCCGACGATGGCGTAATGCGGCCTGCTGGTACGCCACAGATGAAGACCAATCGACAGGGCGACGCCGGCTACGATGCCAGTTTCGACACCGAACCCCAGGGTGAGGAGAATGGTAGCTGCCATCGCCGAGAAATCGCTGCGGGAATAGAGCCAGGTCCGCTTCAACGCGCTAAGATCGACGAGCGACAGCACGGCAACGATTATCGTCGCCGACAGCGTTGCTTGCGGCAGATAGTAGAGAAGGGGCGTCAGCAGCATCGCGGCGAGCAGAATGCCCACGGCTGTGAAGGCGCCGGCGGCCGGCGTTTCGGCACCTGCGTCGAAGTTGACGACCGAGCGGGCAAAGCCGCCCGTGACTGGGAATCCGCCGGTGAAGGCAGCAGCGAGATTGGAAGCCCCCAAGCCGATCAATTCCTGATCCGGCACGATTCGCTGGCGCTTCTTCGCTGCGAGCGTTTGCGCTACGGAAACCGACTCCACGAACCCGACAACACTGATCAGGACGGCCGGTGCCCACAATTGCTTCCAGAGCGTGACGTCCAGACTAGGTAGCGTGAACGGCGGCAATCCCACCGGAATGCTTCCGACGATTTTCACGCCGGAGTTGTGCAGCGATAGCAGCCACGTCAGCAGGATACTCGCCACCACGACGGCTACAGGCGCTGCCTTTGTCGCGACGCCGGCAGTTGCGGCGGACCATCCACGCTG
>JANOBD010000087.1:0-2609 GCA_031411495.1 Phycisphaerae bacterium | reverse complement strand
ATTGCCGAGAACAGCCCGCTGTATCCGGTCGATCCTCAGAAAGCCTTGGAGCATTTCGCGAACAAGCACGGTGTACCGGTGCAATCGCTTCATCCCGATGTGGCGATGATTCGATTCGACCTGCCGACAACCGACCGGGGTCAACCGATCGTCATTCGCAGCTGGCAGATCGCGCACGCGATCTCAAAAGCAGACTTGCGAATCGCTCTCTTCACCTACACCCTACTTGCCAAGGAGTTCGGTAGCGCGTCCGCACTGGACGAAATGAATCTCTTGGATCGCGAATTGTCGGCAGCCGAATTCGCGCCAATCGTCGGCGAATCGCCGGACGATGTTCGAAAACAAAAACCATGGTGGAAGTTCTGGTGACGGCGGTGCGGCCGGCCCCGCATCGAGCGTTCTGGTAAAATCACAGTCGGTCGGCGCGGCGCCGGCCATTGAACGTTGATCCTTTATGTCGTCGACCACCACCGAAAATCAACCTCATTTGGACTACGCGCAGCGGCCTTTTCGTGGGCGCCGGCGGTGGCCGTGGATCGTGGGCGCACTCGTTGCACTTGGGGCGATCGGCGGTGCAATCGCCTATTTCCTTCTTCCAGCGTACTCAATTCACAAAGGGCGCGAGCTTAACATCCAGGCGGGAATCCTGAACGCCACGCCGACCACGATGAACCTGGTCCGTGAGTGGAGTCCAGACTCAGCGGTTGGCGAGCAGACATACAAGAGCTGGATGGCCGGGCCGAATGCGTACGACTCGGTAGATGCGAAATCAACGATCTCTTCGATTTTTCGGGCAGGCATGCTCGACGGAACCAGCCGACGGGCGGTGCTTGTGTGGCTAGATGCGGAGCGGGCGGATGGGTTCGATGTAGAATACGCAGTGATCGAGCCAGGCAGCCGGTTCTCTCCGTCGCGGGTGGTGAACTCAGGGAGGCATGCGTTCGACGGCGCGAAGTCGCCACAGCCGATCCGGGTGTGGAGTGCGACGATCTCGGCCGCGGACCGTTCGCGGTTGGTGTTTGACTTCGAGATTGCCGGTGTTCGTCAATCCGCGGAAGCGACGCTAGCTGGCGTTAATCTAACGTTCAAGACCGCAGCCGCTTCGACGCCGCAGTAACACGGCGGTGCGGCGACGACATAACCCCGCCATGCAGCGGACCGAGCCGGCGTGTAAACTTCTCGTGGTTCGAGAGCCGGCAGGGCGCCGGCTCGGCCACTGATCGGCCTTACGCTATACGACGGGATCCAACGAGCGACATTATGAGCCAATCCAAAAATGCACGCGCGACGCAGTGGACCTCCAAATGGCTTGAGGGCGTCGCTGACGGATCGAATGCAATGAGCCAGCGCAAGATGACTTCGATTCGGACCCGTGGAGGGGGCCTTGACGCGGTGAAAGCGATTGCCAAACGCAAGCGCGTCCACCTCCTGCTGATCGAGGATGACAAGGGCAACGAACTGGTCGCGGCGAGCCTCAAGCCATTTAAAGTTGTGTGTTAGCCGCGGAGTTTGCACTGCGTGGCGACTGCCGCATAGCCATTCGCTGCACTGCACCGGGGCCACGACGGTCTTTGTGACTCGAACGCTGGTCGTCGGCCCCGGCCAGTGAACGACGGTCCGTTATGCCTTCCAACGTCATCCGATACTCGGACGGTACCGATGCTCGCGTCGGCGACATCGTGCGCAAACACGACGACACACTCAAGGTCGAATATGTCGTCACAGAATCGCGGGTCGCGGAGTTTGGTGTTGATGCGCCGGGTTTGATGCTGGTCGGACTACCCTACGGTCGCCTGTTCGTCTCCGTTGATCAATTTGAAGACGAAGACGGCGGTCTGATCTTTGTCGCGAGGCAGGCATAACCTGCGGCTGGAGCGGACCGCGGCCGCGGTATACTTCAGTCGCGCTCGCGCGTCGCGCGTTCGGCGCCGCTCAACGTCATGACGATGGTTGCGGAGGTTGTGGAGTGCGCATGATGGTGGTCCTATCGCTGCTGATCAACGTGGCCGTCCTCCTGCCGGTGTGCGCAGGTCTGTTGGCGGATGCGTCGTGGACGACGTCGGTGTACGGCGAGCGAACCCCCGCCCGCGCCATCCTGCTCTCGATCTACCTGGCGATCGGGCTGGCCTCCGCCCTGTTGCTCATCCGCAGTGAGCCCAAAGCCGTCGCCGCGCTGCTGCTCGTGCAGGTTCTTTACAAGGCCATGACGCCGCTGACCGTCGGGACCGTCGCCAACCCTGTGGTGGTGAGCAACCTCCTCATCGCCGGGGTTCATACGGCCACCCTGCTTTGCCTGTGGCGAGGCGGGGCATTGAGCGGGTCGACCGATTGCCGGCCGGCGAAGCGAGGCGCCGACGCTGAACCGATCGCTGCAGCCGACGGCGCATCGTGATACGTTTCTGGTACTTCATCGCTCAGCCGTTTCATGCGACCTGCAACGACGCCACCGAGGGAATTTCGATTGTTCTCCTCGTCACCCTCGCCATCCGTTTTTGAGATCATGAACCGCCTCGAGGTCGCTTCCTCTTCACCATCAGTGAAATCGCTGAACCTGCGCCGCCTGTCCCGTGAGCTGGCGCAGAACCGTATCCAGCTGGTACGGATCGAAC
>JANOBD010000086.1:0-216711 GCA_031411495.1 Phycisphaerae bacterium | reverse complement strand
GCGGCATCATCGTGAAGGACATGATTGCCGACAATTTCCTCCAACAAATCCTGACTCGCCCGGCCGAATACGACGTGATCGCAACGCTGAACCTCAATGGCGATTATATTTCGGACGCTCTCGCTGCTCAGGTCGGCGGTATCGGCATCGCGCCGGGCGCGAACATCAACTACCTCACCGGCCACGCCATCTTCGAAGCCACGCACGGTACTGCACCGAAGTACGCCAACCTCGACCAGGTGAACCCCGGCTCGGTCATCCTCTCCGGCGAGATGATGCTCCGCTACATGGGCTGGACCGAGGCGGCCGACCTGATCATCAAGGGCATGGACGGCGCGATCGCCGTCAAGACGGTCACCTACGATTTCCACCGCATGATGGAAGGCGCCACCAAGCTCAAGTGCAGCGAGTTCGGCCAGGCGATCGTCAAGCACATGTAAGATCCTTTGTCGCGCGTCACGAACCGCGAAGCATCTCTCCAATGAACCGTAGCCTGCCGCGAAGCGATTCGCGGCAGGCTGCGTCTCGGACTTCAACGCCCGTGGAGGTCAGTGCGATTTGCGCCCTCCGGATTATTGCGATGGCAATTCCCAGGGATCGAGTTGTCCGACGACGGATAGCGGCAACTTCTGTGCGACGTGGCCATCCATGAAAAGGTAGTTGGAGCCTTGCGCGATGCCGTGACGATACGATTCCACGATGCGATCGAACTCCGTGCCCGGCGTGGGTGCGGCGCGGCTGTTCATGAAGTAGTCGCGGACGTGTGTGCGCTTCTCCCCAGCGACGATCACTTCGGCGCTGTTTCCGGCGCGGCCGAGTCGGATCGTGCCGAATCGAACGCGATGGTCGGTCAGGCTCATGTTCAATACGTAACTGTGATGCTCAACCGGCGAATCATCCGCGGGGCAGAGGAGGATTCGCGGCGTGTAAGTGGCGGCATCGAATGCGACCGGCAATGCGGCCTCATCGAGCCCCGCAGGATATGCATCGCCGGCAAATGTGCCGAACGAAGACGAGTATGATGTGTTCGCCGGTACCCGGATGTTGAACGCCGGCATCAACGCCGGCCAGCGTCGATCGGGCGATACGTTTGTTCCGAGGTTTGTCGGGAACCCGTTCGCATCGTCGATCGCGACTGGCCACATCCATCCCCCGTGGGTCGAGCCATAGAGAGACATCGCTACAAAAACCTGTCGCAGGTTCGATGCACACGCCGCCCGCTGCGCCATCCGTCGCGACTTGGTGAGGGCCGGCAACAGGACGGAAATCAGGACAGCAATGACCGCGAGCGTGACCAGCAATTCCAGCAACGCGTATGCAGCGGCGCGCGAGGCGGAGCGAGGGTTATGACACTTCACTGTCATACGAAGTCGGGAATCCGGGGTTTTTGCGCCTCGGCGGGTTCTCCGGGTACACGGTTCCATCGACATTACCCTCCGAATTCGAAAAATCATCGGCGAGTGGCCGGCCGACCCGCCCCTCACGGACTCGAAGGTTCTGTGGAGCGGTCAGTAAGCCGGCGACGTCGGTAAATCCGGCGGATCATGCCGAGTTTTACATTTATTCTTTGCCGCGAGCGGCGGAGTACGGGTAGTATCTTGCCTCATCAATTAGGGGGCCCGCCCTGTGGCCATTTTTCTGTTTAGAATGCACGGAGCGAAAAATGAAACGTTCACGACGACTCTTCAGCGCAGTTGAACAACTGGAAACCCGCGCCCTGCTCGCGGCCATCTCCTGGGACGGCGGCGGCGATGGCACGCACTGGCTGGACCCGGTTAACTGGTCGACCAATACGCTGCCGTCCTCAACCGACAACGTCACCATCGATGTGCCCGGCTCGATTACCGTTTCACTGGACTCGTCGCCGAACGCGGCGGTCGCGTCCCTCACGCTGCGCGAAACCCTTCGGCTGAACACGAGCACGCTGACGGTCGGGACGTTGAACGTTGGCGGTACGGTGGATCTCGGCACCACCTCGGTGCTCGCCACGACCGGCGCCGCGTTCTTCACCCTCACGCCCTCCGCAAAGTTGAAGCTGGACATGGCCAGCGGCACGGTATACGGACGGCTCGTCGTCGGTACGACGCTGTTTCTGGATGATGCATCGTCCCTCAGCACGCTCGAAGTCGTGCCCCTCGCCGGTTTTGATCCGGCCAGCTACGTGAGCATGCAGCCGGTCACGGCGCAATCGATCGTCGGATCATTCGACGACTTCGTTGGCGCAACGACGACCAGCGGTAAGCCGCTTCGCCTGACGGTCAAGCCTGAAGAGACGTCGTTCTTCGATGCCGCCGGATTTGAAGATTCGAACTATGTCGTGAACAACGATCTTTCGACGACTTCGCCCTGGACGCGCTCGGGTGCTGCGACGATCACGGGGAATGTGACGAGCTTCGCGCACGACGGCGTCAAGGGCGTGACGATGAATCGCCCGGCGACTGTCGCCGCGTTCTCGGCGCTTCGCGAGTATCCGAACATCACGCCGGCAGCCGCTCCGTCGGGTCGGACAAAGCTATGGATCTCCTGGGATCAGTACATCGCGGCCCCCCTTTCGGTGACCAATCTCGGACCTTTCATGGGCATGGAAGCCTATGGATCAACTGTTTTGCCGCCCGGATATACACGCCTGGGAGCCGCAGGCGTTGATGCGAAGACCGGTGAAGTGCTCTGGCTCAACGGCAGCTTTCAAACTGCGCCAGGCGCGTTCGCATCCTTTGACGAGTGGCACCACTTCGACCTCGTGCTGAATTACAGCAATAACACCTACGCGGTGGCGCTCGACGGGAACGTGATCCCGCAGGCGTCCGCGGTTCCGTTCCAGAGCTTGACCTCCAACGGCTTCAGCGATGCCGACATCACGGCGGTTCAGGCTCAGCCCGAACCCCCGATCGAGGAAGGAACTGCGCATTTTGACAACTACAATGTCGGCTGGCGATCGATCGCCGCGGGCGCCACGCCGCGCGTGGCTCTGAACCTGCGCGCCGCCGTCGGCGCTGTCGCGGCTCCGACGTTGACGCCATCGTTCGACTTCGAACTCCAGCAGGCGCTCAACGTTCAGTTCAATCAGGATGTCTCGTCCTCGATCGCGAAGGAAGATTTCAAGGTCTTCAAGCTGCCGTCAATGACGCCGGTCTCCACTGCGGCGGCGTCGTTCTCGTACAACGTCGCGACCAAGACCGCGACATTGAACTTTCAGTCGCAGCTTCCGGATGGCAATTACCGGCTCGTGCTGAACGCGGGCGCGGTCGAAAGTTCGACAGGCGCGCCTTCTGCTGCGACCCAGCTCGATTTCTTTGTTCTCGGCGGCGATGCGAATCGTGATCGGCACGTGAACTTTGATGATCTGCTCATCGTCGCCCAGAACTACGGGAAGTTGAACCAGACGTTCAGCCAAGGCAACTTTGACTACGACCCGAACGGCGAAGTTGATTTCGATGACCTGCTCATCGTCGCCCAGCATTATGACGCCTTCCTGCCGGCGCTTCAGGCGGGAGTCGTTCTCACGACATCCGCCAAGACGCGTCGTCATTCAATGAATGATCTGCTGGCGTGATCGACATACGTTTGCCGACCTGTGTTCGGCTCACGAGTGACTGTTCGAGACGATCCAATCCACGGTCTTGTCGGCCAGGCGATCGAGCGCTCGCACCGACAGGAGGATGTGATCCTCTTTCGTGTCCTCGATCTTGTTGTGAGAGATGCCGTAGAGACTCTGAACAAAGAGCATCACGGTTGGCGTGCCCGTTCGGCAGACCTCAGCCGCATCGTGCAGCGGGCCGCTGGGCAGGCGGTGCGAGATGCCGCAGACTTCGCGGATCGATTCGTCACACAGGTCGATCAATTCCGGGTGGAACGGGAACGGCTGGATCTGCCAGATCTTTTTCCACGCGACGGTGATCAGTTCACTGTAGGCGATATTGTCTGCGGCGAGCTTGGCATGTTCGAGCATGCCAGCGAGCTTGACCGGGTCGAGGTGTCGCTGATCGAGTGTCATCTCCGCTTCACCGACGACAGCCGTGACAATGCCGGGCCGGGTCTTCACGCTGCCGACGGTACAGACGCCATTGTATTTGTTCGCAATATCACGAATTGACAGGTGAAGTCGCGACACGCCGGCAAGCGCGTCGCGCCGCGCGCCCATCGGCGTCGATCCGCTGTGCGCTGCCTGCCCGGTGAACGTGACCTGGTGCCGCTCGACGCCGAATGTTCCGAGCACCGCGCCCATCGGCAGATTCATCGATTCCAGCACGGGTCCCTGCTCGATATGCAGTTCGAGATATGCGGCCGCATTCTTGATCTGCGCTCGTGCATCGAGCGCGTGGCTGAGATCGATGCCTACGTTGCGAAGTGCATCTTCGAGCCGGATGCCGTCGCGGTCCGTGAGATTGCGCACTTCGTTGACATCGAGCGCGCCCGACACCGCGCTGGAGCCGTACAGGCTTCGCCCGAACCGCGCGCCTTCTTCATCCGCCCAATCGACGACGCGGATCGTCACCGGCGGCGTACCACCTTCGGCGAATCGTCGGAGCACCTCCAGAGCCGCGACGAGATTAAGGCACCCATCCAGCCACCCGCCGTTCGGCACTGAATCGATGTGGCCGCCCATCAGGAGCGCGCGGTCGCTCTTGCCGCGAAGCGTCGCCCAAAGGTTGCCCGCGGGGTCCTGCTCCACCTCCACCGGCAGTTCGGCAAGTTTGGATAGGAACCACTGCCGCGCCTTCACCCACGTCGGCGTGAACGCGACGCGCTGCGCGCCGTTATCGTCGCCGGTGAGCGCGCGAAGTTCCTTGAGTTCGGCCAGTGTTCGTTCAGGAGAGAGCGCCATCGTCACCTCGTTTTGATGTCGGCAAAGCTTAGCAAATACCGTGTCGCACTTCGAAGAACTGCGGTTGTGACCTCGCCTTGTGCTTGGAGATGGATTTCGCGTGTAGTCACGCCTAGCCTTGGGTTCCCTCGGGCCAGATGAATGAAAGACACGTTGACCGCAAAACCCATTCCCTCCGCCGACGCTACGCTTCCCGACAAGCATGTTCACGAACTGACGCGCGATCATGAATTGAAGTCGGACGCTTCGACCTGTCTCGGCAGTTCCGCGCCGATCGTCATGGGCGATGACGCGGCCGAGCCGGCGCCCGCCACCGATCGCCGCTTCGTCGTCGCCGCCCTCATGCTGATCATGGTCCTCGCGTCGATGGAAATGACCGTCACCAGCACGGCCATGCCGACGATCATCGGCGAGCTTCACGGGCTGGAACACTACTCGTGGGTCGCCTCGCTCTACCTTCTGGCGGCCACCGTCACCATGCCGCTGTACGGGCGGCTCGCGGATGTGCTGGGCCGCAAGCGGGTAGTGATCGGCGCGACGCTTCTCTTCACCGTCGGGTCGGTGCTGTCCGCCTACTCGCACTCGATGATCGAGCTGATCATTTTTCGCGGCGTGCAGGGACTGGGTGCGGGCGGGATCATGCCCGTGGTGCTGACCATCATCGGAGACCTCTTCACGCTGGAGGAACGCGCCAGGATTCAAGGACTCTTCAGTTCAGTGTGGGGTCTGAGTTCGCTCTTCGGGCCGGCGCTTGGGGCATTTCTCGTTCACACGCTCGGCTGGCGATGGGTGTTCCTTGTGAACCTTCCCTTCGGCGTGCTCGGATTGGCCGTGCTGCTCTGGAAATATCACGACAAGCAGAAGCCCCACTCCACCGCGCTCGACTTGCCCGGCGTCGGCCTTCTCGCATTTGGCAGCCTGGCGCTGCTCGCTCTCGTGTCGCGGCTCGGTCCGGGTGGATGGTCGATGCAGACATCCATCGGACTCGGGGCACTCGCCGTCGCATCCATCATCGCGTTCGTTTTCAACGAGCGCCGAACTGCGAATCCGATCATGCCACCGGCGCTGATGATGCACCGCGCCATTGGCCCGTCAATCCTCGCGACGTTCTTCTTCGGCGGTGTATTCCTCAGCCTCGATACCTACGTCCCGCTCTACGTTCAAGGCGGACGTGGCGGCGGCGCGACTGCAGCCGCGGCGGTCGTCACACCGGTGATGATGACCTGGGCGCTCAGCAACATGCTTTCGGCGCGCCTCCTCATCCGCTGGGGCTTCCGCATCACCGCCCTCATCGGCGCGTCGCTGGTGGTCCTCGGCATGATCGGCCTGCTGGCTGGCGCGTACTTCGTCTTCCCGCGCTGGGTGCTTACCATCATCCTCTCCGTAACCGGCTTCGGTTTCGGCTGGTCGTCGATGTGTTATCTCCTGGCCGCGCAGAACGCAGTCGAATGGCAGCAACGTGGCATCGTCACCAGCAGCGTGAGCTTTTTCCGCACGATGGGCGGCGCCGTCGGTATCGGCATCCTCGGCGCAGTCTTCAACACGCTGAGCCATGATGAGCTCGCCAGCTTCACCGCGAACAACGCGTCCCCCGCTGCCGCGCTCGATCCACACCTGCAGGCATCGATCGACCCGTCGGTTCTCTCACAGATCCAGCACGTGATCGCGTCGAACCTGATCTGGGTCTTCGTCGCCATGCTCGGCAGCGCCGTCGTCATGCTGTTGGTCACATTGCTGATGCCGCGGCATCGCAAGCCGTCTCCGAGTGAGGTTCCGAACGCCGCGATCGCCATGGAGTGATCGGACGAGCGTCACTTCGCTTCGAGAATCATCGCCACGACCTTCGTCGACCACGGCCCGCGGTTGTGCTGGTACTTCCCGCGCATCCACACGAGTGCGGTCCGCGCATCTTTCCAGATCGGCACCAGTGGACGGAGATTGTCCGTGTCGCTGCCTTTCGTGAGCGCCTTCCAGGTGAACGTCGCGCCGCCGTCGATCGTCACCCCTTTGAAGAGTTCATGATGGCGCTGGCCGTCGGTCGCGCTGATGAGCGGCGTGCCATTCACCGGGTCGGCATCGGTCGAGATGTAGACGACGTCGGGATTCTGCGGGTCGAGCGCGACGCCGCCGGTGTAGTCGTCTTCGTCCTTGTAGAGCCGGGTGCCGGCAAAGGCGATCTCGTGCGCTTTCCACTGCTTGCCGTCCCAGCGGGCGTAGTGGTAGCGGTGGTCCATCCCGCCCTGGCCTTTGGGCAGGCCCGCGCCGTCGCGCTGCACGCTGAAGGCGCAGTAAGGCCGGCCCTGCGCGTCGAGATGAAGGTCCGTCACCCAGGCGACGTGATCCTTGTCGCCGCGATAGACGCACGTGAGGTCCCAGATATCGCCCGACTTGTCCGGAGTCCTGCTCAGCGGGCCGAGCACGGTGCCGTCGCTGTGATGGATGACGCCGGCCTTGATGAAGCCGTGGTAGACGCTGTTATCGAAGTTCCGCGGGTGGTCTTCGGTGCCGATGAAGTGGATCGTGTCCACGTTATCCGTCGCGTACTTGAAGTACGGCGCGTAGCCTTGATATCCCTTGAGGAACATACCGCCGTAGTTCCACGTGTCGCCGTTGTCGTCGCTGTACATCCAGTTCTGTTGATGGCTGAGCGAGCGGAAGAAATTGAACAGGCGGTTGTTCTGCGCCTTGAGCTGGAAGAGATTGGAGTAGGTGACGTTGTCGCCGCCGAAGGGTGGATGATCGACGCCGGGCGTGACGAGTTCCCTGATCTCACCCCACTTCAACAGATCGTCGCTTTGCGAGACGCGCCAGTAGACCTTGCGCTCCTGCGAGTGCTGCGTGTACACGGCAAGCACATTCCCATCCTGGCGCACGTGGAGCGCGGGGCCATCGTGGTCGTCCTGCTCGAGATGCTGGTGAAGGACGACGACATTCGTCTTGCCCGACTCGATATCGTGGATCGCGAGTTCGACATTGCCCCAGTTCGGGTCCGAAGCTTTCTCATGATCGTGCGCATCGGTCGAGCGCATCGAGCCGACGAGCAGCTTGCCCTTGTAGACGATCGCGCGCTCATCCATGAACCACGACCAGCCGCCGTTGTCATTGAGTTCGCGCATCGGCGCGAACGTGAAGGGCTTTGCCATGTGAGTTCCTTCGCTTTGCTTCGACCGGGCCGTCGCACACCCCGCCGCCAAAAGGTAAACGATTACCCAAATCGAATAAAGCTGCTTTCCCATTCCCCATCTCCATCGGCGTTCATTTGCGTCCATCCACGACCAGCCTACTTCTGCCGCCACACCGGATCGCTCGCCGCCTCGCTGGCGTGCTCGAACCAGCGGGTCATGGTCGTCTTTCCCTGCGTGTAGAACAGCACACTTTCAGTTCCCTGGATGTGCAGGTCGCCGAAGAAACTCTGGTTCCAGCCGGTGAACGGGAACCACGCCATCGGCGCCGGCACACCGATGTTGATGCCGATCATTCCCGCGTTGAAGTACTGCTTGAACTGTCGCGCCGCGTACCCATCCTGCGTGAAGATGCTGGCGCCGTTTCCGTAAGGCGAGTTCTTCCCCACCGCCAGCGCTTCGTCGAGCGCGCCGCACCGCACCACCGACAACACCGGGCCGAATATTTCTTCGCGCGCTACCTTCATCATCGGCTTCACGTGATCGATCACGCTGGGCTTGAGGAAGAAGCCTTCCTTGGGTGCATCCTTCCGTCCGTCGAGAGCGAGGGTCGCCCCTTCCGCTTCGCCGATCGCGAGATAGCTCGCCACCTTGTCGCGATGGGGGGCGCTGATGAGTGGGCCCATGTCTACCTTCGCGCCAGTGTCTGTTGCACCAACCGTCATCTTGCCCGCCGTCGCGACGAGGCGCTCGACGAGCTTGTCCGCGACGTTGCCCACCGGCAGCGCCACGCTCCCCGCCATGCATCGCTCGCCCGCGCAGCCGTAGGCGCTGGCCTGCAGCGCCGCGACGGCCTGATCGAGATCCGCATCGGGCATGATGATCAGGTGGTTCTTCGCGCCGCCCGCAGCCTGCACGCGCTTTCCGTGTTTCGTGCCGGTCTCGTAGACATATTTTGCGATGCTCGTCGAGCCGACGAAGCTGACGGCTCTTACCAGGGGATGGGTGAGCAGCACGTCGACGGCTTCTTTGTCGCCGTGAACGATGTTGAACACGCCCGCCGGGCATCCGGCCTCGGTGAGCAGTTCGCCGAGCAGGTTTGAACTGAGTGGCACCTTTTCGCTGGGCTTGAGTACGAAGGTGTTGCCACAGGCGATCGCCATCGGGAACATCCACATTGGCACCATCGCTGGGAAATTGAATGGCGTGATCCCGACGCACACGCCCAGCGGATGGCGAACGGTTTCCGCGTCCACATTCCGTGCCAGGTTCGGTAGCGTCTGGCCCATCAGAAGCGACGGCGCGCCGCACGCGAACTCGATGACCTCGATGCCGCGCTGCACGCTCGCCCGCGCTTCCACCAGCGTCTTGCCGTGCTCGCGGGTCACCGTCTGTGCGATCTTCTCGAAGTCGCGCAGCATAAGTTCGCGGAACTTGAAGAGCACGCGCACCCGCTCTACCGCGGGCGTCTCGCTCCACGCCGGCCACGCGGCATGCGCCGCTTCGATCGCCTTGGCGGTGTCGGCGGCGCTGGACAGCGCGACCTTCGCGATCACGGCGCCGCTCGAAGGATTGAACACGTCGGACGTGCGGCCCGAACCCAGCGGCGACCACTTTCCCGAAACGAGTGACGGCACGGACGGAATCTGCGACATGCGAATGCTCCTTGATCGATTGCAGGACTCAGCGGCAAACCGCACCAGCCTAACCGATGGAGTCGCCGTCGGGGAGAGGCTGGGGGATGCTGCAGGTGGCCTCCGGCGGTTTCAGACTCCCCTCCCCTTGCGGGTGGGGGTGGGGGTGGGGTCGAGGGGCGGACGACTGCGCCGCTCGCGGTCGATCGGGATGGGACTGAGGAGATTTGTCACGCTTCGAAGCGAACTTCGAACATGGGTCGTGAGTTGCGACCTCACTGTCTCTTGCAGCCCTCTCCCCCGACCCCTCCCGCGAAGGGAGGGCAGTTCGCAACTCGGGGTTCGAAGGATGCTCGGATGATTGAGCGTCTCTCGCGAGCATTTCGCTGGATGCTTCACTCCGTTCAGCATGACAGTCGCCGCTCGAAGCTGGGCGCTCGTAATCCTTCACGCGCCACTCGGCCGGGATCGCGGCGATGCGCTCCTCTTCGGTGATTTCATCCGAAGCGCTTTCTCCGCGCGACGCGCGCCGCTCGCGCACGGTTTCGTCGAGTACGCCTTCGACGTTTCGCGGCTCGCCGGGCACGAGAAACTTCTGCGGCTTGAGCAGCTTGAGCATCTCGAACATGACCTCCTTGCGCTTGAACGCGTTGTCGCTAGTCATCAGCGCGAACAGTTCGTCGACGGCCTTGCTCATGGTCATGCGCAGCTTGTTGACCATCGCATCGAAGAGGTTGTGTTGTCGCTGGGCGAGTTCGGCGCGGAAGAGCGGGTGAGTGGCCTTCCAGCGGTGGAGGGTGGAGACTCCGATGCCCAGCGTCTTGGGGACCGATACAACGCTCTTGCCCATCGCCAGCAGATTCAGCGCCTGCATCTGCGCCGCCGTTAACGGCCTAACGAGATGCTGGAGCGGCTCGAGGGGTGACTGGTGGTCATCGCAGACCGTCTCATTTGCTCTCGGTTCCTCTCGGAGCGAGGTGTGAGCGGTGGGCGAATCGAACCGAAACGAGTGGACGGCTGCGGCAGCGGGATTCATGGTTTGCTCCTTGCGACAAAGGACGAAGCGAGAGCGACATCGCTCGCACCACGTCTCTTGCCGCGCTGCGCGAATCGGCGCAAAAGCGCGGCGCGCGGGTGGAGCGGAATCGCCGCAGGAGGCGATCCGCCAGTGATTTACGGAGGAAAGGATGAATCGCGAATTGTGAGCACACGTTCAAAGTCGGACCGCAGCGGTGCGGCCTTTCGGCGGCGTCAATGGTGAAAATCGCCGATGGGGCCAGGGCGCCACAATTACGCGCGACGCACCACAATGGCGCGCTGCGCGCCGAGCTCCGGCGCAGGAGGCGATTTTTCCGAGAGAAAATGGTGATTGGAACCGGTGCGGTCGCCGGGGCGACCCATTCGCAGAATGCGGGATAAAGGGGTCATTTCTCTTTTTCCCGACGGGGTCGGAAAAGAGAAATGACCCCTTTATTGTCGACATCGCGCTGCGCGACGACGCAAGCCACGAGGTTGCGCGAGCCAGAGCGCTTTCATCGCACGAGTTGTGCCATCTCCGCAAAGCGCGTCTTCAAGTCGCCGTATAGCTTCTGATAGACGTCGAAGTATTTCGCGTAACTCGCCGCGCGTTTCGGGTTTGGCTTGGTTTTGTCGGTCAGCTTGATCGTTGCGCGGCAGGCTTCTTCGACGTCTTTCCATACGCCGGTGCCCGCGCCGGCAAGAAGCGCCGCACCGTAGGCGCCGCCCTCCTGGCTGTTGGTTTGCGTGAGCGGGAGATTGTAGATGTCGGCCTGCATGTTGCGCCAGAGCCTGCTGTGCATGCCGCCGCCGGTGCCGCGGATTTCGGTGGCGGGAATGCGCATTTCATCTCGCAGGATCCAGAGCATGTCGTTCATGCCGAACGTCACGCCTTCGAGGACGGCGCGGATCATCATCGCCCGGCTGGTGCGGCGCGTCAGGCCGATCCAGGCGCCGCGCGCGTCGGGATCCGGATGCGGGCAGCGTTCGCCGGTGAGATACGGCAGGAAGAAGAGCGCCTCGCTGCCAAGCGGCGCCTGGCGCGCTTCGTCGGTGAGGATCTCGAAGACGTTTTTCTTTGCCTTCTTCGCAAGCATGGCTTCGTTCTGCGCGAGTTCATCCGCGTACCACTGGAACGATCCGGCGGCGCTGAGCATGCAGCCGAAGACGCACCACTTGCCGCGCACGGCATGACACATGGTGTGAACGCGGCCCATCGGGTCGAGCGCGGGCGTGTCGCTGTGCGCGAACATGACGCCGCTCGTGCCGAGCGAGCCATTGATAATGCCGCTGGAAACGACGCCGTTGCCGACTGCCCCGGCGGCCTGGTCGCCGGCGCCGGCGACGACGTCGATGCCGGCTTTCAGGCCGAGCAGATCAGCGGCCGACTTGGTCAGCTGTCCAACGACGTCGGAACTCTCGAACAGTCTCGGCAGGAACGACTTGTCGATCTTGAGTTTCGTGATCAGCTCGTCACTCCACGCGCGCATCCGGACATCGAGCAGCAGCGTGCCGGACGCATCGGCGACGTCGATCGCGTATTCGCCGGTGAGCCGGTACCGGACGTAATCCTTGGGCAGTAACAGTTGCCTGAGCTTCTCGTAATTCTTGGGCTCGTTGTCGCGCAGCCAAAGGAGCTTGGGCGCCGTGAAGCCGGTGAGTGCTGGGTTGGCAACGAAGTTAACGAGCGCTTCGCGCCCGCCGGCGGCATTGGTGATCTCGTCGCACTGCTTCGCGGTGCGCTGATCGTTCCAGAGCAGTGCGTTGCGGATCACGTTTCCGTTTTTGTCGAGGAAGACGCTGCCGTGCATCTGGCCGGAGAGGCCGATGGCGGTGACCGCATCCGGTTTGAGTTTCGACTGTTTGAGCACGCTGCGCACGGCAGAGATCGTTGCGGTCCACCACTCGTCCGGCTTTTGTTCGCTCCATCCGGGCTTGGGGGTGAGGAGCGTGTGGGGCGCTGTGGCAGTGGCGAGCACCTTGCCTTTCGAATCGCAGAGGAGCGCCTTGGTGCCGCTGGTGCCGATATCGATGCCGAGCAGGTGAGACATGAACGCGAATATACGCACGGACGCGGGCAATTGACTAACGGCCTGCGTTGGAACGCCCCGAGGTCGCGAAGGAGAACACCCGACACGTCGAAACAGCTTCCGGCTCCCGAGATGCGTCAAGCTGCCGCACCCCGGCAAGATTGATTCGAGGCAATTCACACATTATTGAGATTCAATCTCAACAAGGAGCCCTTCATGAAGATTCATCTACTTTTGGCCACGGTCGCATCCGGCATCTTCTTCTCCGCCTCGGCTTTTGCGGACATGAGGCCATTCGCGTTTCTGCAGGACGCGTATCCGCTGGGAAAAGGCAATTTCGAATACGAGCAATTCAACACCTGGGCCTGGCAGACGGGTGAAGATAACGGCTTCAACCAGCTGAATTTCAAGCACGAGTTCGAGTTTGGGCTTTCCGACAATTTCGACCTCGGCCTCTACCTGCCTACGTGGTCTTACACCGACGATTCCGAAGGCTCGCGCACCAGGTTTGAGAGCGTGGCGGTCGAAGGGATCGTCTACCTGTCCGATCCGGACACCGATTGGCTCGGCAGTGCCTTGTACGCCGAAGTGGGTATCGGCGAGGACCAATTGTTCTTCGAAGGCAAGTTGATCCTACAGAAGGACATTGGCCAATGGACGTTCGGCTACAACCTCGTCGTCGAAACCGAAATAGAAGGCGTTTTCGACAGCGAAGAAGACAATGAGGTCGAGGGCGTCATCGAGCACGCGTTCGGCGCGAATTACCAGGTGAACGATCGCTTCTCACTCGGCGGCGAGGCACTGGTCGAATCGATCTGGGAGGACTGGAGCGAGTACGACGCCACGACCGCCTGGGTCGGGCCCAGCCTGGGGTATGTGTGGGAGACGCCGCGCGTGGAACTGATCGCGAAGCTCACGCCGCTCGTACAGGTGACGGATGTGGACGACGAACCACGCTTTCTCACTCGGCTGCTCATCGAATTGGAGTTCTGATCGTGAGACCGCGCGGGCGGGCCCGCTTTCGGCTACCATGTTCGCCCCGTGGCACTCCTGCAACTGACCAACATCGAAAAGATTCTCGGCGACCGGATGATCTTCAAGGATCTTTCCTTCACAATCGACCGAGGCGAACGCGTCGGCCTGATCGGCGACAACGGCGCCGGCAAGACCACCCTCTTCAAGCTGATCACCGGCGCCGTTGTGGCCGACATGGGCGAGCGATCGATCGCCCGTGCCGCCACGATCGGCATGCTCGACCAGGATCCCACCTTCGACCTCACCAACACGCTCATCGACGAGGCCGAACTCGCGTTCAAGGATCTGCACGACCTGGCACACGATCTTCGCGATCTCGAACACAAGATGGGCGAAGTCGAAGGCGACGAACTGCAGAAAGTCCTGGACAAGTACACGGACGAACAGCACAAGTTCGAGGAAATGGGCGGCTACGCCTGGCGGCACAGGCTCGAGGCGACGCTGCACGGCGTCGGCTTTGAAGACAAGGATTTCGAGAAACTGGTGAGCGCGCTCTCGGGCGGGCAGCGGTCGCGGCTGGCGCTCGCCAAACTGCTCATCAACCCGCCTGAGCTGCTCCTGCTCGACGAGCCCACCAATCACCTCGACATCGCCGGCGTCGAGTGGCTGGAAGATTATCTGCTCAACTACAGCGGCGCGGTGCTGGTGATCTCGCACGATCGACGGCTGCTCGACAAGGTGACCAATCGCATCGTCTGGCTCACGCAGCGAAAGCTGCGCAGCTACGTCGGAAACTATTCCGCGTTTCAGACCCAGCGCGAGGTGGAAGTGCTCTCGCAGGGCCGCGCTCACGAAGAGCAGAAGGCGGCGATCGAAAAGGAACAGGAATACATCCGGCGGTTCGGCGCCGGCCAGCGCGCACGCCAGGCCGCGGGTCGCAAAAAGCGGCTCGTCCGACTGCTCGGCTCCGATCAGATCGTCGAGAAGGTCACTAACTCCAAGTCGATGCACCTGAAGTTCGGCACCGAGGCCCGCGTGGGCGATCGCTTGCTGCGGGTCGAGCACCTCTCGATGAGTTTCGACGGCAAGCAGGTCTGGAAAGACGTTCACTTCGACTTCAAGCGCGGCGAGCGTGTCGGCGTGATCGGCCCCAACGGCTCCGGCAAGACGACCCTGCTCCGCGTGCTCGTCGGCGAACTGGATGCGGATGACGGCGAGATCCGCTGGGGCGCGAATGTCTCCATCGGCTACTACGACCAGAAGCTCGACGATTTCGATCCCGAGCTTTCCGTCATCGACGAAGTCCTCACCGGCGTCGACGGGTACACCGACCGCCAGCTACGCGACGCGCTGGGCACCATGCTCTTCTCTGGCGACGATGTCGAGAAGCAGATGAAACTTCTCTCCGGTGGCGAACGCGCCCGCGTTGCGCTCACCAAGCTGCTCCTGCAGAAGCCCAACGTGCTTTTGCTCGACGAGCCGACGAATCACCTCGACATCAAGGCGGCCGAGGCGCTCGAACAGGCGCTTCGGATCTTCGACGGCTCTCTCCTGATCGTCAGCCACGACCGCGAGTTCCTGTCTCGAGCGACGAAGCGTCTGCTGGTGATCGACCCGCCGAACGTCAACGATTTCGAAGGCAGCTACGACGCGTGGGTTCACAAGCAGCAGGAAGCCAAGCAGGCGGCCGCCGCGGCGAAGAAATCCAGCTCGAAATCGCCATCGAAACCGATTCAGGCCAAGCCGGCCAACGCGCCGGCGCGGCCTTCGGCTGCACCCGCGCCCCTGCCGGCAAAGCATTCGAACAAGAAAGACAATCCGTACGCACGCCGATTCGGCAAGCTCTCCGTCGAACAGCTCGAAGCGCAGATTTCCGAGACCGAAATCGCGCTCGGCGAATCGCAGCAGCGGCTCTCCAGTTCAACCGCTCTGCGGGATCCGGCGAAGCTCAAGCAGGTTCAGCGCGACGTCGATACGCTCTCCAAGACGCTCCGCGAACTCGAGGAAGAGTACTTCGCCCGCGGCCGGCAATGAGCGGACCTCTCCAGACCGCGACTACGCCCGAATCACGTCAGCACGAACGCATTTAGCAATAAAACAAGCGTGGCCGACAGATGTCGGCCACGCATTGCGCTGTAAACCAATGCACTAGAAGAGACAGAGATCAGACCACGAGCTGGATCTGAGCACGGACGTAGAACTGGTTTTCCGTGGTGTCGGTCACGCCGAGTCCGCTCTCGCTGGTCGGCGAGCCGTTGGGCAGCCAGCCTGCGTCGAGGGTGAACTTGGAGTTGTGGCCGGAGAAGTACTTGTTCACGCCGACCGTGACTTCCCAGAAGTTATCTTCGCCGTTGATCTCGTTGTCGGTGAGGACAACGCCACCACGGCCGAAGACTTCCCAGTTCTCGGCGTCGGGGAGCATGTAGCCGGCTTGGGCGAGGACGCCCCAGTCGGTCGTGTCATCGCCGTCGCCACTGGTGTAGGCCATGAGGCCCGCACCATAGATGCTCAGGCCGCCGGAGTTTTCCCACTGACCGTCAACGGTCGCGCGGTAGACATCGGTGCCTTCGGTCTGGGTCCACGCGCCGGCGAGACCGAAGACCAGGAGGTCTTCTTCGGTGCCCATGGCGGTGAAGTCGCTGTAGTTCTTCCAGTTGCCGTTAACCTTGTATTCACCGCGAGCGGTGACGCCAAAGTCTTCCGGCGAATCGGTGTAGTTGGTGTTCTGCGAGTTTTCGCCGTCGATGTAGGCGACTTCAACGTGAAGCGGATCTTCATCGTTGCCCCACATCAGGGCGACGCCCTGGACGTAGTCGAGCGTGCCGCCACCGAGCAGCGCGTTGACGAGCGAACGCTCGGCCGCAAGCTGCTTGGTGTCGCCGGTGACTTCTTCATGGAACACATTGCCCTTGAACTGACCAGCCTTGACGGTCATCTGGTCGCTGAGTTCGTAGGTGAGGTAGGCGTAGTCCAGCGAGGAGCTGCCGCCCGAGGTTCCGAAGTTGTAGCGGAAGTTATACTTCAGCTTCTTGTCGACGAGATTGCCCTTGAGGCCGATCTTCATGCGACGGACTTCGAAACCATTTTCCCAGCTGCTGTCGTTGCCATCCCCACCGTCGCTGTAGTTGCTGACGTTGCGGAACTGGAACTCGGCGTAGGGCTGCAGGACGTTGTTCCCGCTGGCGTCGCTGATCTTGAAGCCGCCGTCATATCCGCTCGAGCCATCGAGCATGAGGAACTGGCGCTTGCTGGCGTCAATCACAGCCGCATCGATCGCCTTCGATTGCGCGACTGCGTTGTCGACCTTGCCCTGCTGAGCTTCAAGCTGAGCGATACGAGTCTTGAGCGTTTCCAGTTCGCCGGCTGTGTCAGCCAGGACCGGAGCGGCCATTCCCGCCGCGACAATTGCGGTGGCGAAAACGATGTTGCGGTTGGACATGCTTCTATCTCCTGAATCAGACGGCGGGGTTCGCTCGTCCGGCGCTCGACACCATGTCGAACGCGATGAACGGCCTCGAGATGCCGTTCATAACTGGTGTTCGCCGCACTTGCGGCTACACGGCCACACCACGTGTCCCTGCCTTCGCGATGTGACTGACCCTCGCTGCATCCGTGCAATCGAAAGCCATCGGCAAGTGGGTCGGTTCAGTGCTAAGGCCCGCACTTCCCTTGCCTGGGCACCGGGTTACGACCCGACACCGCGCGCTGTCATTACGCTTAGTTTCTACATCGGCGGCAGCGTCCAAGTTTCATTAGCTTTTCTGTGCTGCTGAGATCCTCCGACAACGTGATACGGCTCCGAGTCGTGCGACTATCAGTCGTAATTCCTTCTCAATCCAAATGTGCCGCACTTGCGCGACAGGCTATCCCCGCCCCAAAATCCCGTGCCCAACCCCGTTCTTGTCGGGTCAAAGCGCATTCGTCCCGCACGACTCGCGGAGAATGACCAGCGAACCGCCAAACGCGTTGGCTGCGCTTTTTCTGCCTTTGGATTGCACCGATGCGGCGAGTTGGTCCCAGCTGGGGAGTTCAGTTCCCGGCGGCCACGGGCACGGACGGGGTCGCGAGCGGACCTTCCATCGAGGTTGCCGCCGTCCGGGTCTGCTCGCTCAGGCGGTTGGTCGTTCTCAGCATGACGCCGAGCACGACGACGATCGTGATCGATGCGACGACGGCCGCGAACGATCCGTGGGAGTGCGCGGGCAAGGTGGGCACCTCGTCCTGCGGCTTGCGATTGAAAAGCGCGCCGACCACGCCGAGGTAATACGCAGCACTCAGGCCCGAATTGAGGATGATCGCGATGGCGAGTGCGATCAGCCATCCGCCGCCGCTGCTCGCCTGGCTGAAGCTCTTGAGCGCTGGCACGAGCAGGTAGTACTTGCCCCAGAACCCGCCGGTGAACGGCAGCCCGATCAGGCTGAAGCAGCCGATGGCCAGCAGGATGCCAATGAGCGGATGGTTGCGGCCAAAGCCGGCGAGGTCATCCGTGGTCTCGGCAGTGGTCGCAGGCGGTACGTAGGTGGCCGAGCCGATCTCGAGGCGTTTGCGGGTCGGGATGAGCATCATCGCGCCGAAGACCGCCGTCGAGGTCACGCCATACACGACCAGGTAAAAGAGCACCGACGCGAGCGCCTGTGAACTGATCAGGCTCCCCTGCCTATCGACGCCGACGCCCATCAACATGAACGCGATTCCCGCGAGCAGGTAGCCCGAATGAGCGACCGAACTGTAGGCAAACAGCCGCTTGATGTTCCGCTGCGAGAGCGCCAGGAGGTTGCCGACCGTCATGGTCAGCACGGCGAGAATCCAGATCAGCTTGGCGATCTGCGGCGGCACCTGCCAGGTGGCATCGTTTCCAGAGAGCACGAACAGGATCTTGATCAGCGCGATGGTGCCGACGGCTTTCGGCACGAAGCCCAGCACCGCGGTGATGGCGGTGGAGGCGCCTTCGTACACGTCCGCGGCATACGCGTGTAGCGGAACGGCCGCGAGCTTGAACGCGAGGCCCAGGATGATCAGCACGCTCGCGAGCATGTGCCACGGCGTGAGCGCCGGTGCGCCCGGGCCGCCCTTGAGCGCTGCAAACTGCTGGCCGACCTGGTAGAGGTTCGTCGTGCCTGTCGATCCGTACATGTAGGCCATTCCCATCAGCAGGATTGCGGCGGCGAGCGCGCCGAGGAAGAAGTATTTCACGCCCGCTTCCTGCGCCTTCGCCAGCGGCCGGCTGACCGAGACGAGAATGTACGTCGGGATACTCGCGAGCTCGATCGCCATGAACAGCACGATCAGATCATTGCACATCGGCACGAGGATCAGGCCGGTAAAGCTCAGGAGCAGCAGGCCAAAGTATTCGCCGCCGTCGCGACCCCAGTGAACGCTGGGGTTGCCAATGGCATCGCGGCCGGTGGGAGCGCTCAGGAGCGTGAGCAGGATCGCCATGCCGAGCGCGATGATGCGGACGAAGACGCTGAATCCGGAAAGTCGGAAGCTCTGGTACGTGTCGGCGAAGACCTTGGCGCCAAACTGCTCGCCGCGCAGCGGCAGAAATGCGGCCAGCAGCGCCAGCACCAGCGCCACCAGCGCGATGCCGAAGCAGACACGCCCATTCACCTTCGGACCGGCGAAGCCGATCAGAAACAGCACGCAGGCGGCTGTGACGAGGATGATTTCCGGAAGGACGATCTGAAACAGCGACATCACGTGACTTTCTGTTCGATGCTGGTGGTGGATATCACCCACCACGTCTCTAAACGGCGGGCGGTGAACGCCCTGCGGACTTCAATTCATTCCCGCGCTCGTCACAGCCGGCGCTTCGACGATGACCGTGCCTGCACTCGGCTGTGGCCTGGTCATGATCGAAGCGATCGGATCCCGAATGGAGTTCAAGACGGTGTTGGGCATCACGCCCAGTACGATCACGAGGGTCGCCAGAGGAACGAGCGCCAACAGTTCGCGCCCGCTCAAGTCGCCGGGCGTGCCGATCACTTCCGCCGGCTGCCGGGCCGGGCCGAAGATCAGCTTGGCGGTGAGGTGCAGCATATAGATCGCGCCCAGCACAACGCCGGAGGCCGCGATCGCCGTCACCCACAGCGAATAACTCACCGTCGACTGGATGGAAAGAAACTCACTCACGAAACCGTTGGTGAGCGGCAGGCCGATGCTGCTCATCACGAAGAGGACGAAGAAGAACGCCAGTTTCGGGCGGCCGCGACCGAGGCCCGATACCTGCGATATCGACCGGGTTCCCATGCGGACTTCGATCATCCCCAGGATCAGGAACACGGCGGCGGTGCTGATGCCGTGATTGATCATGTAGAGCACGCTCGCCTGGCCGCCCATCACGTTCAGCGTCGAGAGTGCGAGTACGCAGAAACCGAGGTGGCTGATGGAGGAATACGCCACCAGCAGCTTGGCATCTTTCTGAACCCAGGCGATGAGCGCCGCGTAGACGATCGCGGCGAGCGACAGACCGATGAGCCATGCGATCAGGCATCCCTGCGAGCCGCCGACGGCGATCGGAATCGCCAGCCGCAGGATGCCGTACGTTCCGAGCTTGGCGAGCAGGCCGCTCAGCAACGCGGTAACGGGAGTTGGCGCCTGCAGATAGGTCGTAGGAAGCCATGTATGCAGCGGCAGGATCGGCGTCTTCACGCCCAGGCCCAGCAGCAGGCCGATCATCACCCAGAACTGCTGTCGATCGGTCATCGATCGCTGGACGAACTCGACACACCGTCCGATGTTGAACGTGCCGGCACTGGTAACGATGTACAGAATCGACACGAGCATGAACACGCTGCCGACGAACGTGAAGATGAAGAACATGGTCGCCGCATAGCGCCGTTCGATTCCGCCCCACTGGCCGATCAGGAAGAACGAAGGGATCAGCGTCAACTCGAAGAAGACGTAGAAGAGAAGGATGTCGCTGGCGAGGAAGACGCCGATGATCGCGGCCTCGAGCACGAGCAGCCACGCAAAAAACGCACCGGCGCGTTCGAGCGACGAGACGGTGGCCATCATCGCGCACGGCGTTAGCACTGCCACCAGCGCGACGAGCCACAGGCTGATCGCATCCGCGCCCAGCGACACGCTAAACGCCGTCGCGGGGTTGCGTCCCAGGCGTAGTGCATCCGGCGCGTTCCACACGTGAAAGCCTGGACCCGATCCGTCGACCGTCTGGGTGAGCAGCAGCCCCGCGAACACGAGAACGCCGAGCGAGACGAAGAACGCGATCGTTCGCGCCAGCGTCGACTCTCGCACCAGCGAAACAATGAGCGCCCCGAGCAGCGGCAGCGCTACCAGCAGCGGGAGCATGAGCTGCTGCGGCGACTCGGTCGTGGCGGCGAGGATGGGATGCAGAACGGTCATTCGAGTCTTTCAACGACGGACTAAAGCACGAACACGACGAGCAGGATCAACGCCACCCCCACCACGGCCGTCAGCGCGTACCCCTGGAGATAGCCGCGCTGCGTGAAGTGGGAAACGATCGAGCCGCTGATCACCTGTCCGAATCCGAGAACCTTGAAGAATACGCCGACGACATAGACATCGAACATGTTCGATGCCGTCCCGAGATACCGCAGAGGCGTGACGAATAAATAGTGATACAGCCCGTCGATCAGATACTTCTTTTCCAGCACGGTCGTGAGCGGTCGCGCGCCCTCGGCGAGCCGGTCGGCTCGCGAACGATCGAGCAGGTGGTTCGCGTACGCAAGCACGATGCCGGCGATTGCGATGCCGCCGCCAATCAGGAGCGGCAGCAGCACCGAGATCGTGCCGACAGCTTCCGACGTCGGCTGGCCAAAATGCTCGGCAAGCGTTTCGATTTGCGTCGTCGATGCGTTCTTCGCAGCGACCTCGAAAGCGAGCTGCAACGACGGGCTCTGGCCCAGGAACTCGCCCAGTGCGTGCTTCTGGAACACGAATCCGAACGGCAGGTTGATCAGGCCGGCGAAGATCGCACCGATGGCGAGAATCGCCAGCGGAAGAATCATCAGCTTCGGCTCGTTTGCGCCATGATGCCCGTGATGGCTGTCGTGCGTGTCATGGCCGCTGTGCCCGCTGTGTCCGCTGTGTCCATTGTGAGTCGCGCCCTGAACGGCGGCGTGCTCGACATCGGGGGCGGTTTCCACCGGCGGCCGACTCGGAATCACCACCGGCCCTTCGAACACGCGGAAGTAGACGCGGAACGTGTAATACGCCGTCAGCAGCGCGGTAAAGCTCAATACGACCCAAATGATCCAACTGCGATCAAGCGATGCGTGGACAATCTCATCCTTCGACCAGAAGCCGCTCATGAGCGGGAAGCCCGCCAGCGCCGCACAGCCGACGAGCATGAGGATGCGAGTGATCGGCAGCTTGCGCTTGATGCCGGACATCTTGCGAAGATCCAGATGGCCGAGCATGGCATGCATGACGACGCCGGAGCTCAAGAAGAGCAGCGCCTTGAAGAACGCGTGAGTGACGAGGTGGAAGACGCCAGCGACCGGCGCGAGCACGCCGACCGCGACGAACATGAAGCCGAGCTGGCTGATCGTCGAGTAGGCGAAGACTTTCTTCAGATCAAACTGTCGCAGCGCGATCGAGCCGGCGAAGATCGCGGTGAACGCGCCGACGACGGCGATGGTGGTCATCGCGGCCGGATTGCCGACGAAGAGCGCGCCGAGCCGGACGATCATGTACACACCCGCCGTCACCATCGTGGCGGCATGGATCAGTGCCGAGACCGGCGTCGGGCCTTCCATCGCGTCTGGCAACCAGACGTGCAGCGGGAACTGGGCGGACTTGCCAAAGGCGCCGAGCATCAGGCAGAAGGGAATCCAGTAGACAAACTTCGCGGTTCCAGGGTTGAGGACGCTTACGTCTCCGCCGTAAAAAGCGACGGCTTTTTGCAGGAACCCGAGTTGGTTCCCGTCACCGAAGTAGCTCACGGTTCCGAAGCAGTACCACACGAGCATGATGCCGATGGCGAATCCGAAGTCGCCGATGCGGTTGACGATGAACGCCTTCTTGGCGGCTTCTCGCGCGGCGGGCTTATCGTAGTAGTAGCCGATCAGCAGGTAGGAACAGAGGCCCACGCCTTCCCAGCCGACGTAGAGCATGACGAGGTTGTCGCCCATCACCAGGCAGGTCATCGCGAAGATAAAGAGCCCGAGATACGAGAAGAACCGCCAGTACCCCTGCTCGCCCTTCATGTACCCGGCCGCGAAGACCATGATCAGAAAGCCGATGCCGCAGACGACGCAAAGCATGACGGCCGTGAGCGGATCGATCCACGCGCCGGCGCTGACGTCGAACAGCGGCGAATTGCCGACGCCGCCGGCGGTGATCCAGGAGAACCACTTGAGTGGCGCGGGCTTGAACTCGTGTTCACCGACCATCCCAAACAGGATCATGAACGACAGCACGGCCGAAGCGCCGACACCCAGCCAAATCGGAACGTGCGAGAACCCGCCGAGGATTTTCCGGCCAAACAGGCCGACGATCGCCGCGGCCAGGAGCGGGAAGAGCGGGATGAGGTAGCTGTGTTCGAGAGCAAACTGCATTTCGTTCTTTCCGATGCCAAACCGATGTCACCCTGAGGTACGCCGAAGGGTCTACTTTCGAACGCCATTCACCGTCACTTGGTACTCCGGCCAGATGCTTCGGACTACCTCAACATGACTGTCTGGACATGCTGACCTCTCACCTCATCTCTACCCTTTCATCACCGCCCAGGCATTCGCATCCACCGTATGTTTCTGGCGGAACAGCAGCACAACCAACCCCAGCGCCAGCGACGCTTCCGCCGCCGCGATGACGAGGATGAAGATCACGAACGCTTGTCCGGCAAGGTTGTGGTGGAACGCACTGAATGCCGTGAGCGAAATCGCAACGCCTTGAAACATCAATTCCGTGCAGAGAAAGATGATGATGAGGTTCCGCCGGGTCATGAACCCGACGAGCCCGAGCGCGAACATGATCGCTCCGACGGCGAGGTAATGTTCGAGTGCGATTTGCGTGAAAGTCTGCATTCATTGCACAGGGATGAGGGCGGAGGAATGAGGGATGAAAAGGCTGTTTGCCTTCATCCCTCATCCCTCATCCCTCATCCCTTCCTAAAGCTCTGCCATCTCCCGGTCGCGCTTTCGCGTTCTCGGCCCGGTTTCTCCCGATACCTTGATGCTGTGTGGGTTGTCGTCGACCGGCGTATACGGGGCGATTTCCGGCGACAGGCCGGTTAAGTTCTCTTCTTCACTCAGCAGCACGCGCTTCCGTGCGATCATCAACGCCCCGACCATCGCCAAGGTCAGGATCAGCCCGGCCAGTTGCAGCGCGACCGCCTGGTGTGAAAACAGGTAAACGCCGAGTTGCTGGAGACCGCCGGAGATGTTCGCGGTCGCGTCCGGCTTGATCGGCCCGTGTGATAGGACCACGGCCGCGCGATCGAAGATCAGAAACAGCATCGTCCCCATGACCACGAAGCCGGCAAAACAGGCCAGCATCGGGGAGCGGGCGTCGACGTCGTGGTCGAATTCCTCGCTTTTTCCGGCCAAACTGCTCACCAGCCCCTTACCCGAGGCTTCGCTGGCCAGCATGATCACGAAGGTATAGGTCACCAGGATCGCTCCGGCGTAAATGATCACCAGCGCCGCCGCCAGGAACTCGGCCCACAGCAGCACGAACAGCCCTGCCGACGCGAAAACCGTCAAAACGAAATAGAGTGCCGAGTAAACCGGCTGTCGATGGGTGATGACGCGTGCGGAGGCGATGATCGCGGTGCCGGAAAAGAGCCAGAAGTAGACGCTCGTCGCGGCGCTACCCACTGCCGCCCACTGGATCAGCAGGATCGCCAGCGCACCAAGTGCGATCAGCCCCATCCCGGCGCCAACATAATTGTATGTGCGGTTCTCGCCGCGTTTGGGCAGGAGCAGCCAGGTGCCGATTCCGGCAACGGCGCAAAGGAAGAGCGGCAAAGCAGACGCAGCACTAAACGGTGAAGCAGAAAGATCGGAAGCCGCAAGCAGCATGAACGTGACCGTTCCTCAAAACGTGACTGGGCGGAGAATAGACGTACCGCCGGCGCGCTGCAAGGACGGCAGGTCAATTTCACAGGGTGAGTAGGAGTCTGAAGACAATCAACGGCTTGACCGTCATCCAGACGGAGCCTCGGCGACTGATGGATCTCGGGTCAGCAGTTTCGTGACCTCTCTCTGAAACCTCTCGGGAAGGATTCGACGCTGCCCGTAATGTCGCCAGGCGAATTCACGCCGCGCAGCCCCGAGATCCCTCGGTCGCTGAGGCTCCCTCGGGATGACAATCGTTTCCTACGACCAGCTGTTGCCTCCGAGTTTATTGTCCGCGCCCATTCCCCGATTCCGCATTTCGATCTGAGGGGCTTACCCGCTTTGCGTGTTTTCACCGTTGCGCGAGGAGACGATGCGCGCGTCCAACAACCATCCTGCGTCAAAATTGCCTCGCCACGAGCGGACTTGTACGCTGGGCGGGAGACATTCAAAGGCGAGTCGGAACACAGCGCCGGCACGCCCAAATCGATCGCTCGACACATCAGGAGCCGGCGTGGCCATTCGTTGTCCGTATTGCGAACATCCCATGGAACTCACCGGCATCAAGCCGGGCCGCTTTCATCCGCGCTGCACCAACTGCAAGGAAAAGTTCGAACTCGTCATCGCCGATGACCCTGCGGCTTCGCCGCGCGTGAAGCGCATCGTGGCCCCGAATCTCGCCGCGACCCAAGCGCCCGCCGCCAGCGTCACCGCCCCGCCGAAACAAAACTCGCCGCGGAATCCCGCCGACACCTCGGCCGGGCAGCGCGCCGTCCCGAAAAAAGACGATCGCGATTCGCGGGCGCAGGTCACGAGCGTTTCGCCGAACGTCGCCGGCGGCTCGCCGCAAGTCACCAGCGTTTCGCCCCAACTCGACCGCTCGCTCTACTTCACACAGGTGAAGCCCGATCTGAAGTACGACGACCTGCACGGCCGGCTCGGCGGGTACGACATCCTCCAGAAGCTCGGCCAGGGCGGCATGGGCTCGGTCTATCTCGCCCGCCAGGTTTCGCTGGATCGCAACGTCGCGGTCAAGACGCTCTCGCCCACTCTGGCCGAGGATCCGCAATTCGTCGCCCGCTTCACGCGCGAGGCGTACGCGGCCGCGCAGCTCAACCATCACAACGTCGTCCAGATCCACGACATCGGCCAGGACAAGGGCACGAACTTCTTCAGCATGGAACTCGTCGACGGCACGACGCTCGCCTCCGTCGTCGAGCGCGAGGGCCGGCTCGATCCGATCAACGCCGTCACGTACATCCTGCAGGCGGCGCGCGGGTTGAAGTTCGCGCACGATCACGGACTCATCCATCGCGACGTCAAGCCCGACAATCTGCTGCTCAACAAGGAAGGCGTGGTGAAAGTCGCCGACCTCGGCCTTGTGAAGCGCGCGGGCGCCGCGAACGATCTCACGCTCGCGCAGGGCATCGGCACGCCGGAGGGCGCAGCGCCCGGCGCGACGCAGCTCAATTCATCGATGGGCACGCCGGCGTACATGTCGCCGGAGCAGGTGCGGGATGCGGGGAAGGTCGATCACCGCGCGGACATCTACTCACTCGGCTGCACGCTCTACGACCTCGTCACCGGCCGGCCGCCCTTCTCGGGCAAGACGGCGATGGAGGTGATGACCAAGCATCAGAAGGAGCCGATCACCCCGCCGGAGAAAATCGTCACCAATCTGCCCAAGCGCTTGAGCGAGATCATCCAGAAGATGACCGCCAAGACGCCCGAAGCGCGATACCAGTCGATGACGCAGGTGGTGAAGGACCTGGAAGACTTCCTCGGCATCGAGCACGGCGGAAATATCCGCGGCTCGCAGGATCACATCTCGATCGTCACCTTCGCGGTCGAGAAGTTCAACAGCTCGTCATTCGCCGGGCTTCGACGCAATCTGCTCCTGGCGTTCCTGGTGGTCGTGCTGCTCGGACTTGGCATCGGCATCGCGACGGTGACGCCCTGGCTGATCGGCGGATCGCTGGCGGTCGGCATCGTGACGCCTCTCGCGTACCAGCTCACCGTCGGCGTTCGGCAGAAAACGACGCTGTTTGTCCGTGCCCGCCAGTGGCTGCTCTCACTCAGGCTCTCCGACTACCTGACCGCGCTGGGTGCAGCGATCGTCGCCCTGCTCGCGCTTTATCTTCTCGGCCAACTCGGTCTCTGGATCGGCGTCGCCGCGGCCGCAATCGGGCTGGGCATCCTGTTCCATTTCGGGGTGGATCAGGTCGTCGCCGCCGAGCGCGAGTCGCCGCTGCTCGAAGTCGAGCGGCTCATCCGCGAGATGCGCGTCAAGGGCGTCGACGAGGACGGCATCCGCGGGTTCATCGCCAAGTTTAGCGGCAACCGGTGGGAAGAGTTTTACGAAGCCCTCTTCGGCTACGACGAGAAGATGAAAGCCCGCCGGCTCTACGGTAAAGGCGAACGCGGAAAGGATCGAAAGCGCTACGCCATCTGGCGCGACTGGATCATCGCCCGCATCGATCGACGGCTCGAAGAACGCAAGCTCGACCGCGAGCGCGCGCTGCTCGCGAAGATCGAAAAGAAGGCATTCGAAGCCAAGGGCCTGCAAGCGAATGCCGCCGCCCGTCAGGGCAATCTCGCGGCCGGCGCAGTCGTGACCGGCGCGCGAAACATCCGCAAGCAATCCGAATCGATGCGGCTGTCCGAAACGCTCGCGCCGACGGCCGCGCCGAGCTTCACCAAGCTCGACTGGATCGACTCCGAAGCGCCGCACGCCAGCGAGAGCCTCGAAGGGTGGGAGCGGCAGGGTTACCTGCGCCGACGGTTCGGCGGCCCGCTCGACATCCTGCTCGGGCGGCGCTTCCGGTTCCTGCTTGCCGCGATCATCCTGCTCGGGGCGGCAAAGTGGGTGCAGATCAACGGCGTAGAAGCCGTGGGCGGCGAGTTTTCGAACATCACCAAGAGCATCGCGCAAACACCGCAGGAAATTAAGGACAAGATCAACACCGCAATCGACAAGGGCGCGATCCCGAAGCCGGGAACCAACGCGCCGACGACGCAGGAAGCGGCAGGCCTCAAGCCGCTGCAGATTAAAGGCGTGCCGCAGTCGATCTGCGACGCTGTCGGCAGTTGGAACGGCGTGCTCGCAGGCGTGCTGCTCCTGCTGAGCGTCGTCATCTACGGCCACGCGATGAGCGTCGGCGTCATCCTCGGCGCGGCGGTGATCCTCTTCGCCAACCGCTACTCGCTGCCTGTGATCGGCGAGATCAGGCAGTGGATGTCAGCGGCCGCCGGCGGCGTCATCGCGCTCGGGGCGATGCTGTTCCTGCGCGAAAGCGAAGATTGAACGCCCGCAGCTAAGGCGCGATCGTTGCGAACAAACGATCATGGCACCGGTCTCAATCGGAGTGAATGTGCGCAAGAGCCAAGTCAATGCTGGTTACGAACTGAGCGCGTTCACTTGTAACAACACCCTTTGGGGATTTGCGGGGAAGCTGTCATCAGCCGCGCTCGACACATGTTTCGCAGCGAAAGGCACCATTGCCGTTCTGGTCTCATCGGGCTCCGACGAGACCGAGTGCAAACTGGATTCCTTCCAAAAGTCATCGCTCCAAGTGTTCTTGCAGAATCAAGCGCCGATCCGCCTTGAGGTGGAGAAACAGCTTGCACTGGATTGCTCATATGCCCCGCGAGAAGGCGACGTCGTTCCGAAAGATGTCTGGAAGCGCATCAAAGGCTGCTCGTTACGTTTGCCTCGCCACCAGAGGAGGACCGACGCGGAAATCATGCAACTGTGCGACGCGATGCGCTTGAAGGGCGACCGACGGATGAAGATGGAAACGGCGCTACGTTTTGAGAACAGCATCACGAGTTTGTCTGAATTGGTTGTCGATGTCGACTGGGATGATTCACACATAACGGTCTGCAAGATTGTGAATGGCACGTTGCAGAGTGTGAACAAAGAATGATCTAGGCGCGGTGCGAATGCGTCGATTCAATTACAGCAGTTCAAAGCCATCTCCGCCACCTCAAACGCCGCGCGCGGCTTGCCGATCTTCTTCGCATTTCGCTTCAACGCCTCTAGCTTGCTCCGATCCTCCAGCAACGGCGTCAGCTTGTGGGCCAGCGTCGCGAGGTTGTTGATCTTGATCGCGGCGCCGTTCTCCAGCAGATAGTCGCTGTTGCGACTCTCCTGACCCGGGATCGGGTTGACGATCGCCATCGCGGCCCCGCGGGCGAGGACTTCGCTCGTTGTCAGGCCGCCCGGCTTGCTAACGACGAGATCCGCGGCGGCCATCAGTTCGTCGATCTCAGTCGTGAAGCCGACCACCTTCGCCTTGTGGTGCTTCGGCACCTCGACGGTTTCGAGCGCTTTCCTCGCCTTCTCGTTCTTGCCGGCGACGACGACGACCTGCAGCGACATCGGCAGCGCGAGCAGGCTGCGGTATATTCCCTCCACCGGCCCGACGCCGAAACCGCCGGCGAGTTGCAGCACGATCGGCCGATCGGTCGCGAGGCCGTGCTTTTTCGCGCACGCCTTCGCATCCGCCGACTTCGAAAAGATTGGATGGATCGGGATACCGGTGGCGGTGATCGTCTCCTCGTCCACGCCCCACGAACTCAAGTACGCCCGGCCCTCATCGGTCGCGGTCGTGTACTTCTCGCAAGGCTGATTCACCCAAAGGCGATGCGTTTCGAAGTCGGTCGTCACCGTCATCTGTGGGACGTTGATCTTCTTCCTCTTCTTGAGCGACGCGATGATCTCGGCCGGGAGGAAGTGCGTGTTGACGATCACGTCCCACGGCTCATCGGAGATGAGGTCGATCAGCTTGCCGAGGTTGATCTTCTCCGAGAGCAGGCGGAACTTGTCCCGCCGCGAGTTGGCCCGGCGAGGCTTGTCGAGCATGTCGTAGACGTAGCCGAGCACGTGCGGCGCATGGTTGACCAATTCCAGATACGCCTCGCCGTAAAGTTTTCGGAAGATGGCGTTGGTGAGGGTGAGGACGTCGACATTTCGAACCAGTGCATCCGGCGACGTCTCCCGCAGCGCGAGTTCGACGGCTTGCGCTGCGCGCATATGCCCGGCACCGACGGATGCGGAAAGGACCAGGATCTTCTTCGGCAATTCGACTCCTGTAGACGCGTGCCTGAGAATAGGATAAATGCCTGGAGGCAGCGAACGCGGGGTGCCGCAAACGAGGAGCCAATGACGTTCTTCGAATTCGTAGAACTCATCGTGCAAGGCAAGACGACGGAAGTGCGGCAAGCGTTGGCTGCGCATCCTCAGTTTGCCACCGAATCATCCCCGGCCGGAGCGACGCGCGAAGGCGCTTCCGCGTACTTCTTCAGCGACATTCGCCACTACCTCTACGCCGGCGACACCGCGCTGCACCTGGCCGCGGCGGCGTTTCGGCAGCCGATGTCAAAGCTCCTGATCGCGCGCGGGGCGGACTGCCGAGCCAAAAACCGTCTCGGGGCCGAACCGCTTCATTACGCGGCCGATGCGAATCATTGGAACCCCGCGGCACAGGCGCGGACGATCGAGTGCCTCCTCGCGGCCGGGGCCGATCCGGACGCGCCCGACAAGCTCGGGGCCGCGCCGCTGCACCGCGCAGTGCGGACCCGATCGATCGCCGCGGTCCGGGCGCTGCTCGACGGCGGCGCGAACCCGAGGCTGCGAAACAAGGCCGGTTCCACGCCATTGCACCTGGCCGTCCAGACGACCGGCCGAGGGGGCAGCGGGTCAGAACGCGCGCACGAGCAGCAACTGGGCATCGTCGAATTGCTACTAGAGCACGGCGCACGCACAACGGACAAGAATGGCCGCGGACTGCGGGTGAATCAAATCACCAGGGCCGAGCCGATTCGAACCCTTTTGCGCGACCGAGACTGACGCTCCCGCCCTGCGATCAGAAGTTCTCACGCGTCGTGTCTTTGTCCTTGACCCAACTGTGGTTAAAGTTCCCAGCCGATGCGTCTGATCAACGGGGGCTTGCTGATTCTTCTGACTCTCGTCGCTCACGCGGCGTGCTTTGTTTCATCCGCAAGCGCACAGATCACCGGGCGCGTCGAGGTCATCGGCTTCAACGGGGTCTATCGCCCCGGCTGCTGGACGCCGATGCTCGTTCGCCTCAAATCCAGCGGCTCCCCCACCGATCTCTACGAACTCCGCGTCTGGCAATACGACCAGGACGGCGACCGTCCGTACTTCTCACGCCGCGTGAATATCTCGGCCGACAAGGGCGAGCTCTCGTTCTGGACGTACTTCATCCCCGAAGCCGTCCACGAGGGCCTGACGCAGTCCAGCTCGAATCAGCAGGACCTGATCCAGCGGCTCAAAGTGACCGTTCACGACAAGAACGGGAAGGAGCTGAGCCAGATTCCGCTGGGCAGCGCGACGGCGATGTCGGTCGACCGCAACGAGGTGACCGACCGCGTCCGTGCCTCGCGGCTGGTCGTCTTCGTGGGGACGGCGTCTTCGCCGGCGCTGCGGGATTATCAGCCTGACAACATCGTCGGCCTGCAGGAAGACCTTGAAGCCGCACGGGTCACGCCGGAGCAGCTGCCCGAGAACTCGATCGGGTATGAAGGCGTCGATGCCGTGGTCTGGCTCGACGAAAGCCCGAGCAAGCTCTCGAGCGGCTCCAGCTCGCGAATGGAAGCGCTGCGCGACTATGTTCGACTCGGCGGGAAGCTGATCATCTGTACCCAGCCGCAGTGGCAGCAACTCGCCGCGTTCGACGACCTGATGCCCGTCACGATCAAGGACATGGAGCAGAACGCCCTGCTCTCGCCGGCGCGAAACCTCGCGGGCACCATGTCATTTCCGCGTGGCGTGAGTGGCGCGCCGCGCAGCAATCCCTGGAACACCTATTCGAAGCCCTTTTCGATCGCGGTAGCCGAGCCTAAATCCAACGCGGTCGTCGACCTGTACGCCGACCGCGTCGCCAACCCGACCAGGCCTGAAGATCAGACGCCTTGGCTCGTGCGGATGCCGTACGGCTTCGGGTCGACGGTCTGGGTCGGGCAAGACATGGGCAGCCGCGAGCTGTCGAACAACCTGAACTGGGGTTGGCCGGCCATCTGGGAGGCGGTGTTCGGCACGACATCGGCGCCCGCGGCTTTTCCGTCCCAAAGCGACAAGGTCACCTACAACTCCAGCGGCAATGTCGACCTCGGTTTCACACTGATCGACGGCATGAACCTCAGCGGCCGCGGCGCGGCGCTGGTGGGCGTGACGATCGCGTTCTTCATCTTCTACTGGCTCATCGTCGGGCCGGGCTCGCACTTCCTCCTGAAGTACAAGAATCGCTCGACGCTCAGCTGGTTCGTGTTCGGCGCACTCGCACTCGCGGCCACCGGCGTAACGATGGCGGTGGTGAAACTGATGCTCCGCGGCGCGCCGGAACTGAAACATGTCAGCCTTGTCCGCGTTCACGGCGACCGCACGATGCCGTCAATGGTCATCAGCGGCATGGGCATCTATATCCCGCAGGACGGCGTGCGCAACATCGAGCTCGCGAAAGGCGATTCGCGCTACCCGTCCACGCTCACTCCCTTCCCGATTCATCCGGTGATCCATCACGTCCGCAGCGGCGACGACTTCCTGTTCCCCGCGCCCCGCGAGTACCGCGTGAACGTGCCGGTCGGCGAGGAATCGCCGACGACGTCCATCGACATGCCCTTCCGCACGACGATGAAACGCCTTCGCGGCACGTGGGTCGGGCCAATCGATACCCACATCGACGGCCAGGCGAAACTCGAGCCCTCGGTTCGGAATGAAGGTTACATCAGCGGCGTACTGCGCAATCTGACCGGCAGCGATCTTTCGAACATCTATGTCGCATTTCGTCATCAGCCCGAAGGTGCCGCGCCGCTGTACTGGATGATGCACGTGCCAAGCTGGCCGGCGGGCGCGCCGCTGGACCTCGCGGCCGCGTTTAATCCGCCGGGCAATAAGCGCGTCACGGATATCTCGATTTCCAACCCGGAAGTGCCCATCGGCGAGTTCCCCGTCCGCGGCATGATAAAAGACTGGGTGGACCGTTACCGCGGTACGATCACGATCGGCGGCACGTTTCAGAACCTGAAATCGGTCGAAGATTTTGGCAACCCCCGCCCCGACAGCCTGCCGCTGTTGAGCTTGTTTAATACGTTCCCGGTGCTGCGCAACAGCAATGGCGTGACGCGTGGCGACATTCACCGCAGCGGCGCGCGTCAGTGGGACGTGAGCGGAGCGCTGCAGGCCGGAGAGCTCGTCATCATCGCCCGCCGCGACAACGGGCCGCTGCCGATGGGCATGAAGATCGAAGGTGACGCGGTCACAGGCAACGGTACGACGGTGTACCAGTTCATCCTGCCGATGACGCCGCTGCAGAAACAACCGACCACGCAGCCGACGACGCAAGCGACGACTCAGCCGACGCCTCAACCCAAGTAAACACTGGAAACCGATATGGCCGCCGCGATCAAGACCGTCAACCTCACCAAGCGATACGGCACGCTCGTCGCGCTGTCGAACCTGAACCTCGAGATCGAAGAAGGCGATTGCTTCGGCTTCATCGGCCCGAACGGCGCGGGGAAGAGCACGACGATCAAGATCCTCGCTACGCTCCTGCAGCCCACGTGGGGCGAAGCGCGCATCTGCGATCTGGTCGTCGGCTACCAGAGCCGGCAGATCCGCCCGCTCATCGGCTACGTGCCCGACTATTTCGGCGCGTACGAAGACATGGTGGTCAAGGAGTATCTGGAGTTCTTCGCGGCGGCTTACAACATCAACGGCGCCGCGCGGTCAAACGTGATCGACGGTGCGCTCACGCTGACCGACCTCTCTTATAAGGCCGATGCGCCGGTGGACGGCCTCTCGCGCGGCATGAAGCAGCGACTCTCGATCGCCCGCGTGCTCCTGCACGATCCGAAAGTGTTGCTGCTCGACGAACCGGCGGGCAACCTGGATCCTCGCGCCCGCATCGAATTGCGCGAACTGATCAAAAAACTCCGCGAGATGGGCAAGACGATCCTGATCTCCTCGCACATTCTTCCAGAACTTCAGGACATGTGTAACAAGGTCGGCATCATCGAACAGGGAGACCTGAAATATGCCGGCCCGTGGATGGACATCGTAAGAAAGGCGCGGATGGGCACGCGCCTGCAGATCGGTCTGGCAAGCAACGCCGGTCTCGCTGCGGAACTGCTAAGGCAGGACCCGAACATCGAAACGGTGGAAGAAAAGCCGGAGTTCATCGAAGTGGTCGTGAAGGAAGGCGTGCCCGATTACAGCTTCGTCGCCGGCAAACTCGTCGCCGGCGGATATCGGCTCACGCTCTTCAAGGAAGAAGAAGTGAACCTCGAGACCGCGTTCATGCGACTGACGAAGGGAATGGTGCAGTAGACCGATGGCCGTTGAAGTGGCAACCTGTCAGAACCCGTGCGCGTTCCATGATCACCACTTCAAAGAGGCACACGATGAGCCGTTCACCGCTACTGACCACACTCCTGATGACGACGCTCGCGACATCTTCAACATCAGCGCTCGCCGACGGCCTTTACGCCGAGCGGTATCGACCGCAATTTCACTTCACCTCCACCACCGACTGGATCAACGACCCGAACGGCCTCGTCTTCTTCGATGGCGAATATCACCTTTACTTCCAGCGCGCGCCCGCCAAGATCCAGGGCGAGTTCGAAAAGTCGTGGGGCCGGGCTTTCAGCAAAGACCTGGTTCACTGGGAACAGACCCAGGACGACGCGATCCTGCCTGACGAAAACGGCAGCATCTGGTCGGGCTCGGCCGTCGTCGACTGGAATAACACTTCCGGCTTCGGCAAAGACGGCAAGCCGCCGCTCGTTGCCGCGTACACGCGCGCGGATAACAAGGGAACCTCCGATCAGCGCATCGCCTACTCGACCGATCGCGGCCGGACGTGGACGAAGTATCCCGAGCCGGTACTGCCCCACATCAACGGGATCAACCGCGATCCAAAGCTCATCTGGCACGAGCCGACGAAGCAGTGGCTCATGGCGCTGTATCTCGACGAGCGGAATCACTTCGCGCTCTTCGCATCTCCAGATTTGAAGTCGTGGACGCGTCTGCAGGACATCACGCTCGATTTCGACGATGAATGCCCGGATTTCTTCCCGCTGAATCTCGACGGCGATCCCCAGAAACAGAAGTGGATTTTCACGGCCGCCAACGGCCACTACATCGTCGGCACGTTCGACGGCAAGCAATTCGTCCGCGAGACCGACTCGCTCGACAGCGATCGCGGCCCGGGCAGCTTCTACGCCCCCCAAACCTACAGCGACGCGCCGGACGGCCGACGCATCCAGATCGGCTGGCTGCGCGGCGACCACTACGAGGGCATGCCGTTCAATCAGCAGCTGGCATTCCCGTGCGAATTGACGCTGCGATCCACGCCGCGCGGGCCGAGATTATTCAAGTGGCCGGTGAAGGAGATTGAGTCGCTGTATCTACCGGATCGAAATCAATCGATAGAGGAGATCCGCGGTGAGCTGTTCGACATCAGCATGGAATTCATCCCCGGCAGCCACTTCCTCATCAAAGGCGATGTGCATCAGATGATCCTCACTGTGCGTGGGTTTCCGATCACCTATCAATCTGAAGGGGCCACCGGCGCAATTATGGCATGGGATCGGCGCGTTTCTGTTGTGCCGAAAGAAGGAAAAGTGAGGCTGCGTATCCTTGTCGATCGCACGTCGATCGAAATCTTCATCAACGACGGCGAAACGGTCATGAGCGGACCGTTTTTGCCGCCGGATGTTTCCACGGGCATCTCATTCTTCACTTCTCGTGACGACACAAAAATACCGGAGTTGCAGATTCGAACCTTGAAGTCTGCGTGGCCAACAATCGGGTCTGATCGAGAGAAGAAATAAACAATGCTCGGCTTTCCCCAATACCTCTGGCGACTCCTCCCCGCCAATCCGATCCTGCTCCGCGTCGTCGAAGCCGGCGGGAAACGCACGCGCGATCTCATCATCCGCTGCATCTACCTCGGGGCCCTCGTCCTGCTCGTCCTCTTTTCGCTGGGCAATTCCTCGAGCGGCAGCCTCTCTGAGCTCACGATCCGCTCGACGCGGATCTTCGCCGGGCTATCGAACTTTCAGCTCGTCCTCGTCGCCCTGCTGGCGCCGATTTTCACCGCGGGCGCGATCACGGCGGAAAAGGATGCGCAGACCTACGACATCCTGCTCGCCACCCCGCTCTCCAATGGCCAGATCGTGCTCGGCTCGCTGCTGTCGCGCCTCTTCTTCGTCTTCGCGCTCCTGGTCTCGGGGATTCCGATCTTCTCGATCACGCAGGTCTTCGGCGGCGTCGCGATCGGCGACATCGTCCTCTCCGTGCTCATTTCCGCAGTCACCGCGCTCATCACCGGCTCGCTCGCGATCGCCATCGCCACGTTCAAGGTCGGCACCCGCCGGACGATCTTCAGCTTCTATCTCTTCAACGTGCTCTATCTCGTCGGGCTCTACCTGCTGGATCAACTGACCTCGCTCTACGCGCCGCTCGATCCCGGCGTCGTGCTGCCCGCGGGCGCGCGGCCGATCGGGTGGCTCACGCCGTTTCACCCGTTCCTCGCGCTCCAGTCGGTGCTCGATCCGATCCACTACGTCACGCCGTCCCTGTCGCAGTTGCCGACGGGCCTGCGCGGCTGGCCGATCGGGTGGATGCTCACGCATCCGGTGGGGTTTTATCTGGCGTTCACGACGCTGCTGAGCCTCGTGCTGGTGACGCCGTCGATCGTGCTCTTGCGCCGTATGGCACAGTCCACCACGACGCTCCAACAGTCGCTATTCCGCTGGATTCCGGTGGTCAACCAGGAGCGCGCCCGCAAGCCGCGCACGGTGTGGAACAATCCGATCGCGTGGCGCGAAGCCAAGACCAAGGCGTCGGCATCGCGCGCGACGTTCATCCGCCTGGCGTTCATTCTCGCGGGCATGATCGGTGCGGTCGTGCTGCTCGTGCTCTTCTCCACCGAAACGGTCGTGCCGGATCGATACGTCGATCGCGGCAGTTACGACCCGGTGGCGCAGACCGTCTACATCAACGGCGATCCGCTCAAGACCTTCCTCACCAGCGACCGCACCGTGGTCACCCTCGACGGGAACGAGGTCGATCGAACCTACCTGAATGGCCGATACCTCGTGCCTCGCAACGGCGGTTACGACAAAGCCACGCGAAACGGATCGCAATACCTGAACTCCGTCAGCCTGCAGACGATCCCGCGGCGAATGTCCGCGGCACAGGTGCGGTCAGTGTTGCTGGGCATTGTGCTGGTGGAGGTGACGGCCATCCTTCTGATCATCACCAACGCCGCCGCCAGCACCGTGACGCGCGAGAAAGAAGACGGCACGCTCGACCTGCTGCTGGCGACGCCCATCACCAGCCACAAATACATCTGGGGGAAGACGAGCGGGCTCATCAGCTTCGTGTTGCCGCTGTTGATGGTGCCGGTGGCGAGTTGCATCGTGTTCATCGTCTACGACGTGTTCCGGATGCTGCGAAGCATCACGCCGATCGACTGGATCGTCGTCCCCGAAGCGATGCTGCTGATCCCGGCGATGTTGATCGTGCTGCTGGCGTTTGCGAGCCTGGTGGGAATGCACATGTCGCTCCGCTGCCGCACGACGGTGTGGGCGGTGATGAGCAGCGTGGGGATCATGCTCGGCGTGTGCGGCGTGCTCACGTGGTGCGGGAATTCGATCCTGAGCAATATGCGCTTCGAGTCAGGCTATGCCGCCATCGCCGCCTTCAGCCCGTTTACGATGCTGTGGCTGCTGATCGCGCCGAGCTCGATCATCGGCGACATCCACGCCGGCGAATCGCTCGACGCCGGCGCACGGATCGCCCTGTTCGTCGGCGCCGTCATCGCCATCTGTGCGTATGGCGCCGGCGTCTACGTGATGTACACGTCGATGGTGAAGAACTTCGACATGACGATCCGCAAACAGGCTCGGTGAGCGTTTTCGCTGATCGTAAGCGGTCAACCGGAGATGCCCTGAAGGGTTCGTTCTCGGACGACACATTCGGTTCCAGGTACTCCGCCTAGATGCTTCGAAGTACCTCAGCATGACATTCAATGGGCGCTCGCACCATGCCCATCTGAATCAGAATAAATCGCTCGCCTTGAGTTCTTCCATTTCCAGCTCGCCCTTGAAGAGCCGGCTCGAGGTCGGATCGACGAGCACGAGTTGGTCGCTGGTGACCTGGATGGGGACTTCCAGGTCGCCGCAGGCGCGGATGAACTCGGCAGGAATCTCGAAATCGATTTCGCCTGGCTCGGCGCTGACGCCGATCTCCACGCGCGTCGCGTAACCGATGTCGCGCAGCTGCTCGAGCCGGTAGCGCGAGATCGCGCGCAGCCTCGATGCGGCTTCCACCAGCCCGTCGTGCAGGCGCGAGTCGAAGTACTCCAGGTCGCGGCGATCATCGCCTTCGAGTACCTGGTCGTAGATGCCGATGCGCTGCACCGGCCGATCCTCGGGAAATGAGTTCAGCTGTTGAACACCCACACGGCGACGCTCGGGCCGCTTGGTCGGCCAGCAGTGGAGCGAAATCGAAAGTCGATAAAGGGACATGAGAGAGGTCGTTTGAGAGACAAAGCCACGAAGCCCCGAACAACGATCCGAAGGTTAGCCCTTCGCCACGAAGGTCAGCCCTTCGCCACACCCATCGCGCTCGCGAGCCACGCCAGAGCCTCAAGTGTACGCATCGCGCGGCGAAGATCGAATTTGCTTTCCGAGGGACACAACCTGTGCAGAGTCGGCGCGACAGCGCTCTCGCTGCAGACGACGACGCGGGCACGATCCGTGCCCGCGTCGAGGGGGTTTGTAGTTAAGTTCCGCGTCGACTCGAAGCTCAGTTCTTGTCGACCACTTCCGCGTCGATCACATCGTCGTCCTTCTTCGGGCCCGCGCCCGTGCCGCGATCGCTGGTCGCTTCCGGCCCCGGGGCGGCACCTGCGCCTGGCGCGGAGCCGGTCGCCTTGTAGATGTGCTCGCCGAGCTTGTAGCTGGCCTTCTGGAGATTCTCGATGCCGCGCTTGATCGCCTCGGCGTCTTCGCCCTTGACCTGTTCCTTCAAGGTCGAGAGCGCGCTGTCGATTTCGCTGCGAATCTCCGGCGGAACCTTCTCGCCATATTCGCTCAGCGTCTTCTCGGTGCTGGCGATGAGCGTGTCGCCCTGGTTCTTCATATCGACGACTTCACGGCGCTTCTTGTCCTCGGCTTCGTGTGCCTCGGCGTCGCGCTTCATCTTCTCGATTTCTTCCTTGGAGAGGCCGCCGCTGTTCTGCACGGTGATGTTGGCTTCCTTGCCGGTGCCCTTGTCCTTGGCACTGACCGCGAGGATGCCGTTGACGTCGATCTTGAACGTCACCTCGATCTGCGGCACGCCGCGCGGCGCGGGCGGCAGGCCTTCGAGGTTGAACGTGCCGAGCAGGCGGTTGTCCTTGGCGAACTGCCGCTCGCCTTGCAGAACGTTGATCGTCACGGCCGTCTGGTTGTCGGCGGCGGTGCTGAAGGTTTCCTTCTTCTCGGTCGGGATGGTCGTGTTGCGGGTGATGAGCGCGGTCATGACGCCGCCCATCGTCTCCACGCCGAGGCTAAGCGGGGTCGCATCCAGAACAAGGATGTCCTTGACGTCGCCCTTGGCGATGCCGCCTTGGATGGCAGCGCCGATCGCCACCACTTCGTCCGGGTTGACCGTCTTGTTCGGCTCCTTGCCGTTAAAGAGATCCTTGACCAGCTTCTGCACGATCGGCACACGGGTCGATCCGCCGACGAGAACCACTTCGTTGATGTCGCCCGGGTTGAGCTTCGCATCTTTGAGCGCATCGAGCACCGGCTTGCGGCAGCGCTCGACGAGCGGCTGGATCAGCGACTCGAACTTCGCGCGGGTAATGGTGAGTTGAAGATGCTTCGGCCCGTTCTGGTCGGCGGTGATGAACGGGAGGTTCACGCTTGTCTCGACCTGGCCGGAGAGTTCCTTCTTGGCCTTCTCGGCGGCTTCCTTGAGGCGCTGGAGCGCCATCGGATCTTTGCGCAGGTCGATGCCTTCCTGCTTGCGGAACTCTTCGGCGATGTAGTTGATGACCACTTCGTCGAAGTCGTCGCCGCCGAGGTGGGTGTCGCCGGCGATGGCGAGCACTTCGATGACCTGCGCGTCGCCGCCGGTGCCGCCGCCGACGTCGAGGATCGACACGTCGAACGTGCCGCCGCCGAGGTCGAACACGAGGACCTTTTCGTCCTTCTTGCGGTCAAGGCCGTACGCAAGCGCGGCGGCCGTCGGTTCGGGGAGCACGCGGAGGACTTTCAGCCCGGCGATTTCGCCGGCGTCCTTGGTGGCTTTGCGCTGCGCGTCGTTGAAGTACGCCGGCACGGTGATGACGGCTTCAGTGACGGTCTCGCCGAGATAGTCTTCGGCAGTCTTTTTCAGGTCGCGGAGGATAAAGCTCGAGATTTCCTCGGGCGTGTGTTCCTTGCCGCGGACTTTTACCTTCACGTAGTCTTCTTTGCCGCCCGTCACTTCGTACGGGACCATCTTCTCTTCGCTCTCGACCTCGCTGTGGCGACGGCCCATGAAGCGCTTGACCGAGAAGACGGTGTTCTTCGGGTTGGTGACCTGCTGGTTTTTTGCGTTCTGTCCGACGACGATTTCGCCGTTCTCGCGGAAGCCGACGACCGACGGCGTGATGCGCGAGCCCTGAGAGTTAATCAGAACCTTGGGTTGATCGCCTTCCATAATGGCGACAACGCTGTTGGTGGTTCCGAGGTCGATACCGATGATTTTGCCCATGATGTTTCTCCTTCAACGGACGGCAAAGCCGCCCTACGCCTGCTGTAACAACACTTATGCCGCGCCAAGGGCGATTTTGAGAAATCCTAACTCCTGAATCGACAGCATATAAGCGCCGGGTCGGCGCATGATGTCCACGTGCCGAACTGGCAGAATCATGATAGGACTGCCATCGGTTCGTAATCGAGGTGTCAGTCTTCGCTCGAGATTGGCGGGCCACCGCGGCTTCCGACATCGCCTGACCGGTTTGAAAAGGCTCTCACTTCCTCTCATTTCGTCTCACTCCCGCTCGCGCCGTCCGATCGTTCAATGTCCAAGCCGAAGGGGCTCGATCGAGGTTCATCCCGTTTACGGATCGCGCTGCGCCAATCCGCGAATATCCATAGCAGCGGATGGACGGATGTTCCGTGGAAGTCGAAGTCACTCCAAGGCTTAGGATTCGACGTCCACGAGCATTTCCGTGCGCGGACAGTCCTGATCAAGCCGGGTCGTGCCGACGCGGATTCTCGTTCCGCTCTCTCGACGATCTTGCAAAGCGCAATACCCTCTCATCATGCCGTCACCTGGGAAGGCATGGCGCCACATCATTTTCAACACCCACTCTTCATGGCTCCATGGCGCGAAACGAGGATTCCGATCGCGTGACCATCGCATCCATAGCTCCGGCGACTATCGAAATCCGCCTCCGTTGGATGAACATCACGGGCTCGGTGCTTTCCACGTCGGGAAAAGCACGCCGACGACGAAGCTGACTCATGAGGTCGTCAGTGCGTGTGGAAACGCGGTGGTGAACAATATCCAGTCGCGCGGGCACCGCTTGCTTGCCGTGAGCGTCAGTCCGACGCATGTCCACGTCCTCGCTGAGCTTCCCGATGACGTGTCGGAGATCAAGACGATCGTCGGCTGGTGGAAATGGTTCGCAACGCGCGCTATTCGCGAGCTCACCGATGAGTTCGATGACATCGAGATCTGGTCTGATGGCGAAGGGTATTCAAAGGTGGAGTCGAGAGAGCATCTCGAAGAAGCGCACAACTACATCGTGAACAAACAAGGCGCGGATGCTTGGACATGGTGCTATCGATCTGGCGCGAAATGGTGATCGACCGAAGCAGCGCCGTGAGAATCCGGGTCCACAGGACCCGGCGTGAAATCACTCACGCCGGGTCGTGCCGACCCGGATTCTCTTCGCGTTGAGCGCCCTCGTACCGCTTCATCGCCCTCACGCGCTAGTGACCACTACATCCTTCTTCACATCCTCCGGAACCGGGTGATAATCGCTTGGTGTCACGTCTCGTACTTTTCGCACCGAGTAGTGGACGTCGCCGGTGATGAGCCGCACCGAGCGCGAGTTGAACAGGTAGTTCCAGATCCACGTCCACATCACGAATACCTTGCTGCGGAAGCTGACCAGGAACATCAGGTGGACGAACCCCCAGAGCAGCCAGGCGAAGAATCCGCCGAACTTCCAGCCGCGGATGTCGGCCACCGCCCTGTTCTTGCCGATGGTGGCGAGTGTGCCCTTGTCGACGTAGTGGAACGCAGGCCGATTCGCCGGATCGAGCGTGGTCCCGTCGTTGATCTGATTGCGCAGGATTCGCCCGATGTGCCGGCCCATCTGCATCGCCGCCGGCGCGAGGCCGGGCACCGGTTCGTTCGTCCTGGGGTCGGTGACGGAAGCGAGGTCGCCGGCGACAAAGACTTCGGGGTGTCCGGGGATTGACAGGTCGGGGAGCACTTTCACTCTCCCGGCGCGATCCAGTTCGACGCCGAGCGTATGGCTCACGCCCGCCGCCTGCACGCCTGCCGCCCAGAAGATGTTCTGTGCGTCGATCCGCTCCTCGCCGATGTTGAGCCCGGTCGCGTCGACATTCGTCACCCGTGAATTGAGCCGCACTTCGACGCCCATTCGCTCCAGGTCTTCCTTGGCGCGCTGGCTGAGCGAAGGCGGGAACTGCTTGATCAGACGGTCGTTGCCGTCGAAGAGAATCACCCGCGCACTCGAGGTGTCGATGTTGCGGAAATCCTCCTGCATGTCCTTCACGGCGATCTCGCGGAGCGCGCCGGCGAGTTCCACGCCGGTCGGACCGCCGCCGACGATCACGAACGTCAGCTTCGAACGGCGTGAGACCTCATCCAGCTCATTCTCCGCCTCTTCGAACGCCATCAGCATCCGCTTGCGCATGTCGAGTGCATCATCGATCGTCTTGAGCCCGATGGCCGTCTTGGCCCACTCATCCTTGCCGAAGTAGGAGTGGGTCGAGCCGGCGGCGATGACGAGAAAGTCGTAATCCTGTTCCAGGCCCTGCACGGTGATCGTCTTCTTCGCGAGGTTAATGCTCTGCACCTCGCCGAGCACGACCGAGACGTTCGCCTGTGAGCGAAAGATCCGCCGAATCGGGTAGGCGATATCTCCCGGCGAGAGCGCAGCGCTGGCGACCTGATACAGGAGCGGCTGGAACAGGTGATAGTTATGCCGATCAAAGATCGCAACGTTGCACCGCGCCTTGCGAAGCTGCTTGACGACATGAACGCCCGCAAACCCGGCCCCGATCACCACGACATTGGGAACTCGCTGTGCCATACTGAAATGACTTTAGTCATCACACGGCGAAAATTGAGTGCCGGATTCGAGAATCCTTGGTCTGGTCATCGGCATCTAAGAATTTGAAACACGAAGCCACGAAGACACGAAGTTGCAACTTTGAGCTTGCGGTGGCATTTCGCTCTTGGCGTGTGAATCGAAGAAGCGAAACCACAGATGAACAAGATGAACACAGATCAATCAGATTGAATCCAACTGTGTTCATCTGTGTTAATCTGTGGTCGACTCTTCGAAGCATTTGTCCGTGCAACGCCCTCGCGGACGCGAAGTTGCAGCTTCGTGTCTTCGTGACTTCGTGGTTAACCTTTCTTCCTGATGCCAAAGACCGACGCACATCGTCTGCAATGCATGGAGATCTGGGGCGGCAATGAACTCGCCAACAACTCCATCTCCATGGGCGGCCTGGACGCTTGGGTCGAAGCCCGGCCGCACGAAAACTCCGCCGCTGGCGGCGACGTCTATTACCTTTCGAGCTGCGCCACCGGTCGGATCACGCGCATCCTGCTCGCGGACGTCTCGGGCCACGGCAATCAGGTCGCGGAGATCGCGCGGACGCTCCGCACGCTGATGCGCGAGCACGTGAACCACATCGACCAGCGGAAGTTCATCCGCCGGATGAACGAGGCGTTCACCGCGCAGTCGTCCAGCGGCATCTTCGCGACGGCGGTCGCCTGCACCTACTTCGCGCCGACCGGCGAGTTGAGCCTCTGCAACGCCGGCCATCCGCCGCCGATGATCTTCCGCGCCAAGTCCCGACGCTGGCAGATGCTCGACGATGTCGACGATCCGACGCCCAAGGGCGACAACATCCCGCTGGGAATCCTCGATATGGCCAGCTACGAGCAGTTCCGCGTCCGCCTGGACGACGGCGATCGCGTGCTCTGCTACACCGATTCGCTCGTCGAATCGCGCGACGAGACCGGCGAACTACTCGGCCCTGCCGGTCTGCTCTCGATCCTCAACCAGATGCCCGACGCACCGAGCGGCGAGTTCATTCCCTTGCTGATTGAAAGCCTCAAGCGCCACGTCGGCGATTCGCTCGCGGCCGATGACATGACCATCCTCCTCTTCGCCACCAACCCGGAGACGGCGCACTCGTCCTTCTTCACCCGCGCATGGGCGCCGATCCGTGTGCTCGGCAACGCGATCAAGTGGCGGTCGGACGGCACCAAGCGAATCCCGCTGCCGGAGTTCTCGCTTGCGAATCTCGGCGGCGCGATCTTTCCATTCCTGAGTCGCACCAAGCGCTAGCGGTGGCGCTCATTTGAGCTTTCGCGCGACCGGGTTGTTCACATCCACGAACCGCAGCAACCGATTCGCCCAGTGCTTCGCATAGTCGACGCCGATGCGCTTCGAGCGGCGCACGCGAGGGACGTACGTCGGGTCGTCGAAGAAGCCGAGTTCCTCATCGAACAGGTCGATGCCGTTGTGCCGCTTGTCGATGGATAGCGCCCGCGCGAGTTTGCCGGGACCGGTGAGGTCGGCCGTCCAACCGTCCAGCGGCTCGGCGGCGCGAATGAGCACGGCGTGTGCCTCACCGGTCACCCCCGTGACGACGTTCAGCATGAAGTGCATGCCGTAGATGAAGTAGACATACGCGTGGCCGGCCGGGCCGAACATCACCTCGGTGCGCGCGGTCCGGCCCTTGGACGAGTGCGAAGCCAGGTCGCGCGGGCCGAGGTACGCTTCGGTCTCGACAATCCGGGCGCGGCGGATCACATCGTCGACGCGTCGAACGAGGATCTTCCCGGGCAGTTGCCGGGCGACCTCGAGCGCACTCTGCTCGAAGAACGGACGGCGCAAGCGAGCCTCGGCAGATTCAGCGCTCATGGCGGTTCGCCGATCGCGGCCGGACTTCATCCGAACTTCCCGGCGAGTTCCTTTGCCTTCGACAGCGCTTCGTCGAGTTTGGAGATGTCCTTGCCACCGGCTTGCGCCATGTTCGGCCGACCGCCGCCGCCGCCGCCGGCGACCTTGGCCACGTCGCGAATCCAGTCGCCCGCCTTGAGACCTTTCTTGATGAGGTCGTCGCTCACCGCGGACACGAAGGCGAGTTTCTCATCCTCGACGCCGGCGAGCATCAGCGCGTGGCTCGGGCTTGCCGCGCGCAGCGCGTCCATCAGGCTCAGGAGGTAGTCGTTGTTCGCGCCGTCGAGACGCGCGATGATCAGCTTGCCGTCGCCAATCGCGGGCGCAGCGGCCAGCAGTTCCTTCGCTTTTTCGCCTGCCGCGGGCAGGCTCGCGCCGCCGCCGCCGCTCGCGAGTTTCTTTTTGAGGGTTTTGATTTCCTCTTTCATCGCCTCGATGCGCTTGGGCGCATCCTCGATGGAAGAAGAGAGGCTTTGCGCGATCTGCTTGGTGATCGACTCGAGATGCCTGACGTGCGCGCTCGCAGCGATGCCTGTCACCGCGGTAATTCGGCGGATGCCCTTGCTCAGCGACTCCTCGGCGATCACTTTGAAGAACCCGACTTCGCCCGTGCGCGCCAGATGCGTGCCGCCGCAGAACTCGACGCTGGCATCGACCGCATCGAGCGTGGCGACATCATCCTCGGCGATCGCGACGACGCGGACCGGGTCGGGATACTTCTCTCCAAACACGGCACGGACGCCCTTGATCTTTTTCGCCTCTTCGAGCGGCATGGTCACGGCCTGCACGGTGACGTTTGCGATGACCCGCTCGTTGACGATGCGTTCGATCCGTTCGAGTTCCTCGGATGTGAGCGACTTGTCGTGCGAGAAGTCGAAGCGGAGTTTTTCGTGATCGACCAGGCTGCCGCGCTGCTCGACGTGATCGCCGAGCACTCGGCGCAGCGCGTGGTTCATCAGGTGCGTGGCGGTGTGATTGCGCATCACGTCGCTGCGACGTGAATCGACGACGACATCGGCGCTCTGGCCGACTTCGATGTGGCCGCTGTCGACTTCGCCCCAGTGCAGCACGTGCTTGCCGCGGCGCTCGGTGTCGGCAACAAGGAACTTGCCGGTCGAGGTGTTGATGTGCCCGATGTCGCCGATCTGCCCGCCCTGCTCGGCGTAGAAGCTCGTGCGATCCAGCAGCAGCGACCCCTGCGCGCCCTTGGTGAGCGTGCCGGTGGTGTGCGGCTGATCATTCACGATCCAGCCGAGCACCTTCGCGCTCGTCTCGCGATCGGTGTACTTCGGCGAATCGTCGGTCTCGGCGAACTTCGAGAGATCGACCGCGACGATCGTGTGCTTCTTGCGGCCTTCGCCGGACTTTTCCTGGAACTCCTTGAAGAGTTTTTCGTAGCCGGCGCGGTCGACCTTGACGCCCTTCTCGAGCGCCATCTGTTCCTGCATGTCGACGGGGAAGCCGTAGGTCGTGTGGAGGTCGAACGAAGCTTTTGGGTCGATCGAACGGCTCGCAAGCGAGCCGGCTAAATGGGCGCGCTGGATTGCTTCTTCGAACAGCCCGAGTCCGCGTTCGATCGTCGCGAGGAAGCTCGCTTCTTCGGTCTCGATCACCTTCGCCACGCGCTTCGGGTCCTTGCGCAGTTCGGGGAACGCGTCGCCCATCGCGTCCGCGAGCGTGAAGACGAGTTCGTGCAGGAACGGTTTTCTTAAGCCGAACTGCTGATAGCCGTAGCGCACGGCGCGGCGGATCACGCTGCGCACGACGCTGTCGCGGCCCTTGTTGTCGGGCTTTGCCCCATCGGTGATGGAAAACGTCGCCATGCGGGCATGGTCGGCGATCACGCGGAAGGCGATGTCGCGCTTCAGCTCCGGCGATTCGCTCGAGCGGTCACCCAGGTCGGATGCGGGGAAGACGCCTCCGTACTTCTGCCCGGTCTGCGCTTCGATCTTCGCGAAGAACGGCGTCCAGAGGTCGGTCGCGTAGTTGTCGCTCTTGCCTTGCAGCACCTGGCAGATGCGCTCGAAGCCCATGCCGGTGTCGACGTGTTGGGCTGGCAGCTTCGTGAGCGATCGGTCCGCGTTGCGGTTGTACTGGATGAAAACGTTGTTCCAGATTTCCATGACGCGCGGGTCTTCGCCGCTGAGCACGGTCTTGCCGCCGGACTTGTCGGGCGTGTTGTCGTAGAAGATTTCGGTACACGGGCCGCACGGGCCGGTCTCGCCCATCTCCCAGAAGTTGTCCTTGGTGATGCCGTAGTGGATATGGTCATCGGGAAGCTTGGCGACCTGCTTCCAGATTTTCGCGGCTTCATCATCGCGCGGGACGCCGGCGGCGACGTCGCCTTCATGAACCGTCACGTGCAGGCGCGTCGGGTCGAGCTTCCAGACGACCGTGAGCAGTTCCCACGCCATCTCGATCGCGCCTTGCTTGAAGTAGTCGCCGAAGGACCAGTTGCCCAGCATCTCGAAGAAGGTGTGATGGCGGCGCGAGCGCCCGACGTCGTCGAGGTCGTTGTGCTTGCCGCCGGCGCGGATGCACTTCTGCGTGTTCACCGCGCGGTTGTAGGCGCGCTTCTCGGTGCCCAAAAAGATCGGCTTGAACTGGTTCATGCCGGCGTTGGTGAACAGGAGCGTCGGGTCGTCGTGCGGGACGACGCTGCTGCTCGGCACGAATGTGTGGCCGTGCTTTTTGACGAAGAAGTCGATGTAGCTTTTGCGGATTTCGTTGGATGTCATGGGCTTTTCCGAGCCGGGTAGTGTACGGAAGCCTTGATCGACTGTCGAAGGGCTGGACCTGGCCGCGGATGAACGCAGGTGAACGCGGATCAAAAAAAGACGTGACGGCCGAATTGGCCGTCACGTCATCATCTATTGATTTTTATCTGCGTTCATCCGCGTTCATCTGCGGCGAACGTCTTAAGCAGCTACGGCACGGCGCAGACGTTGCGCGTGGACTTTGTCGTGGACGGAACGGACCAGCTGCAGAAATGCCGATTCCCACGACGCGTCGCGGGCTCTGCATTCGAAGGACCCTTTCTTGTTTTGGACTTTGGCTTTTGCTTCGACGGTGCGGCCGGTGCGTTTGAGGCTGACGGCCAGGCGGGAGTCGCCGATGAGTTCGCCGAGACGGGATGATCGGCGGAGATGGGAGAGGATTCGACGCTTCTGGGCGGGCTTGAGCAGGACGTTTCCGGCAAGCAGTTCGACCATGCAACACCTTCCTTTGCGTTCTACCGACATGTCGTTGCCCCCTGACCAAATCCGTTTGGTCGGGACAATCGGCCGTGTGGAGACGAGGTCGACCAACAGGTAGTCGTACCGGCCATCTCCTGAAGAGGGGCAAGCCCTCTTCGGGTGGGATCACGGCCCTCATTCCGCCCGGCTTTTAGCCGCAGGCCTTGCAGGCGGAATGAGTCACTTCTGGTGCAACAATCGTACCGAGAAGAAAATGGTTTGGCGACGCGACTTGGAAAGTTGGCGAAAGTCACAATAATGCGCGGCCCAAACGGTTTGAAAGGAGACTTCGATGCCCAAGCCACGTCGCCGCCGCAAAGTCGGTAGCAAGAAGCGCAAGGCCCGCCGCGATCGCCGTAAACGCTAATCGCCGCGATAGATGAGTCATTATCGCTCGCGCCAACACCGGCACCTGCCGGCCGATTGATCAGTTCGATCAACCGGCCGGCCTTCTTTTTTTCAAATGCCCCGCGTCCGAAAAACCGACGTTAAGCGGATGGCCCTAACACAAGGCCTTTGTTGCTCGGCATAATGTCATCGCCTTCGATTTGCCCAAAATGCGCGCAGATTCCAACAACGCCGTGAAACCCGTCGCCGGTCATCCTCGCTTTTTCAATCGCGAGCTGTCCTGGCTCGACTTTAACCAGCGCGTCCTCGACCTGGCCAAAGACCGCTCCATCCCCCTGCTCGAACGCGTCAAGTTCCTGGCGATCTTCGCCTCCAATCTCGACGAGTTCTTCATGAAGCGTATCGGCGGACTCCACCGCCAGCGCGTGGACGACCTCCGCGAGCGCTCCCTCGACGGCCTGACCGTCGAACAGCAGCTCGAGGCGATCCACGCGCGCATCCGCCCGATGCTCGATGAAGAAAACAACCTCTGGTTCAACGAACTCCACCCCGCCCTCAAAAAAGAGCGGATCGCCATCAAGCGCTACAACGACCTCACCCAGACCCAGCAGCAGTTCTGTGACGAGCTTTTCAAGCGGCAGATGTTCCCGATCCTCACGCCCTTGGCGGTCGACCCCGGTCACCCGTTCCCGTTCATCAGCAACTTAAGCAAGAGCATGGGCGTCATGGTCGAGCGGCCGACGCGTGTGGGCGAGACGCAAGGCGAGCGCTCATTCGTCCGCATCAAGGTGCCGGAAAACCTGCCGCGGTGGATCCAGCTGCCCGCAGAAGGCGGCTCGACGAGCTGGACGTTCACGCCTCTGGAAAGCGTGATCGGCGCGAACCTGCAACACCTCTTCCCGGGGATGAAGGTGCTGGAGAATCACCTCTTCCGCGTGACGCGCAATGCAGACGTGGAAATGGACGAAGAGGACGCCGACGATCTGCTCGCCATGATCACCGCCGAAATCCGCCTGCGCCGGATGGCGGATGTCGTGCGCCTCGAGCTGCCGCAGGGCATGAGCGTGGGGATGCGCCAGCTCATCATCGACGGCATGGAAGTCAAGCCCGACGACGTGTACGTGCTGCAGGGTCCGATCGACATGGACGACCTGATGCAGCTGTCCTCCATCGACCGGCCCGACCTGAAGTTCCCCGCCTACAAGAACCTGACGCCGGCGCGGTTGCTGGATGATGACACCGACATGTTCGGCGTGATCCGCGAGCGCGACCTGCTGGTGCATCACCCGTACGAAAGCTTCGCGGCGAGCGTGGAGCGATTCGTCGAGCTGGCCGCGAGCGACCCGAAGGTGCTGGCGATCAAGATGACGCTCTATCGCACCTCGCTCGACTCGCCGTTCGTGCCCGCACTCATCCGCGCCGCCGAGAACGGCAAGCAGGTGGCGGTGCTCGTCGAGCTCAAGGCGCGGTTTGATGAGCAGCGCAACGTCGAGCTGGCCCGCCGGCTCGAGAATGCCGGCGTCCACGTCGTCTATGGCATCGTCGGCTACAAGACGCACACCAAGCTCGCGATGGTCGTGCGTGATGAGCCGGACGGACTCCGCACCTACGCGCACATCGGCACCGGCAACTACAACTCGCGCACCGCCCTGCTGTATGTCGATGTCGGGCTCTTCACATGCGAGCCGAACGTGACCGGCGACGTGACCGAGCTCTTCCACTATCTCACCGGCCGGAGCATGAAGAAGGATTACGCCAAGCTGCTGGTGGCGCCGGTGACGATGCGCGAACGCTTCCTGCAGATGATCGACCGCGAGATCGAGCACGCCAGCGCCGGCCGCGAGGCGCACATCATCGCCAAGATGAACGCGTTGCAGGACAAGAAGATCATCGAAAAACTCTACGAAGCCTCCAACGCCGGCGTGAAGATCGACTTAATCGTCCGTGGCTTCTGCTGCCTCGTGCCCGGCGCAAAGGGCCAGTCGGAGAACATCCGGGTCGTCAGCATCCTGGGCCGTTTCCTGGAACACAGCCGGATCTACTATTTCCTGGACGGCGGACTGGAAGAGATCTACATCGGCAGCGCCGACTGGATGAGCCGCAACCTCGATTACCGTGTCGAAGCGATCACGCCGGTGCTGGACGCGATGGCCCGCGCGACGCTCAAGCAGATCCTGGAAGTGATGATCGACGACCGCGGCCACGCATGGGAACTGGGCAGCGACGGTATCTGGCGTCGACGCGAAGCGCCCGAGGGCACCTGCACGATCGATTCGCAGCAGCAGTTCATCCAGATGAGCCTCAAGCCTGCGAAGTGATCTGGCAGATCTCATCCGCAGATCTCGTCCCTGGTCGTATCCGCGGTCACCGCTCGAGTTCCGCAGGCGACTCTCGGCGCCGGGTTGGCCAGACCCCATAAAACCGGCTCTTTCGGCACCGAGAGAATCCGGCCTATTTCTGTCCTCCTCCGGATTTCCGGAAATTCAGCGCTTTTTGGAGTTCCGTTTGTTAGAAAAGCATCGCAGGGTGTGTCGCGGAACGATCATTTCTTGCCCGACCGCGCCGTCGAAAAAAGATCCCAGGATCGAGATGAACATGAATCGTCACGCCAAGTCGAGACGCGCATTGCCCGAACCAGGTAATGCCGCGTTCACGCTGGTCGAGTTGCTGGTCGTCATCGGCATCATTGCGGTGCTCATCGGCATCCTGATGCCGGCGCTCACGACCGCCCGGCGCTCGGCGTTGTCGACGCAGTGCCTGGCCATCCAGCGCCAGATCGGCACGGCCGCCCAGATGCATGTTCAGTCGCATCACGGCTACTATCCCGCCGCCGGATTGTTCGCCGGCATCGACTACGCCGACCCGGGTCCACTCGGCGATGCCAACCGCCAGAAGTACACCTGGCTCTACATCGACAACATCGACGGCACGAACTGGAAGCGGTTCAACCTCGCCCCGTGGCATGCGGCGGTCGCCCAGTACATGGGCAAGAAGCAGGTCGTCGACGGCATCGACAACAGCGACTACATCGCCGACGAAATCGGCATCCGGAACTACCTCAAGTACTTCCTGTGTCCCGCCCACGAGATCGATGTGTCCGATGTCACCCCCGAGGTCATCTACGAGGTGAGGCGAAGCTGGTGGACGCTGCAGCAGAGTTATGTCGTGAATGAAGCGGTGTTCGGCATCAACGACACCTACGGCCGGCTGCGCGGACAGGCGTCGAAGGTCCGCACGCCCGCGATGACGATCATGCTCATGGACGGCGTGGGCGCAAAGCACTACGCCAACTCCACGAACAAGTACATCACCCTGGTGAACAAGACCAAGACGCCGCCGGTCACGCTGAGTGACGCCCTGCTCGGCAACAACAAGGCCGGTTCGCCTGGCGGCTTCGACAAGACCCGCCACAAGGGGAAAACCAACATCCTCTTCTTCGACGGCCACGCCGAGACGCGTATCATCGATCCGCGCGAACTGGGCAACGTCTTCCTGTTGGCGCCGTGAACGCGGGAGCGCCGCGTCGGCGTCTGGGAAGCCCGCCGGCACCCGAACCGATTGCTAACACTGCCGAATGCCAACGCCCTTGTGGAAAAAAACGCGCTTTTTTATAAGCATCTGGTTAGAATTGAGGCGTCCGGATTGTCGCGGCCAACATTACCCGTCGGTGAAAGCATTCCCGGGCTACCTAACGTTTGTCTTTGCTCAAAGGGCCAGGAAAACCTCATGAACCACACCCCTCGATTCGTTTCGTCAACCCTCTTGTTTCGTCAAAAGCCGGCACGCCAGACGGGCTTTACGCTCGTCGAACTGCTGGTGGTCATCGGCATCATCGCGTTGCTGATTTCCATCCTCTTGCCCGCCTTGAACAAGGCACGCGCTGCCGCGTTGCTGACTAAGTGCTCGGCGAATCTCAAGCAGATTGCCAACGGCGCCGAAATGCACAAACAGACCCACCGCGGGTATTACCCGCTGGCGGGCAATCTTAAGGGCGCGCCAGGGCCGAAGATCATCTGGGCGGAACCGGCTGAACTGGGTGACGCTTCCAAGGTGAAGTACTCCTACATCAACCTCCAAACGGGGGGTACGCTCAGGACCGTGTTTGCCGGCTGGCACACGTCGGTCGCGCAGTACCTGACCAAGCACCGGATTCTCGATTCGCAAAACAACGCCGAATACGAATACGATGAGGACCAGGTCGCCGATTACATGCGGTTCTTCAATTGCCCGGCCGACATCGGCAAGGCGAGCGACGTTCCCTATTCGATCGTTTACGACTGTGCGGACACCGGTGGACAGATGGGCTGGCAGCTCCGCAGCAGTTACGTCGTGAACGAAGCCATTTTCGGCTGGGACGACCCCTATAGCCACTACAGAGGCCAGTCCTCGAAAATTGCCGAGCCCTCGCGAACGTTCATGGCGATGTGCGGACCCGGCGGCGCGCGTACGGCGGGCCAGGTGATGACGAACGACCGCGGCGCGTCTCGCGTTGCCTACATTTCCAATGGCATCAGGTATGGGCAGAACTTCGACGGCAAGATCTGGAACTCCGTCCCGCTGTCTGAGGCACTGCCGAATCCGCGCTTTCCAACTGGACCGTACGCCGCGCTCCCCAACAACGCGCTGGACCTGACTCGCCACCGTGGCTCCACCACCGTCCTCTTTCTCGACGGTCACGTGGAAACCCGGAAGATCACGCGCGGCGACCTCCAGGACATCTATCTCCTTCCGCCGCGACGCTGAATCGAATCCGCGCAGTCGTGATAAAACCCGATCATGTAGAAGTCACGGCCGATTCATCGGCCGTGACTTCTTTTTGGACACGCCTCGCGCTCACGACACGACCCACGAACGCTTCGAATGACCGATGGCAACGTTCCCATCCAGCAGGTGAATCTCCATCGCGATCCCGAGTTCACGTTCCCACCGTGCCGCGATTTCCTGCTCGCCCTTTCGGTTGGCGTCGTCGAGCACGACGGTGTACGACTCCGCGAAGTGTTTCCGCAAGAACGGCGCAGCCGGATACCGCGCAAATCGGATCGCGGCCTCGTACGCGGGTGGGCCGTCCACGAGAAGAAGGTCGATCCTGCTTCCTTCGACCGCCTGCGCGACGCGCGACTCATCGTACCATTCAGCTTGACCTTGATAAGGATGGCCGCAGGGCGCGAGGGACGCGTGAACGATCTGGACGACGTCTCCGAGTCCCTGGCCGGCGAGGAACCCGCGGAGAATCTCGCACCACTCGGCGCTGTGCTCGATGGTAATCAGCCGCCCGCCGCGCTCTTTGAGCAGCCGGCCGATGAAATACGTCGACACGCCGCCGCCGCATTCGACGACACATTTGCGCTCGTGAACGACGATGTCGTTGAGCACTTTCACCAGCCCGCTGGGCCGCATCGACGAGATCGACCAGGGCAGGTAGGTTTTCGCCAGCGGTGCGAGTTGCTGCATCGCGAGCAGATCCTGATCCTCCCACTTGAGGAATCGGTTCAGCCGGTAGACAAATCGATCTTTGAAGGTTGGCATGTTCGCTCGCTCTCGAATCCCCGCACCGTACGCGCAACTTGCCGACGGGCAAAGTGTGGGCGGGAACGAACTTTGTGTGGGCGGGAATGATCTTTGCCCGTTTCGCGCATTGAACCGTATGGCCGATCGCGCGTAATGGTCTTGTCGGAGTTTCCGCAATCCCGTTCAGAGGTGATCGATGATGGATCGCAGCACTCGGCTCGTCTCGCTGGGCAGACTTCTCTTGCTGGCCGTCGCGTGCGCGGCAAACGTTTCGCAGGCGCAGTCGAGCGGCACCGTCGTGGTCGGCGACGTGCGCTTCACCGTCATCACGCCCAACTGCATCCGCATCGAACAGGCGCCGGGCGCGAAGTTCGTGGACGAACCCTCACTCGTGGCCATCCACCGCGATGTGAAGAGCGGCGACTACAAGCTCACGCAAGAAGGAGGCGCGACCGTCATCGAGACCGCCGCCATGCGTCTGCGATATCAGCCGAATGGAAAGCCGTTCTCGCCGCAGAATCTCGTGGTCGAGATCACCGCGGAGGGCGCGCAGTCGAAGCAGTGGAGCCCCGGCGCGAAGAACGCCAGCAACCTCGGCGGAACCGCGCGAACGCTCGACGGGTGGGATGGCGCCGGCGATCTCGGCGAAGGCCTGCTCTCGCGGGATGGATGGTTCTGCCTCGACGATTCGAAAACGCCGCTCTTCACCAACGACTGGGTCCGCTCTCGCCCGGCCGATTCGGGGACCGACTGGTACCTCTTTTCCTACGGCAACAACTACCGGGCCGCGCTGCAGTCGTTCACCGCATTCGGCGGCAAGGTGCCGATGCCGCGCCGGTATGTGCTGGGCGCGTGGTACTCGCGCTATTGGCCTTACACATCGGATGAGTATCGCGCCATCGTAAAGGAATACGCCGACCACGATTTCCCGCTCGACATGCTCGTGCTCGACATGGACTGGCACAAAGACGGCTGGACCGGCTACTCCTGGAACCGAAAACTCCTGCCCGATGCCGAGGGCCTGCTGAAGTGGCTGCACGAGCAGGGATTGCACGTCACGCTCAACGACCACCCCGCCGACGGCGTCGCGCCGCACGAAGACTGCTATCCCGAGTTCATGCGCGCGATGGACGAAGACCCATCCGCGAAGAAGACGCTTCCCTACGACGCCGGCAGCAAGGCGTATCTCACCGCACACTACGACAACCTGATGCAGCCGCTCGTGAAAGATGGCGTCGACTTCTGGTGGCTCGACTGGCAACAGTATCCGAACACGCGCAGCGTCCCCGACCTCACGAACCTCTTCTGGCTCAACCACTACTACTACCAGCGCACGCAGACGGATGGGCAGCGCGGGCAGGATCTCACCCGCTGGGGCGGCTGGGGGAGCCATCGCTATCCGATCCAGTTCTCGGGAGACGCTTCGACGAGCTGGAAGATGCTCGCGTTCGAAGTCCCCTTCACCGCGACGGCCGGCAACGTCGGCGCGTTCTTCTGGTCGCACGACATCGGCGGCCACCAGGGCGGACGCAACGAGGAGTCGTACACGCGGTGGGTGCAGTTCGGCGCGATGACGACGGCGCTGCGGTCTCACTCCACGCGCAGCGCCGAGATGGATCGCCGGCCGTGGACCTATCCGAAGTGGGCCGAGGATTCGATGCGAACGAGTTTCCATCTGCGCAGCCAGTTGATGCCGTACATCTACAGCAGCGTGCAGCAATCGTGCATGGGGAGCTTTCCGCTGACCGCGCCGATGTATCTCGCTTCGCGATTCGAAGAGCGCGCTTATCACAGTCCACAGCAATACCTGTTTGGCCCTGCTTTACTGGTCGCTCCGATCGCTGCGCCCGGAGTCGGGCCAAGCCGCGTCGCGACACAAGTCGTTTGGTTCCCGCCTGGCAGTGACTGGTACAACTACTTCACCGGCGAACGGTATGAGGGCGGCAGCGAGCATCTCGTCGCCGCCGACATCAACGAGTTCCCACTCTATGTTCGTGGCGGCTCGCCCATTATCATCCGCCCTTACACGCCGCGCATGACGACCGACCCGCTCGAAACAGCCATCATCCGCGTGTATCCCGGTGGCCTGGAGAGCAGCAACTATCTCTACGAAGACGACGGCGAAACGACGGCCTACCAGAGCGTCGACATCGTCGATTCAGAGGGGCAGACGATCCATCGCCGCGGCGAGTTCGCCATCACGATGCTCAAATGCGAGATGCGTCAGAACCGATACTCTGTTCAGATCGAAGGAACCGACGGCCAGTACGCCGGCCAACTCGGCGAGCGCACGTACGTCGTCGAACTGCCCTGCACGGAGCGGGCGACATCGGCCCAGTTGAACGGGGAGCCGCTCGCGCCGAACGCGATCAGTTACGACGAATCGACATTCACCAACCGCATCACGCTGCCGAAGGGATCGATCCGGATGTACCGGCGCCTTCAGGTCACGGCCAACCCGGTCGATGCGAGGGCGCTTGCCTCCCGCGCGCGGGCACGGCGAACCGCCAACGGTGCGCCCGCTGACGTTGCCGAGCCGCGGCAACAAATGTTGGAGGCCATCCAGTCGCTGCCAGCCGATGCCGACCCGACGCCCCTGCTCGCATCCTTCGGCATCGGTGTCTTTGAGAAAAACGAGACGCCCTACCGCTGGCCCGAGGAAGGCATCCTCGGCCTCTATGCGCCCGAGGGCCTGCTAGATAATGATCGCATCTCCTACAACGTTGGCGGCTATTCGACGATCTTCAAGATAGAGCGCGACGCCGCTCTAGGCAGGCTCGCCCCATTGCCGGCCTTAGAACAGAAACCGTTTCCGGTCGAGCCGACGCGGGCGCTTAAAGGGCAGGTGACGCTGACGATCGGAAAGCGAGCCCTGCGACTCAGCTGCCCCGAGGTCCCCGTCGATTTCAATTCGAATAAACGCAACATCGACCCCAACGCGAAAGCCACCGCGAGCACTGCCACCCGGGAATCGCCCGCGGGCGGCGTGATTGACGGCCGCATCGGCGGGTATCCGCAGAGCCGCAAAGAAGAATGGTCCAGCGACAAGGAGAAAAGCGGCGCGACGCTCACGCTCACCTGGGATTCGCCCCAGTCGATCGACCGCGTCTGGCTCTTCGACCGCCAGAACCTCGACGACCAGGTGACGGCCGGCGAACTGGTCTTCGACGCCGGCGACCCGGTGAAGTTCGGCACCCTGCCCAACGACGCGAGTGCGGGAGCCGACGTGAAGTTCGCCGCGCGCACAACGAAGTCCCTGACGATCCGCGTGACGGACGTTCAGCCGCGCACGGTCAACGTCGGGCTCTCAGAAGTGGTCGTGCTGAAGTCGGGGAGTTAAAGACACTTTCGCAACAGGCTCGCCATGTCATCAAGAACGAGCCTAAAGCGTAGGGCTTGCCCTACGCGAGCGAGCGATGGATCTCGGGTCTGCGCGACCACGGTCAACCTGATGAGAATGTTGGAAGGACTAATCGTTCCCGCACCGACGCTCGACGGTTGCTGCAACCCGCGACCCCAGATCCCTCGTTCGCCGAGGCTCTCTCGGAATGAAAGCCATTAAACCTGCTCGGCGCGGAGTACTCCCAACTGAGGGCGTTTCTGTGCCCAAGCTGTCGCGCCGGGGCGGCATCCCGGACAACCGGCACATCCGCGATAGACTCTCGTCCGGCCGAGGCGATTCGGCAGAAGGTGGCGAGTTTTGGACGATTTGCTTGACAATCTTCCATAATCTGTCACACTCTTCCAGGCGAAGGAACGAAAACGATGCCCAATCGCGTGTTGAATCGACCGGAAGTGGAGTCGCTGGTCCGCCAGGTTCTTAAGGAGAAGCTGGCCGGCCGGATCCAGCCGCCGCGCTCGGAGGGCGGCATCTACCGCGACGCACGCGGCGGCCCGCCCAACCCGCTGGTCGTCAACGTTTCCGCCCGCCACATGCACGTCACCGAGGCCGACCTTCAAGTCCTTTTCGGCCCGGGCTCCAAGCTCACGAAGATGAAGGACCTCTACCAGGCCGGCGAGTTCGCTTCCGAACAGACCGTCACCATCGTCGGCCCGCGCCAGCGAATCATCCCCAACGTCCGCATCCTCGGCCCGTGCCGGAACGCGACGCAGATCGAACTGTCCTACACCGACGGCATCTACCTCGGCCTCGACCTTCCGCTGCGCATCAGCGGCAATATCGAAGGCACGCCCGGCGTCACCGTCCTGGGCCCCGCCGGCGCGCTCAACCTGTCCAAGGGCGTCATCCGCGCCAAACGACACGTCCACATGTCCGTCGAGGACATGGCGTATTACGGCGTGAAGGATCAGGACACCATGAAACTCAAAATCGACGGACCCTGCGGCGTGACGTTTCACGGCCTCACCGTCCGCTTTCACCCGAAAGTCGTCCTCGAAGTCCACATCGACACCGATGAAGGCAACGCGTGCGACATCGAATCGGCAACGGGAATGGAACTGATCAAATAATGAGGTTTGAGTTTGGAGGTTCGAGGTTTGATGGCCTCTTCCTCCAACCTCTCGCAACCAACCTCGAACCTCTGGTTTGGAGAAGGCTATGCCAAGTGCAGCATTAGGATTGTTAGAAACCCGCGGCCTCGTCGCCCTCATGGAAGGGACCGACGCCATGCTCAAGACCGCGAATGTGAAAGTGCTCGGCTGGGACAAGGCCGGCAGCGGCCTGGTGACGGCTTACGTCGAAGGCGACGTTGCCGCGGTGAAGGCCGCGCTCGACGCCGGCGCCGAAGCCGCCGGCCGCGTGGGCGAAGTGGTGGCGGTGCACGTCATCGCCCGCCCGCACGACGATCTTGCAGCGGCATTGCCGAAGGCGGCGGCGGCATCTGCGGCAGCGGGAAAGAAGTAACCACGGATAAACACAGATGAATACGGATAAGACGAATTGATTCATTTTTGAATTGATTTCCTTCTTCTGCCTTCCATCTGTGTTTATCTGTGTTCATCTGTGGTTCCATTTCAGGAAGAAGAACATGGACGCACTCGGATTGATCGAAGTTAAAGGTTGGGTCGGCGTGGTCGAAGCGACCGATGCCATGTGCAAGGCCGCGAATGTCAGCATCGTCAAGGTGTTTGAGATCGGCGGCGCGTACGTCACGACCATCGTGCGCGGCGACGTCGGCAGCGTGAAAGCCGCCGTCGACGCCGGCAGCGCGGCCGCCGCCAAGGTCGGCACGCTCGTGGCGTCGCACGTCATCGCCCGGCCGCATCCGGAGCTCGTTCAAAGCTTTGGCGCTTGAAGTAGACGGGATGAGGGATGAGGGCGGAGGGATGAAGCGAATGCTTCGTCTCCCACTCCATCCCTCATCCCTCCGCCCTCATCCCTATGATGATCCTCGTCGCCAACCTCGGCTCCACCAGCTTCAAGTTCAAAGTCCTCGATTCGGACAAGAACTTCGCCGAGACCGCGCGCGGCGGCTACGAACGGATCGGCCAGCCGAACGGCGACTTCAAGACCCATGCCGAAGTCATCGACGTGATCCTCAAGCAACTCCCCAAGCCGCCGGACGCCATCGGCTTCAAGGCCGTTCACGGCGGGCCGATCAGCGGCGCGGTGCGCGTCACCGACGACGTGCTGAAGACCATGCAGGAGTTCGCCGATGTCGCGCCGGCTCATAACCCGGTCTACATCGCCGCGATGAAGGCGTTCAAGGAAAAGCTGCCTGGCGTGCCGCAGGTGGCGGCGTTCGAGACGGCGTTTCACCAGACGATCCCCGCAAGCCGCCAGACCTACGCGATCCCGCACGAGTGGAGCGAGAAACTCGGCATCCGCCGGTACGGGTTCCACGGCGCATCGCACCGATTCATCGCCGGCCGGGTGAAGGAACTCGTTCCCGCCGCCAAGAAAATCATCTCCTGCCACCTCGGCGGAAGCTCGAGCATTTGTGCGATCGAGGATGGCAAGAGCGTCGCGACCAGCATGGGCCTGACGCCGCAGACGGGCCTGCCGCAGAACAATCGCGTCGGCGACTTCGACGTCTTCGCCCTGCCGAGGCTTGCCGCACACGGACTCTCGCACGAGGAGATCTACAAAAAGCTCGGCAAGGAAAGCGGGCTGCTGGGCATCAGCGGCGTGAGCAACGATATGCGCGACATCGAGAAAGCGGCCAGCGAAGGCAACGCCCGCGCGAAACTCGCGATCGACACGTTCGTCGAATCCGTCCGTGGATACATCGGCAACTACACAATCGCACTCGGGGGCATCGACGTGATCGCCTTCACCGGCGGCATCGGCGAAAACGGCGCGATGATCCGCGAAGCGATCTGCAGGAATCTCGATTTCATCGGCATCGCGCTGGATCGGGAACGAAACGCCGTCCGCGGAACAGAAGCGAAGATCAGCCGCGACGGAATCAAGGCACAGGTCTGGGTCATCCCGACGAACGAAGAACTCGTCGTGGCGAGACAGACGGTTGAAGTATTGAAGGAAAGGAACCACGGATGAACACAGATCAACACAGATAGGAATAGAGTCCAGCGTCTTCTTTATCTGTGTTCATCCGTGTTCATCTGTGGTTCCCAAGAATTGGAGCGAATCATGGCAGCAGGTGAAGCACTGGGAATGATCGAAACCAAAGGAAACGTCGCCGCGATCGAAGCGCTCGACGCCGCCCTTAAGGCCGCCAACGTGACGTTCGTCGACAAGCACAAGGTCGGCAACGGCCTGGTGGCGATCAGCGTCCGCGGGGATGTGGCGGCGGTTCGTGCCGCGGTCGACGCCGGCGCGGAAGCCGCGGGCCGGCTGGGCGAAGTCGTGAGCGTTCACGTCATCGCCCGTCCGCACGGGGATGTGACGAAAATTGGGTGAGGAGAGTGGCGAGTTGCTGGTGGCTGGTGGCTAGTTGATGCCGCCTCTCACTAGCCAACAGCCACTGGCCACTAACCACTGGACCCACATGTTCCTAGCACGTGTCACCGGAACCGTCGTCTGCACGCAGAAGGACAAGACCCTGAACGGCCAACGCCTGTTCATCGTCGAGCCGCTCAACGTTCAATACGACGAGAAGCGAAAACCGACCCAGCTCGGCAACACCGGGCGGGCCATCGTCGCGCTCGATGTCGTGGGCGCTGGCGAAGGCCAGCTCGTGCTGATCGTGCAGGGCAGCAGCGCCCGCATGACCGAGCAGACGACGAAGCTGCCGGCCGATGCGGTAATCGTCGGCATCGTGGATACGGCCGAGATCGACGGGAAATCTTTCTATAAGGCGGATTAGTCTCGTAACACGGGCGTCTCGCCCGTGACATAAGGGGCATGGGCGAGACGCCCATGCTACTAAACCAGCATGAACGCCTCTCTAGTACAAGATGTCGTCGCCGAAGTGATGAAGCGACTCAACGGCTCCGGCGGCCGGCACCCTTCGGTGCCCGCCGGCGAAACGCCCGCCGCCGAGCGGCGCGGCTCGCCGCATGATGTGGCCGCCGACGATCGCTTCGGCATCTTCCGAAGCGTCGACAACGCCGTCGCCGCCGCCACCGAAGCGCAGAAGCAGTTGATGAAGCTCTCGCTCGACCAGCGCGACCAGATCGTCAAGCTCATCAAGAAGATCGCGCTCGACAACGCCGAGAACTGGGGCCGGATCGAGCTCGAAGAGACGAAGATCGGCCGGCTCGATCACAAGATCGAGAAGCTCAAGATCCTCTCGCTCGTGCCGGGCGTGGAGTTCCTCAAGACCACCGCCGACAGCGGCAGCAACGGCGTCTGCATCGAAGAATACGCTCCCTTCGGCGTCATCGGCGTCGTTACGCCCGTCACCCACTCCGTGCCGACGCTCAGCGCGAACGCAGTGAGCATGATCGCCAGCGGCAACGCCCTCGTGGCCAACGCCCACCCGAGCGGCGCGAACTGTGCCGCCATCGCGGTGAAGGCGTACAACCAGCAGATCGCCGCGAAGTTCGGCATCGAACACCTGATCTCGATGGTGCTGCCTCCGACACTCGAAACGGCCGATGCCCTGTTCAATCATCGCGGCGTGAACCTGCTCGTCGTCACCGGTGGACCGCAGGTGGCACGCGCCGCGCTCGCGTGTCGCAAGCGCGCCATCGTCGCCGGGCCGGGCAATCCGCCGGTCGTGGTCGATGAGACGGCCTGCCTGGAGAACGCCGCCAAATCGGTCATCGCGGGCGCATCCTTCGACAACAATCTCCTCTGTATCGGCGAGAAGCAGGTCTTCGTCGTCGCGAGCGTGTTCGACAAGTTCGTCGATCAGCTCAAGCGAGCCGGCGCCGTCCAACTGAACTCCACGCAGATCGACGCCCTCACACGCGCCGCCCTGCCGATCGACCCGAAGGACAACAAGCCTCACGTCGCCAAACAATTCGTCGGCCAAAGCCCGGGCGTGCTCGCTCAAGCCGCGGGCACCTCGGTGCCGCAGTCGTGTGAGCTGCTCTTCGGCGAGACGAACTTCGAGCATCCGTTCGTGCAGGTCGAGCAGATGATGCCCTTCATCCCGCTCGTGCGGTGCGCGAACGTGGACGAAGCGATCGACAAGGCCATCGAGAGCGAGCATGGCTATCGCCACACCGCGATCTGCCACAGCCGGAACCTCGACACGATCACAAAGTTTGGCCGACGCGCGGGGACGACGCTGTTCGTCGTCAACGGCGGAAGTCCCGCGGGCCTGGGCCTCGGCGGCCAGGGGTTCCTGAGCTACTCGATCGCAACGCCCACGGGCGAAGGGATCACGACGCCGCTGACGTTTACGCGGTATCGACGGATCATGATGACGGGAAGTTTGAGGATGATTTAAGAGAGTGGTTAGTTGCTAGTGGCTGGTGACTAGCTCTTTCTTCCTAGCCACAAGCCACTAACCACGAATCACTAGCCCACTATGCTCCATGGAATCGTCATCGGCACCGCAACCTCCACCGTGAAGCACGAATCGCTTCACGGCTGGCGGCTTGCCGTCGTGCAGCCGCTGGGCGCGACCGGAGAACCCGATGGCGACCCGCAGCTCTCGATCGATCCGCTGCAGGCAGGTGTCGGCCAGAAAGTGATCATCAACAGCGACGGGAAGTTCGTCCGCGAGATCGTAAAACACGAGAAGTGTCCGGCGAGGTTCATCGTGTGTGGGATCGTGAATGAGGAGTAGGAATGCCGAGTTCCGAATGCCGAGTGCCGAATGAAAGCAGAATCCTTCACGTATTTGATTCGGCACTCGGCACTCGACATTCGGCACTGTGTGTCCAGTCGACTTTGGGATGATGAATGTTCGTAACCGCCCGCCAAATCGAACAGATGCTCAAGGGCAGCGGCACGATCGTGCTGCCGGCGGGGGCGCGCCTCACGCCGGGCGCTCAGGACTTGGTTCGATCGAAGAAGCTCGACATCAGCTACGACGCGGCCGGCGGCAAAGCCCAGGTTCAACTCACAGAAACCAGGTCGTTGCTTGCGCCGTCGCCGACCGCGCCCGGTGCATCCTTCGCCTACTGGTGCGGCGCCAAGAGCGGCACCGCCAAGGCCGCCATCGCCATGTCGGCGCGCGAGATCAACCTGCATGAGCTTCCAGTGCTGGGCGACGCGACGAACTCGATCGCCGCCGTTCGGCACACGATCGAATCATTGAAAAGCAAGTCAGCCGTCGGCGCGATCCTCGTCGTCGATCACGCGTCGATCGTCACGACCCTGCTCAACCGATCGCCCCACGTCCGCGCGATCGTCGGAACGAGCATCGCCGCCATCGATCTGGGCCTGCAGGAACTGGGCGCGAACGTGCTCGTCATCGAGCCAGGCAATCTGCCGCTGATGATGATCCGCAATCTGATCAACAAGTTCGTGCGTTCGCCGCGTGGGATGAACCAGGAGTTGGCGAAGGCATTGGGAGAACTGAGTAAGGCATGATTCCCGTAGGGTCCGCAGTACGCTGCGGACCGCGAGCGAATCGGTCCGCCGAATACTGCGGACCCTACAAGAGGTCGCATGAGAGTCGGCAAAGTCATCGGTCGCATCACCTTGAACACGACGTACCAAACGCTCGTGGGCGGCCGGTTTCTGGTCTGCGAAGTTCAGGACCGGTTCGGCCTCGCGGGTCAGGCGCGCAAGACGAGCGAGACGGTGATCGTGTACGACCACCTCGGCGCCGGAATCGGCGAAACGATCGCCTTCACCGAGAGCCGCGAAGCCTCGATGCCGTTCTATCCGGAGAAAATGGTCCCCCTCGACGCGTACTGCGCGGCGATCCTCGATCGAGTGGAAGTGAAGCTGGAGCAATAACCATGGCATTCGTCAGCGAATACAAACTGCGTGAACAGATGTGCGACATCGGCCGGCGAATCTGGCTCAAAGGGTTCTGTGCCGGCAACGAAGGCAACCACTCCTTCCGCATGAGCGCCAACAAGTTCCTCTGCACGCCTACCGGCATTAGTAAGGGCAACCTCAAGCCCGATGACCTCTGCGTCGTCGACGCCACCGGCAAGCAGCTCGCCGGCCATCGGAAGCGCACCAGCGAGTTCATGATGCACGCGCAGATCTACCAGGCGCGCCCGGATGTGAACGCGGTGATCCACAGCCACCCGCCGCACGCGACCGCGTTCGCTGTCGCCGGCGTCGAGCTTCCCACCTGCATCCACCCCGAGGCCGAAGTGTTCCTCGGCCCGGTGCGCACCGCGAAGTATGTCACGCCCGGCGACAAGCGGCTCGGCGAATCGTTGTTGCCGTATATCAAGGACAGCAACACGATCGTGCTCGAAAACCACGGCGTCGTCTGTTTCCATCCGGAACTCGAGCAGTGCTATTACCAGCTCGAAATCGTCGACGCCTACTCGCGCATCCTCCTGCTCGCCAAGCAACTCGGCAGCGTGAAGGCGCTCACCGGCCAGGAGATGGGCGAACTGATCCAGCTCAAGGCGAAGTTCGGCCTGCCGGACCCGCGCATGGATGAAGCCAAGAAGGGCGCCGTCGCCTGCGGCACGAGCGATTTCATCTCGCGCGTGAACACCGAGATCGGCAACCGCGGAAAGATGACAACCTCCACCGGCGGCGTCGGCGCCGTGACGCCCCAGGACCCGCTCAGCCGGGCCATCAACGCGAACATCCCGGCGAACTTCAGCGAGCGCGATCTCGAAGCACTGGTGCAGACGATTACGGATCAGATCATGGCGAACGCGTAAACGGAAACGATGTCATTCTGAGGGAGCGCAAGCGACTGAAGAATCTACCCGCCGCTTGCGAGTTGCTCGCGTGATCGGAGACATCTTACAGCTGCCTCTAGATCCTTCGCGAGTACGCTCATGGGATGACAGATTGTAGCCCTCAAATGCTGATTCCCGAACGCCAACTTCGCCTCCAGCAGCTCATCGCCGAGAAAGGCGCGATCGATCTCGACTCGCTCGCGCGCGAATTGGCTGTGAGCGCTTCGACCATTCGCCGCGATCTCAACGAGTTCGAAGAGCAGGGCCTGGTCCGCCGCACGCACGGCGGCGTGGTCTGGACGGGCGTCGACCCGAAGGATGTGAAGCCGTACGCGTTCGAGCAGCGGATGGCGTATCGCGTCGAGTCGAAAAAGCAGATCGCCGTCGCAGCGCGAAAACTGATCCGCCCCGGCGAAACCATCCTCCTCGACGGCGGCACGACGACGTTTTACCTCGCCCAGGAATTGCTCGGCACGCCGCTGCAGATCGTCACCAACTCGCTCCCCATCGCCTCGCTCTATCAGAACGACGATCGGGCGGAACTCGTGATGGTCGGCGGCGTCGTCTATCCGCGCTACGGCGTGCTGCTCGGGCCGTCGGCAGAGGCGATGCTCTCCAACATCCACGCCACCACGCTTTTCCTCTCGCCCGCCGGCATCCACAACGGCCAGCTCTACAACCAGAACATGCTGCTGGTTCAGACCGAAAAAAAGATGATGGAACAGAGCCAACGGACGGTCCTGCTCGTCGACGCCGGCAAGTTCGGTCAGCAGGCGCTGGTAAAACTCTGCGACCTGGCGGATATCGATACGATCGTGACGGATGCGCTGCCGGGCGACAGCGTCGTCGCCGAAATCCGCGCGGCGGGATGCGAATTGATCGTGGCCGACTGTTCTTCTTGACGTCAACACAGAAACTGCCTGTCATGCAGAGCGTACTCGCGAAGCATCTAATCCGGGACGCTCGACTGTAGATCCTTCGCGAGTACCGCTCAGGATGACAGCCTGTTGGCATCTCTTCGCTGCGAAGACACTGACTTCGCATACGATCCGGTCTCGGAGACATCGCAATGAAACCTCGCATCGGCTCGCCCTTCCTCGCCCTGCTCACTCTCTTCGCCATCTCCGCGACAACATCCGCCGAGCCCAAGACGGCACCCGCCACCCGGCCGGCCACCGTCACCATCGCGCGCGAAGCCTGGACCGATGGCGCTCGGAATCGCACACTGCCGGTGAAGATCTATCTCCCAACGATCGACAACGACAACATCACGAACTTCGACATCAGGTGGCCGGTCATCTTCGTTTCATACGGCCTCGGCGGGTCGCGCGAAGGACTGACCTACGTCGCCACCCATTGGGCCGAGCACGGGTTCGTCGTGATCACGCTGCAACATCCCGGCACGGACGACTCCGTCTGGCGCGGCAAGCCGCCGGCCGATGTGCTCAAGGCGCTGCAGGATGCGATCAGCGTCGTCAACTACAAGCTGCGGTGCGAAGATGTCCGTTTCGCGATCGATCACCTCGCCGAGCTTGCGAAGACCGATGACCGCTTCACGGACAAGCTCGACCTCGATCACATCGGCCTGGCCGGGCACAGCTTCGGCGCGCAGACGGTGCAAGGCATCGTCGGCCAGTCGTTCGCGGGCCGGACGCTCAAGGACGATCGCGTGAAGGCGGCCATCGCGTTCAGCCCGGGCGTTAAAGCGGACTCGGACGCGAAAGAGGCGTTCGCGAATGTGGATGTACCGATCTTCCATTTCACCGGCACCAAAGATACCGCCCCGCTCGTTCGCGATTTGACGCCCGATGAACGCCGGATCCCGTACGACAACATTGTCCACAACGATCAATACCTGCTCATCCTGAAAGACGGCGATCATGCGGTCTTCAACGGCACGCCGCAGCGCCGCGTCGGCGACACGTCGCACTACGAACAGTGGCACGAGCTGATCAAAGACGCATCACTCCTGTTCTGGAAGGCCGAGCTCACCGGCGACGCAGACGCGAAGCGATCGCTCGACGCGTTTGACAAGCCGCTGGGGGATGCCGGTACGTTCGAACATAAGTCGAACCCGTGAGCGAACTCCCGCCTCGCGATCGAATTCTCTTCGATTTGAACTGCGCCTGACCCGTCGCACGCATCTGGGTGCCCCGGGGGGCAACGTACTCGTTGACCCGCGCCCTCAGAGCGCGGGTCATGGGTACATGCCCCGGGGCACCCAGATGATTCTCCAAATGCGATAGCCGGGGCGCGCGATCAAATTCTTTCCAATTCCAACTGCGCGAAACCCTTGCGATGGTCGCGACTTTCGACGGCGCACGGAATTTCCTGCGCTGCGCGAAAACGCGCGCCGGCGCAGCGCGCCCCGGTTCTGGGAGATGGCATTCCTGACGCGCACCGTCGCGCCGACGGCCGCCATCCATCTCAACATCGGAGGCGAACATGTCATCCAAATGGTTCGGCGAAGGTTTCTATCGCAAAGAAGAACCCGCGACCCAGCGCGACCCACAATTACCCACCGGCGAAGAAAATGGCTTGCCCAGCTTGCCGGAGGTGATCGACGAAGCACTCACGCCGCAGCAGTGCACGGCGATCGGCCACCTCGTCGCGGGCATGAGTTATTCGAGCACCGCCGTGGTAATGAAGATCAGCCGCAAGACGCTCTACAACTGGCGTCAGCTTCCGGCGTTCAAGCACGCGCTCAACACGATCAGCCGCGAAGCGTTGCAGGCCGTCGCGACGCGCGTTCGGAACATCCTGCTGCGCGAGACGCGGGTCCTGGAAGCCAAGACGCAGGAGTACCACTCGATGACCGAATCGATCCGCGTGATCGCCAATAAGCGGCTGTGGGACATCGCGAGCATCCTGCCCGAAGACGAGGAAACGGACGAGGAAACGGCCGCTCGACCGCAGGACTCCACAGAGACGCGTTCATCGCACGAATCGGAAAACCTGCCGATGGCTGGCGCGCAGCGCGCGGCGGATTCGACGACCCGCGACGCGAGCACGCCGGCTCCTGCGAAACCGGATTCTCCGAAATCTGCGAGGGGCCGGGACGGCACGGCCCGACGCGGGAAAGTCCATGATGTCTCGGGCGCACGAAGCAATTCCCCGCCCACGTTCGATAACGTGCAGCGCCAACCCGATCCGCCCCGCGAAAACCCCGTTGTTTCGCAAGATCCTGGCGCATCATGACGCGACGCGGGCCCTGGTTTGAAAGCCTCGCGGCTTTGCGTACGATTGGGGTCCATACCCGGAACGAGCGCCCCGTAGAATCAATCAGTCGTTGGCGGAACTCAGGCCCTGTTGTAGAGCCGCAAGTTCTATTTGAAGGATCGAACTCTTGAACGCGACGGTCATCATCCCCGCCCGCCTGCAGTCTTCTCGTTTTCCTGAGAAGGTGCTCGCCCGCGCCACCGGCAAGCCGCTGGTGCAGCACGTCGTCGATCAGGTTCGCAAGTGTCGCCGGGTCCGTGAGATCATCGTCGCCGCGGATGATGCGCGCGTGGCCGAAGCACTGCGCGAGTACCAAACGACGGTTGTGCTCACCGATCCGAATCACCCTTCGGGCACCGACCGCATCGCCGAGGTGGCCACGAAGTTAGATGACGAACTGATCATCAACGTGCAAGGCGATGAGCCGGAGATCGAGCCGGCCACCGTCGACCTGCTCATCGAGCGGATGCTGCAGACCGGCAGCAGGATGGGCACGGTGATCACGCCGTTCGCTCCACCGAGAGATCCCAAGGATCCGAACATCGTCAAGGCCGTCGTCGGCATCGACGGCAGCGCCATCTACTTCTCGCGACATGCGATCCCGTTCAAGCGAGACGAAGGCGGCGCGACGGTGAAGGGGAACCCTTCACTTCCAATCTATTTTCATCACCTGGGCATCTACGGCTACCGGCGGGACTTTCTACTGGAATTCTCCAGCTGGCAGCCGACGCCGCTGGAGCAGGCGGAAAAGCTCGAGCAGCTTCGCGCCCTCGAGCACGGCGTGCGCATCGACACGATCCGCATCGCCAGCGCCCCGGCGGGCATCGACACGCCGCAGCAGTACGAACAGTTCGTGCGGCGAATACAGGATTTGGGACACAAAACCGGGCGGCAGTGATGCCGCCCGATCGAATTTAAAAAGGAACCACGGATGAACACGGATCAACACAGATGAGAAACAAGAGAAAACCAGCAGCAAGAGAATGGATTCAACGCCTTGCGACGTTGAACGATTCGATCTGTGTTCATCTGTGTTCATCCGTGGATCAAGACTGACACACCCATGCCAAGCAACAACAACGATGACAACCTCGCCAAAGTCGGACAGACCACCGACGACTCCGAGTTCTACACCCCCATGCCCGCCGGCTATCGGCCGGGCAAGGTCAAGTACGTCATCACCGTCGGCACCGTCATCAGCGGCCTGGGCAAGGGGATCTTCAGCTCCTCGCTCGCCAAGCTGATCAAGGACAAGGGCCTCAAGGTCGCGCCGATCAAGATGGAGGGCTACCTCAACATCGACTCCGGCACCCTCAACCCCTTCCGCCACGGCGAAGTGTTCGTCCTCGACGACGGCATGGAAACCGACATGGACCTGGGCACCTACGAGCGCATGCTCGACCAGGACCTCTCCCGCGCCAACTTCACCACCAACGGCCAGATCCTCTCCTCCGTCTTGAAAAAAGAGCGCGAAGGCGGCTACTTGGGCCGCGACGTGCAGGTCATCCCCCACGTCGTCGGCGAAGTGAAGCTCAAGCTCCGCGAACTCGCCGTGAAGTCGAACGCCGACGTCATCTTCGTCGAGATCGGCGGCACCGTCGGCGACTACGAGAACTCTTTCTACCTCGAAGCCTGTCGACAGCTCGCGTATGAAGAAGGCGATCACTCCTCCTGTTTCGTCGCGCTCACTTACATCGTCGAGCCGAACGTCCTCGGCGAGCAGAAGTCCAAGGCCGCCCAGCTCGGCATCAAGCGACTCATGGAACTGGGCATCATGCCCACCATCGTCGGCTGCCGCGCATCAGCGCCGGTGCAGGACAAGATCCGCCAGAAGATCTCGATGTACACCAACGTGCCGATGAAGCGCGTCTTCTCGATGCACGATCTCGAATCGATCTATCTCGTGCCCGATGCGCTGCGCGATGCCGGCATCGACCGTGAAGTGCTCACTATTCTCGATCTGCACGACCGCGTCGATCAGCGGAAGGAAGACATCGAGCGCGAGAAGTGGCGAAGCTTCGTCGGCCGGATCGGCAAGCCCACCAAGGACGTCACGCTCGCCGTCACCGGCAAGTACACCAGCGTTCGCGACGCCTACGCAAGCATCATCAAGAGCTGCGAGCACGTCTCGAATCACCTGGGCATCAACGTCAACCTCCGCTGGCTCGACACGCAGAACATCGACGCAAGCAACGTCGCCGCGCGCCTGCGCGATGTGCACGGCATCATCGTGCCCGGCGGGTTCGGCGTCCGCGGCACCGAGGGCAAGATCGAGTGCATCAAGTACGCCCGCGAAAACAAAATGCCCTACCTCGGCCTGTGCCTTGGCTTCCAGATGGCCGTCATCGAGTACGCCCGCAACGTGTGCGGCATCAAGGACGCCAACTCCACCGAGTTCGACACCAAGTGCGCCAACCCCGTCATCGACATCCTCCCCGAGCAGAAAATGATCGAAGGTTTGGGCGGCAACATGCGCCTCGGCGGCAAGGACGTCGAGATCAAGCCCAACACGTTCGCGTCGCGCCTCTTCGGCAACGCCACCTCCACGCGCCTGCGGTTCCGCCATCGCTACGAGGTCGACCCGCGCTACATCGCCACGCTCGAAGAGAAAGGCATGATCTTCAGCGGCAAGCACCCCACGCAGCCGATCATGCAGATCCTCGAACTGCCGCAGGATGTCCACCCGTATTTCGTCGGCACACAGGCGCACCCGGAGATGAGTTCGCGCCCGCTGCGTCCACAGCCGTTCTTCGTGGGCCTGGTGAAGGCCGCGATCGATTTCGCTGACGCGAAAAGGAAGACGATGCAGTCGATCTGAAGCGTTCGGAAGTGAGGACGCTTTGGAACGACATCAGCAAAATGGGGAAGCAATGATGGTAGCGAAACGAAAACTCGGCAAGAGCGGCGTGGAGATCCCCGTCCTCTCGATGGGCGGCCACGCGTTCATCTGGGAGCCATCGCCCGATGCGCAGCTCGGCGGGAAGATCCTGCGCTATCTGCTCGATCATGGCGTGTCGAACTTCGACGTGACCTACGCCCGCGAGCGGCAGGCCTACAAGAAATCGATCGAGAGCGCCGGGCTCGCCGGGAAAATGCTGCCGATCGTCTGGCACATGGAGCACGGCATCCAGGAGAAGACCAAGGACGATGTGATCAAGGCCTTCCGCTTCGAGCTGGACGAGATCGGCGCGAAGAAGGCGAAGCTCGCCATCTTCGAAGGCAGCGAGAAGACGCCCGACTGGTATTACGACGCGATCACCACGCTCAAGAACGACGGGCTGGTGGATGCGGTGGGCCTGGACGTGCTGAACCGCGCGCCGGACAAGGAACTGTACATCTATTCGAAGACCTACGCGTGGGACTTCATCACGCCGTACTGGAGTTATTCGCTGCGGCGCGGGCAGTTTCTGGTGGAGTGGGCGCGCGAGCATGATGTCGGCGTGTACACCGTCGGCCCGCTCGGCCGCGGCGCGTTCTTGAAGTGGCCGGACGTGAAGCCGGCGGAGTTCGTCGGCCCTTGGCTGAAGTGGATCCTGCGCGAGCCCGCCGTCGCGGGCTTCGCGATGACGCTGGCGACGCTGGAGCAGGCGAAGCTCGCGGTGGCCGCGTGTGACGGCTCGCCAATGAGCACCGAAGACGTGATGTACCTGCACAGGATGAACTTCCCGATCCAGTTGCCGAACTATCACTTCGTGGACGGCAAGGTGGAGTTGCAGGACTTCGAGATCTTCGTGCCCGAAAACCACGGCAGCAACATGTTCAAGCGCGACATGATGCGGTGGCGATCGGTGCGTTGACGGGTGGATTGGATGATCGCTGGGCAAATCTCCGACACGTCGACTACAATCGGCCCCGGCGATGAATGCACCCGACACTCATTCCGAACCCTTCGGCCAGAAAGGCGTATTGCCTTTCGTGTGGCCGACCTTCGTCGTGCTCTGCATGGTCGGGCTGTGTACGTGTGTGCTCATGAACTGGCGGAGCTGGACGACGTGGGACATCGTATCCAACACCTCCGCGAATCGACAGGTCTCGGTGGCATCGGTCATCGGGCGGATCGTGGTCGACATTTATCCCGGCGGGCTCGGCGCCGATGCGACGGCGTCCAGCTGGGACTTCGACTCGCGCACGTTTGAAACGATCCAGGACGCGTGGCCGGAGACGTGGAAGAAAACGCTCGGCATCGAATGGGGCGACCAGTCGGCGCGGCGCTTCGGCGGGCAGCAGTTCGGTTTCTGGCGGCTGCGCGTGCGATGGCGAACGCTGACGCTCCTGTACGCGCTGCCGATCGCAATCGAGCTGGTCCGCCAGATCCGCAGTTGGCGCGCCCGGGCGAAAGCGCGGGCGCTGGTGAGCGCGGCGGTGTGAAGGCGATTTAGTGATCCCTGTCGACCGGTGCGGCGGGCTCGGGGAAGACGGGCGTATCGCCCTCCCACGAAAACGGCTGCGCCCGCGCGTAGCGATCGCCCTGCGCATCGGGCTTGCGAGCGCAATGGTAGACGATCCAGTCCCGACCGCCGTCCACCGGGTCTTCGTGATTGCGGACGAAGCTCGCATGGCCCGGCGAGATGATTCCGTTCGCGCCGGCGAACACCGGCTCGGGATGTTTCGTCCAGCTGTTGGGGTCCATCAGGTCCGAGTCGACATGCGCCGTGAGCCGTCCGAGGCAGTAGTGATCGCTGATGCAGTGGCTGGCCGAGTAAATGCAGTGGATGAGCTGGCCGCGCTGAAGAATCTGCGGGCCTTCGTTGACCTTGATCGAGCCGTGACGCTCCCAGTACAAGGTCGGGCGGCTGAGACAGACGCGTCGTTCATCGCACAGAGTCGGGTCGAGCAGGCGCGTGAGGTACAGGTCTTGCCTGCCGTCCTTCTCGCCGGGCCAGCCCGACCAGACGAAGTAGCGCTTGCCCTTGGCTTCGAACACCGTTCCGTCGATCGCCCACTTGTATTCCGGCGTGAGCAGCTCGCCTTTTTCGACGAACTGCTTTTCGAACGGGTCGGGCGAGTGGTTTTCGAGGACGAACATCCGGTGGTTTTCGTTCTCGCCGTCATCGGCTGCGAAGTAGACGAACCAGCTGTCGTCCAGTCGATGAATTTCCGGCGCCCAGAGCGCATTGGCGAATGGCGTGCCCTTGCGCGGCCGAAAGATCACTTTCGGCTCGGCCACGGCGAGGCCCGCGAGCGTCCGCGCGCGGCGAAGCTGGACGTTCACGAAGGTGGTGAACGTCGCGTAGTACCAGCCGTCGTGAAACATCACGAACGGGTCGGCGGCGAAGGGGAAGAGGATATCGATCATGGGAATGCGAAATGCTAAGTGAAACATGCGAAATGAGAAATGTGACATGAGAAATGAAGGACACGCGTTCGATCGACATGTCGATTCCGCCTCCTCCATTTCTCATTTCGCATTTTGCATTTCGCATTCGCTCCCCGAACATGCAGCAACACGGATGTCCAGCGCCACTCCCACCCACCGCACGCTCAAAACCGCCGGGCCGATCCAGGTCGGGCTGCTGGCGGATTTCGAGGTTCACGAGATCGATCTGCCGCTGGCCTCGATCGGCGACGATCTGGCCGGCAAGCGGATCCTTCATCTTTCCGACACGCACTTCCGCAGCGGCTGGTGCGCCGGCTACGACCGCGCGATCGCGAAAGTCAACGAACTCGATGTCGATCTCATCTGCTTCACCGGCGACTGGCTCGAAGACAAGTTCGACCACCGCGACGGCGTCGGCACGGCGCAGCGATTCGCCCGCGCGCTCAAGTCGCGCTTCGGGATCTACTCCTGCCTGGGCAACCACGATGGCGATCTCGTCGCCCCGCTGCTGATCGACGCCGGCGTGAACCTGCTGGTCGGCGAGGCGCGCCGGATCGTCGGCGGTAAGAGCGCGCTCGAGATCATCGGCCTGCCGAGCGTGTCGCGCGACGATCTCTCGGCCGACCTGCTCGCGAGCTTCGGCCAGCCGGCGCCGAACACGACACGGATCGTCCTCGCGCACTTTCCGGATCACGTGAAGAAGCTCGGGCCGATGGAGCCGCACCTGGTCCTCGCCGGCCACACGCACGGCGGCCAGTGGTGCCTGCCGGGCGGCAAGCCGCTCTTCACGCACGACACGCTGCACTGGTCGGAAAGTTTTGGCTTGTCGAAACACGACAACACCTGGCTGCACGTCTCGCGCGGGCTGGGCTGTAGCAAATGGAACCTGCGGCTCTGGTGTCCGCCGGAGATGACGGTGATTCGATTGCTGCCGTCGAACTCGCGGCTTGCATGACGCTGCGATGATGTGCCACACGCTGCCGACCGGAATGAGGTCGAATTCACGCGTGCGGGCTGCACGTGTTACTAAGATGAGATTAACTAACCAAGGGGAATCTCACATGCAAAACGGTTTTCGCAGCGCGAGTTCACATCGCCAGTCGATCCAGTCACTCGAACGGCGCAGGCTCCTCGCCACTCTCATTGGCACTGAACTGCGCATCGAAGGCACGGCCGGCAACGATCGCATCCGCGTCGAGACGATCGGCGCGAATGTCGTCGTCACGCAGAACGCCGTCGCACAGTCGTTCAACAAAACGAAGGTCAAGACGATCAACGCCAACCTTCGCAACGGCAACGACCGCATCGACATCGTCTGGAACGTCGTCGCCACGACAACCATCAGCGGCGAAGGCGGCAACGACACCGTGCTCGGCGGCGACTACAAGGACGCCATCTACACGGGCAGCGGCAACGACGTCGTCTACGGCAACCGCGGCGGCGACTTCATCCAGACGTCCGTCGGCGACGACTTCGTCGCGCCGGGATTCGGGAATGACACGGTCGATACTGGAGACGGAAACGATCAACTGAGCTATGCGGATCGCTCGTCCGCAATTACCGCGGAAATGAATGCGATGCTTACTTATCGATTCGACGCTAGTTTGCTTCCCGCAAGCCCATTTGTCGATTTGTGGGAAACCAGCGCACGGGTCACGTCCGGGAGCGAGACCGACAGTGCCAAGGGTATCGAAACCGTTACCAGCGGATCTGGTGCCGATGAATTGTCGCTTATCGTGACGGATCAACAGGATTACCCGTCTAATGGACCTCTGCGCGCACAGGTGTTCCGCATCAACGGCGGTGCGGGAAACGACACAATGAATCCGAGTTCTGTCGATGACACATACCCCGGCGAACTGGCACAGCTGATCGTCGATGGCGGCGATGGAAATGACAACATTGGCGGATACGCGGTTTACACTGCGATCGGCGGCAACGGCGACGATTCTTTTTTTGCTGACCAGTCCGACGACTCAACGGCCCCTCGCATCGATGCAGGACCTGGAATCGACACCTTCGAATTCGGCCGTCTGAGTCCGATGTACACCATGCCGGCTGGGCTAGAGAATCTGATCATCCGTACACAAACAACTGGCCCCTTGACCGTTGTCGGGAACGACTTGCCCAATGTCATCAACGCTTATCTCGACTATGGCAGTTACGCTTCTATCGACGGCCGAGGCGGAGATGACCTGATTACACTTGTCGCAGCGCGTGTTTTTTACACCTCGACGATCCTTGGCGGCGCCGGCAACGACACGATCACTGGCAGCATCTCGCTCGACTCCATCCTCGGCGGCGACGGCAATGACTCCATCGACGGCGGGCTCGGCGTCGATTCGATCTACGGCGGCGCTGGCGACGATCGAATCACTGCTTCGGTTTCGGACGCAGTTTCTGCCGATGCGGGCGACGACACGATCGGAATCTCTGAGTATTTGCTTTCGCTCACCTCGCTCAACTTCACCTATGGAACGGGCAAGGACTCGCTGCGGGTCAACCTCAACAGCGCCGACTTCACCATGCCGACCGATCTGGAAGACCTGATCGCCTCCGGCGGCGACGGAGCCATCCGTGTCTTCGGAAATGAATCGGCCAATCGCATCCATGTTAACGGGAACGGTTCGGTCGTAGTGGATGCGAAAGGTGGAAACGATTCCGTCTCCTTCGAAGGAGACGACGGTCTGTTCCAGATCTCAGGTGGAGAAGGAGACGACACCATTCAAGGCAGCACGTCGATGACTGCATTTCGGCCGACCAAACTGAATGGCGGAAACGGCGACGATTCGATCACCGGAAGCGTCCGCGCGCCCAACCTGATCGACGCTGGAAGCGGCAACGACACACTCCTCGGCGGCGAATACAACGACACCCTTCTGGGCGGAAACGATCGCGACTCGATCGTTGGCGGCTTTGGCGACGACTCCATCGACGGCGGACTCGGGGCCGATTCGATCTACGGCGGCAGCGGCACGGACCGCGCCAAGCGCGACACGGCGGACGCGATCGTGGATTCGATCGAAGTCTTCTTCTGATCACGATTCAGGATTGAGACAGGAATCAACGCGAATCGACACGAATGAAATCCCATTCGTGTCGATTCGTGTTCATTCGTGGCTGGACGTTTTTACGCCGCGACGATCGCTTCGTCCTTGATCCGCCCGCCGGTGTCGACCTGGTCGAACTTCACGGGGACGCGCGTGCTGACGCCGTGCGTCTGCTGCGTGACGCCGTAGAGCATGTCGGCGATCTGCATCGTCTTTTTATGGTGCGTGATGATGATGAACTGGCTGATCGAGAGGAACTCTTGGACGATCTGTGTGAAGCGCTGGTTGTTGGCTTCATCCAGCGGCGCATCGACTTCGTCGAGGATGCAGAACGGGCTGGGCTTGGCCTTGAAGATGCTCATCAGCAGCGCGATGCAGGTCATCGCCTTCTCGCCGCCGGAGAGCTGGCTGAGCGTGACGGGGTTCTTGCCCGGCGGGCGCGCGATGACTTCGATGCCGGCGTCGAGCGGGTCGACGCGCTTCATGATCGGGCCGGCGGTCGGGTCGGCGCCTTCGGGCAGGACGGCCTTCTTATCTTCAAGCTCGGTTTCGAGAATGATGTCGGCCTTGCCGCCGCCGAAGAGCTTGCGGAACATGAGCTGGAAGTGCTCGCGGACGGCTTCAAACGTCTGTGCGAAGCGGACGCTGCTGTCGGCATTGAGCTGATCGATCAACGCTTCGAGCTGCTGCTTGCTGCTGGTGAGGTCTTCGACCTGTGACGTGTATTCGGTCTGGCGTTTTTCGAGTTCTTCAAGTTCGTGGATCGCGTCGAGATTCACGTTGCCGAGGCGAGCGATGCGATCCTTCAGTTGCTTGATCTCTTCGGCGATGGCGTCCCAGTCGATTTCCGGCTTCTGGCTTTGTGGCACGGGCGTCTCTCCCGTGTTCTCCAGTTCGCTCACGGTCGGGGCGTCCGTGCCACTGGAACCCTCGATCTCTGCATACTTCGCGACGAGATCGATCTGGATTTCTTCCTGCGTCCGCTGCACGAGCGACTCGATGCGGACGTTCGCTTCCGAGAGATCGATATCGAGCTTGTGCAATTCGTGCTCGACGGAACCCTTCTCATCCCGAACGGCATCGACTTCCCCGTCGAGCGATGAGACGAGCTTCTGTGCTTCACTGAACGACGATTCAATCGTCTCGATGCGCGATTCGAGTTCGTCGAGCGAGCCTGCGAGCGTTTCGCGCAGGTGCTTTGCGGATTGGAGGTCGCGTTCGATCTGCACGCGTCGCTGCGAGATGGTATCGATCGATTTCGTGAGCCGATCGAGCTGCGCCTTGAACTCGCCGCGCTGCGCTTCGAGCCGCTGGACCGACTGCCGGGCCGCGTACTGTTTCTCTTCGAGCTGGCCGACCATGACGCGGGCGGCGGTGAGTTCCTCCGCGGCGTGGCGGAGCTGTTCGACGAGCTGTTGCTGTTCGCCGGTGAGCGAATCGATCTGCGTCTGATGATCGGCCTGCTTATGCGTGAACACCGACTTCTGTTCGACCAGCCGCGTCGATTCATCGGCGAGCTTCGTCTGCGCGCCGGCGATCTGCTCGATCTCGCGGTCGATGATCGGCCGCTCGCGCAGCAGCGCGGCCAGGCGCGATTCGGCCTGCTGCAGCTTGCTGGCGTGTTCGACCTTGCTGGTGTTGAGCCGGTAAATCTCCTGCCGCAGCGCCGCGATCGCGCCTTCGAGCGTGCGGGCCTGTTCGTTGCCGTGCGCGAGTTCTTCGCCGAGCGCGGCGATGCGAGCATCGACATCGGTGATCTGGTGCGTGACGGCCTCGAGTTCCGATCGCCGCGAGAGGATGCCCATCGACGCGCCGAGCGGGCCGACGCGGTAGGTGCCGTCCGTTTCGAGCACTTCGCCGGCCTTGGTCACATACCGCCAGCCTTTGGGCGCGTTGCGCTGCAGCGCGAGCGCGTCTTCGAGCGTGTCGACGACCACCGTCTTGCCGAGCAGTCGCAGCGCGATCACCCGATCTTCGGGCTCGAATCGGACCAGATCCACCGCGAGACGGATGAACTGCTCGTGCTGGTTCCAGTCGTAGGCTTCATCGTCCGGGTCGCTGAAGTTGTCCTCGCTCGAACCAACCGTGACCGCGAGCGGCGAACCGTCCATCCGCGTGCTGGAGGCGAGCGTGTCGATCAGCTTGCCGGCGACGCTGATGATTCGCTCTTCCTGGATCGGCGATTGCGGAACATTCTGTGTGGGGATGAAGCGGATCTCCGCGTCGTCATCCATCGAACTCGTGTCATCCGCCATCGAGACGGCCTGATCCGTTTCGATCTCGATCATCTCGCTCTGCGCCACGACACACATGTTCGGCCGCTCGTCGAGGATTTCCTGCTGCTCGCGACGGGGCAGATGCTCCAGCACCTGCTCGCGCGTGACGCGCAGGACATTCACCCGCCCGGTGAGTTCATCAAACGCGGCCTGATGTTGCTGCAGATCAATATTCGGATCGGCCACCAGCCATTGGTCGCGGCCGTCGAGCGCGGCCTCGATCACGTGCGCATGTTCGACATCGACGCGAAGCAGATCCGCAACCAGACCGCGGATGAACGGAAACTTCTGCTCCCGCTGCTTGAGCACGCGCTGCACGGCGTCGCTGATGCCCTCGCGCTTCGCCTCCAGATCCTGGAGCATCTTCTGCCGGCTGAGCAGACCGCTGCGGTGTTCTCGGGCCGACCCAAGGCGTTCGGTGAGTTGCTTGATCGCCGAGCCGAGGTTCTTGGCCTCCCCCGCGCGGTCGTTGGCGAGCGTCTGTTGCTCTTCGATCTGCGCCAGCACCTGCTCGATCGCGGCGAGCAGCGCCCCCTTGCTCAATTCGATCTCGCTGGCTTCGTGATTCAGAATGGCCGCCCGGCCGCCGAGCTTTTCCTGCTGCGAGGCGAGGCTCTTCTGCTCAATTTCGATCGACTGAATGCGCGAGTCGACCTGAGCGAGCTTGCGCATCGCGTCGAGATACGCGCTCTTGTGTTCTTCGAGCGTGCGGTTCACTTCGTTGTGCCGCAGCTGGGCCGTGCGGTGTGCGTCCTGACGCGTTTCGATGGCGGCGCGGTGCGAGGCAACTTCTTCGGTGAACTTCGCGAGCGATGCCGTCGCTTCGTCGAAGTGCGAGAGCACTTCAGACAGGCGGCCGAGCATTGTCTCCCGGTCGTGGGTCATCTGCGCGACCTGCTCGTCGAACTGTTTGAGCTGTCGCGTCGCGTAGTCCGCCTGCTGGTCGGCCTGGGTGATTTTCGATTTCGTCTGGATCAGCTCGTGGGTCGCATTCTGCTTCGACGTGCCGAGCTGGTCGGCCTTGTGGCGCTCATCCGTGAGCGCGGCCATCTTGTGCTGCAGGTTCCTCTCGGCATCGTCGAACCGGAAGCGTGCATCCGCCTGCTTCGCGGCGAGTTTCTCGAGACGGTTGCGGAGCGTGTGGTAGTCGTGCAGCGCGTGCTGCAGGCGGAGTTCGCTGAGGCGCTGCGCGAGCTCCTGGTACGTCCGCGCGCGGCCGGCCTGGATCTTCACGCTGCGCAGGCGGCTTTCGAGTTCCTTGGTGATGTCGCCGAGTCGGGCGAGATTGTCGTCGACCTTTTCGAGTTTGCGCTGGGCTTCTTTCTTGCGGACTTTGAACCGCGAGATGCCGGCCGCCTCTTCGAAGATCTGGCGCCGTTCGACCGGGTTGGCTTCGAGCAGGCGCGCCACGCGCCCCTGTTCGATGATCGAATAGGCGTCGACGCCGACGCCGGTGTCGAGGAAGAGTTCCTTGACGTCCTTGAGTCGGCCGCCCTGCTGATTGATGAGGTATTCGCTGGTGCCGTCGCGGTAGAGTCTTCGCATCACCGAGACTTCGTCGGTGTCGACGGTCAGGAAACGTGCGCCATCGGCACGGAAAGGGTTTTCGAAGACCAGTTCGACCTCGGCCATGCCCGAGGCTTTGCGGGTCTCGGCGCCGTTGAAGATGACGTCGAGCATCGCGCCGCCGCGGAGCGATTTGGCCGACTGTTCGCCGAGCACCCACTTGATGGCGTCGACGACGTTGCTCTTGCCGCAGCCGTTGGGGCCGACAACGCAGGTGACGGATTGGTCGAACTTGAACTCGGTGCGGTCGGCAAAGCTTTTGAAGCCGTGCAGCACCAGTTTCTTGAGTCGCATGACTTGTCGGTCCTCCTGACCGGACGGCCAGAGCGTTTCGCTCGATGGCCAAAGCACTCCGCTTCGGTCATCAAGACGTTTAGCTTGGCCAGCTTCCCTGCATTCATCTGGTCGGCGAGATCGGCATGTTTGCGACACAAATGGTCGCCCAATTCCGATCCCCGACGATCGGAGCGTAAGGATTTCGCCCTGCTTGGCAATCGTAAAGCCGCTGGCGACAGATTGTTCAGGGCACCGGATCGCACAGCGATACCGGACATTTTCCGAACATGCAGGCGCGACCGGGGCAGTCCGCCACGTGGCCGTTACTTTGCGACTCGTCGTCAAACGCGGTACCCTGCTGGACTTCATGCGTTGTCCGTTCTGCCAATCCGAAAAAAGCGAGTTGAAGGTGATCGACTCGCGCACCGCCGACGCCGGCAAGTCGATCCGGCGGCGACGCGAGTGTCTGCATTGCCACAAGCGGTTCACGACGTACGAGCGCGTGGAAGACCCCGTCCGGCTGATCGTCATCAAGAAGGACGGCCAGCGCGTGCCGTGGGACCGGGCCAAGATGATGGTGGGCCTGGAGCGGGCCTGCTTCAAACGGCCGGTGCCGGAGAGCGAACTCCACCGGATCGTCGACGAAGTCGAAGAAGAGGCCCGTAAAGCACACGATCGCGAAGTGCCCAGTGCTTACATCGGCGAGCAGGTCATTGAGCGGCTGCGCCGGCTGGACAAGGTGGCCTATGTCCGCTTCGCCAGCGTGTATCGCAAGTTCCAGACCGTCGAGGAGTTAATGACCGAGGCGCAGGCCGTCCTGGATGCACGGCGCTTTGAGGATCCGACGCAGGGGAAACTGTTCATCGACGAAGCCGCCCGGACTGCGGTTCCTCCCCCAGTCGGGCCGACCGGCGCGAACCCGAAGAAGCGTACGGTCGTACGATCTAAGAAGCCGGCCGACGGCAACGGGCATCTGCCCGCATAGTCGGACATCGGCTGGGGATATCCGGTTGTGTGGCGAAGCTGCCTGGTTTTCCGATCTAGTTGAACTGCTGACTGCCGCTCGATGAAACTGCCCCAACGGGCCGGAGATTTGACCGCATGAGACACCGCCCCCTCGCTCTGGCCATCGTGGCCGTTTCGACGTTGCTCGCGACCGGCTGCGCATCGACCAAGCCCGCGCCAAAAACCGCAATCCCCTCCAAGTACACGCCGATGCCCAAGCGCGAAGTCCCGTCGTGGCTTGCCGGCACGCTTTACGAACAGGTCGATCTGACGACAACCGAGGACTACCGCGTCAGCAACTTCGGCCTGGTCGTGCTGCAGAATCCGACCGGCGACGCGCAGACGGCGCCGAACCTGGTCCGCGAGTACATGCTCCGCGAGATGCAGAAGCGCGGCTACGGCAGCAAGAACGTCGCCGGCTTCGAGAACTTCACGCCGGAGATGGTCCTGCGCGACCCGCATTACGCGATCGTCCGCGTCGACGCGTTCATTCCGCCCGGCGCGAGTCCGGGGCAGCGGATCGATGTTCAGGTGTCGGCTCTCGAGGACACGAACACCACGAGCCTAGCCACCGGCATGCTCTTCACCACGCAGTTGATGGCCAACGGCGCCAATCCTCGCGCCCCCGGCATGGGCATCGACATCCTGGTGAACGCGCGCGGCTACATGTTCGTCAACCCCGAATACGCGCTGAGCAACGCCCAGAACACCGACCTCCGTCGATCATTGACGACCGCCGTCATCCTCAACGGCGGGCGGGTGGAAAAGCAGCGGCCGCTGGGCCTGCGGGTGCGCGCGGCCGAGCGGCGCATGGCCCGGATGGTCGAGCTGCGCATCGATCAACTCGCTGCGGATGGAACCGTTGCCGCGGCAATGGATGAAGGCCTCGTCTACGTCAACGTGCCGCCGAAATACCGCAACGACTGGGAGCATTTCACCGGCCTCATCCTGCATACGTACTTCAACACCGACAGCGCCTTCGTTATCAACAAGGCGAAGGAACTGGCCGCGGAGGCGATCAAGCCGAATGCCGCGTTGCTCGACATCAGCTATGCGATGGAATCACTCGGCCAGGGCGCGTTGCCGGAGATCCTGCCGCTGCTGACGAATGAGAAGCCGGAAGTCCGCTTTGCGGCCGCGCGAGCGGCGGCGTTCATCGGCGACACTTCCGCCGAAGCGTCGCTGGCGTCGATGGCCACCGACGCTGCCAACCCGTTCCGCGTGAATGCGGTCTCGACGCTCGGCGCGCTGCCCATCTCCCCTTCCGTGAGCATGTCGCTGCGCGACCTTCTCTCGGCAACCGACCCGCTCGTCCGCATTGAGGCCTACAAAGCCCTGGCGCGCAACGAAGATTCGGCCATCTACACCAAGACGGTAGGCGATAAGTTCATGCTCGACATCGTCCCGTCGAATGCGCCGGCACTGATCTACGCATCCCGTACGGGCGTGCCGCGGATCGCGTTCCTCGGTTCATCGGCCAAGCTCGCCGATTCGACTTTTTTCACCGCGATGGATGATGCGCTCTCCATCACGCGCTCTCCCGAGCGCGCGAACCTGATGTCGATCTTCTATCGCGGCTCGAGCACGCAGGACCCGGTCCAGCAGCTCACCACGGCCGACCTGCCGGAAATCATCGCCCGCTTCGGCGGTGAAGGCGCGCCCGGACAACCCCGCTTCAACTTCACCTACGGCGAAATCGTCGCGCTGCTCGGCAAAATGTCGGATGCTGGCATCCTTATGGCGCCCGGCAACCAGAAGGCGAACTTCGTCATGCAGGATCGGCCCGGCGGCGCGAACCGCGACATCGAAACCGCACCCATCATCCCGGAAGGCCCGCGCCCCGTCACGAACGCGCCGACGACGCAAGAGGCAGTGGGAACTCGGTAGTCAGTGGGCAGTCGGCAGAAGATCCTGTTGCCTATTGCCTATTGCCTATTGCCTCTTGCCATTCGCCTTCCCTCACTTCATCACCACGAAGCGGCTCTTCATCTGCTGCTTCACGTACGTGTGCGTGATGTCGAGATGCGACTTGTCTTCGGCGGCCTGATGCACGCGGCCGTGGGTTTCGAGCCAGTCCTGGCCGCGCTGGAAGAAGTCGTCGAACTCATTCGGCGTCATCTGCTTGGCGAAATACGTGTCACGCCGAACGGGAATCATCCGGCACAGCGGCGTGCCCTTCTTGATCTCGATTTTCCTGGCGCGTGGGTCCATCTCCAGCACGATGTGGTAGCAGTAGCTCGCCGGGTACCAATCCGTGTCGACCAGCCCGCTCAGCACGCGGTATGGCCGCGACTGGTTCGGCAGATCGGTCATCAGCAGCTGAATGTTCGGATCGGTTTTGAGGTAAAGGAAGCTGCTGACTTTCACCTGGTGCTTCACGACGTCATAGACGTTGTCACTGATCGGATGCGGCAGCTTCTGGCCCTTCTGCCAGAACCAGGCGTACTGCTGGGTCATCGCGGCGCCATCCGATTCGTCATCGCTCGAGAAGTTGAAGTCGGATTCGATCACGATATCCGGCGATGCCTTCCACGTGCCGCGCGCGAAGGTGAACGTCACATCAAAGTTCGCGAGGATGTCGAACCCGAACGCGTTCGCCGCGCGGATCGGCGGGCACTCCTCCGGCCAGCCCTTGCCGGGCTGACGCTTAAAGTACGTGTCGCTCGCGGGAACGGGATCGAAGAGGTCCTGGCGGAACTTGAAGAAGTGGATCATGATTCGGTCGACGGTCGTCGGTGGGCGGCCGGCGGTCAAGTATCCAAGGTGCCGCGATTGCACCTGCGTCTCTTTTCACTGCCCACCGCAGACCGCTCACTACTCAAAACGTCGCGAAGTTCTCCAGCATCTTCAGCCCCACGCGCTGCGATTTTTCCGGGTGATACTGAACCGCCATCACGTTATCGCGCCAGATCGACGTGACGAACGGGCCGCCGTAGTCGGTGGTAGTGGCGATGACGGATGCGTCGCTGGGCCGGACATGATAGGAGTGAACGAAGTAGACGTCTGCGCCAGGCAGATCTTTGAAGATCGGCGCCGGTTTCGCGATGCGGATCTGGTTCCATCCCATGTGCGGGACCTTCAGGCCCTTGGTGAGATCGACATCGAAGCGCACGCAGTCGCCCGCAATGACGCCGAGCCCTTTATGTTCGCCGCCTTCGTGGCAGACGTCCATCAGCATCTGGAGACCGAGACAGATGCCGAGGAACGGCTTGCCGGAACGGATGAACGCGAGGATCGGCTCATCGAGGTGCTGATCGCGCAGGTGCCTGAGCGCGCCGCCGACCGCGCCGACGCCGGGCAGCACGAGCCGGTCGCTCCCAGCGATTTCCTCGGCAGTGGTGATGATCGATGCGGGATGGCCAACCTCCTCGAACGCCTTCTGCACCGAGCGGAGGTTGGCCATGCCGTAGTTGAGGATCGAGATCTTCATAGTGGGCGGTCGGCAGTGGGCGGTGGGCAGGAAAGGCCACGCTGCCCAATGCCTGCCGCTCACTCATCACTTGGTAACTACTACAATTTCCACGCGTCGGTTCTTCGACTTGTCGTTGCCGCGTGGATGGTATTCGCCGAAGCCGGCGGTTTCGATCAGCTTCGGGTCGACGCCCTTGGATTCGAGATAGCGGGTCACCGAGAGCGCGCGGGCCATCGACAGGTTCCGGTTGTCGGTCCACTGGGCTTTGGTCTTGATCAGCGGATCGTTGTCGGTGTGACCTTCGACGCGCATGTGCTTGCCTGAGTAATCGCTCTTGAGCGCCGTGGCGATCTTGTCGAGCGTCGACTTGGCGCTGGCTTTGAGCACCGCGACGCCCGAGTCGAAGAGCACATCCCCGGGGACGCGAACCGTCATTTCGCCGTTGGAGGCGTTGTATTCCGTTTCGATGCCCTCAATGCCCGGCGTCGGCGCTTCGCCGACCGGCTGCGTCCGCAGTTTTGCCTCCAGTTCGGCGATCTTCGAATCGCGGCTGGCGAGCTGCGTCTGCAGGTCATTCACCTGCGAAGCATCCGGGCGATTGCCCAGTTCCGATTCGAGCGAGTTCACGCGGTTCTGCAATTCGCGGTTCTGCGCGTGCAGTTTCAGATTGTCGTCGTGCATCGCGTTCTGGCATCCTGCCGACACGAGCCCGAGCAACGCCAGTCCGATCAACTTCTTCCATGAAGCCTTCACAATCGCCTCCCGGTAGAGAATAGGTCTCCGACACACTTCCCATGAGGTTTTGGATAAACCTCTCTTCCCAGACTCTACGAGTTGACGCGCCCGATGCAAGATCGCCCGACAAAACCGGGATCTTCCGACCGAACCGTCACCCACGGCGGATCCGAGCATCGCGGGATTCCTCATCGAACATCGGAGGTCGGTTCGATATAACGTTCTAACATGCTTCGCGCACTCAGTTTTCTCGCCTCTCTTTTCCTCGCCCTGCCGGCGATCGCGCTGCAGCCGATGCTCACCCGCAGCGGCGAAGGCAACGGTCCGATCGTCGATGGCGAGGTGATTCATCTCCTCAACGGCGACGAGCGCGAAGTCAACAGCATCATCCTGCCCGCCGCCAGTTCCGAGCCGGTCTCGTGGCTGGAAGTCGGCGGCAGTGTCCGGTTCGACAGCGGCGGCGAAGGATTTGGCATCCTGATCATGAACGCGGACGTCGTCGGCAAGGACGCCGCGATTCAGACCGTCGACCAGTGGGAAGAGCCAAGCCGGCTCGACGCCATCGGCATCGGCTTCGATTCGAAGAATCCCGAAAGCGCCGACCCGTTCGACGCCAACGGCAACTACTACGACCGTGCCCAGCGCGAGATGAGCCTCCATGTCGATGGCCGGGAAATCTTCAATCGCCTTTCTGCGGATTTCGCTACGGGTCAGTTCGTGCCAATCGTGATCCGGATCGAATACGTCACCGGCGGTGCGGAACTGACGGCGGTCGTCGGCGGCGAAACCGTGTACGACAAGGAGTTTCTCCCCGCGGTGAAACCGTTCGCGCCGCGTGTCGCCATCGGCGCCCGCGCCGGCGCGAAGGTGAAGCTCGACCTGCAGAACTTCGAAGTGAAGCTCGGCCCCGCCCTCAAACTGCCGCCGGCCCCGCCCACGCATGTCGTCCTGTTTGAGAAGACGACGATCGGCCAGAACACGCGCGAGGCGATGGCCGTGACGCGGTTTTCCGATCTGCCGGACAACATCGGCCGGGTGATCGCGACGATCAAGCTGGAGAATCCGCCGGGTGGAATGGACAAGTGGGACCGGCGCGGCGCCCTCTTCCTGTACAGTGCCGACAAACAGCAGTACGAGATCGTTCGCTTCATGACGCCATTCATGCGCGAATGGGAGTGGCAGGTCGACGTCACCGACTTTCTGCCGCTCTTCACCAACCAGCAGAACTTCGGGCTCTACATCGACACCTGGCGCGACGGATTCCAGGTGTCGGCGTCGCTCGATTTCTATCCCGGCCCGATCGCACATCGGCCGATCGCGGTGGCGAACTTGTGGAAGGGAGACCCGATCATCGGCGACGCCCACCTGCCGATTTCCAACTTCTTTGACCAGAAGACGGTGATCGCGCCGCCTGGCGCGACCGGCGCGAAAGTACGCATCGTCGCGACGGGGCACGGGCAGCTGCCCAACACGAAGGGCGCCGGCGAGTTCTACCAGTTGAACCGCGAGTTGAGCGTCAACGGCCAGAAGTTTACGAACACGCTCTGGACGACCGACAACTACCTGAACCCCTGTCGGCCCCAGAAAGGCACGTGGAAGTACGACCGCGCGGGCTGGGGGCCGGGGCGCGTCACGACGCCGTGGTGTGTGGATGTGACGCCGATCCTCGCGAAGAATCGCGAACTGACGCTCGACTATCGAATCGTGGACGATTACGTGAACGAGAACATCGGCAAAGGCGCGCCGCCGACGCACTGGATCGACTCGCAGGTCATCTTCTACGCCGACAAACCGCCGACAGCCCGATCAGCGAAGTGAAGGATGCCGGTTCGGGCGTCATCGGCGGGAGATCGTCCTGGTTGAACGTGAACGCGCGGACGTAATCGACCTTGAACATCGTCGAGGTCGTCGCCAGCGTTCCGTAGCCCCCCGTCGGCAGCGCCCCCGCCCAGTTGCCGCCCTGCACCTCGGTACTGAGGATCATGAACTGCTCGATCGAGCTGATGCCGTTGGCGTTAGTAAATGTCCAGACCTTCTCGCCGTCGTAGTAGAACTCGTAGCGGTCGCGCGCCCAGAGCAGGCCAAAGGTGTGAAAGCCGCTGGCGAGGTTATGCGTCCAGTTGACGTTGCTCTGCGCCGCCTGATTCGTCCCATACCCGTTCCAGTGAACCGCCTGGGCGCCCGCGGCCGAGAGATCGGCGTTGTTCTGGTCGATCCTGCGGTGTTCGACCACGTCGATTTCCGCGCCGATGAGGTCGGGCCGGTTCAACAGTTCCGGCGGCAGGTTGCCGGTCATGTTCCAGCTGTGCACCCAGAACGCCGACCACATTCCCGGCGACGAATCGAAATCGATCCGCGCTTCGTAGAAACCGTACGCCTGAGAGAACTTGTGATACGTGCTGACCGCGCCCGTGTAGTTGCGGAACTGGCTCCCGGAGGGCTCGCTCCAAGTCTTGATGGCGAGGTTTCCACCGCCGACAGTAACGGCCTCGGGCACGAGCGTGGCATCCCACCGCTTGCCCGTGAACGTGTGCGTCCACCGGGTGGTGTCCAGCGTCGAGCCGTTGAACTCATCCTGAAACGTGAGGCGGAAGAGATCGCGATTCGCAAAACCGTTGATGAGCGGCTCGACGTTCTGCGCGACCGCAGCAGACGCGAACAGACTCGAAATGAAGATGGCCGATCCGGTGCGCATCGAAGGTGAGAAGCTTACGGGCAGAAATCGAATTCAGAACGACCCTCCTGCTCGATGAATCCGCGCCTGCCGATCGTGGGTTGGGTTTATTCCAATTGCGCCGCTTCGGCGATCATTTCTTCATCTTCTTCAGATGATAGTGTCCCTGCTCGCAGCTGACGACGAATCGCTCGAGCGTCGCCTTCAGGTCTTCCCACTTGTCGCGAATCTCGTCGGCTTCGTCGTTATCAATGAACGGGTCGTCGGTGGTGCTGGCGGTGATCTCGTCGAGCAGCGCGCTGAATGTGCGGAACATCTTGCGCGTCTCGTCATAGATCTGTTCGTCGATGCTGCGGCGAATGTCGGGCACCGGGTTGCTGACGAAGAACCCGTCCGCCTGGTTGCACATCCAGCGGACCAGGCGAATGTCCTTGGTGAGCATGTAGATGTCTTTAACGCGATCGAGCGGATTGCGGGCGCCGCTCTGATCCGGATCGGACTCGCTGGCCGGCGGCTCGCACCACTTGTACACCAGCGCCGGCGACACCTTCAGCGCCGCCGCCACCGCTTTCACACCCGGCTCGCTGATCGACTCCCGCAGGATCTCGTAGCTTTTCATGTCCGCAAATCATAAACACTGTTGCCTGCGCTACCAGAGTCGAAAAACCGGCATTTCTGCTAACGTGGTGCCGGAATGGCCCAGTCCAAGACGCAAATTCAAGCCCTCTTAGCACAGGCGAACACCGAGCCGCGGCACCGTTTCGGCCAGAACTTCATGATCGACGCCAACATCGTCCGCGCCATCGCGGACGCCGGCGACGTCAAATCCGACGACGTCATCATCGAAGTGGGCCCCGGCACGGGTACGTTGACCGAGGAGCTTCTCCCCCGCGCCGGGCGGGTGATCGCCGTCGAAATCGACCGCGACCTTTCGCAGATGCTCCTGCAACGCTTCGCCGAGAATCCGAAGTTCGAACTCATCGAAGGCGATGCGCTGGATGGCAAGCATGCGCTCAACCCGACGCTCGTTGAAGTGATCCGCGTTGCCAAAGGCATGCCTGAGCGACGGCCGGTGAAGCTGGTCGCGAACCTGCCGTACAATATCGCCTCGCCGCTGGTGATTGAACTACTGATCGAAGGGATCGATCAACTCGTCTTCACGGTTCAGAAGGAAGTGGCCGACCGCCTCAAGGGGCAGGCCGGCACGAACGACTTCGGCCCGCTCACCGTCGTGGCGCAGATGCTCGCGAAGGTGGAGGTGATGCGCACCCTGCCCGCGAGCATCTTCTGGCCGCCGCCGAAGATCGACTCGGCGCTGGTACGCATGCATCGCGTCGATCAACTCGGCGACGAAGCGCGCGGCTTCTCGAAGTTCGTCTCAGCACTCTTCTCGTTCCGACGCAAGACGCTCGGCAAGGCGCTCTCGATGATGGACGTGGAGATCGACCCGGCGTTTCTCGCGGGCAAGGAAAAACTGCGGGCGGAGGATTTCACGCCGCAGGCGATCTGGGAGCTGTACCGGGCGCGCATTGGTCACACGGGCTCGTGACGGCGGTGGGCAACATTGCCAGCGCCGCCAGCACGAGCACCGTCTGCACCACATATTCGGTCGTCGAATAGTGATGAAGTTTGTTGAACTCCGGCCCGCCGCTGAGCCCGTGTTCGCGCAGGTCGTTCATCTTCGCGCTGATGACCAGCGACTGGACGAACGCGAGGATCGCCGCGAGCACCGCGAAACCCATCATCCACCGCCTGGACCGGTTGCATCCCCCCAGCAGCCGCCACGCCGGAATCGCTGCGAGTGAGATCAACGCCAAGCCCATGTGATAGCGCTCGGTGACGGCAAACACCACCGGCGCGGCTTCGAGCGCGACGGCGCTCTGCACCTTCGGAAACACCTTGAACAGGGTGGAGACGGTAATCACCGTGTGCACGAGCGAACCGGCCCACAGCGCGAGAATAAGGGTGACCAGGACTGACAGGACTCGCTTCATGTTCGTTCTCCGTGCGATTGCCCACATGACGCGAGCACCCCCTGTGATATCAGGACCAGGGCATCAAATCAGCACGCGAACGTTCGCGCGACAACTCGCCGCACATTCTTCGCGCCAGGCTGAGATGCCGACATTGCTCGCCGCGATTCGCCACGCCCGATGATCTGGTTACACTCCCGCCCATGCAGCAGTGGCTGATCATCGTCTTTCTGTTCGCGTTCGGGGCGTCGGCGGGAAGTTTTATCAACGTCGTCGTCTACCGCCTGCCGCGCATCCTGTCGCCGGCCGGCACGTCGCTGTTGGGCGAGGCGTGGCTCATGCTTCGCGGCCTTTCCTCGCCCCCGTCGCACTGCCCGAAGTGCGACACGCGACTGAGCTGGCGCGACAACATTCCCGTCTTCGGCTGGATCTTTCTACGCGGCAAATGTCGCTACTGCGCCCAGGCGATCTCTCCACGCTATCCCATCGTCGAGTTCTTTACCGGCTTGCTGTTTGTCCTCACCTTCCTCCTGATGTTCCATTTTGGGCTCGGCCCGTGTGCTCCGGCGATGCCGATGTCGAACCCGTATCTCGATCAGCCCATGTTCGTGCCCGGCGGCCTGAACCTCGCGCGGGACGGGTGGCTGCTCTACCTCTTCCTGCCGATGATCGCGTGTCTGATCGCCGCCAGCCTGATTGATGCCGAGCTTTACATCATCCCGCTCTGGATCCCGTGGGTGATGGCGCTCATCGGTTTCGCCGGCCACACGATCTGGGACAAACCCGGCCTGCCCGGCTCCCTCATTCAAGACCCCGCTCCCGGCCTGATGGCGATCGGCGGCGGCGGCGGCCTGGTCGTCTCGCTCCTGTTGCTCCGCTTTGGAATCATCAAGCGCAGCTTTCTCGAAGGCGAACAGCTCACCAAGAACGAGCAGGACGCCATCGCATCCGGCAAGATCAAGCTCGAAGACCTGCCCGTGAACGCGAAGGAATACACGTCGTCCGAGGTTCGAAAGGAAATGCGCCACGAGATGCTTTTCCTGATCCCGCCGCTTGCGCTCGCGGGTGTGCTCGGAGTGCTGGCGATGAAAGTGCCAGCGGTCGCCGCGATCGGCCAGAGTGTTCATGACACGCGCTTTCTCAACGGCTTCGTCGGCTCGCTCATGGGCGCGCTGATCGGCGCGAGCTGGATCTGGATCACCCGCGTGCTCGGCTCGATCGGCTTCGGCCGCGAGGCGATGGGCATGGGCGATGTGCACCTCATGTTCGGCGTCGGCGCGATCCTGGGCGCGGGCATGTCCAGCGTCGCTTTTTTCTTATCGCCCCTCCCAGCCCTCCTAATCCATCTATACCTCGTCTTCGTCGACCCGAAACGCGCAGTTCCGTTCGGTCCCTACCTGTCCATCGCTTCGATCCTTGCCATCTTTTTATACTGCCCGATCGCGGGCTGGCTCGGCCCCGGTTTGGCGGGACTCGCTATGATGATGCGGAGCGCTCTGCATCTGTGATGTGCGCTGTGGACGGAACGAAATGAAACATTTCCTGGCCTCGCTCTGGTGGTGGATCCGCGTGCTCGTGCTCGTCACGGTCGGCCTCTACGCGCTGGCGCTGCTCTGGAAGAACTCGAAGCAGACCGCGTCCATCTGGTACTGGCCGGGCCGACCCGTGGAAGAAACCAGCGTCATCGCGCTCGCGGTAGCGGCGTTCTTTTGCGGCGGGCTAATCATGACGATCAGCTGGGCACTGTTTACCGCTACAGTCAATCTTCGCCGTACCCGCGCCGCGCGGAAGAAGCGTGCCGAGCAACTCGCGCGCGAGGAGATGGAGCGGAAGGCATCGATGCTGCGCGTGAAGCCGGCGCCGACGCCGATGGTGAAGCCGCGCATCGAGCCGAAATCGCCGAGACCCACTGAGCAAAAGCAGATCGAATCGAAGCCCGAGCCGCTGCCCGAGGTCGAACCAACGCCGGAGATGACGCTCGCGCCGGCGCCGGTCGTGGTCAGGCCGGTGGAGACGCCGAAACCGGCCGAACCGCCAAAGGTCGTTGAGAAGATTCCGGTGGAAGAACTGCCGACGACGCCGACAGCCGAGCCAAAACCGACGCCGCCCGAAAGTGAAGAGGAATCAAAGCTCAACAATCCGCACGCGACGCCGCAAGCGGGCTGAAGTTCATGCGCAAAAACTGTCACCCTGAGCTATTCCAAAGGGTCTAGATTGGACAGCCGATCCGCGTCCTCGGTACTCCTCTCTAGATGCTTCGGAGTACCTCAGCATGACACCGGACATCAACGCGATTTCCGCGTGGCGCACCTCACTTTACCAGCAGATCCACATACGCCACCGGAATGATCCGAGCATCCGCCAGTTTGAGCAGATCCAACAGTTGGCGGAGGTGGTCTCGCGCTGTTGCCGCGTCGATGTCGCCCACGACCGATTCGAGCTCCACAAACTCACCGAGGCCTTCCACGCGATCGAGATGGATGCGAACGTTTCGCCAGAGCAGGAGTGTCCGGCGTTTGGAAACGACACCGGCCACTCCCAGCGATCGCGTCAATACCTCATGCAGCACGGCCGCGTCGCCGGTTCTGAAAATCGAGTAATCGCTCGCCCGCACGGCCGACTCATCGGAACGTGAGTATGCGATCAGCTCCGAAGGCGAGCCCTCGATCTCTCGAAGCTTCAGACGCCCGGAGGTGCACCGATAAAACGTGTCGCGTTGCACGAGCAGCCCGGCCTGTTTCGCGCCGGCGCGTAACGCGAGCGTCTCGACTTCGGCGAGGGATGCGGCCCTGAGTTTGATTTCGATGTTCTGCGGCATCTACCGGAGCCAATTCTAAACGCGAAGGACGCGAAGAGCGCGAAGCTCAGACGCGAAGGGATCAGCAGAACAGTTGGGGACGCTTACAGAGCGTACCCCAATTCAGATCCGCATTCCTTCGTATCTTTCTTCGCGCTCGTCGCGCCATCGCGTTTCAAGCGAAGCGTTTGGATAAAACTACTGCTGCGGCGACGTCGGCGTGATCGGCAGGATTACGTTGCCCCCGCCCGCGTCCTTACCAAGCATCACGACCGTCGGCGAGACGCCGTTCCACTTCTTGATGATTTCCAGTTGCAGCACGAGCGGATTGGTAACGAGTGCTTCGCCGCGGATCTTGACGGCCTTGGCTTCCGCCTCGGCCTTCACCGCGACGATCTCCGCCTCTTTGCGTTCGCTATCGAGTTCGTACTCCTTCTTCAACGACGCCTGTTGCTGGACCATCTTCGCTTCGATCGCAGCTTCAAGCTCTTTGGATAGGCTGATATCCCTCAGATTGAAATCGACGATCTCGATCTTCTCGCCGATCGCCTGGCGAATGAGGGTGCGTGTTTCCTCGCGAACGACCTCGCGCTTCTGCACGAGCATTTCCGCTGTGTATTTTGCGGTCACCTGCTTGAGCGCTTCCTGTACACGCGGCGAAATCAATGATTCGTACGGATCGCCCTTGAAGTCCTGATAGAGCTGCACGACCGATGTGGGGTTCAATCGGTACATGACGGCATACTTAATTGTCACGGTCTGGAGATCACTCGAAAAGCAAGGCACATCCTCTTCGGTCTTTTGCTGCTGCTGCACGTTCATCTCGTTGATCTGCGAGATTCCCAGCGGCCACTTCAAGGCGACGCCTTCGCCGAGTTCTTCGGATGAGACCTTTCCCATCGTCACGCGCACGCCGCGATGGCCGGGCGGGATGACTGTGAAGCTGCTGAAGAGACCGATGGCGATGATCAACAGCAGCCCGATGACGATTCCGAATCCCGCCATCTTTGCATTTGGATCCTGAGGCATGAATGCTCCTTCCCTACGAGTTCCCCTGTGGTGCCGGATACTTGGGCGCATAGTGATCGAGAATGGCGACCACGTCTCTTACAACCCAGCTCATATTTTCGATGGCCGTGTGCGTCCGCGCGGCCATGTGCGGGGCCAAAAGCACATTCGGCAGGCCCAGCAGCGGGAAATCCGCCGCCGGAGGCTCCGGCGCGTACACGTCCAGCGCCGCGCCCGCGAGACGGTTTTCACGGATCGCCGCGGCCAGCGCATGTTCATCCAGCACTTCGCCCCGGCAGGTGTTAAGCAGGATGGCGTCGCGCTTCATCATCGCGATCTGCGGCGCGGCGATCAGTTTCTCGTTTCCCGGGCGCATGTCGACGTGCAACGACAGAATGTCGCTTTCGCGATACAGCGTCTCCTTGTCGACACGTGTTGCCTTGAAGTCGAGCTGTGACGCGACGTCGAGCAGGTCGTTGTAGATCACCCGCATGCCGAAACCGTTCGCGGCAATGTGCCCCACGCGCCGGCCGACCCGGCCCATGCCGAGGATGCCGATCGTCATCTCGTTCAGCTGCCGGCCGCGCTGCGTGTCGCGGACGTTTTTGAAGGTCTTCTTGTCGTACACCTGTTCGCGAAAGAACGCGTAAGGACGGATGAGCTGAAGTACGAGCCCGAAGACGTAGTCTCCGACGGCGAGGGTGTTCGCATCCGGCGTGTAGACGACCTCGACGCCGCGGGCGCGACACGCCTTCACATCGATATTCTCGATCCCCACGCCGCCGCGGCCGACGACTTTCAATTTCGGCGCGCGATCGAGGATGGATGGGTTCACCCGGGTGTAGGTCCGCACGACCATTCCCGCAGCGTCGGCGAGATGTTTGTCGAACGCCGGATCATCCACTCCACACTCGACGACGGTGCATTGCGATTTCAACCACTCCAGCGGGCGCGGATCGGAACCCTCGGTAACGATGACGAGATCGGATTTCATTGGGCTGGATGATAGTTCGAATGCCGCCGGATGTGGAACGATAGCCGCAGCTATCGAGTTTGGTGCGCGGATAAAACGTTCGCAACGCGAACTTGGAGGGCCGATGTCCTAATCCGCCGGGTTCGCACATCCGCGGCCGGCGGTCGGGACGAACCTCCTCCAGATGGTTCAGATCAGCTTCATGTCACCCAGCACCGGGAACTCTCTTCGCCAGGTGCGAACGAGTTCCACATCGATTTCCGCACTGATCACGCCCGCCGATTCGCCCGCGTCGGCGAGAATGTTGCCTTTCGGGTCGACGATCTGGCTGCGGCCGGGATAGCTGAGCTTCGGATCGGAGCCGCAGCGGTTGACCGCGACGACATACGCGAGATTTTCGATCGCGCGGGCGCGGGCAAGTGTCGTCCAGTGTTCGATCCGGGCGGCCGGCCAATTAGCGATCACCAGGAACAGCTCCGCGCCGGCCTTGGTTGCGCGGCGGAAGAGCTCGGGAAAGCGCAAGTCGTAACAGATCAGTGGCGCGATCTTGATGCCCTTCCACTCGAATACGACCGGCCCGTCGCCGGCGGCGTAATGCAGATTCTCGCCGGCGATGCTGAACGGGTGGGTCTTCTCGTAGCGCGCGATCTCATTCCCGGATTCATCGAAAAAAGTCGCGACATTCGCGACCCGGCCATTCGCATTCGTTCGCGCGAAGCCCGCCAGCACCGCCGACTTGGTCTTCCGCGCCAGCGCGCTGCAGAACGAATGTGTCCGCCGCTCGGGCTCATCGTTGGCGATCGCGCTCTTCATCGTGAAGCCGACATCAAACATCTCCGGAAGCACCAGCAGGGAGCCTGGCTCGATGCTCCGATTCTCGAGCAATCGGTGAACAAGCGCGTGGTTTGCGTCGCGGTCTTGCCAGGCGATATCGATCTGCAGACCCAGGACTTTCGGCATCGCTTCACACTCTCATCCGAGCGTTTCCGAGGCAAGTTGGAAGGTTCGCGGTCAGTTAGCGCCCCGATCCTCCTGCGGACGCAATTCGCATGTTATCCACAATGATCAGCGACATTTCATCGTCGCGAATTTCCGGCGGGAGCCCTTGATTTCTTAAATTGTCCTGCAAATCAGGCATTTTCCTATTCCGCCAAATCCTCGTTGTATAACTATCTCAATTACAAGACTTTAAATGCTTTCAAGGTCGTTCTTCCGAGGGAAAGTGCCCCAGGCAAAGCCGGTCGCCTCAAGTTTCTTACGAGGATTGGCCGACATTGCCTGCACCCGCCCTGAATCACTATCCACGAACAATTCACATCCGGTCGCTCGAGTCGTTGAATCATCAAAAACCGATTATCGGACATGGATTTACCGCTATACGGACCCATCCGAATCGGACGGCAGCGGTGGTTGATTTCTTCATCCCCTCGACGATGCTAACGCCGCCGTCAGGAGCTGTGCCGCGCACGACGGGTGACCAATTCTGCCTCAACGAACGGATGCGATGAAGCTGCTGGAAGTCACCAAACTGATCAAGTCCTATACCGGCCGACGCGTCGTGAACGAAGTCTCCTTTTCGCTCCAGCAGCAGGAAATCGTCGGCCTGCTTGGGCGAAACGGCGCCGGGAAGACGACGACATTCCGCATGATCCTGGGCATGGTCACGCCGGATGCGGGAGCGGTCAGCTTCGACGGACAGGATGTGACCACCAAGCCGATGTACAAGCGGGCACGGCTCAAGCTCGGCTACCTGCCGCAGGAGCGGTCCGATTTCCGCCGGCTCACGGTCTGGCAGAACCTGATGGCGATTCTCGAGACGCTGAATCTCTCTCGCGCCGACCGCAACGCGCGAGCCGAGGCGCTGCTCGAGCAGTACGGACTCACGAAGAACCGCAAGCAACTCTCCGAAAGTCTCTCCGGCGGCGAACGCCGCAAGCTGGAGATTGCCCGCGCGCTCGTCACCGACCCCAAGCTCATCCTGCTCGACGAGCCGTTCTCCGGCGTCGACCCGATCGCGGTGGAAGAACTCCAGCGCGAAGTGCAGCGCCTCCGCGACGAGTTCGGCAAGAGCGTCCTGATCACCGACCACAACGTCGCACAAACCCTCCGCGTCTGCGACCGGGCGCTCATCATCGACAGCGGCAAAGTCTTTTTTGAAGGAACGCCCAAGGCGTGTATCAATGATCCGGGCGTTCGCGCGGCGTACCTGGGAAGCACGTTCAGGGGCGATGAGTTTGATTGATTCGCCTGTTATTCGCGCGCCTAGAATGACCAAATCGCAATGACCAACAAACGCCCAAGAATCAATGTCCGAAGGCAGATCGTCTTGGTTTTTGGTAATTGGTAGTTTGTTGGACGTTGTTGCTTGCTCTTTCTCTTTCACCTGCCCACGGCCGACTGCATACTGCCCACTAAACATGGCGAACTACACCCAATCCATCCAGAACCTCATGAACCTGCTCGGCTCTCTGCCCGGCGTCGGGATGCGCAGTGCGGAACGCATCGCGTTCCACATCCTCAAGCAGAGCACCGATGACGCGATGAAACTTGCGGACGCGATCCGCGACGTGAAGACGCGCATCAAGCACTGCAGCGTCTGCTACAACCTGACCGAGGCCGACCCCTGCAACATCTGCACCGACCCGATGCGCGACCAGTCACTCGTCTGCATCGTCGAACAGCCCAAGGATTTGCTCGCCCTCGAAGCCGCCGGGCTCTACAAGGGCGTCTACCACGTCCTGCTCGGCCGGATCGCGCCGCTGGATGGCACCGATGAAGGCGACATCACGATTGACGGCCTCGTGCAGCGTCTGCAGAACGGCGTGATCAAGGAACTCATTCTCGGCACCAACCCCAACCTCGACGGCGACGCCACGAGCCTCACCATCAAGGACATCGTCCGCAACCAGTTCCCTAACGTGATCGTCACGCGCCTTGCGCGCGGGCTGGCCGCGGGGACGCAGATCGAACACGCGAACAAGAACGTGCTGGCCGACGCGATCTCGATGCGGCAGAAGGTGTGACCGTTGCGGGCACATAGCCACACGCGAGAAACTTTTTTGCGAACTGGGACCCGAGATCCATCGGTCGCCGAGGCTCCCTCTGGATGACACGGCGGCGTGACCCGCCCTTACAAACCGCCTCGCCGCTTAGCCTCCACACGCCCTGCGCGTTCCGCTACACTCGCCGCTACATGAACCGCCAGCGGCTCCTCTCGGCCCTCTCGACAGTCCGCGCAGAAATTGCCTTGATCGGCACCCGCAGCGCTTCGCCGCGCACTGCCATCGACCGCGCCCGCGCCGAACTCGATGCCCTGGCGTTCCACGCCGAGCCCGGCGGCGACATGATCCTCGTCACGCTCATCGGCGGCACCGGCACCGGCAAGAGCACACTCACCAACCGCCTGCTCGGCGCGGCCGGCAGCGAAGTCACTGCTTCGAACTTTCGCCGCACCTTCACTGCCGGGCCGGTGGCAATCACCAATCGCGCCGACCGCATTCCCCAGAACTGGCTCGGCCTGACATGCGTTCCCGCGCCGTCGCTCCCCGCGCGCGGGCAGGATGCCGCCCTCGTCGTCGTCGAACACGGCGCGCCGCTGCTCGAACGGATCCTGCTCCTCGACACGCCGGATGTGGATGGCGATCAGCCCGCGCATCACGCGCTGGCCGACCGATCGTTCCGCTGGTCGCAGGTGCTGGTCTTCCTCGTCACGCCCGAGAAGTACCAGATGACCGAACTCATGCCCTACTACCGCCTTTCACAGCGGTACGGTTTGCCCACACTCTTCGTGATGAACAAGGCGGAGGATCGCGGCGTGGCGGAGGATTTCGAGAAGCAACTCAAGTCGCTCGGTTTCGAGTCGCCGCGCGTGTTCATTCAGCCGCGGGACGATTCCACGTTCGTCGCGCCCGAGCGCCAGTCCATCGCCGACCTGAGGCACACGCTCGAGACGATCCAGCGCGCGCCGACGCACGCGTGGGACAAGGGGCTCACGGCGCGGGCAAACGATGTGGCGGCGCGCGTGAACGACCAGGTGATTGAGCCGCTGCGCGAACTCCGCAAGCAGGCGGATGCCGCCATCGGAGCGCTGCGCGAGATGCGCGCCGCCGAGTCTGGAATCGATGTCGATCCGATGACCCGCCAGCTTCGCAAGCGGATGCAGCAGCGGTCGATCCTCTATCTTGTCGGCCCGGAGCGGATGCTCGAACGGCTCAAGCAGACGCCCGCGCTGCTCGCGCGGCTTCCGCGGTCCACACTCGACCTGTTTCGTGGCAAGCCGTCCGCGCCCGTTGCCGATTCCGAACCGATGCCGTCGAAGGCCGAACTGCCCAACTTCCCGACGATGGTGGCCGACCAGTTCGCGGTGGCGCAGGAGAAAATCGCGGACGTGCTCCGCACCCAGTGCCCCGGGCTCGTCGGGGACGACTGGCGAATCGACCGCGCTCAGGCCGGTGCGATCGTGGATGAGGAGATGGAATCGCTCCGCAAATGGCTCGAGGAGCGATGGAACAAGGACCCGCGCGATACGGCGATGATCCTCAAACTCGTCAACAAACTGCCCGGCGGCGAGCGGCTGACGAAGCTGTCGGAGTCGGCGCCGTACCTGCTGGTGATCGCGTGCGGGCTGCATCACCTGGCGTGGGGCGGGATGGACCTGGTGGTCATCGGCGGCTTCAGCCTGGCGGCGTGGATCGGCGGCAAGCTCAACGACGAAGTCGCCGCAAGGACGCGCCTGGCCAACGCGAACATCGACCGCCGCTTCGCCGAGCTCGTCCGCCAGCAGGGAACCCGGGCGATTTCATGGCTGAATGACCAGATTCCCACCGCGAACGCGCTGGACGCGATGGCCTTGCATCTGGATGATCTGACATCCCTGAGTTAACTGGCCTGAGTTAAGTGGAAGGCGTTGGCGCCAAGCGAAACCGGAAGTGGCACGTCCCGAATGATTAAACCCGTCGTCGCCATTCTCGGTCTGGGTCTCTTGGGTGGATCGATCTCGATCGTCGCGAGGAAGAAGAAGCTGGTGACGAGGGTCATCGGCTGGTCCAACCGCGACGTCACGCGGCTCAGCGCACTTGAAAAGGAAATCATCGACGAATCGCAGCCCACGCCCGTCGACGCCGTGAAGAAGGCCGACCTCGTGATCCTTTGCACGCCCGTCGGCGTCATGCCGCATTTGCTGGAGATGATCGCGCCGCACCTTAAGCGTGGCGCGCTCGTGACCGATGTCGGCAGCACCAAACGCTCCGTCGTGGCGGCCGCCGAGAAACACCTCGACATGGTGAACGAGAACGCTTTTGTCGGTTCGCATCCGATGGCCGGCAGCGAGCGGAGCGGGATCGAAGCCGCGGATGACAAGCTGTTCGATGATCGCCTGTGCATCGTCACGCCCAACGAGCGAACCGATCCGAAGGCGCTTGCGGACATCGAGGAGTTCTGGCAGGACCTGGGCATGCGCACGACGCGAATCTCGCCCGGTGAACACGACCGGTTGCTCGCGGATGTCTCGCACCTGCCCCACCTGGTGGCGGCGGCGATCGTCGCGATCCAGGAAGACCGCGCAATGAGCGTCGCCGGCCCCGGCTTCAAGGATGTGACGCGCATCGCTGCCGGCGATGCCGCGATGTGGCGCGACATTTTCATGGACAACAAGGAACCGGTGATCCGCGCGCTGGATCGCCTGCTCGCGGGCCTGCGTGACTACCGCACCGCCATGCAGGCGGGCGATCATCAGAAGATCGAGAATCTCCTCGCCGCCGCCGCCAAGCGCCGCCAGGGAATGTGACCGCGCACTTGTCGCGGCACCGGCGTCCTGGCTCTGCAGCCGAAACCCGGTACAAAGCCGGACATCGAGCGATTCGGTGACGGCGGGGGAATGGCTGAAAGACTGATCTTCGATCTTTCGCTGCCGATCCCCGCCGGAAAGCCTACAATCCCGCCATATGAAGTACTTCTACGGCGAGTACGATGGCGAAGAGTTTCCCTCTCAGGACAAGCTCTTCGGCTTCGACCAATTGATGAACTTCCTCCTGCAGCACGGCGACAAGGCCCTCAAGGCTATGCAGCAGGCGATGAAAGACCCGAATAATCCCACCAGCGACCTGCTCGAAGAACTGCTCAAGGACGGCATGCTCGACAAGGACGGCAAAGGTAAGCTCAACCTCACGCCCAAGGCCGTCAGCCGGATGCAGATCAAGGCGCTCAGCGAGATCTTCAAAAACCTCAAGCAAGGCAACCGCGACGGCCACGAGAAGATCACGGCCGGCGCCGGCGGCGAACGACTCGACGGCACCAAGCCGTATCAGTTCGGCGATCCGATCTCCGATGTCGATCTGAACGCAACGATGCGAAACGCCATGCAGCGAAGCGCACAACGATCGGAGGTCGGAGATCAGAAGTCAGCGATCAGAAGTCGGAAATTGGATGCAAGCGAAGCGGGTCCGACTTCTGACCTCCGACCTCTGACATCTCCCTTCCCTCTTCGCATCTCCGAGCGAGACATTGAAGTCTACCCGCGCGAGGGGATGACCAGTTGCTCGACCGTCGTCCTGATCGACCTTTCCGGCTCAATGACGCGGTACCAGAGATACCTCTCCAGCAAGAAGGTCGCGCTGGGCCTGCTCGCGCTGGTGCGTCAGCGCTTCCCGCAGGACACGGTGGACTTTGTCGGCTTCTACTCGGGGGCGCAGAGAATCCCGGAACTCGCGCTGCCGCTGGTGATGCCCAAACCGGTGACCATCTACGACTACGAAGTGCGGCTCAAGTGCAAGATCAACGATCTGGATCAGGCGCCGCAGCACTTTACGAATCTGCACATGGGGTTGCAGATGGCCAGGCGAATCCTGCGGAAGCGATCCGGCGAGAACAAGCAGATCTTCATCATTACTGACGGACAGCCGACCGCGCATGTCGAGGGCGACTGGGTCTACCTCCTCTATCCACCCGACCAGCGCAGTACCGTCGCCACGTTGAAAGAGGCCGTCCTCGCCGCGCGCGAAGGCGTTCGTCTCAGCACGTTCGCTCTCATCGAGGATTACTACGGCATGGACTGGGTCGGTTTCGTCGACCAGATGACCAAGCTCACCAAGGGCGTCGCGTTCTACACCTCCAGCGGCGAACTCGCGAACTGCGTCATGGAAAGCTATTTGACCGGACGGAAGAAGAAGGCGTACATCGCTTGAGTCGAGATGACTCAAGGGCGAGTCATCGCATCGCCAATCCGCGCGAGTAACAGGCCGCGTCTGCTTTGGTTCGTACCGCAGGAGACGATTGCCTCCACACGCGCCGGCCGGTTTTGCGCATCCGAGCGGGCGGCTTTTTTGACATCAATCCTCTCGCAACTACACTCCGACGCGTCCGACGCCTCGTGCTTCTTCGACGGAAGGGAAGCGGTCTCGGACGACGGCGACGGAGTTCGCCGGTCTGGTCAGGACGACTTTAGCCCGGGTACACGTGAACGACGCCCGCACTTCTGGCACTCTCAATTCGTACATTGAAGCGCGCCACGCGTTGATTGTGATTGCCGGCGCGCTCGCCTCGCTCGTGTCGAGCGCCGCCCTCGCCCAGGACAACCCGGCCGCCCAAGTTTTGCCGCCCAAGACCGAGGTGAATATTGCATCCGGCCTGGCCGGGCGCACGGTGGAGCGCATCGAGGTACGTGGCAACCAGACGATTCCCACCGGGACAATTCTCAATCTCGTGCGAACCCGCGTCGGCGATGCGCTGGATCCCGCCACCGTCCAAGACGACTACCAGCGCATCTACGAGCTACGCCGCTTCGGCAACGTCGAGGCGCAGGTCCAGCCGACGCAGACCGGCGTCGTGGTCGCGTTTATCGTCACCGAGCAGAAGACGATCAAATCGATCGCGTTTCGAGGCAACGTCGCGATCGATACCTCGGTGCTTTCGAGCTCGATCACCATCCGTCCGAACGAGTCAATCGACAACTTCCGCATCTCGCTGGCCAAGCGCGCCATCCAGCAGATGTACCAGACCAAGAATTACCCGCTGACCAGCGTCACCGTCGATGCGGATGCCCTCTCGAACAAGGGCGAGCTGGTGTTCATCATCAGCGAGGGCCCGAACGTCAGGATCCGCAACATCGATTTCATCGGCAACAAGTCGTTCAACGAGACGGCGCTCAAGAAGCACATCCAGGCGCGCACGTGGATCCCCATCGCCCGCCCCGGCACGCTGAATGAAGAAGCGCTGGATGACGATGTCGCCTCGGTTCGCGACTTCTATCGCAGCAAGGGCTATTTCGACTGCCGCGTCGGCCGGCGCGTGCTCTTCTCGGCGGATCAGTCCGAGGCACAGGTGGAGTTCCTCGTTGACGAAGGCCCGCGCTACGTCATCGAGAAGATCAGCTTTCAGGGAAACACCAATCTCACCGAGGCACAGCTCAAAGAGAAACTCAAGCTCAGCGAAGGGATGCCATTTGACCGCGAGCTGCGCGATGCCGACATGAAGCGGCTGGTCGATGCCTACGCGCCGTTCGGGTACATCGTCGCCGACCAGGGCAGCCCAGACCCGGATTACCTTCGCATCGAGCCGAGCCAGCGGTTCCGCTCGACGCCGGGCACCATCGAACTTGTTTACAGCATCGACGAGGGCAAGCCCTTCAAGCTCGGCGCGATCCAGGTCGCGGGGAATACGCGCACCCAGGACAAGGTCGTCCTGCGCGAGTTCCGCAACTTCGCCCCGGGCACCCTGTTCGACGCAACGACGATTCGCGACGCGACGGCAAGACTCCGCTCGATCGGCCTGTTCGATCGAGTCAAGGTTACGCCCGTGGGCGATAAGCCCGAAGAGCGCGACCTGATTGTCGAAGTCGAAGAAAGCAAGACGGCCACGCTCACCTTCGGCGCCGGCGTCAACAGCAACGGCGGCATCAGCGGCAACATCACCTACACGCAGCGGAACTTCGACATCACCAACTGGCCCACCAGCCTGCGAGACGTGTTTGACGAAACGGCGTTCGTCGGCGCGGGACAGAACTTCCGCGCCTCCTTTGAACCCGGCACGGTGTCGACCAACGCCTCCATCCGATGGACCGACCCGTACATCCTGGATCAGCCCTACTCGTTCACCGGCGAAGCCTACCTGCGCGATCGACGACGCGAAGATTACCTCGATCAACGCTTCGGCGGCCGCGCTACGCTCGGACACCGTTTCAATGATGTCTACTCCGGCTCGGTCGGCCTACGCGGCGAATCGATCAATATCTACAGCATCGACGATGAACCCGCCCGCGCATTCGAAATCCTTGACGAGGCCGGCCAACACTTCCTGTCGAGCTTGAGCATCTCCGCCAAGCGCGACACCACCAATCCCGGCCCGCTCCCCTATCACGGAACCACCAGCCAGCTCACCTGGGAATCGGTCGGCGCGCTCGGCGGCGATTACACGTTCCAGAAGTTCACCGCCAGCTTCGATTACTACCACGAGCTGCACGCCGACCTGATCGACCGCAAAACGGTACTGGCGCTGCATGCCGATGCCGGCTACATCACCGGCGGCTCACCATTCTTCGAACGGTTTTACGGAGGCGGCATCGGCAGCGTTCGCGGCTTCACGTTCCGCGGCATCAGCCCGCGCTCAGGACCGGATGAAGACCGTGTCGGCGGCGACTTCTCGCTCACCGGCTCCGCCGAAATGAGCTTCCCGCTCGTTTCCGATCAGCTCCGCGGCGTTGTCTTTACCGACGTCGGCACCGTCGAAAGCGATGCTTCGCTCGGCACGATCCGTTCATCCGTCGGCGCCGGTGTGCGCATCACCCTGCCACTGATGGGCCAGGTCCCCATTGCCATCGATTTTGCCTATCCGCTCACCAAGGACGATCAGGACGACACACAGCTCATCAGCTTCTCGCTCGGTTTCGTCCCGTAACGCGGTTTTGGGGACATTCTGACTCGCGTTGTTTGAATCGCGGTGTCAAACCCGTCAGAATATCGCCGGACCATTTATGAAAAGGAACCACAGAATGAAACTCGCCTCCAAGTTCATCGCCATGACCGCGCTTGTTGCGGTGTTCGCGATCCCCAGCTTCGCCCAGGCTCAGAAGATCGCGGTCGCCAATACGCAGCGAATCCTCTCCGAAACCAAAGAGTTCAAGGAGTTCGAAGGCAAGATCAAGGCGAAGGTCGAAGACGCCCAGAAACAGCAGTCCTCACTCCAGGGCAAAGCCAAGGATCTGCAGGCCCAGCGCGACCAGTTCAAGGCCGGCTCGCCTGAATACGATCGCGCCAACAGCGACCTGTTGAAGGTCGTCGCCGAGGCGCAGGTGCTCGGACAGCTCGCCCAGCAGGACATCATTCGCGACCAGAAGCGAACCGTGAAAGCGCTGCTCGAGAAGATCGTTGCCCAGGTGAAGGTGATCGCCCAGCAGAAGCAGGTTCAGCTCGTCGTCGCCCAGGTGACGCCGCCCGAACTCTCCGACGACAACTGGGAGAAGCTCAACCCGGATCAGGCGACGAACCTCATGCTCTCGCGCAACATCCTGTTCGTCGCGCCCGAACTCGACATCACCAACGACGTGATCACCGCGCTCGATGCCGCCCACGCCAGCGGTCAGTGATTCCGACGCGGATCTCACACAACCGGCATTTCACCGCCCATGGCCCGCGCCGTGGGCGGCTGCTTTTGATTTCGGCCCGGAAATCTGCACGATAATCCGCCGAATGCACAAGCTCAGCGATATCGCCCGCGTGCTGGGCGTTGAAATCGATCCGGCCACCGACCGCGCCATCGCCCGGGTCGCCAACCTCGAAGAGGCGCGCGAAGACGACCTCTCTTACATCGGCTCCGACCGCTTCGTAGAACGATTCGCCACCAGCAAGGCGTGCGTCGTCATCGCCCCTCACGCGCTCACGCTCCCGGTCACTCCGGCGATGATCATCCGCGTCGCCGACTCTGAGCTTGCGATCGGCAAGGTTCTGGAGCTGATGGCCCCGCGCCTTACTCCTTCCGCCCCGGGCATTCATCCGACCGCCGTCATCGCGCCAGGCGTCCAGTTCGGGCAAGATGTCTCGATCGGCCCGAACGTTTGTGTCGCCAGCGGCGCTCGGATCGGCGACCGCACGGTCCTGCGCGCCAACGTCGTCATCGATCAGGGCTGCGTGGTCGGCCATGATTGTGTCTTCCACTCCAACGTCGTGCTCCGCGAGTTCGTCGAGGTCGGAAATCGCGTCACCATCCACGCCGGCTCGGTGCTCGGAACCGACGGCTTCGGCTATCGGTGGAACGGCAAGGAGCACGTGAAGATCCCGCAGATCGGCACCGTCGTGATCGAAGACGATGTCGAGATCGGCTCGTGCACGTGCATCGACCGCGCCAAGTTCGGCCAGACCCGCATCGGCCGCGGAACCAAGATCGACAACCTCGTGCAAGTCGGCCACAACGTGAAGACCGGCGCGCACTGCATCCTCTGCGGCCAGGTTGGCGTTGCCGGCTCGACCGTGCTCGGCAATGGCGTGGTGATGGGCGGTGGATCGGCCGCTCGCGATCACGTGAAGATCGCCGACGGAACAATGGTGGCCGCACGAGGCGGAATCGGCAGCGACACGAGCCCCGGCGAAATCCTCGCCGGTTACGTCGGGACTCCCCACAAGCAATGGCTTCGCGAGCAGGCCGCGATTCATAAGCTCCCGGAGCTGATCAAGACGGTCCGCGCGCTCGAGGCGGAGATCGAGAAGCTCAAGTCCAAGACTTGATTGAACCACGAAGACACGAAGGTATCTCTCGACGTCTCCAAGTCGGACGGTGGTGGCTCGTCACTCCCGGATGGACCAGAGCTCTGCAAAATACGTGTATTCAGAAGTCGACACTGGCCTTCCTGGTTTCAATCTGTGGAATCTGTGCAACCTTTGTCCATTCATCCATTTCGCTGATCTCAGTCGCGGGCGCCAAGTTGCAGCTTCGTGACTTGGTGGTTTCGTGGTTAACCTCTCTCGCATGAGCAAAGTGACTTTCCCGGGCTTTTCCTCCAAGGCGCTCACGTTCTTCCGCCAACTCGCGAAGCACAACGATCGCGACTGGTTCGCCGCGAACAAAAAAAGTTATGTCGAGTTCGTCGAGACACCGATGCTCGATCTCGTCGCCGCCGTTGGCGAAGCGATGAAGAACATCGCCGGCGACTACGTGCGCGAGCCGAAGAAGCAGCTCTATCGCATCTATCGCGACACACGATTCAGCAAAGACAAGACGCCGTACAAGACGCACCTCGGCGCGCAATTCCAGCACCCGCAGATCACCAAGAACCTGGGCGCCGGCTTCTACTTCCACGTGAGCGCGAAGGAAGTCTGCATTGCCGGCGGCATCTACATGCCGGGGCCGGACGAGCTCAAGGCGCTGCGCGCCGCGTTCTGCGAGAATCCCAAACCGTTCCGGAAAATCATCGGCGACAAATCGCTCGTGAAGTTGTTCGGCAAGCCGACGTCGCAGTCGTTCGCGAAAGTCCCGAAAGGATTTGACCCGACCGATCCGGCGGCCGACCTGCTCAGGCTCAAGCAGTTCTACTTCTACGTCGATCTCGACCCGAAGCTCGCGCTGACGCCGAATATCACCCGAGAGATCGTCCGGCACTTCAAGGTGATTGCGCCGCTGATCCACTATCTGAACAACACGATCGTGGCCGCCGCGCACGGCGAGGAACACGAGTCTGGCGACGTGCCTCGGCGGCCGAAACCGATGTTCTGAGGTCAGACGTTTCGTTCGAACGCGTGCCATGCGAGCCGATCGACGAGTGTGACAAAATCCCAACCCGCTTTTGCTGCCGCCTCGGGAAGAAGTGAACGCGCCGTGAAACCGGGGAGCGTGTTGATCTCGATCAGGTAGTGCTTGCCGGCCGCGTCGATCATCACGTCCGTGCGCGAGAGGTCCCGACAGCCGATGAGTTGATGGCCTTTCACCACATCGGCCTGGATCTTGCGAACAAGTTCGATCGACAATCCGGTGTCGAACGAATGGCCGGCGCCGTTCGCAGAATACTTTGCTTCGTAGTCGAAGTATCCCTGTTCATACACGATCTTGATCGGCGGCAGCGGCCGCTCCTCGAACATGCCGACGGTGATCTCGGTACCGGCGATGAATTGCTCGACGAGGACGCGGTCGTCGCTTGCGAGGAGCTCTTTCACGCGGACGACCGCTTCATCGGAAGTCCTGCAAACGAATACGCCGACGCTGCTGCCCGAGCAGAGTGCCTTCACGACGCAGGGTGCGCCGACCGGGCCGAGTGATGGATCGGATCGCGTCGCAACATGAAACGCGGGCGTCGGCAGGCCGACCGTCTGCCAGCGGCGCTTGGTTTCGAGCTTGTCGATCGCGATCTTGGACGACTTTGAATCGGAGCCGACGAATTTCAGCTTCCGTGCTTCGAGGATTTCTTGGAGTTGACCGTCTTCGCCGAACGCGCCGTGAAGGACGGGAAAGACGACGTCGCACGGATGATCCAGACCGGAAAGATCTGTCGGTGAGATGTCGGATTCGAAGACGTCGTGCCCGGCCTTACGCAGCGCTTCCGCGACGGCCGCGCCGCTCTTGAGGGAGACTTCACGCTCGTTGCTGGGGCCGCCACGGAGAACGGTGATTCGCATTCGCCTGAAAATACGAATTTGAACCACGAAGTCACGACAGCTTCGGACGAACCGTCTTGCCGGTCTTCGACGATTCGAGCGCTGCGAGGATGACCGCGAGAGACTTGTATCCTTCGACGCCGTCGATGCTCGGGGCTTTGTTCTTGCGGATTCCGTCGACGAACATGTCCATCACGCCGCTGCCGACCTGCTTGTCGTTGGTCGCGATGGCGCCGGTCTTGTGAAACTCCTTCGTGCCGTCGGCATAGTTGACGACGACGCCGAACTGCGGGTCGGTGCCGATGAGGATGACGCCTTCCTCGCAGTAAATGATGGTGCCGTTGTCTTCAAATCGACCGTAGTTCGTCCAGCTGATGTTGATGGTGCCGATGACGCCCTTATCCGTTTTCACCGAGAGGAACGCGGTGTCATCGACGTCGATCTTCCTACTCGTGCCGGGGTAGGTTTTGCTGAGCGTGTCGACGAAGCCGTTCACTTCTACAATTTCCTGGCCGAGGAGGAAGCGCATGAGATCGATCTTGTGGACGCCCAGGTCGCCGCATACTCCCATGACGGCTTCCTTTTTGCGGAAGAACCAGCTCTTGCCGCCGTCGACGCTCCAACCGTCCGGGCCGCCGTGCTTGAAGGTGGTCTGGAAGTTGATCGCCTTGCCGAGCGAGCCGCGCGAGAGGATCTGTTTCGCTTTCACGTGCGGGGACATGAGCCGCTGGTTCTGGCCGACCATCAGGAACTTCTTGTTCCGTTTGGCCGCGTCGATCATCGCCGCCGCTTCCTTGAGCGTCGCCGCCATGGGCTTTTCGACCAGCACGTGATTGCCGGCATCGATCGCGGCGATTGCCATCGGCGCGTGCGTGGCATTCGGTGTGCCGACCACCACCGCATCCAGCTGCTCTTTCTTGAGCATCTGCCGGTAATCGGTGTAAGTGTTCTTCACATCGTATTTTCCGGCAATGACCTTCACGCGATCGGCATTCACATCACACAGCGCAACGATTTCCGTATGCGGGTTCGCGTGACACTCCGGGATGTGCCGACGCTGGCCGATCGCGCCGCAGCCGATGATTCCGAATCGCAGTGACATAGTTTCCCTTTCATCCAGACGAGAGGGCGGACGGCAGTCTGCGGCCGCCGGCTATACATGCCGCCGGCAGCGTCCCGCCGACCGCCCATTGCAGAGCGCCGAGCCGAGATTTACTTGATCGCGACTTCTTTGCCGCCCGCTTCCGCCGAGCGGTAAACGCCGTCGAGGATTTTCTGCACGTCCAGTCCCGCCTGTCCCGGCGCGGTGAGTTCGCTGCCGGTAGTGCAGCCGTCGACCCAGTTGCGGAGCTTGACCTTGAACATCGCGGGGAAGTCGCCATTGTTCGGCAGGAAGCCCGGCGAACTGTTGGTCATCGAGCCCGCCTGATCGTGGAAGACCATCGGCGGATCCCAGGTGCAACCTCCCTTGGTGCCCATGAGCTGGAAGTTCCAGACGTCTTCCTTGATGTGGTTGACGAAGCTCGCCTCGATGTGCATCACGGCGCCGTTCTCGAAGCGCACGTGGCCGATCGCGAGATCTTCGACGGTATACGTCTTGTAATCCCAATTCGGCCACTGGCTGATGACCTCGCTGGGCTTGTTGCCCATGTGCGTCCAGACGTTGCCGGTGACGGCGACGGGCTTGGGGTTACCCATCACATAGTGCGTCATCTCGATGATGTGCACACCGATGTCGATCATTGGTCCGCCGCCCTGCAGGTGCTTCTGTCCGAAGACGCCCCAGTTCGGGATGCCGCGACGGCGTAGTGCCTGGCACCGCGCGAACATGATGTCGCCGAAAGTGCCGGCATCGGCGTGACGCTTGAGAAACTGTGTATTGGGGTGATAGCGGAACTGGAAGCCGACACTAAGCTTCTTGTTGTTCTTCTTGGCGGCCGCGAGCATCTTCTCGCATTCGGCCGGATTCATAGCCATTGGCTTTTCGACGATGGCGTGCGCGCCGGCATTGAGCGAATCGATCACCGGCTGCGCGTGAACTCCGTTGGGCGTGCAGACGTCGACCGCGTCCGGCTGAACGTCCTTGAGCATCGTCTTCCAGTCCTTGTAGAGCTTGGTGACGCCCCACTTCTCCTGAAAGTTGTCCAGCCGTTCCTGAAGGATGTCTACGCCGGCCACGACTTCGACGTCGGGGAACTGCTTCAGCGCGGCCATGTGAGTCTGCGCGATGCCGCCGCAGCCGATCATCGCGATGCGAAACTTCTTGCCCGCGTAAGTCGATTTGGTTTCGATTGCCAGGGAGTCGGTTGATACGCCTTTGTCTGCCATGATGCGTTGATCCTCTTTCCGCGATATGCGGGTGTTGAAGGGGTGTTTTGTAAGGCATTTCGAGGAATCTGCAACCGGTTGGCCCCGCAGAGCAGTTTCGATTCCCGCGCAAAGCGACCCTTCCCACTACCGGCCAGGTCGATCGCGACTGACGGGCAAAGATCGGTCATTGCCGCAGAATCCCTAACCGCGTAAGGTGTCCCGATCTATGGGAACCCATATACCTGGTCCGGCTCAGGAGCATTCTCAGGCCATTTTCAACCACTTACGTCGACTGGTGCAGGCCCTGCGCACCGGCGCGAAGGAGTCCCGGAGCAAGGCCGGCATCTCCACGGCACAGCTGTTTGTCCTGAGCAAACTCCACGAGGCCGGCGAGGCGACGATCAACACGCTGGCTGGCCGGACAATGACGCACCAGAGTTCCGTGTCGGAAATCGTCTCCAAGCTCGAGCGGGCCCGGCTCGTCCGCCGGCGCGGCGCGAAGGAAGATCGACGGGCGGTCGTCGTGAGCATCACGCCGCTGGGAATGCGTCGGCTGGCTTTGGCGCCCGAGCTCGTGCAGGCGGGGTTGCTGCGGGCGTTGGAATCGTTCGGGACCGCTGAACTCGAGACGCTGGCCGGCCTGCTCGAGAAATGGGTACATGCCGCCGACCTGGCACATCACGAACACGCCATGTTCTTCGAACCGTCTAACTCATCGAAACAGATCCGGAGCCAATCATGAGCGGCAGCACCAAAGACGACCTGCAAGACGCGTCCCCGGCAGGCGGGCTGCCCGTCGCGCCCGCACTCGCACCCACGCTTCGAAATGAGCATCTGGCGACCAAAAACCTCCCAATCGACCGCCGCGTTGTCTGGCTCTGCGCGCTGGCGGTTTTCCTGGGCGCACTGGGTGCCGGCGTCGCGTGGATTCTCGTGCACCTGATCGGCTTCGTCACCCATCTGGCGTTTGAAGGCCGCTTCTCCTTCGATCCCGAGGCCGTGCCAACGACGTCACATTGGGGCGCGTGGATCATTCTCGTGCCTGTCATCGGCGGACTGATCGTCGGCGTCATGGCGCGTTACGGGTCACACGCGATTCGTGGCCACGGCATTCCCGAGGCGATGGAACAGATCCTGCTCAACCAGAGCCGAATCCCGGCGCGCATGACCTGGCTTAAGCCGGTCTCGTCGGCGATCGCCATCGGCACGGGCGGCCCGTTCGGCGCTGAAGGTCCGATCATTGCCACCGGGGGCGCGCTCGGCTCGCTCCTGGGACAGGCGCTGCATATCAACGCCGCCGAGCGCAAGACGCTTCTCGCCGCAGGCGCCGCTGCCGGCATGTCGGCGATCTTCGGCGCGCCTGTATCGGCGACGCTGCTTGCGGTCGAACTGCTGCTGTTTGAGTTTCGACCACGATCGCTCATTCCGGTCGCCTGTGCCGCCGTGACCGCGGCCGCCATCCGCGCCAGCCACGAGGGGATGGCTCCTGTCTTTGCCATGCCAGACCTCGTGCAGCCCGGAGGGATCGCCATGGCATGCTACATCCTCATCGGTGCCGCCATGGGCGTGCTCTCGATGCTCGTGACGCGCGCCGTTTACCTGATCGAAGATGGCTTCGAGCACCTCCCCGTCCACTGGATGTGGTGGCCGGCGATCGGCGGAGTCGCGGTCGGCGTCGTCGGCTGGATCAACCCGCGCACGCTCGGCGTGGGTTACAGCAACATCAGCGACGTCCTCTCCAATGAGCTCGGCGTTGCCGCGATCGTAAGCCTGTGCGTCTGGAAGTTCATCTCCTTGTCCATGGCGCTGGGCAGCGGCACCTCCGGCGGAACGCTGGCGCCGTTGTTCACCATCGGGGGCTCACTGGGTGCGCTGATGGGCTTGCTCATCGCTCACGTCGTCCCGGGCGCACACATCGACGTGCGGATCGCCGCTTTGGTTGGCATGGCGGCGATTTTCGCCGGCGCATCCCGCGCGCTCCTGGCGTCGGCGGTGTTTGCCTTCGAGACCACGCTTCAGCCGCTGGGGCTCATGCCGCTGCTGGGAGGCTGTGCCGTCTCCTACCTCGTGTCGGCACTGTTGATGCGGAACTCGATCATGACCGAGAAAATCGCCCGGCGAGGCGTACGCGTCCCGGACGAATATCACGCCGACGAACTGGACCGCATCCAGGTCCTGGAAGTCGCGAGCCGATCGCTCGTTTCACTGAGTCCGGACCAGACGATCAAAAGCACGCGCGCCTGGATGGACTCGCTGACAGCAGACGCGTCCCACCAAGGCTATCCGGTTGTCGATACGGACGGCACATTGCTGGGCGTCGTGACACGCAGGGATCTGCTCAGTGCGGCACACGGTCCCGAGATGCGGATCGCGCAGGTCATACGTCGGGCGCCCATCATCGCTTTCAACGACCAGTCCCTCCGCGAGGCGATCGATCTGCTCGCACTTCACGCCATTGGTCGACTACCGGTTGTGACACGCCAGATGCCGCGGCGTGTGGTTGCAATGCTCACGCGAGGTGACGTTCTTCGCGCCTATGGCGAACGCAAGCGCCACGCGCAGTCACCCACGAGCCGCTGGCGGCTGCCGCGCCTCCTGCGCGCCGGTTGATTCGCCCGATTGAAATGCAGGGCCGAAGTGGCGACAGTCGGCGGATGCGATGGACCAGCCTGTGCGAACTTGTGGATCTGACCGAAGGGATGGGCAAACCCGTCTCGGTCGACGGCTACGAACTGGCGGTCTTTCTGCAAAATGGTCACATCTTCGTGATGGACGAACGCTGCCCCCACGCTGGCGGCGCAATGTCGGCCGGATGGATCGACGACGGCTGCGCGGTCTGCCCGCTGCACGGCTGGGCGTTCGACGTCATCACCGGTGCGCTACGCGACAGCGGCAGCGATGAGCCGGTCATCAAAGTCTACACTTCTCGGATTCTGGATCTCGGCGACCGCAAACTCGTTCAGGCGGACCTGCCGATGCCATGAACCTGCGTGAGAACGCGGCCCAACTGCCCGTTGGCCACACGATTACTTGGCCTTGCCGCTCCAGAGCCAGTTCAGGCTTTGGCCGTGCGGCACCATCACGCAATACGCGCCCAGCACCATGAGCCCAATACCGATCCAGTTCCATCCGCTGGGACGTTCGTGGAGAAAGATCACCGCGAGGATCACGCCCAGTGCGACGCTGAGCTTGTCGAGCGGGTAAGTCTGGCTGACATCGGCAAGTTTCAAAGCCTTGTAGCCGTAATGCCACGAGAGCGCGCCGGCGATACCCGAGGCAACGACCCACCCGACCGCGACTTTCATCGGCCGATCGATGACGCCGACGAGTTGCCGCGACTTCTCGATCCAGGTCTCGTAGCCGATCACGACTGAAAAGAAGGCCATGGCCACAGCGACACGGATCAGGTTGACGGTGGCCGAGTCGATCTTGGTGACGTTGAACGCCTTCTTACTCGTGATCTGAACGAGCGCGGCGAAAACGGCACCGAGCAGCGCATAGACGATCCAGCGGGTGTTGTCGGTCATGGACGAAGCGTAAATGACCAAATCCAAATGACCAACAAAGCTCCAACGCCCAAACCCCAAAGCCGATCACTTTTCGATATTGCTGCCTCGGCATTTATGGGTCATTGAGGTTTGGTCATTCGCGTCACTTGATCGTGCTCAGCTTCACGCTCTTCCCCGTCCGCGCCGACTTCTCAACCGCTTCCAGCACGCGCTGGGTCTCGTACGCGTCGTCGAAATCGGGGATCGGAACTTCCGGTTCCTGGCCGCCGATGACGCGGAGCATGTCGACCGCCTGGTTCACGAACGCGTGCTCGTAGCCGAGCGGGTGGCTCGTCGGCCAGTACGCGCCCTGATACGGGTGCACGCCCGGCACGCTGGCCTGGATTTTTGTCCAGCCCTGCACGACGCGCGGGGCCGTCGCGTCGAAGTAGTAGAGGTTGTTCAGGTCTTCGAAGTCGAAAAAGAGCGAACCCTTCTCGCCGTTGATCTCGACGCCGTTCCTGTTCTCGCGGCCGGTCGCGAAACGCGTGGCTTCGAGGCTAAAGACCGCCCCGCCTTTCATTCGACCGATGGCGAGGATCGCATCGTCGACGGTCACTTTGCCCTTCTTGCCTGTTCCCTTTGCGCCGCTGGCGATGCCGGCACCGCCTTCGCCGGACGGGATCGTGCGTTCCTTGATGAACGTCTCGCTGAGCGCGCCGGTGACGGTTTCGAACTCATCGCCGGTGATGAAGCGGGCCATGTCGATCACGTGCGCGCCGAGATCGCCGAGCGAGCCCGAGCCGGCCTGTTCCTTGTCAAAGCGCCAGATGAGCGGGATGTCTGGCGAACTCGCCCAGCCCTGGAGGTAGAACGCGCGGACGTGGTAGATGCGCCCGAGCCGCCCTTCCTTGGCGAGTCGATAGGCCGTCCCGACTGCCGGCACGCGGCGATAGTTGTACCAGACGAACGTTTTTGATTTCTTGGCTTTGCGTGCTGCATCGCGCATCTTCCGGGCGTCACTCAATGTCGCCGCGAGCGGCTTTTCGCACGCGACGTGCTTGCCTGCCTTGAGCGCTGCGAGGACGAACTCCATGTGCTTGTTGTTGGGCGTGGTGACGTCGACGAGATCGATCTCCGGATCGGTGACGGCCGTCTTCCAGTCGTCCGTCGGCCGCATCCAGCCCCAGCGGGCCGCAAACGCTTTAAGTTCGGGGAGGTTGCGGGCGACGATGGTGTGCATCGCCGGGTTTTTCGGCAGGTCGAAAAACTTCCCCGCCTTCAGGTAGGCATTGCTGTGGGCGCGGCCCATGAATTTCTGACCGATCAGGCAAACGTTTACGCTCGACATGAGGCTCCTCCCAATCCGCAATGAAATGAGTGCGGCTTGCGAGCCGGAGAGTCTAGTGATTCACGCGAATAAAAAAACGGCGGCGTGGGGGGAAGACCACGCCGCCGCTCAGGGGGGATAGGAGGATCGTTCAGGGGCCGGATCATCTTCGGGCCCGTGGCCTGCGTCACCGGCCACTATGCTTGCGTCGTACACCTATAAGATGCGCACGGTCCACAATCGTTACGCCAAAAAACTCTACGATTCTTTTTTTGTGCGGGCGTTTCAAAATCGGGCTCGATTTCGGGTGAAACGGCCGGCGTTATGTCGTCACCCGCGCTACAGCCGTTACAGGCTTGAATGCCGTCGCGGCGCGTTTAAGAAATCGGCGCCGAAGCGTTCGAACACTTGGCGCCCTTCGAGTCAAAGAGCCATCGTGAGCAGGAAATTCTCTACGTTGGTCGCGGGATCTCCCAGACCACTTTTATTTTTTCGATCGACGTCGAGCAGCCTGTCCACGGCGTCACGCAGCTTGCGCTCCCCGAGCCTCTCTACGGTGACGAGCAGCTTGTCCGCGTTCGCTGCCGGCCAGATCTTCAACTCTTTGGCGATCGTAAAACCGTTCATTTTCAGCTTCTTCATCGCCAGCGCCTTGGTGGCCTTCTCGAGCCACAAGCCGAGCCAGGTGACGGCACGAAACTCGCTGCTCGGATCGCTCGCGAGCAGATGCCGCCAGCGCTTCACCGCTTCATCCGGCTTGCCGAGCGTGAGCGCGTCGGTCATCTCCCACATCTGCTGTTCGCGCTGGAAGACGACGGAGATGGAGATATCCTCCGGCTTGAGAGTGCCGTCTTCGACCTGCAGCGCCAGCTTCGCCAGTTCATTATCAAGCCGGCCGAGGTCGGCACCGATGAGGTCCGACAGCACGTTCGCCGCTTCGCCGGTCACCTTCAGCTGATGTTCGCTCGCCGCGCGCCGGACGATCCAGCCGGGAATCTCATTCGGCTTCGGCGGCTCGCACTTGATGACCTCTCCCACCTTTGCGATGGCCTTGTGAATCCGCTGATTGCTCGGCAGTGAACTCACACGGAGCAGCAACGTACCAGAGTCGCTCGGCTTGGCGACGTACGCTTCCAGTTGCTCGCGGAACTTGCTGATGAAGTCGTCCGCACTGCGAATCACGACCAGCTTGTGGCCGCCGAACATGCTGAAGGAGCGCAGCTCATCCAGGGTGTCGGCGAGCTTGGCGGTTTCGCCATCGAGATCGATGCGCTGCGCATCGGCAGGCATCTGCGCAAGAACACCCCGAACTGCTTCGAGTTGGAGAAACACGTCGTCGCCGACGACGGCATAGATCGGCTTGATCGGCGACTGGTGAGACGATTTGGCCACGAGCGCCTTGTAGAGGCTCGTGGCCAATTGTCAAACCGTTTCGCTTTTTCCGCGAACGCAGCAATGCTGGGGAAGGCGTTGATTCGGCATATTCCGATTGGCTCAAGCACGGCGTGACCGACGCAGAAGCGCTGCGCCGAACACGAGGGTGCCCAGGCTTGCGGGTTCCGGTTCGAGTTGTGAATAGAAGCCGCAGGCTTCTTGGCCGGTCAGCGGGTCGATCATCGCGATTCGGGTAATGCTACCGTCCATCGTCAGCGTTCCGTCATCCCAGCGCGTGCCGGCGAGTGCCGAGAAGTTCGCGCCGCCGTTCGGGCCGTTGTAGACGTAGAACGCGCAGTCGGGTCCGACCGCGGCGAGGTCGCCGTAGGCGCCCGGGCCGTTGACGTTATTCGTGCCCGCCCCCTTGGCGATGTAGGTGACGGTGGGCGTGCCCATGTAACCGGGATTCGGGAAATCAAAGCGGGTGATCGATCCGTCGTTGTTGTTGCTGTATAGGGAATTGCCCAGCGGACCCGTGCCGCTGCCGAAGGCAAGGCCATCGGGGTAGCTGGTGGGTGGCGTAGAAAATGTGTTGAGGACCGTGCCGGACTGGTTGAGGATGGTGATCTGCGGCCCGGTCTGGCCTGCGAGCGCGATGATGTTGCCCGGGCCGGTTTCGATGTCATCGACGTTCACGGTCCCGGGCATCGTGTAGATCGGCGTGTGCGTGGCGAAGATGGGGTCATAGAGGTAAACCGTGCTGGGGTTCGCGGTATTGGAATAGACGATCTTTCCATTGGCGAGCGCGTTGATGCTGAATCCGCCGCCGGGGAACCCGCCGAGATTGACCGCCGGCTGCGACCAGTTCGCCGGATTGACGCTTTGCAGTCCGCCGCCGGTGTTTACATAAATCAGTCCATCTGGTGCGTTGGTCATTGCGTATCCGCCGCCCGAGAGTCCGGGAGGCGAGTGCGTCGCGATAGTGCCGTGCAGGTTCGTGCCGTTGATCGTTACGTTCTGAGTGAGGCTGTATTCGTAAATCTGCGAGCCATTGCGGGTGAGCATGTTGCCGGCGGAAGTCCAGGCCGCCGCGGGACCGCCGACAAGTGGAGCGACGTAGATCTGCTGGTTGTAGTTCAGATTCAAGGTCGGGAACTCAACTGCAAGGGCGGCTGCACTCGAGAACGAAACCGCCGATACCAATGAAACGACGCGAACAGAGCGAAGGCCGATCCACATAATGTTTCTCCGCTGGAAGTGACTGAATTGAGCGGTCGACTCCCGATAGGGACAATTACGAACCGCCTCAATATGAACAATATATTAACACGCGATGTGACTGGCATCCAGTCAATTTTGCGATGCTTCGCCCGAATTCTTGATTTTGGCGGCACAGTGTATTTGGATGGATCAACGCGGGGAGCGTTTTGGCGCCCAGGGACGCCAATCATCGGGACGAGTGCCGTTGCTGGCTACCGGGACCGCCTGGGCCGGGACCCCATTTCCGGCGTGCCTTCGCGTCGGCGGTGCATCGGCCTTCGCCACTCCTTCAGGCGATTCTGCAGAAGGCGCGCATCCTGGGACCGGATCACATCTCTCTGATCTGCCGGCTTCGATCCGAACGCCGGTGATGAACCGCCATTCCGAGATTGGCCGAGATATGCGACGGGTTGACGATTCAATGCGTCTACGAGTCCGCTCGCGCGCGGCCGTGGAGGACTGAATGCAATTCGGCAAGGAGATCCGCGCTCAAGCCCCCGCGGGCGGCGGCGTAGGACCCGCGGAATCGCCCGCCCCTTCTTGCTTCCCGGCCTCGGTCACATCCGCCCTTCGAGGCGAAGAGGAATCGACCTTCGTCGGCGCAGATTCCGCTTTCGCCGATTTCACTTCAGGCGTCCCGGCATCGACCGCCACCGTCTGCGTGATCGGCGTGTCGATCGGTGCGTCTTCGAAGTCGTCTTCCGTCGGCTCAAGGTACACATCATCGATCTCGGCCGCGTCGACGTCATACCGCAGCAGGTAGTACGCAATCGTATTGACGGAAACGAAGAAACTCAGCAGGTACGCGCCGAGCAGCGCGATGAAGAGATACGCCCAGAACGTGACTGCCCACGCGGCAATGCTCTCGCTGAACGTGAGGCTGAAAAGGTCTGGCGGCTGATACAGGTTAAAGAGACCGCTCGGGCCGCGCCAGGCATTTGCGATGCTCGCCGTGCCATCCGGACCGACATCATGCGCCCAGAGCGTCAGAAAGGTGTGCAGAAGCGACAGCGTCAGGAAGATCATGAAGCGCAGGAACACGTAGGTGAACGCTGCATAGACGATGCCGATGAACGTGTAGATCGCGATCTTCCACGGCCTGGCAAAGACGTAGCTGAAGCTGCGGCTGACGGCATCGAACGCGTCCGATCCTTCGACGGCGATTGTCGGGTACATCAGCCCCGCGCCGCAGATCGTTCCCACTACCGCACACGCCACCAGCACGCCAATGCCGATCAGCAGCACGAAGAGCAGACCGATCGCGATCGATACGATGCCGCCGACGAATCGCAACTCGCTGAGCCAGCCGAGCGCCGCGAGGATGAGCGCCACCAGCGAGATCAGGATCAGCGGCATGAGCGGTGCCATGAAGAAGCTCATGAGCTTGCTGATGCTGAATCGCAGCGCCTGGCGGACGGAGATTTTCTCGTCGCGCGCGACGTGAACCGCAGCGATGCGTGCGATCGCACCGCCGAAGATGCTCCAGACGAATAGTCCGGCAAAGGTCATGAAGATCGCGTGGACCGGGTGGCGCGCCAGCGCCCATCCGGGGGCGATAAAGACGAAGCGTTGCAGGCCGGCGAGGACGCCGGTCTCGCCGGTCCAGTTCCATTCGAAGACGCCGCGTGCAATCGAATCGACCTGGTCGATCTGATAGTCGAGAAAGGTCGCGAAGACGCCGCGTGGGCGTGTGCTCAACAGCTGCTGATGGGTTCGTGCCGCATCGTCGTATGTCGCGCGAATCTGGTTGTTGCGCGCGTCGATATCCTTGGGGAGCTTTGCAGACGCGTTGTACACGCCGTTGATGCGATCGATTTCCCGTTGCCGGCTCTCGGCAAGCAGGCTTTCGAGTTTCGAGACGGGAAGGTCTTGTTCGAGCGAACGCTTTGGGTCAAAGCGCAGCGTTTCGGCGCGCAGCGATGCCTCGATCTGCTTCCGCTCGTCGAGCAGCTCCTTTCGCCTTTCCTGCACGTGATCGACGAACGTGGCGCGCGGCGTATGCGATTCGTGCCAGCCGATTTCACCAGGGACGGCCGCGTATCGGTCCGGGCCGATCGCGTCGAGCGCTCGCCCGGCACAATAGACCAAGAGGATCGCCAGGAGCGCGAGCACCAGCTTGGCTGGATGAATGGCGACGCGGAAGCTTTGAAACAATTGGGTAAATGGGAAGACGCTGCGCCATTCGATCGTTCGCAGGACTTGATGCTCTTGAGACATGAATGCTGGATCCTTCCTGATTGGCGGCCAAGGAACAGCCGCCGGGCGCGATTGTATTCCGATGCCCGCGCGCGGCAACGGCTCGTAACCGGCGCGACACGAATGACTTGGCGCGCAGACCCTTCCATTCACGCCGCGCCCGCATCGAGGAGCGCGACCCAGGAAGCACGAATTCCCGAATCATTTTAGCAGAATATGGCGAAAACGCGCGCCGTTCATAAGATGCGGGCGGGAAGTCATCATGCTGTTATCAGGTCGCCGCAAAAACCTTGGATGGTTTGAATCTCTCGAGCGGCGCCGGCTTTTCGTCGCCAACGTCGTCGTCTCGGAAATTGAGTCAAACGACGTGACCCGCACCGCCACTGCGGTCGATCTACGCAAAGTTCAACTCGATATTGTGAGCGGAACAGCCGACTCGGCAACCGATCGAGACTACTTCCGCGTGAAAGTCGGCGCGAACTCACGCCTGCAGATCACGGTCAGCAATTTGTCGGGCGACGGAGTGAAAGTCCGCGTGACGGATGCGTTCCTCAACACCCTCACCACCACAACCAAGCGAGGCTCGCTGTATATCGACGGTGGCCGGTCGTACTTCGTCAAAGTTCAGTCCAAGACGGCCCAAGCCGCCTCGTACCAGATCGAACTGAAATCCTTCTCAACAGAAGTGCCTCAGCCCCGCCTCGAAAAGCTCCGCAAGGGCGTCAACCTGCCGCAATGGTTCTGGAATATTCGGGGCGACGTCGCATCGACGATGGATCATTACATCGACGATGCCGACATCGCGATGATCACGAAACTCGGCTTCGGTCACGTCCGGCTGCCGGTGGACATGAAGTTTTTCTTCAACGACGCGAACCATTTCAGTCTGAACACGACTTACCTCGGCGAATTGAAGTCAGCGATTCTCAAGCTCGAAGCGGCAGGCCTGGGAGTGATCGTCTGTCCTTTTGGCGACCATCAGAACTGGCTCACTGCCGGCGGCGACGCACAGATCGCCGCCAAGTCGTATACCTGGGCGTTTTCGAAATACCTCAGCGGCTTCGACCCGAATTACACGTTCATCCAGACCACCAACGAACCGCCGGGCGGCGGAACGCTCTGGCAGTCCATCCAGGAACAGCTCGTCCAGACGATCCGGTCGGCAGCACCGAAACATACGATCATCACCGCCACGCCGCTCTACTACGGAGCCGGCGCGAACATCTTCGGCACCACCGGTGCGCTCAACGAGCTGTCGACCTACCGAGATACCAACATCGTGTACGGCCTGCATTTCTACGAGCCGTTCGTCTTCACGCATCAAGGCGCGAGTTGGGCAATTCCCGGGATGCAGTTCATCAATGGCTTGAGCTTCCCGGCGAACCTCGATCAGACCAACGCGCTGGCTGCCTCGTTCGCGTCCCAATACACGGGCACGCCCTATGAGCCGATCGTCGATCTCGTTCGGTATTATGGCCTGGACCAATGGAATCGCGGCAAGGTGGAATCGAGGCTGGATCTTGCCGGCGCGTGGGCGGCGCGGAATCGCGTGCCGATGATTCTCGACGAGTTCGGCGTGTACGGCGCGAGTGTCGATGACGCATCGCGCTACGCCTACCTCACCGACGTCCGCGCCGCCGCCTAATCCTCCGCTATGGGCTGGACGATGTGGGACTGGAACTCGGAGTTCGGCGTCGTCACCGGATCGGGTAGTACGCCGACCGTGAGGTACGACGTGATCGCCGCGCTCGATCTCAATACGCCGTGATCCATCGACTGGTTCCTCTCTCGGCTTTCCAAGCGACCTGATTGTTCGTAGCATTCCCGCGTCGACAAGGATGTCGCAATCCGCGACGATGTCGCATTCAGCATGCAGAGAACCCTCTTCTTCTACATCTTTAGGGATCTGCTTCGCGTGTTTCTGCTGGCGAGCGGCGCACTCGCCGGCATCATGAGTTTTGGCGGTCTCCTTCGGCCGCTCACGCAGCATGGGCTGGACCTGAATCAGGTCAGCCAGATGCTGATGTACTTCATGCCCGCGATGACCAACTATTCCTGGCCGGTTGCGGTGCTCTTCGCGACGACATTCGTATACGGCCGGCTCAGCGCCGACAACGAACTCACCGCCTGCCGCGCCGCCGGAATCAGTTACGCCCGGATCCTCACGCCCGCCCTCTTCATCGGAATCACCGTTTCGTTGCTCAGTGTCGCGTTTCTCTGCTTCGTCGTGCCGCACTCGTTTCTGCAGGCAGAGAAAGTCGTCTATTCCAATCTGGCTCAGCTGGTTGCGAATCAGATCAGCCGAACACAGCAGGTCAACCTCGCTTCGAACGAGCAATCGATCACGATATTCGCGCGAGGCGCGCAAGTGCTTCAGCCCAACCGCGCCCGGCCACTCCGGCAGGCAGTGGAATTGACCAATGTCGCGATCGTGACCTACCAGCGGAGCAAGGAGAAGACAGGGCCAAAGATCCCCAACGACTTCTTCCTGGCGAACTCAGCCACCGCCTACATCGACATGCCGACCGATTCGGACGGCGACGTCCTGCTTTACGCCGAACTCAACAACGGCACGAAGGTGCCTCGCGCCAGCGACCTCGAATCGGGCCGGCTGGTGAGCATGGGCGTGGGAACCAGCGTATTCGGGCCGCAGGTACTTACCTCGCCGGTACGAGAGACGGCGCGGTTCATGGATATCGGCCGGCTACTCGACCTGCGCGCCCACCCCGATAAGAGCAAGCGTATCCTCAAGCACGTCCAGGCGCTTGCCGAACTTGACCAGATCACCGCTTATACCGCGGAACTTCGTGAGATGGCCAGAAAGGGACAGACCCTGATCCTCTCGGGAACCGACGGCGACGCGCCCGTGACCTACACGATTCCGATCGCGCGCGGCACCGACGTCGACCTGAAGACCGGCAACCGAATCGTGCTCACACGCGGCACCGTCGACGAGCCGGGGATTGACCTGACCTGCACTAAAGGATCAATCCCGTTCCGGGCAAAGGCGCGTGAACTGATCATCACTGTCGAGTCGGCAGCTCAGTCGATGCTCTACCCGAAAATCGAAGTCCGCGACGCGACACTCTGGTACCAGGACCAGCCTGCCGAGCTCCAGAGTAAACAGTGGAACCTCTCCATGCCGATGCCGCACCACATCGATGCGATGTCCAAGCGCACCGCGCTGGAGTATTTGAAGGCGGAAAACGCATCGTCCAGAGAACGGCTCAAGCCCCTTCGCCTTGACATCTTCAAGCAGCAGAACCAGATCGAGTCGGAGCTGCACGCAAGGTTCAGTTTCGCGCTCAGCTGCCTCACGTTGGCCTTGGTGGGGGCGATCATCGGGATGCTGTTTAAGAGCGGGAACTTCGTTTCGGCGTTCGCGGTAAGTGTCGGGCCGGCGTTGATTTCGATCGTGCTCATCGTGACCGGTCAGCACATCTGCGAGACCGTCCCCAAGGATTTCGGACCGAACTTTCATGACCCACTACGCTTCGGTGTGACGGTACTCTGGTCGGGTGTTGCGCTGGTGAGCGCGATGGGAATGTGGTTGTATTTGAAGCTGAGTCGAACCTGATGCGTATTCCCGGTTCCAATCCCAACGCCCTCACGACGCCGGCGGGCAATCTCACAACCACCGGCTCCGGCGCGCGCGGACCGCAAAGGCCGAAGATGGCGCCGCTCGCGCCCCGCTCACGCGGCTTTCGCGGCCCGCTGCTCAGCACCATCGACAAATACGTGCTGATGTCGTTTCTAAAGAACTATGTCATCAGCCTCTTCGTGCTCGTGGGTCTGTACGTCGTGCTCGACATGGTGTTCAACTTCGACGAGTTCGTGCAGGTGAGCAGTGCGGCAGGAAACTCCGAATCGAGCACGATATTCCAGACCGTCTCGATCATCGCAATCTATTACGGCCACCAGTCGTTCCGGGTGTTTTCATCGCTCGCGGGAATCGTTCCGGTCGTTGCGACGGCGTTCACGCTTATGCGAATGAGTCGGTTCAACGAGCTGGCCGCCCTACTGGCGGCGGGCGTTCCGCTGGGCCGTGTCGCGGCGCCGATCATCGTGGCGGCGCTGGTGGTGAACAACGCGCTGCTGTTTGTGAATCAGGAGTTCATCGTCCCGCACATGATCGAAGAACTCACGCGCGATCGTGGCGAGATGGAATCGGGACTCGACAACCGGGTTCTTCGCGCCATGCCGGACGGGCCACACGGCCTGCTATTTGCCGGCGCTTACACGCCGCCCCGACCGACAAACCCGGCAACGCTTGACGTCGTCGACCATTTCGACATTTCCGACGCCGGCATCGTTCACGTTACTGCCGATAAGGCCACCTTCGATGCGTCGGCGAACAGTTGGAAGCTGGACAACGGAAGGTCGACGGTGATCAGCGAAGGCGGCGGCCCGCGCGGCGTGCCGGAGGCGATCGCCGCGATCAATCAGTCCACCATCACGCCTGAAACGATCGCCCTCTTCGTCAGCCGCGGCCAGTTTGTCGATCTCCTGAGTACCACGCGCATCAACCAGTTGTTGACCATGCGCACGACAGTCGGCCGGCTTGACCTGATGCGTGTGCGCGACGCGCGATGGGCGAACTACATACTCAATGTGATTCTCGTGCTGCTCACCATTCCTTGCGTGCTCACCCGCGAGCCGATGCAGCTCCGCACCGCCGCGACGCGGGTATTCGTTCTCGTCGGAATGTGCATGGCGACGATCTTCGTCACCCAGAGCCTCGCCGGGCAGCCTCCGCCCAATCCCGCACTCGCGCAGCACTGGCCTGGGCTGATGGCGTTCACGCCGATCTTCATCTTCCTGATCCTCTCGATCTACCTGCTGGATCGTCTCAAGACCTGAGCGCGTTTGGGGCGTCCGAGAATGGCGCACGGATTCATTTGCCTCTTCGAAATTGAATCGTACATCAATGCCGTTGGATGCACGGGAGTTCGGTGGCGGCGAAAGCCGGCCGGGCTCCGCGTCATGCCCCTCCTCTTCCCACTTTCTGGCGACGCCCGCCGGGACCGATGTCCCGGCGGGCGTTTTTTCATTCAACCGAAAACTCGATGACCCACACCCACGGGTCGTTCCGCGCCGCGAACTCTCCCTGCCCGTAAATCGAATCCCACAGTTCGATGAACGACGCGATCGGGTCCTGTAGATCGCGGATACCCTCGCGCTTCGCGTCGGACGGGCTGATCGACATCAGCCGCGCCGGCGTCACGCGCTGCACACGCAGAAACGTCCTCGCCGCCGCCGCTGGCATGAAGCGCGATGATCTCCATCGCACGCCGGCGTGCTGATCGCGCGCATAGACGAATCCGGAATCGGGATCCTTGCCCGGCCGCGCCCATTTCTCCCGCAGCCACAATCGATCCGCGGGCAAATAGATCGGCGCGATCGCCTCTCCGTTTTCGGCCAGCGCTACGCCGCTTTCGATCGTGATCGGCGCGGGACGGATCGGCCGACGCGTCTGCGTTTTGTGGCCCGTCAAGACCGCTTCGAGCAGCGCGGGCGTGAAGGAGATCGATTTGCCCGGTGACGAAGAGCGAGCCATCGCGCTGGCCGGCGGAACCGCTCGCGTCGGAGGGTCGATCCTCACCCGCCGCGGTCTCTTCTCGTTCAGGAAACGCATCGCCCGCTTCAGTTCGGTGGCCAGGCGCTCGCGGTCATCTTCCGACATAGCGGCCACGGTAGCCGACGAATGCACAAGTGCGAACGGCACGAGAAGATCACTCAGATTTGTTGTCGGCCAAACGGACGATGATGTGGTTCCGATACACGCCGGCCGAGTGACCGACGCTGCTCCAGCCGCGCCCGACGCTGGTCGCCGCCAGCGTGAGGAAAATGGACAGCGGCGACTTCGGATCATCGCTCAAGAGGCCGAACTCGATCGCATTCTGCGCCACGCCCCACCCGGCGGCCGGCGAGAGCGCGGTGCTCGCCTGCGCGGCCCAGTCGCTCATCGTGATTTCGAATAGTCGCTCGTCCCCATCGAAGAATCCCATCGTCAATTCGCCGGACATCTCGCCAGACCCGAGTTCGACGAACGGTCCCTTTTCGGCATTCTGCGCCTCGACGACGTGCAGGCGATGATCGGCGCCGAGGAACGCGAATCGCGCCGGCGCGCCCAACGGATATTCCGCGTGAGTGACGTCGAATCGCTTATCCGGAATCGCCGAGAAGCCGATCCGCAATCGCTTGTGCCCGGCGAGGGTGATCTGCGTAAAGGTATTCAGATGAGAGTAGACGTCTTGGCAGAGCTTGGACGTCGCATCGATCGAAAACGCGCCGGCGTCGATCGAACTCACCTCAAGCTCACTGTCGGCCACGACCTTGTCTTCATCATGATCTCGATAGCGTGCAACGACGGATGCGCTCTGCGACGCCAAGCCCAGATACGTCCGCTCCGGCGGACGCCGAGCCTTGCGCTGCGCGAATATCGTCCACGTTCGGTCCGGAGAGCGCTGCGAGAATGTCAGCACAGGTTCGATCTGGACGAATCGGCGGCCGATGCTGAATGTCACGTTCGCCTGCGTCGGATCGAGCCGCGCAAGTTCGCCGATGCGGACGCTCGAATGCACCGAGACCAGCGGCGGCGATTCGCGCAGCGCTACACCGAGGGGTTTCGTGGTCGCAGCGGGCGACCGAAGTAAGTGGAACGGCGCGGTCGCCAGGCCGACACAGAGTGTGAGCATCACGGAACGCGTCCGCCAATTCAGCAAGCTTCGCCTATGACGCGAAGCAATCCACATCACGATCAATGCGGCGAAGAACACACAGGCAAGTCGCGCAAAAGAACTCGACCACATTGCGATGCTGAACGCGCACATCGACAGCCACAAATAGCCCAGGCAATCGATCAGTATCGATCTGAGCGAATCTTGACGCGGCAGGAGTGAGATGACGATCCAGACAGCCAGCGTCGCCGGCAACGCGCGGTAGGAAACGAACTCGGGCGACAGGATGGGCCAGCCGCCCGGCGCAAGCCAGAGCACGCCAACACACGCGAGCATATGGCCGATCACTATGAGGAGTATTCCCGTCCGCGTCACAGAAAACGGACTCACCCGCGAGGAGATTCTGGGCGACTCTGTGAATTGCTCGTCCATTCCGCGCAAGTTACTCGCTTAGCGCGCTTCGTGCAGCAAAATGAACTTGCCTACCGACGTCCAGTTGATCGTGTTGAACCACGCGTTCACATAGTCCGCGCGCTTGTTCTGGTACTTCAAATAGTACGCGTGTTCCCAAACGTCGATCGCGAGGATTGGCATCGTTCCCGGCGCGTGGGTCGAATCCTGATCCTTCACGGCGTAGGTCACGAGTTGGTCGCTCACCGGCGAATGCGCGAGCACCGCCCAGCCGGAGCCTTTCAGACTCGTCGCGACCTTGGTGAAATACCCCTTGAACGCTGCGAAGCTGCCGAACGCCGCGTTGATCTTCTCGGCGATCGCGCCGGTCGGTTCGCCGCCCATTTTACCGCTCTCATCCTTGCCCATGACGCCCCAGAAAATCGAATGAAGCGTATGTCCACCGAAGTTGAAGCTGATGTCGCGCTGCAACGATTCGACGGCGCTCGGCTCCGCCTCGGCGCCGAGTTCCTTCATCTTCGCGACGGCCTTGTTCAGGTTGTCGACGTACGCCTGGTGATGCTTGGTGTGATGGATCTGCATCGTCTGCGCATCGATATGCGGCTCGAGTGCGTCGTAGCCGTAAGGAAGCTTGGGCAGCACCCATTTTCCAGCGGCGAAGAAGTTGGATGGGTCAAAATATCCGGATCCCGAGACAGCGCCCGGAACCTTTTCCTGGGCACGGAGCAGTGCATCGAATGAGAGGATGCCCGAGCCGAAGACGGCAGCCGGCAGGGCTGATTTCAGGAGATTCCGACGTGACTCGATCATGGTGGTTCCTTTTCTCGGCGATTTTGGTGCAGAACGCCGTGCGCTTCGGTAAATCGCCGTGCCCACACCTTAGACATGTTTTCGATTCGAGCGAACGTAGGTTCGATAATTGTCAGGAAGGTCGACCCTACGCCGACGAGCGGCTTCGCTCAAAGTTCACAAATAGTCTCTAAACCAATGACTGCACCCAACCTACAGCGTTTTTTTGCCGATCTATCCGAAAGACGCAATGCGGTGGCATTGTTGGCACGCCGAAACGGAACGAATTATGCAAATTGAGCAATCGCTTTGGACGCGCGAGGAGGGCTGGTCATTTGGCGAAATTGAACCGATGGCGGACGCGCAGTTGGCGTTCGTCTTCGGATCGCCCTCCCGCCTGGCGAACGGCGAACTGCTTCGCGAACTTCACGCGCGATACCCACTGGCCCACCTGTTCGGTTGCTCGACGGCCGGCGAGATTCACCGCCGCAGCGTTCGCGACGATTCCCTTGCGGTCACAGCGTGTCGATTCGACCACACAACGGTCCGCGCAGCGCGTGTTCAGCTCGATCAGTTCGCGAACAGCCGCGACGCCGGCATCGCACTCGGACGAGCGCTGGCCTGTCCCCAACTCTCACACGTCCTGATCGTCAGCGATGGCGTGCGCGTGAACGGGAGCGAACTCACGAAGGGGTTGAGCTCCTGCATCGTGCCGGGCGTCGGAATCACTGGAGGGCTGTCGGGCGATGGCGATCGCTTCCAACGGACACTCGTCTACGACGGTACGGAATGCACCAGCGGAACGGTCGCCGCGGTCGGTCTGGTAAGCGAGCGGCTTCGCGTTGCCTACGGTTCGGGGGGTGGCTGGAGCGCGTTCGGCCCGCAGCGCGTCATCACGCGATCCCGCGGGAACGTTCTCTTTGAGCTCGATGGCGAACCTGCGCTCACCATCTACAAAAAATACTTGGGCCACCACGCCAACCAACTACCGTCGAGTGCCTTGCTCTTTCCGCTCTCGATCTGGCCCGCGAGCGGCGGTGAGCCGATCGTCCGCACGATCCTCGGCGTCGATGAGAAGGCCGGATCGATGACCTTCGCCGGGGATATGCCGGAGGGGTATTCGGCGAGGCTGATGAAGAGCAGCATCGATGATCTGATCGACGGCGCCAGTGACGCCGCGCGTCGTTGTGCCTCTCAACCCGCTGCACGGCACCCACAACTCGCCCTGCTCGTGAGCTGCGTGGGACGGAAGCTGATCTTGCGAAACCGGGTCGACGAGGAGGTCGATGCGGTTGCCGATGAACTGCAATCCGCGGCGATCACCGGCTTCTATTCCTACGGCGAGATCTGCCCAAGCGACCATACTTCAGCGACGTCACTTCATAATCAGTCGATGACGATCACGACGCTGAGCGAAGTCTGATTTGCCAACCGGTGCCTTCGATCATGCACAAGCTTCTCTCGCGACAACTTCGCCGCAGCTTCGGATCGCTCGACCAGGTTCCCAGGGAGCTGGCAACCTTCATCGAAGCCATCGACAGGACCTACGGCGACGTGGACGAAGAGCGCGCGTTGTTTGAGCGCTCGATGATGATCGCCTCGGAGGAACTGTACGCACGCAATGCCAAACTCCGCAGCGAACACGAGGAACTCGAGAAAACGCTCGAGGCACTGCGCGAAGAAACCCGCACCGCCGACTCACTCTTCCGGATCGCGCAGGCCATCACCGGCGAACTGGATCTTCAGGTGCTCATGCAGCGCGTCATCTCGATGGCGACGAGCGCCATCAATGCCGACTTCGGGTTACTTTGCTGTAACGCGCCGCGAAACCAGCTGAGCGTAGAGCCGCTACACGAGGTGGCGGGTTCGCATACGACGGCGGCAACCCGGTTCGGCAAATCGCTTGGCGAATGCGATGGCGAAAGGCTGATCGCAGCGCTTGGCACGGCGAGGTTCCAGGACACCTCCCATCCGCCACCCGGTCACGAGGCGCAGCTGATCTGCGCGGCCGCGCTGTCCGCGGGAATGAAGTGCCTGCTCGTGGTGCCGGTGCGCCGCCGAAACGGCGCCATCACCGGCGCGATGTTCTTCGCGCACGCGCAATCAGGAGCCCTTACGCCCCGCGATCAGCGGTTGATCGAAGGAATCGTTTCGCCTGCGTCGATCGCGATCGAAAACGCGCGGCTGTTCCGTGCCGCGCAGGAAGCGAATGAGAAACTGGCCCATCAGGCGCTCTACGACGCACTGACGGGACTTCCCAGCCGCGCCCTCTTCCGTCAACGGCTCGAAGAGGCGCTGGCGCATTCCCACGCCGATCCGAGCTACCAATTCGCCGTTCTGTTCGTCGACCTGGACGGATTCAAGGCCGTCAACGACTCACACGGGCATGAGGCGGGCGACAAGATCCTCCGCGCCACCGCGGAACGGATCTGGGATTGTGCCGGCAAGGCGCTTCGACACACGGTGTGTGAGCCCCGAACCACGGTTGCCCGGCTTGGTGGCGACGAGTTCACCGTCCTTGTCGACTGCATCGACAAATCTCAGCTTGAGGCCATCGGTCAGGAACTGATCGACGTGTTGGCTTCGCCATTCCTGATCGACGGAACCGAGCTGGAAGTGTCGGCGAGCGTCGGCATCGCGCGCGGTAATCACGCGAACACGAGCATCGACGAGATCATCCGCGAAGCCGATGCCGCTATGTATCACGCCAAGGCGAGCGGGCGCGCCTGCTACGCGATCTACGATGCTCACGTTCACGACTCGATTCAGAAGCGCGCGAAATTGGAGGCCGACCTCTGGGATGCCCTGGAAGCCGAGGAATTCTTCCTCCAGTACCAGCCGATCACGTGTCTCTCCACGCGCAAGCTCGCCGGTTTTGAAGCGCTGATCCGCTGGCGTCGCAACGGCAAGGTGATCGGCCCGGGCGAGTTCATTCCGATCGCGGAACAGTCGAGCCTGATCGTCGACATCGGCAAGTGGGTGATCGACCGCGCTTGCCGGCAGTATGAGGAATGGTCTCACGCGTTGGGAGCGCCACCCGACATCACGGTCAGCGTGAATCTGTCGCGCCGGCAACTCATCGAGCCAAGCCTTGTCGAGTATATTTCCGGCCGCCTGCAGGCATACGACATGCCCGCATCCCGTTTGAAACTGGAAATCACCGAAAGCATGGTGATGCAGGACATGGAAACGAGCATGCGCGCGCTGCAGGCGTTGCGCGAACTCGGCGTCGGACTGCAGATGGACGACTTTGGCACGGGCCATTCATCGCTTGCATACCTGAACTCGCTGCCGCTGGACGGACTCAAGATCGATCGCATGTTCATCCGGAACGTGTCGTACCGTCGCGATTGCCTGGCGATCCTGCAGGCGATCATTTCCCTTGCTCACAATCTGCAGATTGCGGTTGTCGCCGAGGGCATCGAGGAGCCGGAGCAGGTCGTGCTTCTCCAGGCGCTGGATTGCGACTTCGCGCAGGGATTCTACTTCGCGCGGCCGCTGGATGCCGCGCCCGCTCTGGAATTGATCTCCACACAGTTTCTACCGCTCTCACTGCACCACCGCGCGGCCGCCTGAACGCCTCGCCACTGATTTGAACACATAGCGCTTTCACCTATGCTGGCCGCTCACCTAAGGAGCCTGAAATGCGCGTTCTCATCATCGGCGGTACCGGACTGATCTCGGTTGGCATCGTCAAACACCTGCTCGAGCGCGGCGCCGACGTCACGATGTTCAACCGCGGCAAACGCGAGTCGGCGTTTCCCCAGACGATTCGCCAGATCACCGGCGATCGCAACGAGTTCGATGTATTCGAGCGGCGCTTTGCCAGCGACCGATACGATGTCGTGATCGATATGATCGCATTCACACCGCAACAGGCGCGCAGCGACGTCCGCGCCTTTGGCGGACACTGCACGCAGGTGATCTTCTGCTCGACGGTCTGCTCCTACGGCGTGAAGATCCCCAGCTATGCCGTCGTCGACGAACAGTTTCCGCAGGAACCGATCAGCGAGTATGGCAAGAATAAACTCGCCTGCGAGCAGATCATTTTAGAAGCGCATGAGGCCGGCGCTTTCGCCGGCACCATCATCCGGCCCAGCCACACGTATGGTGAAGGAAGCCCGCTGATTGACCAGCTCGAACCGAACCCGGTGTCGTGGGATCGTATGCTGCACGGCAAACCCGTACTCATGGCCGGCGACGGCCTGGGACTTTGGAACAGCACACACCGCGACGACGTCGGCAAACTCTTCGCGTATGCATCGCTGAACTCCGTCGCGTACGGCAAGAGTTACAACGCGACGACTCAGTCGGTCTTCACCTGGCGAGACTACTACCGCGAAGTCGGCGAGGTGCTCGGCGTCGAGGCGAAAGTGATCTCGATGCCGGCGGAGTGGATCGTGAACCAGGACAAGAAGCGTTTCGGCCTGCTCGATGAGATCACGCGATATCACGGCGCGTACACGAGCGCACTGGCGATGAGAGACATCCCCGAGTTCCGCTGCGAGATCGACTTCAAGACCGGCGCGAAGCGGACGCTGGACGACATGAAGGCCCGAAACGTGATTCGCCAAGACGATGGCAGCTACGAGGCGATGGTGTCACGCGCTCTCGTAAACGCCGTCAGCGCGGTTTCAGCGTGATTCCTCCTGGCCGATAGCGATAAGACCATTACGCAAACAAGCCCAGGCGCGAGCGCCTGGGCTTGATAATGGTTGTTATGCAGCGACCAAACGTGCAGGTCACTTGCGGCGACGAGCGATGAGCAAGCTGCTCAAGGCGAGCGACGAGAGCGAGGCCGGTTCCGGGATAACGCTGGTGAGCGAGTAGGACGTGCCGTTGTACGACAGCGTCGAGCTCTGGATGCCGCCGGGCGACATGATCTGGAGCGTTTGACGGCCGCTGCTGGCGAAGTAGAGGTTGCCGACCGCGTCGAACGCGATGTCGCGGCCGCTGTTCACGTCCGTACCGGTATCGATGACGAGCCGGTTCGCCAGATCAGGAAGTCCACCCACGAGCGGAACGACGGCCACGTCAGAGTTGTTCAGCAGCACCGCAAGCCACTTCTGGTCCGGCGAGACGTCCATCGCCAATACGTTGCGAAGGATGTCAGCCGCTGTCGGGTTGCCGAGCAATTCGCGGCTCTTGGTAAGTGAGTCGTACGCGGTCGTGCCGTCCGGATTCAGAACGACAACGCCAGCCTCTCCGCCCGCGCTACGGTTCTGCGCGAGATAGAATTTCCCGTCAGCACCCAGGGCAAGGTCGCTGGTGGCCGCGGTGAGCAGGACGCTGTTCTGGTTTACCTTGACGGGCATCGCGGCGTATGGGAGCGCAGCCGTTCCGATGTCATAACGCCAGAGATGGTTCTTGTCCGTGCCGGTGCCGGCGCCGGTCTGGGTGGTGGTGAGGTCTTCGTCGACGGTATAGAGCGTGAGTCCGCCGGACGAGAGAACGGGGACAACGCCGAGCGTCGAGCCGTGATTCTGGCCTGAGGGAAGTGCGGTGGGACCGCCGATACCCGCGAGGACGTTCGTGCCGCCGGTCAGGCCGCCGCTCATGCGCCAGACAGTGCCGGTGGCATCCGAGAAATCGGCGATGTAGATCGATCCGTCAGAGGCGGTCGTAAGCCGGAATGGGGCGCTCGCACTCGGAGTCGCCGCCCACTGGGTGATGCCACCGTTCTGGGCAGCCGCGCCGAAGCCGAAGGCATCCGACGCATCGGCGCGAAGGGCGTAGAGGCCGTCTCCGGTGAGCGTGCGCGCCGGAAAGCTTCCCGAAGCGGTCACCGAGCCGGCCGCGCTATTGGCGACATAGACCGAGCCGAAGTTCGCGCCGTTGATGTTCTGGTTGACGTTCACGCCGCGCGGGCTGTTAAAGCGAAGCAGAACGTTCGTGTTCTCGCTGATCTGGCTATATCCGCCGCCATTGGATGGAACCGACAAGCCGTTGGCATTGGCTGCCACCTGCGTGCCGTTGTACATCGTGTAGCCGAGGGCATCAGTCTTCGAGGCGGTGATGGAGAACGTGTCTGTCGAGCTTCCCAGGCTGAATGACTTAAGGCCTTTGGTAGTGCCATCAAGCGCGACCGACGGCCCGCCGTTGATCGAGTACGTCAGCGTCGAACCCCCTTCGTTGAGGATAAAGCTGACGGAGGTACCACCGGAAATGGAGACGTTGGACGCATATGGGGCGGCGTGGGCGATGGCGGCCACACCCACGATGACAGCGGACAAAAGCTTCGACGCATTTTTGGACATGATTTTCTCCCTCAGACGACTGGCCGCACCACGCGTGCGAGAACGAGAGAATCATGCCACGAATAACGCACTCCGGTCAAGACAAAATCATGGTTAATTGCATAATTACACGGGCTCCCGCATCCTATGAAGCCGTCGGTCGCATTTAACATGCAACAGAATTGGGAAATATGATCCGCATCATTTTTTTGAAAGGGCGCCCAATTCGTTCGCTGCCCCACGCCGCCATCTCAGCTGAGTCATTCATCCCGCCGAGGGCTCACGCCATCCCGCCGACGCTGTCGTCCGACATCGCTGACTTCTTCGTCGTCGACTTCGCCGACTCCTGACCGACCGTCCCGAGCACCAGTTCGTGGAGACCCTTGCCGCTGGGCACCATCGGGTAGACGTGCTCTTCCGGATCGACCGCGAAGTCCACCACGACCGGGCCGTCGTGGCTCAGCATGGCGTCGACCGTCTTGGCCACATCCTTCTTGTCGGTGCAGCGGATACCCTTCACGCCGAACGCTTCGGCCATCGCTGCGAAGTTCGGGTTCTTCATTTTCGACTGGCTGTAACGCTTGTCGTAGAACAGGTCCTGCCACTGCTTGATCATGCCCTGGAAGTCATTGTTCAGGATCGCGACCTTTACCGGGATGTTGTACTCGGCAATCGTCGCGAGCTCGTAGCAGGTCATGAGGTAGCTGCCGTCGCCATCGATGTCGATGACCGTCTTGCCCGGGCAGCCGAGTGCTGCGCCTATCGCCGCCGGGAGACCGTAACCCATCGTGCCCAGGCCGCCGCTGGTCAGGAACTGGCGCGGATAGCGCCAGCGATAGAACTGCGCCGCCCACATCTGGTGCTGGCCGACGCCGGTGGTGATGATCGCCTCGCCCTTGGTCTGGCGATGCAGTTCTTCGATTACGTACTGCGGCTTGGCGAGCTTGGCATCGTCGAAGTATTTGAACGGCCACTTCTTCTTCCACTGGTCGATCTGGTCGAACCACGCTTTGCGCGGCCGCTTCTCGATCAAGGGGAGTAACGCTTCCATGCTCATCCGCGCATCGCCCACGACCGGCACATCGACGTCGACGGTCTTGGCGATCGAACTCGGATCGATATCGATGTGAATGATTTTCGCCCGCGGCGCGAAGCTCGCGAGATTGCCGGTCACGCGGTCGTCGAAGCGCGCGCCGACACTGATCAACACGTCGCATTCCTGAACGGCGTAATTCGCGTACGCGCTGCCGTGCATTCCCAGCATGTGCAACGCCTTCGAATCGTGTTCGTCGAACGCGCCAAGGCCCAGGAGCGTCGTGGTGCAGGGGATGTTGCCCTTTTCCGCCACCTTGCGAACGGCCTCCGATGCGCCACTGAGGATCGCGCCGCCGCCGACGTACAGGATCGGCTTCTCCGCCTTGTTGATCAGCTCGGCAGCCTCGTTGATCTGCTTGTTGCTTCCGCCGCTGAGCGATGCACGACGACGCTTCACGATGTGCTCGCGCGGCGTGTCGTCGACTTCCTCCGGGCAGATCATCGTCGAGACGTCCTTGGGGAGATCGACAAGCACCGGGCCGGGCCGGCCGGACGTGGCGATCATGAACGCTTCGTTCACGACGCGCGGCAGTTCGCGAACGTCCTTCACCAGGTAGTTCCACTTGGTGCACGGGCGGGTGATGCCGGTGACATCCGCTTCCTGAAAGGCATCGTTGCCGATGACCTTGGTCGCCACCTGGCCGCTGAAGACGATGATCGGGATCGAGTCGAGCTGCGCGGTGGCGAGCGGCGTGACGGTGTTCGTGGCGGCCGGGCCGGAGGTGACGATGCACACGCCCGGCTTGCCGGTCGCGCGGGCGTAGCCATCCGCACAGTGGCCCGACGCCTGCTCGTGCCGGTTCAGGATGAACTTGGCGGGCGTGTTGTAGAGCTGGTCGAAGACGGGAAGGATCGCGCCGCCGGGATAGCCGAACATCGTGTCGACCTTGTGCGGGCCGATGAGCATTTCGTGAAGGATTTGAGCGCCGCTCTTGCCTTTGTACTTGGGCTGCCCGGACTTGTGACCGGCGGAAGGTGACGGCGGATTGTTGAGCATGGTCATGGGTGTTCTCGTAGTGCGTACCGAACTGCGTGAAGATCGGATCGTAGGCCGATCCGAGTCGAGACATTTGCCAACTTACGCGATACGCAAGATGCGATACATCGCGGCGCAACGGAAGCGGGCAAGACAAGTTGTTCCGATTGGGGACAGCCCGGGTGTGGGCTGTAACAGGACGTCGGACAGGGCCGACAGACGCCGTCGCCGGGTAGGCGACTTTCAGGCACCGTGACGTCGGAAGCCGGCCGGTGATTGGCCAACTCGGGTGCCGGCGCTGCCGACCCGACGTACGACTACGGTAAGGACTTTGTAAGAAAGTGCCCGCGTCATTGAACCCCGAACCGTAGTCGAATGCGGCCGGGCTTGCAAGCAGAATCGGGGCGGCACAAAGCGTTGTGCCGATCTGAGTGACGATGACACTCCGCGCTCGGAACCGGTTTCTACCATCGAATCCGCCAGCACGATCCGTGTTTGCCGAAAAGGCTCTCATTTCCTCTCACTTCCTCTCGACTGCGATTTACGGAATGCGTATCTGGCGAAAAACCGGGGGTCGCGCCACCAGTCGCCGAGAGGAATGAGCACCCATCCTCTCGCTCTGAGATTGGCAGCCTGTACTCTGAGGAGCGCAGCGACGTTCGGAATTTAATTCGGGGGTCGGCGCGCATTTGACGCCTCCATTCTCCCCCGCGCGCTGCGCGAAATGACTCGCGGGCGCAGCACGGCCGGTACCGCCGCGACTCGGAACTCTATTCTCCACTTCATCTTGCGACACTCTCTGGGGCGATCGGAAGATGACCCTGCAACAGACGCCGGTCGATACCGACACTCGCGTCCGATGAGTCACCCATTCGACTCCGTGCACGACACGATCGAAGCAAATATTGGAAATACTCGACGTGAAACGCTGCAAGTGTATTTATTTACAGCATTTTCGCATCTGTCATCATTCGGTTTTTTCTGCTGTTTGACAAAATCGTGTATTGTCGATCTTGCCATTTCGGTTATTGATGGACTTCCTAGAAACCGTCTTGCCGCCGGCGAGACCGATCACGTCACGAAGAGGAGAGAGAAAATCATGCGTAAGCAGCTTTTGTTGGGTGCGGTCGCCATTGTTGCATGCGCGCAATTCGCCAGCGCGGTCGTCCCGTGGGTCCCGCCGAGCGGCACCCAAGGCACCTTCACCTACACCACCGGCCAGAACTCCGTCGGCAAGTTCGGGAGCGGGATCCCCAACAGCGACGCCAACGGCTTTGACTTCTTCCCGAGCCAGTTCGTTGCCAGTGCCAATGGCACCAGCACGCCGGTTACGGTCTCGGATGTCGCCAGCGTCATCATCCACGGCAACGGCACGCCCGTGCTGTCGATCACGGCCACCTTCATCGGCGACTACACCATCTTTGGTGCCGGCAGCGTGAGCGCCAGCGGACTGATCAAGGCGTTCAACCTCGACACCTCCGCCGTCGCGCAACTCCCCCTGCTCGTCAGTGGCGTCCCCGTGTCGACCACGACCTCTGCACAAGGCGGCGTCTTCGCCAGCGCGACCGTGAACCTTCCCGGCGGCTGGGAAAACTTCCGCCTCGAGTTCACCGCCTCGCTTACTGCGACCGCAGGTCCGAACGGCACTTCGTTGATCCAGAACAAGGACAGCGAACTGATCGTCCGGAACAAGCTGATCCCCGAGCCGACGCTTGCCGCAATCGGCCTGCTCGGCACAATGGTCCGCCGCTCGCGGCGCTGATCGCCGCTCGTCGTCGCGAGTCGCGCGTCGACGCGACGGCTCGGATGCGATTCGTGACCCCGCTCTGCCGGAGCCCTGATCTCTCCCGCTGGCGGAAATGCAGGGCTCGTGCGCGGTCGAAACCAATTCATATTGACCCGTAGGGGTCTCTCGCCTCATCTGAAAACGATCCCGCCCCACTCCTGGGAGCGGGATCGTTTTGTTGATGGCATTCGCTTTCGCGTTTTGAACATTGGCGATGAAAAGTCGTTCCGCCTTCTTCGGTGAGCAGATCGACTTGTTCGGCGAATGAGCCGGGCGTTTGCGACAGGCGCTCTCGTTGTTGGGGCGAATGCCGCGTTGATCTTTGTCGACACGTTGCAGCTGCCCGGCGGTGTCGGCGTCGTGCGCGGAACCGATGTAACCAGCTCCGTCGTGTCGACGAGGACTGATGTGTCCGGCTGCTGGGAGTCTCTGACGCGAATTGGATTGGCCCTGTCGGAGCCGACGCTTGTCCTGAATCAACATCGACAATTGCCCAACGGAGATCTCGGCGGCGCGGTGACCATCAGCAGAGATTCGGTGGGCGTGTTCTCCGGATCGATCGATCCTTTGGAAACATCACGGGAGCGTTCAAGGGCAACGATTACACAGGCACGTTCGAAGGGCATCTTGATCCTGCAACGCGCAGCGGGTCTCTGGTTCTCAACTACGTCGTAAAGAACGTGGAGGTGCAGCTCAAGCTCGCGATGATGAACGTCGCCGAGCTGAAGCGATGAACTTCTCACAGGCAGGCGCAGGCTCGCCGGGTGAGCCCGTTCGAACACCCGACTGACCGTCCTGCAGCGGGAATTGTGTCCGTTTTTTTCGTCTCGCGCGGCGAGCGGTTTCGCTACACTTCGGGCGTGAACCATTCGCGCTTCGGGAGCGATGCTCCCGCGATGAGAAAGGGTTGTCGGCGTTCATGATCATCCGAATCGGGTATGAACTTCAGTTGGAATTCCGCCAGCCGACGCCTGTCGTGTTCATGTTGAATGTCCACTCCTCGCGGCTCAGCGACCTTGTCGCGCCCGATGAGATGGTCATTACGCCCAGCATCCCACGTCGATTCTATTTCGATCTCTTCGGCAACCCGTGTGTGCGAATGCTCGCACCGGCGGGATTGCTCACCGTCGCCGCCGACACCACCATCCGCGACAGCGGCCAGCCCGAGCCATGGCCGATCGATCTGCCCGCTGCGGGCGTCGAGGCGCTGCCCGACGAGGCGCTGCACTTCCTCATGCCCAGCCGATATTGCGAGGTCGAACAGCTCAGCGATTTCGCCTGGGAGACCTTTGGCTCACTGCCGCATGGCTGGGCGCAGGTGAAGGCGATCCTCGACTGGTGCAAGTCGAACATCGAGTTCGGCTACAAATACGCGCGACACACCAAGACCGCGCTCGACACGTTTACCGAGCGGCAAGGCGTCTGCCGGGACTTTATGCACCTGGCGATCACCTTCTGCCGGTGTTTGAACATCCCGGCGAGATACGCGACCGGCTATCTCGGCGATATCGGCGTGCCGATTGTGCCCTGCCCAATGGATTTTTCAGCCTTCTTCGAGGTCTATCTCGGCGACCGCTGGTGGGCGATGGACGCCCGCCACAACGCGCAGCGCATCGGCCGGGTGCTGCAGGCGCGCGGACGCGACGCCGCGGACGTCGCACTGGTCACGAGCTTCGGCCCGCATCGGCTGACCAAGTTTTTCGTCAGGACGGATGAGGTGGGCTGAAACGTCCGAGTACCTCCATTTCGCAGCGTGGGCATCATCGTGCGCCGACAGACGGCCGACGCGACGGGCGCGAATTCATTCGCGACTGCGCACGAGAATCGATTGTCGAGAGACCGGCAGCCCAACGCGCGTGCGCCTCTTCTTCCGCAATTTCGCCGGGTTACACGTGCTTCAGTTTTCAATGTTTTCGAAAACATTCATGGATAAGTGAAACGTCCGCCTCCACCCCATAGAACTATCGCAGGAGCGCAGGGTCCTGCGACTTGCCATGAATCAGACACTCACTCGGCTCAACGCGTTGATCGAACCCCACTTGAATCAGGTCGCCGACCGGTTCGATCGTGAGCTGCGCTCCGACCTCTCGTGCGTCGGCGCGCTCACGAAGCACGTCGCCCGGTTCCGCGGCAAGATGCTCCGGCCGATGCTCGTGCTCCTCGCCGGCAAAGCGGTGGGCGAAATCTCCGACGCACACATCACGCTGGCGACCGTCGTCGAGATGGTCCACATGGCCACGCTCGTGCACGACGACGTGCTCGATGAAGCCGAACTCCGCCGCCGTGGTGCGACGATCAACCACCTCAAAGGCAACGAGGCGGCCGTGCTACTGGGCGATTACCTCATCAGCCACAGCTATCACCTGTGCAGCAGCCTGGGCGATCAGTTCGCCGCGCGCACCATCGCCGCAACGACCAATCGCGTGTGTGAAGGCGAATTGCTTCAGCTCGACAATCGCGGCAACGTCGAACTCACGGAAGAGATCTACACGCAGATCGTTAGCCGCAAGACGGCCGCGCTCATCGCGACCAGCGCCATGCTCGGCGCGCACTACGCCGGTGCGAGCGAAGCGGTCACGCAGAGCTTCGCCCGCTTCGGCGAGTGCATCGGCATCGCGTTCCAGATCCAGGACGACATCCTCGACCTCGTCGGCGACGTCCGCGAAGTCGGCAAGAGCCTGGGCAGCGACGTGCAGAAGGTGAAGCTCACCCTGCCGGTGATTCACTTCCTGCGAACCGCGCCACAGGACCATCGGCTGCTGCTGCGACAGTTGCTCAAGGGAAATGACGAAGAGCGAAGCGAAAAGGTCCGGCACCTGATCGCCCCGAGCGGCTCGATTGAGTTCGCGCGAGACCGCGCCAAGCGGTACATCACCGAAGCGCTGGGTTGTTTGGAGGAAGTGCCGGAGAACGACGCGAAGCTGGCGCTGATCGAGGCGGCGAACTTTGTCGTGGCGAGGTCGACTTGAAGCGAAACATCTGATTTCTCATTGCAATCGGTAGTACCGCTCGCCAAACTCCTGCATCAACAGAAGGGGTTCAGGCATGATACGTTCCGCATGCTGCATCGTGAGTGTTTTGTCATCTGCGGCTTTAGCATCTACTTATACTTGGTCAGGGCTAGGACTCGATGGACGTTGGTCGACCGGCTCGAATTGGCAAGGCGGGCTCGTACCGCCATCATCGACGCAGACGATGCTGGTTTTCTCCGAATCGATTTCGGATCCCAATGGTCCTCAGTATTTCTACGGGTACTACAATGACATCCCTGGCTTTGAAGTCGGTTCAATTGTTCGGCGCGGGGGCCGCACCTGGGGCGTGCCCAATGTGCCATTCGTAGTGCATACACAGCTCACCGACTACATGCCGTCAGCAGACCCCTATTGGCAGGTTCAAGTCGTTGGCGACGTACTCTTTACTTCGTCCGCGCCGACGCCCCTTCCAGGTTCAGACCCCGAGCAGTTCGCGACGGTGCAGGGATTGAATGGCGCCGGACGCATTCGCATTCAGGGTGGATGGCATTTTTATCTGAACGGTTTCACAGGCGACGTTGTCGTCGAGAGCGATGGCGCGGCGAGCATCGTGGGGTCATTGAATGCGCCGGCCTCGCCGATCAAATCCCTCCGCGTTAACGGGCTGGTCGATCTCGCCGAGCACTTTCGGCTTGCAGATGGCGTCGTAGCGGATCTGACGCAAGGCGTGCTCGATCTGGGCAGACTCGACAACACTGCGGCATTAAACAGCGCTGGCAGACTGATCCTCGACGGAAGCCTTGCGCTGGGCGACTGGGTGATTGCAGGTCGACAAGCCAATTCCGTGAACGATCGGATCGACGTCACCGGCGCGCTTGATCTGACGCAGTCCCACGTGCTCCCCCAACCCACTGTGCGCGTGTGGTCTGCTAACCATGAATACCTGGTGCTTGCGAAATATGGCAACCGCATCGGGTCGCTTGATGTTTCGAACGTACGGATCGAACTTGATTCTGGCTATGGGGTTCCGTATCCGTTGGTGGGAAACTTCCCCATCATCTACACCTCTGCCGAAAACGCCGGGCCGGGGGAGATTCGCGTCGTACTTCCGGAGCCTTCAATATTCGTGACAGTTGCGATCAGCGCATTGCTCGTCCGTCGCCGGCGCGAACAATGAGGGCAACATGCCCTTCCCAACGCTCCGCGATTTTCTCTCCCACCTCGAACGCAATGGCGAAGTCCAGCGCATCCGCGCGGCCGTCGACCCCATCCTCGAAATCTCCGCCATCGCCGACCGCGTGATGAAATCACCGGCGCCGCACCTCGCACCCACGCGCGACAGATCCGACGCGGCCAAGCTCGGCGGGAAGGCGCTGATCTTCGAAAACGTCATCGGCGCGAAAGTGCCGCTCGCGATCAACACCTTCGGCAGCTACTGGCGCATCTGCGAAGCGCTCGGCTGCGAATCGCTCGATGCGCTGGCGGACAAAGTGCAGGCGCTCATCAAACCCGAGGTGCCGACGGGGCTGATGGACAAGATGAAGAAGGGCCTCGACTTCTTGAAGCTGGCAACACTGCCGCCGAAGGTGGTGAAGTCGGGCATCTGTCAGGAAGTGGTATACGAAGGCGAGCGGGCTGATCTCTCGATGCTGCCGATCATTCAGTGTTGGCCGCTGGATGGGGATCTGCGGTCTGATCAAGTCTTCGACGCATCGGCAGCCAGCGCCGCAGCGTCTACACAAAGTGGTACGGGTAAATACATCACGCTCGCGGGAATCTACACACGCGATCCGGAGCGGACGCATCGCAATGTGGGGATGTATCGCGTGCAGATCCACGGCCCGCGCAGGGCCGCGATGCACTGGCACATGCATCACGACGGCGCGCGCCACTTCGCCAAGTGGAAAGCCCGCGGCGAGACGATGCCGCTGGCGATAGTGCTCGGCGGCGAATCGGTCCTGCCCTACGCGGCCACCGCCCCGCTGCCGCCGAACGTGGAAGAACTGCTTTTCGCCGGCTTCCTCAACGGCGGCGGCATCGAACTGGTGAAGTGCAGGACGATCGACCTCGAGGTGCCCGCGAACGCCGAGATCGTCATCGAAGGGTACGTCGACCCGGACGGGAAGCTCTACGAAGGCCCGTTCGGTGACCACACCGGTTTCTACTCGCTCGCGGATTGGTATCCGACGTTCCACGTCACCGCGATCACGACGCGAAAAGATCCGATCTACCCGACGACGATCGTCGGCGCGCCGCCGATGGAGGACTACTTCCTCGGCAAGGCAACCGAGCGCGTCTTCCTGCCGCTGCTGAAGATGCTCGTGCCCGACATCATCGACTACAACCTGCCGATGAGCGGCGCGTTTCACAATTGCGCGGTCGTAAAGATCCGCAAGGACTATCCGCAGCAGGCCCGGCGCGTGATGCACGCGATCTGGGGCGCGGGGCAGATGAGCTTCACCAAGTTCATCGTCGTGGTGGATGAACACGTCGATGTACACGATGAGCAACAGGTTCTCTTTCAAGTCTTCGCGAACATCGACCCGCTGCGCGATGTGGAGATCGTGAAAGGCCCGCTCGACATCCTCGATCACGCCAGCATCGAGTACGGCTGGGGCGGCAAGATCGGCTTCGATGCGACGCGCAAGCTCAAGGGCGAAGGCCAGGTCCGCGTCTGGCCGAAGGAATTGAGCTTTGACGAGAAGACGAAGCAGCTCGTCGAGAAGCGTTGGAAGGAGTATGGGTTCTGAATGGAGGCCGATACGAAGCCGTCGACAACGAATTCGCAGATTTCACCGATTGCAGAATGAAGCGACTGTTCGCCGAAGCGAAGAAAAGGGTTGACGGAGGGAGAGATGCTGGCCCACAATTCTTCCATGCGATGGGGGCTGGTCAAGTCCCGTGCGATACCTGCCGCGCCGTCGTTGCGGCCGGATGTTGAGCGTGAACAACTCCAGCAGATCATCGCGACGACGACCAACCGCTCGATCGCCGAGATGGCGCGGATCAAGCTACGCGTGGTGGACTTGCTACGGCAGTGTCCGGTCCGCAGCGAAGGCATCCGACAAGGCGACGACTGCGAAATAGTTGCGAGCGCCGACGTGAAGATCGACCTGCCACATCCCGTCTCCATCGCGCCGGCTGCTCACCTGATCGATCTCTCGCGCCAGCAGCCGATGCTGGAGAAGATCCACCGCTTCGCGCCCAAGATCATTGCTGCAACACGCGAACCGGGCACACAGTTCTGGGTAGCGCCGTTTTACGCGGCGAGCGCGCCGCTCTTCAACGATCCGCGGTTTTCACGACCTTTGCTGACAGTCACGATCTGGCTCGCCAGCGTCATCCTCGGCCTGCTCGGCGCTGTGCGATCTACAACTTATCCGTCGAACAGGATGGCGATGATCGGCAACACGTTGATGGTTCTGTGTCCGATCGCGATGTTCGTTTTGTTCGTGGTTTCCAGCGACCGGCTCTGCCGCGTCGTCTCCGTTTCCTGGCAAGGCGTCCGCGTCCATGGCCGGCTCTACGCGTGGCGGCGAATCGCCGAATTGGATCTTCAGCCACGCGAAACGTGCTGCGAGTGTAATATCCTTTTCCAGGACGGCAGGCGGGTACGGACGACGCTGTGCCGATTCGACCCCGACATCGCGACATGGCTCGGCGATTTGAAGACGTTTCTCGAACCGTCGGATACCGCGACGACGCCGGGCGACGCGATGGAGGTGCCGATCGATTTCTCTTGAATCGCGGCAATGTTGTGCCCGGCTGTCATCGGCCCGCGGTCTGTGGTTAAATCGCCTGCGAATGAATGACGAAGTCTACGAAGAGATGTACCGCGTCGAGAGCCGGCACTGGTGGTTCGGCGCCAAGCACAAGATCGTGCGGAACCTGCTGCATCGCTACCTGCCGATGTCGGCGGGCCGCAAGCCGCGCGTCGTCGATCTCGGCTGCGGGTGCGGCTACCTGCTCTCGCTCATCAAGGACGAGTACGACGCGGTCGGCATGGACAGCTTTCAGCAGGCGATCGACTTCTCGGGCAAGCGCGGCGTACGCGTCGAGTTCGGCTCGCTGCCCGAACCGGTGCCGTTCGAAAACGAATCCTTCGACTGCCTCATGCTGCTCGATGTGCTCGAGCATCTACAGGACGATCACGCGTGCTTCGCGCGGGCGATCAAGCTGCTCAAGCCCGGCGGCATCGCCATCTGCACCGTGCCGGCCTATCCGTGGCTCTGGACCAAGCGCGATGAATATCACCAGCACTTCCGTAGATACACGCGCAGCGCGTTCAAAACGCTGATGTCGATCGACGGCGTGAAGCCGGAGTTCGTGAGCCACATGAACGCCGTGCTCTTTCCCGCCGCGGTCGGCGAGCGCGTGCTGCGCAAGTTCGTGCCGCTGAAGGAAGGCCACGGCGATTTAAAGGTGCCGGCCGCGCCGATCAACTGGGCAATGCGCGAAAGCTATGCCGCCGAGCGCTTGCTGATGGGGCGAGTTCCGATCCCGTTGGGTTTGAGCCTGGTGAGCGTGACTCGGCGAGAAGGCTGAAGGAGTTAATTCTCGGAAATGTTCGCGCAGGGCGGTCAACTGAAGCACGCCAGTTCCATGGGAACAAGGGTGGCACCCACAGGTTAGAGCAGGCGGATGCATGGCATCGATCATGCCACATCCCACATTCAGATCGCATTGCGGCGCGCCGCGGAGAGTTGGATAATTGGGTGTTCTAACAATTACATCTCCACCGGAGCTGGTTATGTCGCTGCGAAGTGCTCTGTTCGCGTTCGGGTTCATCTTTGCCGGTTCGCCGTCGCTGCTTTTGTCGCAGTGGACTGCGATTCCACTACACCCGGCGAGCGGATTCACCGACTCGTTTGTACGAGGCATCTCCTCCGGACAACAGGTGGGGCAAGCACACGACGGCAGTAACTACCACGCCGTCCGCTGGACCGGATCGCCGGGAAGCCTGATCGATCTCAACCCGATCGGCGCCACCGCAAGCCGCGCACTTGGGTCGTGGGGCTCGCGGCAAGTGGGCGTCGCAACGTTTGGCTTCACCGAAAACGCCGCGCTCTGGACCGGAACAGCGGCTTCGTTCCTCAATCTTCATCCCGCGACCGGGTACTCCTCCTCTGAAGCGTGGGCCATCAAGGGTGATCTGATCGTTGGCGGAGTAGACCTTTCGACTTCCGGCCCGGCATACGCGGCACGATGGACGATGACGTCGCCGACCACAGCGACCTTCGACGAGATGCATCCCGGACCCGCCTACATGAACTCGTTCGCGTTAGGAACGGATGGAATCAGCGCTGTCGGACAGGCGACCACTACAGGGGGAGCAACCCACGCGGCACACTGGGTGCTGACCTCCGAGTTTTTCACCGACTTGAATCCATCCGGTTCTAGCTATTCGGTGGCGCGCGATGTCGAAGGCCTGGTTCAGATCGGCGAAGTGAACGTCGGCAGTGCACCGCACGCCGCGATGTGGACCGGCACGACCGCGAGCTTTACCGACCTCAATCCGCCGATCGCCGGCGGGTCAACCCTCTACGATATCGACGGCGGATACGAAGTGGGTAACGCGTTCGTGGGCGGGTCGTACAAGGCGGGAATCTGGAGCAGCACGGCGGCGAGTTTCGTCAACCTCCACGCGTTCCTGCCCCCGTCCACCTACAGCAGTTCCGAAGCCAGGGCCGTGTGGACCGACGGCGCGACCGTCTACGTTGCAGGTTCGGCGTTTCGCACCGAGTTCAGCCGCAGCGAAGCGATGCTTTGGGTGCTGCCGGAGCCCGCATCCATCCTCTGTCTCATCGGCGGGGCCGTTCTGCTTCGCACGCGACGCGTCGGGACCCACGAATAAGCAAAACTTGTTTTGATTTGCGAGGCTCACGCCGCGTCATTCGCGGATCTTGATCTTTTCGTCTTCTCTCGCCTGCTCATTTGACCGATCGGTTGTCGGCATCCTCGCGCTACGCGCTGCGTGGCTTCTTCAACTGAGGCAATAACTCGACCACCGCATTGGCGATCAGGATCAGCGCGCCGCCCACGATCATCTCGATCGTCATCGTGTGGCGAGACCAGATCCATGCGAAGATCGATGCGAAGACGGGCTCGAGCAGGTAGATGAGCACGGCCCGCACCGGGCTGATGCGCGGCTGATAGATCGTCATCAGGCCAAACGCGATCAGCGTCGGGCCGAAGACGAGGATGGCGATTCCGCGCCAGACCGACATCGATCGAAAGATGCCGAAGTCGAAGTGAGGCAGGCGTGCCAGAAGAACCGCGAACACCGCGCCGCAGAGCATCGCGGCAACGACGAACTGCGCCAGCGCAATCCGCCACGGGCTTTCGCGCGGCGTGAAGACGTTGATCGAGATGACGTGAAAGGAGAATGCCACCGCGCAGGCGATGCCGAGGATTTCGCCGGTGCCGAGCGAAAACCCGCCGGGCTTGTCGATTCCGCTCATCAGCCACACGCCGGGCACCGCCAGCGCGATGCCGAGGTAGATGGACGCGGACGGCTTCTCGCGAAAGATCAGCCAGATCGCCAGCGGCACGAAGACGACGGTGAGACTGGTAAGGAATGCCGACACGGCTTCGCTGGTGTAATCGAGCCCGACGTTCTGGATGATCATGCCGACCGTCAGCAGCGCTCCGACCACCGCGCCGCGCTTCATCCCGACGACGGTCCACCCCTCTCGCGCGCGGCGGACCGCAAGCGGCCAGATGATCGCCGCACACGCGAACCGCATCGCCAGCACGAACATAGGCCCCAGCGCAGAGGTCTGAACGCCGGCCGCATTGTTGACCTGCGTTCCGATCTGCTTGGCGATAGCGAAGCTGATTCCAAAGATCGCGGTGGCGATGAAGATCATCAGTTCGGCATGGCGCACTCGGCGCGCCGCTGCGGATTCGTGCGGGCTGCCCTCGATCGTTTCGTATGACGCTGAGGGATTCATCAAGAGGCCATGTCGTTGGGTACCATGGACGCGAGCCGGGATAGTAATCTCGGGCGGCCAAGTGCAACAGTTTTCCCGCGCGAATCGTCCGCTTCAGAACGAGCGAATTCATTCAAGGAAACATCGAAAGCAGTCCGTTCAAACGATCAGAAGAACGTCTAGAGAAACGATCTGCCGTGGATCAAAATCGATGCGTTCTTCGAACGTCCCGCCGAGCCCGGCCTTGGAGAGGGCAATGATCCAGCCCTCTTCGACGACGAGTTCCTCAATCACGCGTCCGCCCACAATCGTCACCCGACACACAGCAGTGTACTTCCGTTTGGGCGCGCCCTTCTCGACGAGCAGCTTTCGCCACTCTTCGGGCAGGACTTTGGCGAGGCGGTTTCGGGGTGGGTATTTGGAGTGCATTGTCGTTGCTCGAATCAATGAATGTTGGTCGCCGCCCTGCAGACTCCAGATTGAGATCTCAATCTTCCGCCGACACTATTTTCCGGCATGTAGACCGATTTTGTGCTGTCGGATCTGTTGAAGCGTGAACCACGCAAAGAGCAATAGGAACATGATGATCCACAGCACTACGAATACGGTTTCAACATACTCCGGCGTATCTCCATTCAGGTGATTGAGAGACCATGCCGCCAATGAAAAAACCGAGATGACGGAACTAATCAGCGCCGACACCGCAAGCGACAGAATCACGTTCCACATTTGAGAAAGCGCAGTTGTCAGCAGCGACTCTCTGGGCCGAGGTGACGCATAGTCCAATGCAGGCTTTCGGGGCTCGGAGCTCATGTTCCCTCGCAACTCTGCATCGACGAATCGCCGTTCACCTCATCCGCCGCGTCATCGGCAGGCCAGACGCCGGGGCCTTCCGGTTCGTAGAACCGCCCCAGCACCTCGTCCCAACCGCGCAGGCTCCGGACCTCAATAAACGCGGCCTTCACCTCTCTTGCCTTTGGATGGAACCGCGCGTACTTGATGCCCATCTTCCGCATGCGTCGTCCGGCGAGTTCTTCGCCGTGAATCTGCATGGCGATGTCAAAGTGTTCTCGCAGGGCGTCATGTTGTTCCTTGATCGTTGGAGGCGACAGGATCTCCTCGTAAGGGCGAGGCTTGCCTCGCCCGCGAGTATCGATACCTGCTCGATCGACTTCTCCGGTCGGCTCCGGCGACGCAAGCGTCGCCCCTACGGCAGCGTTCGCGGCATCGAGCACCTTCGCCGCATCTCTAAAGATCCACGGATTTCCGATCGCGCCGCGGGCGATCCAGACGACATCCACGCCGGTCTCGATCTTCATCCGCACGGCATCCTGCGCCGTAAAGACGTCGCCGCTGCCGAGGATCGTGCGCGTCGGGTAGCGCTCCTTGAGTTCCTTGAGGATCGCCCAATCGGCTTTGCCGGCATATTTCTGTTCGACGGTTCGGCCATGCACGCGGACGGCCGCGAAGCCGAGTTGCCATGCTTCGTCGACGAGTTCGAAGAGCAGTTCCCGGTTCTCCGGAAGGTCGTCGAACGCTCTTCGCAAGCTGCAGGTCAGGATCGCGTTCGGCAGTTGGTCCCGCACGCCGCGCAGGATCGAGTCGCCGCGCGCGACGTCGCGCAGCATGTGCCCGCCGCGCGCCTTGTTTTTGATCTTCTTGACCGGGCAGGCGAAGTTGAGATCGATCACGTCGTAGCCGCGATCGAAAAGGATCTGCGCGGCGGGCGCCATCGTCTCGGCCTCGCTGCCGATGATCTGCCCGGCAACGGGATGATCCTCATCGTTGATGTCGATCGAGTTCGACAGCCCTTTCCCACCCTGGAGCAGGATCGTATCGAGCAGCGCCTCGGTGACGGCATACGGACACCCGCGGCGCCGGGCGACGACACGCATCGCGCGGTCGGAATAGCCGGCGAGGCCCGCCTGCATGAAGGGCTTATCGAGACGAATCGGACCGATGTTCACAATCGAGAGTGTAGCCGCCGATGGACGCAGATGAACGCCGATCGTGTAACATTCGCGCCGTGAGAAAGATCATGGACGACTTTTCAGGAACGCGTGCCACCGTGGCCGGGCTCGGTCGATTTGGGGGCGGGATTGCCGTCGCGAAGTGGCTCGTTTCGAAGGGTGCAACGGTTCTCGTCACCGATCGCGATCCGGCCGAGAAACTCGCCGACTCGGTCAAACAGCTCGACGGCCTGCCGATCGAGTTCGTGCTCGGCGAACATCGTGAGCGCGACTTCACACACTGTGATCTGCTGGTGGTGAATCCCGCGATCTCTCCATCGAACCCGTTCCTGATCGCTGCGCAGAACGCACACGTCCCGATCACGACGGAGATGAATCTGTTCGTCGAGCGATGCCCGACACAGAACACGATCGGCGTAACGGGAACCAAAGGGAAATCGACCACGACCGCCCTGCTCGGGAAGATGCTTCAGGCGGCTTGCGCACCGGGTCGGCACCTCGCGTGGCGAACCGAACAGAACAAGCGTTCGTCCAGTGCGAGTCACTCGCGCGGCACATCGCATCCATCGCGCGAAACCAGTCCGCCGACCGAATCCAAAAAACATCCTGCCCCCGCCATCGTCGGCGACCTTGCCGCGGCGCGCCGCGTCTACGTCGGCGGCAACATCGGCACGTCGCTGCTCGACAAGCTCGCGGAGATGACCGAGAACGACATCGTCGTCCTCGAACTCTCCAGCTTCATGCTCCACTACCTCGGCCTGCTCCACTGGAGCCCGCACGTGGCCGTCGTGACGATGGTGAGCGCGGACCATCTCGACTGGCACGGCTCGGCAGCCGCATATCTCGAAGCCAAGCAGAACATCGTGCGATTCCAGACCGAGAAGGACTTCGCGGTAGTAAGTTCGCACCTGCCCGGCAGCCGCGCGTTTGGGAAACTGACGAAGGGAACAGTGATCGAGTTCGGCAAGCGCGCCAACCTGCCGGGCGCGTTCGCGCCGCTGTTGCCCGGCAAGCACAACCGGATCAATGAGCGCGGCGCGTATGCCGCCGCGAAGTTGTTCGGCGTCTATGTCGATGAAGCCGAGAAGGAAGTCGCCGATTTCCGCGGCCTGCCGCACCGGCTCGAAGTCGTTCACGAGGCGGACGGCGTGAAGTGGGTGAACGACTCGATCGCGACGATCCCCGACGCGGCGATCGCCGCCAATTCCGCATTCGAAGCGGGCAAGGTGATCCAGATCGTCGGCGGCGTTGACAAGGGAAACGACATGCACGACCTGTGCCGGTCACTCGGCGAGCGCTGCAAGGCGATTTTGACGATCGGCAAATGCGGCGCCACCCTCGCCGAGTTGATCAGAGGCAACCAGGCGCGTTCGACCGTCGTCGAATGCGGGTCGCTGGAGCGCGCGGTCGAACAGGCGCGCCTGCTCGCCCGGCCGGGCGATGTCATCCTGCTGAGCACGGCGTGCGCGAGCTACGACCAGTTCCGGAATTTTGAAGAGCGCGGCGAACGGTTCGCGGATCTCGCGCGGGCGGATCTCGCGCCGTCGAGCCGCGGGCGTTGAATCGCCGTTGTCGGCCATTCGCAAAGAACCCAAACATATTCCGAACAAACGGTGGAAATCTCCGCAAGTCCGTGCGGCCGGATGGTCGATAAGATACCTAGGGACGGCAACGCGGGATTTCCTCGCTCGTCTCGAACCTATGTATGTTGGCGATGATTGTCCCACCCAGATGCGGCTGCCGGTCGATGAGAAACTGGTCGGCGAGTTCGCGCGCAAGCTCAAAGGCGATCGCCGCACCCGCGCTCAGCGCCTCGCGAAGATCAAGAACGCCGTGAAGGCTCGCGACTACGAGAATCCGCTGAAGTTGTCGGTGGCGATTGACCGACTTCTGGATCGCCTCTCCTGAAAATCACTCCGCACCATTATTGGCATCGCAAAAATCGTCGCACGCGATTATTGGCGCCAATTGCCGCAAATAAATGAAGAGCCGCTCCATTTTTGGCTTAATCGCATATTAATCTGGTTGACAGCCTGCGGGCCCCCGGACAGAATGTTGTCAGGCCGCTGCGGCCGTTGGATCGCCGTTTTTTCATTTCTGAATGTGGCCATCGCGGGAGGAAATCATGCGTCGTATTGCGCTCGTTGCCGGGTCGTTTGCTTCATTGGTCGCGTCACAGGTTCTCGCGACCACGCACACGTGGAACGGCGGCAATGCCTTCGGGCCGACGTCGATGTCGAATACCTTCAACTGGTCTGGCGGCGTGCCGGTCAGCGGGTCGTCGAATCTCAACCTTGTCTTCCCGGCAAGCCCGTCGAACAACAATCCCAACCAGAACATTGCCAACCCGCTGAGCCTGCAGACGATGAGCGTCGCGGGTGGATATCTCTTCAACGGCAACGGATTCCGTTTCGATTTTCTCGCCGGCCCCCCTTCGCTGACCCTCGCTGCCGGTTCCAGCGTTTCGTTCAGCAACTCGCTCGGCTTTACCTACCCGACCCTGGTTGCGATGGGCGACTCGTCTTTCACTCAGGTCGATCAGCTCAACGGCGGTGATGTGAACTTCAACGGCAACGGGACCACCAGCCAGTCCAGTCTGGTGCTGCAGGGATCAACGTCAAACACCGTCGTGAATGCCGCCTTCACCGGGTTCCAGATCGTCTATGTTTCGAAGCCTGCGAATGTCGCCGCGTTCGGGGGCAATGTCGCGCTCCAGGGAACTTCGCCGTCGAACCCGATGCAGTTCCGGCTGCAAAGCGCCAACCAGTTTGCCCCGGGTGCGAACTTCTCGATCTTCTCCGACGCGATGGCCATCCTTTACGCGCAACAGACCGTGAACAATCTGGAAGTCACGGGCAGCGGCGCACTGGTCAACAACAACGGCAACACGCTCACCGTTCAGGGTTCAATCTCCAGCACCGGTGCCGGCTTTGCGAGCATTCAGAATGGCGATATCGACCTCAACGGCACTTTTAAGACCGTCAACTGCTCGGTCGCGAGCGCTTCGTTGAGCGTCAGCTGCCCGATCTCCAACGGCCGAATCCTCAAGACCGGCCCGGGTACGTTTGGAATGTTCAACTCCGGCAACACATTTACCGGACAGAACGTCGTGAATGGCGGAGTTCTGGTCGGCAATCCCGACTCGCTCGGCACGAGCGTTCTGAACAACGCGATCGTCCAGCTCGGCAGCGGTTCGCTCACAACCAGTCTGATCTCCGGGCCGGGGCTCGTCCGGGTCGGCAACATCAATTTCTTCGCGCCCCAAAGCTATACCGGTGGAACCGACATCCTTGGCGTGGCGTACGGCGATGCATCCACGCTTCTCGGCGATTTCACGAGCACCAGCTTCGGCGACATGATCTTCCAGCAGATCACCAACGGAACCTACTCCGGAAACCTTTCCGGCAACCTCAAGCTCACCAAGCAGGGCGGCGGAATCCTCTCACTCAACGGCACGAACACGCAGTCCAACATCGTCACCCTGTCCGACGGCGGATTCAACTTCCTGGTCAACAATCCCGTCGGCACCGGAACCCTGCTACTGAACGGCTTTGGCGTGACGCTGCAATCCACCGGCAGCGTCTCACTTCCAAACAACCTTCAGATGAGTGCCGCGGCGACCTTTATCGGCTCGGGCAATCTCAACTTCACGGACACGACGCCGAAAACCGTCTTTTCCGGAATCACTCACAACTCCACGGGCACCACCACCATCGCGGGCAAGTTCACCCTCGCAAGCCTCGCTTCCATCGTCGTCAACTCCGGCAACCTCGTCCTGGGTGATGCGGCGCAAGTCGGCGGGTTCAGCTCGACCGGCTCGATCACGCTCAACGGCGGAACGCTCACCGTCAACAGCTTCAACTTCACGACACTCAGCGATGTCACGCTCGCCGGCGGAACGCTCAACGCGCCCAACGGCTATGCGATCCCGCTCGGCGCCGCGCTGCAGGGCACGGGCGGCGTGACCGGACGTGTGGCCAGCGCCAACGGATCGACCATCATCGCCACCGGTAACCTCGTGATCGGCGACGGATCTCACCCGGCCGGTGTGAACCTCGACGGCGAGCTCTATACCAACGCCAACACCGTCACGCTGCAGGATGCCAACCAGTCCGTGCTCGGCTCCTACACCCGCGTCGGTACCGTCGCCAACAACGGCACACTGATCGCTCCCAAGGGCCTGGTCATCAACTTCGGTCGAAACCTCGCCGGTCGCGGACAGGTGATCTCGAACAACAATCTCGCGAACGCGGTCATCGTGAACGGCGACGCGAGCGGCGACAGTTTTACGAATTACCTCGACTTTACCGGCTATGTGAAAGGCGTCGGCACATTCAACAACGTCGCTTTCAGCGGCACCTTCTCGCCGGGCCTTTCCCCCGCGCTGCTTACCGTGGGATCGATCCTCCTCACGCCCAGCAACGTCCTGGACATCGAACTGGGCGGCCTTCTCCGCGGATCACAATACGACGCCTTCGATGTGAACGGCACGATGGTGCTCGACGGCCAGTTGAAGCTGACGCTCATCAACTCGTTCACGCCGTCCCTCGGCAATCAATTCGACATTTTCAACGGGAACATCGTCGGCACGTTCACCAGCTACAACTTCCCGACCCTCTCGGCGGGCCTGTTCTGGGATACGAGCCTGCTCTACAGCCAGGGCATCGTGCAGGTGGTGAACACGCCGGAGCCGACTTCGCTTGCCGGGCTGGCTATCAGCGGAAGCCTGTTGTCTCGTCGTCGTCGCGGAGCTTAGATGCAAGGAACTCGCCCATGAAATTTACACAGATGATCGCGGCTTTGGTCGTCGTTTCGTTGTTCGCTCCGCTCGCCGAAGCTCGGCCGAAGGTGGCCCGGAGCATTCTCAAGACGTTTTTCGAAAAGGGCGATCGGCCGACCCAGCAGCAGTTCGCGACCTTGATCGACAGTACGATCAATATCGTCGAAGACCGACACCTTCTCGGGCTCAAGGTGTACGATCCGACGATCAGCTACGCCGTTCAGCGCCTGGGCATCAACGAGCCGATCCCTGACACAGTGCTGGGCTACTCGCTCCCGACGCCTTCGAGCCTCTTGCAGATGGAGCCAGGTTTTGCCGGACAGTTCGGCTTTGCGGCATTACTGTACGGCGACACCACTGGCAATCATTACTACGGTTTCATGCAGGTCCAGATGGAGCCGCTCACGCCGACCCGTGATGCGATCTCGCCCGGAATCTTCGTGTCGTATGTCGTTCTCGAAACGACTCCCAATCTAAGCTTCAGCACGTTTGTCGTCCCCGAGCCGACATCGGTCCTCGCGCTTGGCGCTGGCGTCTTTGCGATTGGCAGGCGCTCCCGCCGCGATTGACGCTTCTGAATCATTCGAAGCCAAGTCAATTGGTGCGCATCGACGCCTTCAGCTTCGCTTGTCGAAGACGAGCAATGCAATCCGTGCCGACGGACATTGATTGGCGAAAACTGGAATCACTTGTTTGAAAACGCGAAGGTCCGCCGGATCTTGCGCAGAAAATGAATCGCCGGCACGGCCAGGAACGCGCTCACGAGTACCGCGCTGATCTGCGGCCAGAAACTGATCGACGGCTCGCCGGCGAAATAGAAGCTGCGCACCCAGTGCCTCAGCATCATGTAGCAGATGAGCACGAAGCCCAAGATAATCGTGATGGTGAGATGCGTCGCGACGTGGTCGGCGTACATGATGCCGCGAAGCTGAAACGCGAGCGCCGCCACCAGTGAATACCCCAACGCGTAGGTGCCGATGCCATGCAGGCTGATGACATCGTGCATAAATCCCAGCGCGAACGCGGCGATCAGCACCGCATCGAGCGGCGCGTGCAGGCCGATGAAAATCATCAGGATCAACACGAGGTTCGGCGTGTACTCGTTCAGCTTGAGGATTCCCCCGAGCGCGAATTGAATCGAGACGACCAGGTAAGCGAGAATGGCGAAGGGAAGCCAGCGCATTAGTAGGGATGAAGGATGAGGGATGAAGGATGAAGCAGGCGATACAAGGACAGCGATTGATTCATGTTGATTGACCCGGTTAGTGGGGACTTAAGAGATGTCTGCCTCTGCAATTCATTCATCCTTCACCCCTCATCCTCCATCCCCAGCCTCTCACTTCGCCGGCATCATCTCCGGGCGCAGGACGATCCAGACCTCCCGCAGCGAGAGCAGGTTCGTTTCCGGCCGCACCCGGATTTCGGCAATCCCGTGCACCAGCGGTGACTCCCCGACATAGGAAACGATGCCGATGCGATAGCCGTGCACCTCGATCGGCCAGTTGGGTCCACTGTCGGCAAGGACGAACATGTCGCCCACGCGAAGCTGCGCCTTCTTGACGATCTCTACCTTCAGCGATTCGATTTTCATCACACCGCGGCCCATGCCTTCAGCAACGGTCGGGTCGATCGGAAGCTTCTTGACCTGGACGGCGCCGTTCGCGTCCGTCTCGTATCGAATGAACTCGCCGACGACCATCATTCCCTTGTCGGTCACGAGACGCACGCTCGACTGATCTCCGACGCCGACGTCCTGAATCTGTCCGACAAGCCCGATCTCGGCGGCGACGGCCATGCCGCGTTCGAGCGTCATGTCGGTGCCGGCAAGCCGCAGCACGTCTCGGCCGCTGGCGTCAGGACTGATCACCTTGACGGTTTTGACCAGTTCGCGAAGTTTTTCGCCGACGCGTTCCGACTCTGCCTCGCGGAACTGAAGCGTCTCGAGCTGGCCGCGGAGCGCCTCGGTGTACTGGAGCAGTTGCCGCTTCTCTTCGCGCAGCCTCGCGACTTCATCGGTGATCGGCAGGATCGGCTTATCCCGAGAGGTGAGCTCATCCTGCGGCCGGCCGACTATCCATTGAATCGGCCCCGCCAATGGCGAGAACACCGCTTGCAGCGATGTTTCCAACCTGCCGGAGTATGAGCGTGGCAGACCGAAACTGCACACGACACAGCAGAAGAGCATCACGCCGAAGATTTCCGGAAAGCGAAGATTCACCGCGAGGAGTTATATCCGCGAAGCCGCGCAGTGAAAGGCAGCCGGAGCGACAAACGAGCGAACGATCGGTAACCGAGCAGTGTTATCGATTGAACGCACACTGGAATGGTGCGGCAACGACTGCGACTCACACGACTTGGACGCTCACATCGAGAGTCGCGAGCGACGCCCGAGCAATCGGCTCGTAAGGACCAGAACGCCTGCGGCCGTCAGCGGTTCGGGAATGGCCTGGACGCTCAGCTGCAGGATGCCCGTTGAGCCATCGAACAGGAACGTCAGGCCGGCACCATTCAAGATCGCATTTGACGACCATACACCGCCGCCCGCGCTCAACAGCGAGCCAGAAAACGCGCCAGTCAGCGCGACGCCATTGAAGTCCGTCAGTCCCGCCGTGCCGTCGAAAAGGTTGAAGCTGTTACCCGCGCCGAACGTACCGCCCGCATCAAAGGAGATGTTGAGTTGGCCTTCGTAGGACACCGAGGCTGCTGCAACGGAGTCGTAATCGGTGCCGGCCGTTCCCGGATTGAAGATCTCCATGTTCGTGGTCGCACTATCGGCAAGCGTAAGGGCATTGGTGACGGTGAGTTTGCCGGCCGAGTTTCCGGGCGAGAGCGTGCCGCTGACGTTGACCGATCCCGCCGACCCCACCCCTTGCAGGAGCCCGCCGGAATCGACCTGAACCGCGCCGGCAACGATGCCGTCATCTCGAAGCGTTGCACCGGTTTGAACGGTCACGGTGATCGAGTTGAGGGTGGCCGCGTTGGCGATTGTGAGCCTGCCAGCGCTGACGAGCGTTGCGCCGATAGAGTTGGTGCCTTTGAGCGTCCAAGTTCCACCTTGCAGCTTGGTCAGGCCGCCACTTCCAAGGGAAACACCGGTCGCCGTTCCGCCACCGCCCGCACCGGAACCGCCTTGGAGCGTCAGGTTTTGGTTGGCGAGCGAAGTGATCGAGTTCGTAAACGTTCCGGTAGCCGTGCTGGACACGGTGATCGTTGAATCTGCGCCCAATGTGATCGGGCCGCTGAAGGTCGGAGTCGACGAGTTTTGAATTGTGATCGCGCCACCGCCGCCCGCGCCGATGCCCGCAATCTGGATTGGCTCAGCGATCGTAAACGTATTTGCAGCACCATCGACACGCAGTTCGGCACCCGAAGCCACTTGCGTGTTCCCTGTGACCGAACCCAGAGCGGTTGCTGAAGCAGCAGTAATGATGCCGCCGCTGATAGTTGTGACGCCGGTGTAGTCGCTTGCTCCCGACAAGGTCCAGTTGCCTGCACCAGTCTTCGTAAGCGCGCCCGGGCCCGTAATCGCACCGGAATACGTCTTTGCCGTGCCGTTGTTGACGGTCAAAGTGTGACCTGTGCCCAAGCTCACCGTTCCCATCGATCCGGTACTTGAAAGCGACAACACAGTTTGTGCTGGAATATTGAAAACGAGCATTCCGCCGTTGACGACTGCGTCGACTGTTGGACCGGCAAGCTTTCCACCTCCCGAGACGAGCGTCGTACCTTCGAGGTTGGTAAATGTTCCCGTGTATGTATTCACGCCGGTCAATTCCAACGTTCCAGAACCGACCTTGGTCAATTTGCCGGCACCGGTAGTGACACCCGACGCACCGGCGTTATTGATGTTATCGATGGTCCCGCTGAATACGGTCGAGGTCGAATCACCAACCGTCAGTGTTCCGCTGCCAGTGCCTACTTTGCCGTTTCCACTCAGTGAGCCGACCTGTTGGCTAACCGAGTTTAGATTGAAAATGCCTGGGCTCGTAACGGTGAGCGCAGTAGCAGTAGGAAGTGGGTTCGCGGCGGTTCGTATACGGAGCTCGCCATCCAGAACGGTCGTCGCACCACTGTATGTCGCGTTCCCCACTGTGTTCGCGAAGGCTAGAACACCCGCACCCGACTTGGTCACCGAACCGGTCCCCGAGATCTTGGTGGCGGACTGAACGATGTTGAGCGTATTCGCGGTCGTGTATGAAAAAGTCGTGTTCCCCGTCAAAACGATCTCGGTATCTGTATCAAAGAAGGTGCCACTTGCACCGATGTTAGTCGAAGTCAGCGTTCCGGCGTTCAAGAACAACTTTGATCCGGCGGTCGTGGAAATACGCGAGCTTGAGTCAGACGCGAGCGTTGTGCCCGAGTTCACTGTGATCGAGTTTGCCCCAAGCGAAATTGCACCAGCTCCTGTGAAGCTTACGGCTCCTTCTTCCACGAACAGTCCTGCCGCTGTGTGCGTACCCGTCAACGTGACGGTAAAAAGATTGATCGCGTCAGTCCCTGCCGAGAAGCGGGCGACGCTTCCACTAGACCAAGCGGCGACTGTGCCCGTGCCATCCGCGAGGATGTTCCAGTTGGTGAGTGTTGTGTCCCACGTCCCCGTCGGCGTCGTGCCGGCACCGGACAATGTGCCGTTCAGATCCCAATATAAACCTACGACGGCCGCCGAGAGATCACTGGAGAGGATCGCGCCCAGAGAGGCCACCATCACACAGACACGACGGCCGGCCGAAATGTTGCGACGAAGCATTTTCATCCCTTGTAAGACGTGCTGCTGACTCGGAGAGTCAACACATTCACAACGAGAGCATAAGCTCCGTCTCGACAGATTCAATGAGAATCCCTTTCATTCATCGTGTAATTATATAAGCCGAAGCCCCGCTTTGCGTTGCCGCCGACGTTAAGCACTTGAACCGCGCGTCGGTATGGCTTTCTGTCACCGGAACTAGAGGGAAGGCGTTAGGTAGCGACAGATCACTCTGCCGAGCCCAGTTTCACTTCCACCGAGCGCGTCTCGCCGGCTTTCCAGACCTTCACGGGAACGGCCGCGCCCGGATCGAACCGGCCGAGTGCAACCATCAGGTCGCCGGGATCGGCTACCTTGCGCCCGCCGACTTCAGTGATGATGTCGCCGAACTCGATCCCGCCGTTTTGCGTGCGCGTCACGCCGGTGAGTCCGGCCTCGCTGGCGCCGCTGTTCTCATCGACCGACACGACGATCACGCCCTGCACGCCGATCTGTCGCGTCACGTTCGCGTTGATTTGAGGGTTCAGCAGACGGACGCCGAGCACGGCGCGCGTCGGCATGCCGAGTTTTCCTTCGGCGTGGTTCCTGATCATCGAAGGAACAATCCGATTCACGGTGTCGACGGGAATTGCGAATCCGATGCCCGCGCTGCTGCCGCTGGGCGAGGCGATCTGCGTGTTGACGCCGATAAGCCGACCCGATGAATCGAGCAGCGGCCCGCCGGAGTTGCCCGGATTGATCGCGGCGTCGGTCTGGATCACGTCTTCGATCGGGAAGTTGGAAGGCGAGCGGATGGTGCGTCCGAGCGCGCTCACCACGCCGGTGGTCAGTGAATGATCGAGGCCGAACGGATTGCCGATCGCCATCACGAACTGGCCGACCTTCAGGTCGTTGCTCGTGCCGATCTGTACGGGCTTGAGCTTTTCGCGCGGCGCCTCGATCTTCAACACGGCAAGGTCGTTATTGGGCGCGATGCCGACAAGCGTGGCCGCGTAGGTGGACTGATCGTTGAGGGTAACGGTGAAACTCGCGCCAGCCTGGTTGATGACGTGGAAGTTGGTGACGACGTGGCCGACATCATCCCAGATGAACCCGCTGCCCGTACCGGCCGGCACCTCGGTAACGTCGAGCGTGAACCGGTCGCGCATCCGGCGGATGGTGGTGACGTAGACGACGCCGGGCGCCGAGCGATCGAAGAGATCAATGGTCGATCGCTCTCCCTCGCCGAGCGGGCCGCGTGGCGTCACCGCGTGCGGCTCCTCGGCGCGAGCCAGCCGCGCGATTTCGATCCGGTTGAGCACAAACTGCCCGAGAAACACTCCGAGAACGATGAGCCCGAGCATCAACAGCAAAGCGGGGAATCGACGGGGTAGTGAGTCCTGTTCCATACCGACATCGTAGCAGGCGGAACCGGCGGGCAAAGTGGCGGGCTCGTCGTCCAATCCGTGTTCGACTTTCTAAAAGGTGACCGGCGGGACTTGAACCCGCAGTGGAGCGTCGCTCCGTACCTGGTTCACAGCAAGGCGCGTCTTGCCATTTCCGCCACGGTCACGCCCAGGGAGCGAAGTCGCTCCAAACACGACGGTGAGATTCGAACTCACGTGAGGGCAGTAACCTTCCCGCTTTGAAGGCGGGCGCCTACGCGGCAGGCGAAGCCTCCGCGGGCCGCTCGGCCACGTCGCGATCATTGAAAGACGATAAAGGGAATCGAACCCTTCTAGCCACATTGGAAGAGTGGAGCCTGACCAATCGGCCATATCGTCGCCGTCCTCCTTTGGTCACACGAGCAACTGACGATGACAGGAATCGAACCCGCGTATCCACCTTGGCGGGGTGGTGCCTTCAAGCCATTCGGCCACATCGTCTTATTCTGATCTCTGACTTCTGCCACTCAGCATGGAAGCAGTCGAACCTTCAACCTGCCGGTTCGAAGCCGGCTGCGCCTCCGATTGCGCTACACGCTGCCGTAAATGCCGAGTTCCGATTGCCGATTCGAATTGAGGCCAGTCGCGCCTCATCCGAATCAAATCTGGCAATCGACAATCAGACTGCTCCCAGGGGGAATTGAACCCCCATTTCCGGAATGAAAACCCGGCGACCTGAGCCGTTAGTCGATGAGGGCGATGCGCATCGCGAACCGCTCGCGATGCGTTTGCGCCAAGAAAGCGCTGCGCTGACACTCAGCGCCTCTGGGACATCGATCGACACGGGTGAACGGTTGTGCCAATCGGTGCGGGTTGGGTTTGGGTTGGCGACGCCGGGGAACCGAATCGCTCGCGCGTCGCAGGTTAGGCCGTCAGCGCTTCTGCTTCGGCTTCGAAGAACTCGACGATCTCGGCCGGCAGTGCCGGGTCGGGCGCGCTGACGATCTCCCACTCGACGGTTTTACACTCGTCTGTGCTACCGTCAACCGGGCCCGGGAGATAGACCACGCGGCCGATGTCGGCCTCGTCCGCGTCGAGCCAGCGGACGGCGCGTTCGACTCGTCCTTCGACGAATCGACGCAGCTCGCACTCTTTGAATAGCTGGCTCATGACTACCTCTCTCTTGGTCGTGGCCGCACAGTGCGGACACGCGCCTGGAACATTCAGACGCTTCACGACGCAGGACATTGCACACGAAATTTCCTAACACGCTGTTAGAAACGACAGTCTTATCGATACCGGCAACGCCGATTCGGGCCTTCCACGTGTATTGACGAACAAACGCGGCGGTGCTCGACATGCGGAAAACGGAAACTTGTCCTGCCATCCACATTCCACACGCTCCGGTTACAAAACCCTCGATCCGTTCTACTTATTCGCACAAAACCCGTGTGGAAGGACCGGGTAAGGCTTCGCCTCACCGACGAACATTCGACCTATGCCTTCGCAGAGCCGCGCGCTGTTCCAGCGGCGCCAGATACTATTGGGGCTAAGGATGATCGATGAAGCGAAGCGATCGCTCGCCGCGCTTCTACCGATTCATCCTTCATCCCTACGATCAATCCAGGAACGCCACGTGCCGCATCGCGGCCGCCTTCGTTTCCGTGTTCATCACGATCTGGTGCCAGCCATCGAGCACGATCGTCTCGTGATCTCGATGCTTCACCGTCCCACGGGCGTACGCATTCGCGTTGCGGCGCATGCGCGTCCAGCGGTGCTTCTCACGACGTTCCTTTGGCAGACGGAAGTATTCCACTTCCGTCAGGCCGTTGGGTGCGATGGGGCTCACCCACACGTCTTCGCCGCCGTCTCGATAGACGAACTGGCAGACATGCGGTTTGCCCGCGCCGCGTCGGATCGGCTCGTCCTTCAAGACTCGGCCGGGCTTCACTTCCATGCCCGGCATCGGGATGAAGAACCACTCGCCCTGTCGCACGAAGCCTGAGGTGCGGCGCAGGTTTCGGTCGCGCATCCGCACGCCGAACGTCTGCATCGCGTTCCACACTTCCTGCGGCTTGAGCGCATCCATCGCCTGCTGGATGTTCGACGCCTTCGCCGTTTCCGGCACGGCAGCGACAAACCAGTGCCGCTCGTCGTGCCCGCAGAGAAACTTGCTCTTCATCGGACCGGAAATCTCCGGCGACCGATGCGACGTCATCAGCAGCAGGTGTCGATCGCTCTTCCAGAGATCCAGCACGTCGAGCTGAACCTGGCTCGGCCGCTGGATCGAGAAGAACTCGCCCTGGCGATCCGTCTGGATATCAATCCGCGGCGCACTCACGCCGCCGCGAAGGCGCTGGTCGCGGAAGTTGACTGTTTCAACCTTCGCGCGAGCGCCCATCTTCATGAACTTGTCGATCAGCGCGTCCATCCGCGCCTCCTTGATTCAAGTGTTCTTGCGCCAACCCGACTGTCGGGCCGGCTGTCTCATCACATCGCGTTAACGGACTCGGCCGCATCGGGCCTCCTTTCGTGAAACAGTCTGTCGAAGTTCGGGAGAACGATTGGGGGAGGCATCGCCTCACCCACGATCGTTTAGCCTTCCGGTTCAGAGCCGGACGATCTACGGGATTGATCTATCCCCGAGTTCATTCACTTCAATCGCATTCAGGGACGAGGATTCGAACCTTCGATTTCCGGAATCAAAGTCCGGCGGCCTACCTTTTGGCCGATCCCTGAATTGGCGCGGATGGGGTCGAACCATCGACCGCGCCGTTATCAACGGCGGGCTCTGCCATTGAGCTATGCGGCAGTATGAGCAGGGATGAGGGCTGAGGGCTGAGGGATGAATTCTTTCATCCACTGGCCTTCTTCATGCCTCGTTCCTCCACCCTCATCCCTTACTCACCACCGCCGTCGGCGGGAATCGAACCCGCGCCTTCCGCGTGACAAGCGGATGCTTGGCCCTCGAGCTACGACGACATTTTCCAGTGCCGAAGGTGGGACTGGGTAAGGCTTCGCCTCACTCATGAACCCACACGTCCGAAGACAAGAGTTTCTGAGACTCCCGCGTATTCCGTTCCGCCGCTTCGACGGCTGAATGCCATGAACATCAGCGTATGATGAGGGATTCGAACCCCCGGGCCATCAGGCATGGCCACTACCGAACCGTTTTCGATCTTCGACCCGGGCGGTCAGAACGCACCGAGACTGGCCCTGTTCATAGCGAAATGAACAAGTATAGTATTTCTGCGTTATTCAATTTCTATAGTGGCCGAGAGGTGTCCGAAGCGGCCGGCCGGCGACGGGTCGACGACAGGCGGATTCGGACAGCTATCGGGCGGTTCGACCGGCGTTTTCAGAATCGGCTTGCCGCTGCGCCGCCTGTCCATCACCGGTTGAATCGGTCTCGTTTCGTTTCACGCGTATCACCACCTTGTTTCAAAAGCCTAGCGACGATCAACGAAGTTTCATCGAAGCGGAGAATCGACTCTGCCGCGAAGACTTCCCGCAGGCCGTCGGCCGGCGCCACGGATGCCGGCCGACGGCGGGCGTCGAAGTCGCCGCCCCACTCGTGAAGCGAATTCTTCCGACTCGCCCCGCAACCCGGGCTGCCGCCGCCAGGCATACGCCTAGCCACGACAGCCAAACGATCCAGAGGTCACACGATGTCGATCACCGGCCGCTCAATTTCGGCTGAAAACCCGCTTCCAAGGCGAATTTTTCTTTCAAAACAAAGAAACCGGATCACGTCTTCACGTGGGTTCCGGCCAAAACTCAAAGCACAATTTAGGATTGCTTTGGCCGGGTGACTCCCGGCCAACAAAGGCGGGAGCTATGTGCACGCGTATCGATCTTCACTCATCTGGCTATTCAAACCGCTGATCTCACTACCGACAGGACCTCTGGTGCTGGAGACGACGCTCTCTTGTCCGGATAGCGCGACCGATGTCCACATCAACTGCGTAAGCCCTTTCCGATTCGGCATCGGATAAAGCGTTTGGCCTGACGCCGCGGCGCAACGCAGCACCGCCGAGGTTGGCAGTTGAAGTTTTTGTGAGGTCGTAAACCGCATGACACACTTTCAGAATATCGGCCGACTCCGGCCGATGGGGCTTATCTTTACATACGATCGGATGTTGTCAAGTTTCAATTCAATAAATTCTCCGCTTCATAGTTTTGGTGCTCGTTATGGATTCCCGCTCCAGTTCGATTCGACTGGCGCCGCTTCAGCCGTCTTTTCTGGCGCACTCAATCCGTCAGCGATTTGGCGTGTCTTGCTCGACGCGGGACGCGGGAACCGCGAAATGTTTGAACGCCGGTCGAAGCGTCGGTAGATTCGCCGAGCACCTAACCTCTTATCCCGGGAGACAAATCATGTCCTGGCGGACAATTACAACGACTTTCGTGACAGCAGCCGCATGCCTGCTGGCCTCCTCTTCCTCCGTCTTTTCACAGATCAAGATCGGCCACTACGGCTCCCTGACCGGCTCCGAAGCCACCTTCGGCCAATCCACGAGCAACGGTGTGAAGCTCGCCATCAACGAGATCAACGCCTCCGGCGGCATCAACGGGCAGAAGATCCAGCTCGTCGAATACGACACCAAAGGCGATGCGAAGGAAGCCGGCAGCGTCGTCCAGCGACTCGTCACTGCCGACAAAGTCTCTGCCGTTATCGGCGAGGTCGCCTCGTCGCTCTCGCTAGCAGGCGCGCCCATCTGCCAAACCAACGGCGTGCCGATGATCACACCTTCCTCCACCAACCCGCGGGTGACGAAGGTCGGCAACATGATCTTCCGCGTGTGCTTCATCGACGAGTTCCAGGGCTACTGCGCCGCAAAGTTCGCCGTCGAAACCAAGCATGCCAAGCGCATCGCCATCCTTCAGGATCAGGCCAGCGCATACTCGGTGGGGCTCGGCGACTTCTTTGAGAAGCACCTCAAGTCCATCGGCGGCGAGGTGACGACGCGGCAGAGCTACAACGCCGGCGACACCGACTTCACCGCCCGCCTCACCTCGATTCGAGCAACCAACCCCGACATGATCTACGTCCCCGGCTACTACACCGATGTCGCCAACATCGCCATCCAGGCGCGCAAGCTCGGGATCACCGTGCCGCTGCTCGGCGGCGACGGCTGGGACTCGGCCAAGCTCACCGAGATTGGCGGCAAGTCGATCGAGGGCAGCTTCTTCACCAACCACGCCGCGCCCGACGAACCGAAGATGGTCGAGTTCGCGCAGAAGTACAAAGACGAGTACGGTGCCGAGCCCGACGCGCTGGGCGCACTCGGCTACGACGCCGCCAACGTCCTCTTCGACGCGATGAAGCGCGCCAAGAGTCTCGGCGGAGAAGACCTGCGCAAGGCGCTGACCGAAACCAAGTACGAAGGCGTGACCGGCGTGATCGCGTTCGATGAGAACCGCGACACGATCAAGGCGGCCGTCGTCGTCGAACTCAAGGGCGGAAAGCCGGTGTTGGCCCAGCGGATCGAGCCCAACAAATAAAGCTTCTCACGTGAAGTCGTGATTTTGACCTGACGGGCGGCGAGTGATTGATTCACTCGCCGCCGGCTTTTGTATATCCTGCGGCACCCGTCCATGGCCGATTTCCTTCAGACGCTCATCATCGCCATCACGCTCGGCAGCCTCTACGCGCTGATCGCGCTCGGCTACACGATGGTGTACGGCGTCCTGAAGCTCATCAACTTCGCGCACAGCGACGTCGTCGTATTGGGTGCCTGGATCAGCGTCACGCTCGCCACCTTCGGCCTGCCATACCTCGGATTGGTCGATCCATCCGCCCACTGGTGGTCGGTCATCGTCGTGCTGCTGCTGTCGATGACGATCTGCGGATGCATCGGATTCGCGATCGAACGCCTTGCGTATAAACCGATCCGCAAAGCGCCACGGCTCAACGCGCTGATTACCGCAATCGGCGTCTCGCTTTTCCTCCAGAACACCGGGCAGCTCCAGTTCACCCTCATCGCGAACGAGAAAGTCGTCGCCAGCGGGCAGATGCTCGAACGCGGCAGCGACCCCAAGGCCGTCAGACTCGCCAGCAACGTCAAGCTGGATCCGGGTGACACCTACGTCGTCCGCGCTATCAAGCGCGATGCGAAACCCGACAACGACGGCAAGCTGCCGGGCAAGAACTTCAGAATCCTCGCGCCAGCCGGCGAATACGCGCCGGCGAGCGACATCGCGATCGAGCAGACCATCGGCAAGGTCGACACGCGCGACGCGAACTTCGAATTGCTCCGCGTGGCGAACCACCCGCCGCTGAAGCTCCCATTCGGCGCCATGCCGGCAGCGATGCCGCCGCTGATGAGCGACCGGACGCTCGTTCATACGGTTTATATCGAGTTCACGAAACGGATCACGGAGTTTGACTCCAGCGGGAAACGGTTGAATGAGACCGTCGACCGCGACGTCCAGCTGGTGGCGACCGGCACTGGATCTCCGCCGGAAACGCTCCCCGCCAATTCCGCGCCGGATGGTTGGGTGTCATCCGAATCGACGCGCGAAGACGGTTCGCGCATTCGAACCGACGTGACCAGCTTCCTGAAACCGGTTCGGATCACGACCCTGGACCTGACCATCGTCGCGACCGCCGCGCTGCTGATGACCGCACTGCAGTTCCTGGTCTTCCACACCCGCGTCGGCACGGCGATGCGGGCGGTCAGTTTCAGCATGGATACCTCCGCGCTGATGGGCATCCCCGTCAACCGAATCATCAGCATCACGTTCGTCACCGGCGCTTCGCTCGCGGCGGCGGCGGGATTTCTCTTTGCCCTCAAGTACACGCAGATCCAGCAACCCGCGCACGCGACCTGGACGCTGCTGGGATTGAAGGCATTCGTTGCGGCCGTTGTCGGCGGGATCGGCAACATCCGCGGGGCGACCGTCGGCGGGTTCCTGATCGCGTTCATCGAACAATTCGGCGCCTACCTCGGGCAGAGAGCCCATTGGGAAAACGCATCCGCTTACACAGACGTGTTCGTCTTCGCCCTGCTCATCCTCGTGCTGCTGATCAAGCCGACCGGCATCTTCGGCTCGACCGTTCGTGAAAAAGTCTAACTTCGCCGACCGTGACCAAACCGAACTACGCAACTTCGCACACGCCACAACGGCCCGCCATCGCCGCGACGATGATCGTTCCGCCGCTCCTGGCGATTGTCCTCGCGCTCGGCTTTCATCTCACCGGGCCGATGTTCGGCGCCTACCGCGAGCGCATCCTGATCGACATCGCGGTCGCGATCATCGCGGCGGTCTCGCTGACCATCGTCAACGGCTTCACCGGCCAGTTCAGCATCGGGCAGGCGGCCTTCATGGCGCTGGGCGGATATACCGCCTCGTGGCTCAGCTATTACATCTCGCTTCGCGCCTGGGGCAGCACGCAGGCGACGGCAAGCATCCTGGGCATTCACCAGTGGGTGCTGCTGGGCTCGGCGATGGTCGGCGGGCTCGCTGCCGCCGGCGCCGGCTGGCTCGTCGGCCTTCCTTCGCTTCGCCTTAAGGGCGACTACCTCGCCATTGTCACACTCGGCTTTGGCGAGATCCTCCGCGTCCTGCTGCAGCAGACCAACGCCCAGAAATACACGCTCGAAGAACTGCAGGCATCTCCCGCGATCGGCTTCGGCACCGGCGCGGGGCAGCAAGGCTACCTGTTGCCGCCCGCGGTCGGCGGTTCACTCGGATTCACCGACATCCCGAAAGTCACCAACCTCTTCTGGGCGTACCTGTTCGTCGGGGCGACGCTGCTGTTCGCCTATCGGCTCAAGCAGAGCAGCTACGGCCGTGCGCTGCTGAGCATCCGCGAAGACGAGATCGCCGCCGAGGCGATGGGCGTCAACGTAACCAAGCTCAAGGTCCGCGCGTTCATGCTCGCCGCGTTCTTCGCAGGCGTCGCGGGCGCGCTCTACGCCCATCAGCCCGGCACGACGCTCCGGCCGGTGGATGCCGGGTTCCTTCGCAGCTTCGACATCGTGATGATGGTCGTGCTCGGCGGCCTCGGCTCGATCAGCGGCAGCGTGCTCGCGGCGATCGTCATCACCATCCTGAACGCCTGGCTGGTTCCGCTCGGGCCGTATCGAATGGTCCTCTTCGCGCTGGCGCTGATCCTGATGATGATCTTCCGCCCTCAGGGGCTGTTCGGGCTGCGCGAGGTGTGGGACGTGTTTGCGAAGCGTGGAGGGCGAGCACGGTGAGTTACGAAGGGACCGTCACTCTGAGCGTACTCGCGAAGAGTCTTGCCGCAGGGGCGCGAGGCCGGATCCTTCGCGAGTACGCCCAGGATGACGGGCTGTGTATTTCCTTGTTCGATCCGCGTTCATCTGTGTTTATCCGTGGTTCGGATTCCTGAATGCTCCTCGACATCGACAACATCTCCATCAGCTTCGGTGGCCTGAAGGCTGTCCAGAACTTTTCGCTGCGCATTCCCAAAGGCGCGCTCTACGGACTCATCGGTCCCAACGGTGCCGGCAAGACGACAGTCTTCAATCTCCTGACTGGCGTGTACCAATCTCAAACCGGCTCGATCCGGCTCGACGGCGCCGAGTTGCGCGGCAAGCAGCCGTTCCAGATCGCTGCCTGCGGCCTCTCGAGGACGTTTCAGAACATCCGCCTCTTTCCCGATCTCACCGTACTCGACAACGTCCGCCTGGCGATGCACATGCGGCGGAAGCAACGGCTCTGGCGAACGCTCTTGCGCGTGCCGGGATTTCTGCGACAAGAGTACGAGATGGAAACCCACGGGATCGAGCTGCTGCGGCTCTTCGACCTCGACGGCCGGGCGGATGAATACGCACGCAACCTTCCTTATGGCGACCAGCGCCGACTGGAGATCATCCGCGCCCTTGCCACCGAGCCAAAGCTGATCCTCCTCGACGAACCCGCCGCCGGCATGAACCCGGCCGAGAAGGTCGCGCTGGCGCAGTCCATCGAACACATCCGCACGAAGTTCGGTCTGACCGTGCTGCTCATCGAACACGACATGACGCTCGTGATGGACATCTGCGAACGCATCACCGTGCTCGACTACGGCCAGATCATCGCCGAAGGAACGCCGACAGAGATACAAGCGAACAAAAAGGTGATTGAAGCGTATCTGGGAACGGAAACGGAATGATCGTGGCACGGGCGGCGCGGAGGCTTTGCCTACCGCTCCGGCGCGTGTTACTCATGTGCCGGAGGCCCTGGCCACGTTGAGAAAACGAATGCTGCTGAAGATCAACAATATCGACACCTACTACGGCAGCATCCAGTCGCTCCACGGCGTCTCGCTGGAAGTGAACGCCGGCGAGATCGTCACCCTGATCGGCGCCAACGGCGCGGGCAAGACGACCACGCTGCGCGCGATCTCCGGCATGATCTGCCCGAGCCAGGGCTCGATCGAGTTCGATGGCAAAGAGATCACCGGCACGCCGCCGCACGAGCTGGTCTGCTGCGGCATCAGCCACGTGCCCGAAGGCCGCGGCATTTTCGCGAACCTCACCGTCGCCGAGAACCTGGAACTCGGCGCGTACGCGCGAAAGGATCGCAAGTCCGTCGAGAAGGATCGCGATCGCGCCCTCACGCTCTTCCCGCGCGTCAAGGAGCGGTTGAAGCAGGTTGCCGGCACACTCAGCGGCGGCGAGCAGCAGATGGTCGCCATCGCGCGGGCCCTGCTGGCGCGCCCGAAGCTGCTGCTGCTGGATGAACCCTCGCTCGGCCTCGCCCCGCAGCTCGTGCAGCTGATCTTTCAGATCATCAAGGAGATCAACTCGCAGGGCACGACCGTCCTGCTCGTCGAACAGAACGCCCACATGGCCCTCGCCGTCGCGCACCGCGCGTACGTCCTTCAGACCGGGAGCATCTGCAAGAGCGGCATCGCGAAGGACCTCTTGAGCGACCCTGACATCAAGAAAGCCTACCTCGGCGGCTGATCCGGGATAGCCTTTGGCGAACTCGACCACGCCAACCACCGACTGCACCATTTTTGTGAAGCCGGGCACCCGAAAACGCACCAAAGTGGGACACTTCGGGACATACCGGGAAGGGATCGCGTTCGCGTCGAGACATATCCACTTTTCAAAGAACTGTGCCGGCGCGCACCTCTCCCGCCGAGCCAACACGCCACCATGGGCGCGATGCGATCTCTGCGTCAAGCCGCGTTCCGACACGTTTCGCGGTTCTGCTTCGATCGTTCGCCTGGCACACGCGGAAGTCGATGCCGCCACATCTTGCGGTTGACACCGCGACCTGCAGGGACTGTCGTGCAGGCTGAGCTTGCTCAAATGCACGGCCGGCTGGTGGATGCTCGGCTTGGGCGGGCGGCGGTTCTGGTAAAGCTTCTTGCTCGCCAGATGAAGCTGCTCTTCGGTGATGCCGCGGGTGCCGACCATGGAAGGTGATCCGTCATCCGTGGTAACCTGATGCAATGCAGAGCGTCTACCTCGAAACAACGGTGGTCGGCAACATCGCCGGACGCATTCATCCCGACCCGTTGATCGCGGCTCGACAAATCGTCACGCGGCGGTGGTGGTCCACGGCCACTATGCGTTACCGGTTGTTTGTCTCCGGCCTTGTGGTTGATGAATGTGGTGGGGGCGATTCAACGGCTGCTACCGAACGACTTGTCGTTCTTGAAGGTCTTCCATTGCTAACCGCGCCTGACGAGGCCCTATCGCTCGCAAGAATGCTCATTGATCAAAAGGCCGTGCCCGCATCGGAACCGCGCGACGCCACTCACATCGCCATCGCAGCTCTGAATGGCATCGATTTCCTGGCGACTTGGAATTTCAAGCATATACTGAATCCAGAGACGCAACATTTGATCGAGGCGGTTTGCCGTACTGCCGGACATGAGCCCCCGACGATTTGCACTCCAGAGCAACTGGTTGAGGCTTATAATGATGCCTGATCCGACAGCCGAGATGAAACGCATCCGTCACCAATTGGGCGCGGACGTCGATTTTGATTTGGGGCGCATCTTCGCTGACCTTCAGCGCCAACAGGAAACCTCTGGACGTCAATACGTGCGCCTGCCGCATCGCATCCCGGCGGACGTAGTGCGCTTGCGGGAGCACGGTGAGTCTACGCCTCTGAAAGTTGAGACGTTTTCGTCGCCCGCTGAGCGGTGACAAACCCGTTTACCGCACGACCGCTTCTTCTTCCCGATCATCCTCCACGCTCTTCATCACCGGCAAAACCCAGCTATCGTGCAGGCTGAGCTTGCTGAGGTGCACGTGCGGCTGGTGAATGCTCGGCTTTGGCGGGCGGCGGTTCTGGTAGAGCTTCTTGCGAGCGAGATAGAGCAGTTCTTCGCTGATCCGACGGTGTCTTCCGAGCATGTCGGCAAGCAGCGCCATCACGTACATCACGACGCTCAGCGTGATCATCACGCCGGCGATGGTGATGAGGCTCGTGAACGGACTCGTGCGGGCGCGCGGCTCATACATCCACGTGTAGCCGTACCAGCCGGCGACGAACATCGCCATCAGCAAACCGGGAATGAGAAAGCCCAGTGCGATGCCGCCGAAGAACTTCAGCGGCTGGATGTCGCGCATGGCGCGGACGATGATCGGCAGGGAGTTGGTGGCGTACTTCAGGACGCTTCCGGCGACGCGGCTCTTGCCGTGCTCACGCACGCCGCGGACGGCGAGCGGCACTTCGATGATCCGCATGCCCTTGGAAAACAGATCGATGAAACATTCCTGCGTGTATGTGTAGCGGCCGAACAGCGTGAGCCGGTAAGAGGCTTCGCGGCTGAAGGCGCGGAAGCCGCAGGAGACGTCGGAGAAGTCGGTGCCGCCGCAGACCCAGTTGATCATTCGGGTCACGACGCCGTTGCCCCAGAACTTCACCTTCGGCATGGTGGGCCAGAGGCTGGGATCTTTGAATCGTGAGCAGGTGACGAAGTCGGCTTCGTCGTCGAGGATGGGCTGGACGAGCTTGGGGATGTCGCCGGAGTTGAACTGGCCGTCGCCGTCGATGTTCACGATGATGTCGGCGCCGCGGCGCATGGCGCGGTCCTGGCCGGTCTTGAAGACTTTGCCCAGTCCGGGTCGGCCGTGGATGGTGACGACGATCGCCCCGGCATCGCGCGCCTCCTGCGCAGTGTTGTCGGTCGAGCCGTCATCCATGACGATGACTTCGATTTCAGAGATGCCCGAGATTTCCCGCGGCACACCGCGAACCACCGAACCAATCGTTTTTTCTTCGTTTTGCGCCGGGATCGTAACGACCAGCTTCATAGGTTGTCTTCCGTGATCGTGGATTAGTTCCCCAGACACTGTCTGTTGCGGCACGGACGCTGAGCAGTCGCCGCAACCTCTGGTGGCCGACCTTCCCGCCGCACACTACGCGCAGGGCGTATCGGAGGCAAGCATGGGGTCGTACCGAACGGCCTCCAGACGCGATGGCTGCGTCCGTTGGATGCCATGTGGACGTCAGTCAGAACGTGGCTGTTTCAGGATTCTGCGGAAAATCTCGGGGAGCGGTTCGTTATATGCCGTCACATTGCCGTTAGCGGCGAGTGTGAGCGTATATCGCTTGCCCGTCTCCGCCGGGAAAAACACGCCCGATCCGTAGGCGACACTGACCCCGAACTCTTTGCGATAACTCTCATCCGTCACCAGGCGCCAGAAGTCGGCCCAGAGTTTCTGCTCGAAGCTGCTAAGTCGCGGATTCGCATCGCGATAGATCTGCGGCGCGGCGGCGGGCGGGTCGATGCGGGCGGCATCGGCGGGCGCCTGGGCATCGCCGTAGATCTTCTCGAACAGCAGCAGCGCCTTGCCCCGGAGCTTGTCGTTCTTTCGAACGCTCTCCTGATCAAACTTCACCACGTACGCATCCACATGCACTTTCTCGCCGATGACGTCGAACGATCGCGGCGGGAGCGGCGTTCCGTCGCGGTCGTATTCGACCATGAGCAGCGTCGTGTGCCGCTTGCCATCGACAAACGATTGATCCGAAACGACAAAGTCGGCGATCCGTCGCTCGTATTCCAGCCGGGCGATGATTTCGTCCTTCTCGGCGTTTCGGAGGGTTAACTCGCTGATCTGCGAGTCCGTCGCCGAGAGACGGTGATAGAACAGCAGCCCCACCACCCCGATGAGGGCGAAGACCGAAAGCGTCGCGAGTCTGGCAAGGGCTTTGAACACCGCTCCAAGTATATCGGTCGTCCGCGGCAAAAGGTGTGAGGAAAGCCCGATGCGATGGATTCTCATTGATCGTGCCGCGAGAGATCACGTTGCGGGCTCGATCAGGTCCCACCGGTTGCCGTACAGGTCGCGGAACACCACCACGCGCCCGTAGGCCTCATCGCGCGGCGATTCGAGAAACTCGACGCCGGCGGCCCGCATCGACTCGACGTCGCGCTGCAGGTCATCGGTGTGCAGGAACAGCGCCACCCGTCCGCCCGCCTGCCTGCCGACGGCCGAGAGTTGCTCGTCATTCGCCGCCTTCGCGAGAAGCAGGCTCGCACCGCCTGTTCCCGCCGGCGCGACGATCACCCAGCGTTTGCTCTCCGACAACCGCGTGTCCTCGATCAGCCGAAAGCCGAGCTTGAGCGTGAAAAACGCAGTCGCTTCGTCGTAGTCGCGGACGAGGAATGTGACCATCGCGATCTGCATCGTTTCCTTCCGACGCCCGGGCGTATTTGCAATCTCCCTCACCAGTGAAAAGGGCAAGTGGAACCCGCGGAACGCGCCCTGGAGTGTTTCCATTTGCTCACCCTCTACAAGCCAGGGCCGATTGGCAGCCGGGATCGGCTTGCTTCTGAGAGGGCGCTGCGTCATCGAGTTCGCGGAGCGCGACAGCGCATTTTGACGTTCGGAGATCGCGGTTTGACGCGCGGTAAGCAAGACATTCGTCGACGGAATCGCTATGAATGAATATTCGACTTCTGGAGAAATGCCATGGCCAAGTTCGGCGTAATCGTTTTTTGTGCCGCCCCCGATTCCACCGCCTCCCCTGCCGGCGCGATGATCAAAATCGACGGCCGCGAAGCCGTCATGCGCAGCGTCGAAATTTTTGTGAACCAGCCGGACATCGCGCAGATCGTCGTCGGCATTTCACCTGCCGATGCCGAGACTGCCAAGACCAAGTTCGGCAGCCACCTGATGATCATGGGGTTCAAGCTCGCGATTGGCGGCCCGGGCCTGCGCGATCAGCTCAAGGCCTGCGCCGAGAAGTTGCCCGCCGACGTCACGCACGTCGTCCTGCACGATGCCGCCCGCGTGGCGGTGAGCCCGATCGATCTCGAGAAGCTGTTCGAAGCGTCGGCCAAGCACGATGCGGCCGCGCTGGTGACGCCCATCGGCGGGACCGTCGTCACGCTGGATGAATCCGGCACGCTCACCAATCCGACGTCCGGCAGATCGCTGCGCAATCTCGTCTGGCCCCAGGTGTTTTCGAAAAAGATCTTCGACGAGATTCTCGCCAAGGGCTTCGACAGCGTGATGTCGCGCATCACGCCGGTCGACTCGAGCGCGCTCAACCAGCGCATCAATGCCGGCAACGAAGCCGGCATCATCAAGAGCGCGATTGGCCTGCTGCCAAAGCCGAAGACGAAGGCGTCGACGAATCCGTTTGATGAAGCACAGTGGTGAAACTGAATGACCAGGAACCAATGACCAAAGAAATCACAATTCCCAATGTCCAACGCATCTACTGCATTGGTTTTTGGTCATTGGGTATTTGTTGGTGATTGGTACTTGGTCATTGATGCTTTCGCTCACGGCATCATCGCCATCACATGCCTCACCACGCTTCGTCCGAGCGCGCGAAGTTCATACCCGCCCTCTAGCAGGCTGATGACCTGGCCGTTGCAGTAGACGTTCGCCACGCCGACGAGTTTCTTGGTCATCATTTCATAGGCGTCGTCGCTGAGTTCGATGTGCGCGAGCGGATCGTCCGCATGCGCGTCGAAACCGGCGCTGATGATGAGCGCTTGTGGCCGGAAGTGGTCGAGCTTGGGGATGATCTTCGTGTCGAACGCGCGGGCGTAATGGTCGTCTCCGCTTCCGGGCGGCATCGCGATGTTGAGCGTGTAACCGCGGCCGATGTCGTGGCCGACTTCGTACTCGTGGCCGCTGCCGGGGTAGAGAACGCGCGGGTCTTCGTGGATGGAGATGTAGAGGACGGTGTTGTCATCCTCGAAGCAGTCCTGCGTGCCGTTGCCGTGGTGGACGTCGAAGTCCACGATGGCGACGCGCTCGATCGCGAACTGTCGCTGCAGGTACCGCGCCGCGATGGCGGCATTGTTGAAGAGGCAGAAGCCCATCGACCGCGCCATCTCGGCGTGATGACCCGGCGGCCGCGCGGCGCTGAAGGCCCGGCGGCCGGGTTCCTGCATCACGAAATCGCAGGCGCCCAGCGCCGAGCCCACCGCCAGCACCGCGATCTCGTAACTCGCCGGACACGTCGGCGTATCGGACTGATCGAGCACGGCGTGGTGCTCGCACGCGCGCTTCACCTTTTCGATCATCGGCGCGGTGTGCACGGCCGTGAGCCAACTCTCGGCGGCGGGCTGGGCATCGAGGCCCAGGATCGTCCGCGGCGATTTCGCCAGGCTCGGCCGGAACTCGATCTGAAAATCGGGGAACGGATCGGGCGCGTCGACCAGACCCGCAAGCCGCACCGCCCGGTCAATCGCGCGAATCCGGTCCGGCCGCTCCGGATGCGACGGCCCCGTGTCATGTTCGACGAATCGAGGCGATGAGATGATTGCGATGGAGGACACGCCGGAATGGTAATTCAACTCGGCGGCGAGTGCGATTGCGATCCGCCGCGACGCAACGGAGTGGATGGGCGCGACGGATGCATCGAATTTCGAGGAGATTCCCGCGTCCTACGCACGCCGGGTCGTCCGTTGGCCGCAGCTCAGGCCGTCATTGAAACGACTTCAGATTGGCCCAGTAGTCGGCCATGGCGGCGGGAATCGGTGCGGAGAAGGTCATCACCGTTCCGGTGCGCGGGTGGGTGAGCACGAGTTCGACCGCCGCCAGCATCAACCGGGGCGCGGCACGCGCGCCAGGATGGTAGATCACGTCGCCTTCGATCGGATGGCCGCGCTCGGCGAGGTGGACACGGATCTGGTGCTTCCGGCCGGTGTCGAGCTCGACGCGCACGAGCGCGTGTTCCTTATGGGTCTCCACGACGGCAAAATGCGTGCGCGCCTCTTCGCCATAATCGCGGTGACGGGTCGACTTGACCGTTCCGTCGGCGAGTTCGACAAGCTTGGACTCGATCGTCCCCTTTTTCGGGCTCGGCGTCCCGGAGACGATCGCGTGATAGAACCGCTTGGCGGACTTGTCGGCGAATTGCGCCTTGAGGGACTCGTACGCGTTGGAGTTCTTTGAGAACACGAGCAGGCCGGACGCATCCTTGTCGAGCCGGTGGATCAGCCCGACGTTGATGCGCGGATCGACGGCGGCGTAGTAATCGGTCAACACGTCGATGATGGTGGCGCGCTTGTCGCCTTCGCCAGAGGACGTGATCACGCCGGCCGGCTTGTCGATCACGAGCATGTCTGCATCTTCATGCACGACACGGTACGGCAACTCGCCGACGCGGCGCTTGCGGGCAGCCACACGCGGAAGGACCTCGATCGACACATCCGATTCAACTTCCTGCTTCAACGTGCGCGCCGGCGTGCCGTCAACGAGCACGCGCTTGTCGGCGATCATCGCGCGCAACGTCGTGCGGGTGGACTCGGGAAAGCGGGCGGTGAGGAGGTCGAGGAGGTTAGGCATTTCGATTCGTGGAAACTCGAATGACACAGCACGAACGAACAATCAATGCCGAATGGGGCGAATATTCAAATGCCGAAACGACGCAGGATCGAGAAATCGTTCGTGATTCGATTTTTGAGCATTCATTCTTCATTCGGATTTCGTCATTCGTCATTCTCGTTCCCCTCCTCGGTCATCCCCATGATCTGTGCCGCCCGCGCGATCGTGGCGCGGGTGAGGACCATAACCATCTCGGGCGGGAAATCCTCGCCGGGGTTCTTCAGGTACTCTTCGGGAAGCATCGCGTGGACGAGTTGGTGCAGTTCGCGCATCACTTTCTGTTCGCGCTCGGCCTGCCCTTTATCATCGTCGCGTTCGAGCGGTTCGACCGTGTCGTACGCGAGCATGAGCGTGGAAACTTGCCAATCGAAATAGCTATGGGTGCCTTCGGCCATGGGACGGGGCATGGTAGCAGAAGAATCGCAGATTGGCTTCGGTACGGCCCTGCGAAGAGGTCATCGCGTGGATTACGCGGCCGGTTCGGCTTCCATCAGCAGCGGTTCGGTCGGATGGAGTTCGTCGTCGCAGCGGAGGATCGTCGGCTCGATCGGCAAGCGTCCGGCAGGCATCAGTGAGAGACTCACCCACGCTTCGCCGTCGCGGATGCCGGACTGATAGAGCAGGCCGTATCGGCCGGAATCGACCTCGATGAGTTCGGATTGGGTGATGCTGGAAATCTCGATCACGCCCGCCCAGGTGATAAAGGGAACCACGATCGCCCAGCGTGCGCTTGGGTCGACAGTCAATTGGTCCACCAGTTCGATATCGACCGATACATTCCCGCTGCGCACCGGCAGCTTGAACGAGACCGATCCCTGCCGCCAGGTAAACCCCTGTGCGAGATGGGTTTCATTCCAATCGTTGTATGGGTCGACGAGATTCGCGTCGAAGACGGAAATCTGTGACCAGGCGAGTTCGAGTTGAAACTTCAGAGAACTCATTGTCTTCTCAACCATCTCTGATGGCCGATTCGCTAAAAGCCATCAAAGTCACGACGCCAGCGACGATACCCTAGCCCGGTCAACCGCACTTGGTAGAGATTCTCGATCGCGAATCGATCGAAATCGACCAGTTCCCTCCGTCGCAATGCCATTATACTGTATCACCGGCACGATCATTTAGCGAATGCGTTTACTGTTTTGTTTACAATCTCTGCAATATCAATATCTTACGAACGTCGTAAATATTGGCAAGTGCCGTATATTTGACTTTCTGTTGCCAACCGTTGTCAACCGGTTTTTCGGCAAAGCTTAACACGCCTGCCCTTTCGGGCCGATGAGCAAACCAGAGGTTCCGCTCGCGCGGGCCCCAAACTACGGCCCCCACTACACTCCCAACCGCATGGACGCCCCCGATCAAACCTCTCCCACCAATGAAACGGTGATCGAGCCTCATTCCGGCTGGATCGGCGTCAACTGGCCCGAACTCGTTCGCTATCGCGAACTCCTCTCGTTCCTGGTCTGGCGCGACATCAAGGTCAAGTACAAACAGGCCGTCCTCGGCGTCGCCTGGAGCGTCATCGTTCCGCTCATCTCTCTCTGTGTCTACGGCGGCATCGCCAACGTGTTCGCCTTTCAGGAATATTTATCGGCCCCCAGGCCCCCGATTCTTTTGTGGATGTTTGCAGGCCTCGTTCCCTGGCTCTTCCTGCAACGCGCGATCTCTGACGGCGGCATGTCCCTCATCAACAACCAGCAGCTGATGACCAAGATCTACCTGCCGCGCCTCTACCTGCCCATGGCCGCCCTGGGGAACGCCATGGTCGACATGCTGATCAACTTCGGCCTGCTCGGCGTCGTTGCGCTCTACTACTTCCTCAAGGGCGGCTGGACGCCCACCTGGCAGATCGTCTTCGTCGTCCCGCTCATGCTCCTGCTCTACGTCGCGGCGATGGGCCTCTCGTTCTTTCTCTCGGCCGCCACGGTTCTGTATCGCGACCTCCGCTTCCTCATCCCCTTCTTCGTTCAGTTCGGATTGTGGCTCAGTGCCGTGCCCTATCCGCTCTCGAAGTTTGACCGAGAAGGATTGCACGGCTGGAAGATGCTCTACGCGATCAACCCGCTGACCGGCATCATCGCCGGCTTCCGCAGCGCCATCACCGGGCAGCCGTGGGAGTGGCTGCACCTGACATCGTCGATCGTTTTGTGTTCCGGGTTGCTGGTGTTCGGACTCTTTTACTTCAAGCGTGTGGAGAGGCTGTTTGCGGATATCGCGTAAATAGGAAGGGATGAAGGATGAGGGCTGAGGGATGAATGAAGCACCGACGTGCGTTTCTTCATCCCTCATCCCTCCGCCCTCGTCCCTTGTTGAACGTATGCCGAACCCCGTCATCGAAGTCTCTAACCTCTCCAAGGCCTACCACATCGGCCTGGTCGAACGCGCGAGCAGTTCGTTCAAGGAATCGCTCACCGCGATTCTCCGCGCGCCGGGCAAGCGCCTCAAACAACTTTCGACCGATTTCGACGATTCGCCGGACACCTTCTGGGCGCTCAAGGACGTGAACTTCCAGATCGAGCAAGGCGAAACCGTCGGCATCATCGGCCGGAACGGCGCCGGCAAATCGACCGTGCTCAAAGTCCTCAGCCGCATCACCGAGCCGACGTCGGGCCGAGCAATCATGCGCGGCCGCGTCTCATCCCTTCTCGAAGTGGGCACCGGCTTCCATCCCGATCTCTCCGGCCGCGACAACATCTATCTCAACGGCGCGATCCTGGGCATGAGCCGGCAGGAAATCCGTCGCAAGTTCGATGCCATCGTCGACTTTTCCGAAATCGGCCAGTTCCTCGACACGCAGGTCAAACGTTACTCATCCGGCATGTACGTGCGCCTCGCGTTTTCTGTGGCCGCGCATCTCGACCCGCAAATCATGATCGTGGACGAAGTGCTCGCCGTCGGCGACGCGGCATTCCAGAAAAAGTGTCTCGGCAAGATGAACGACGTTGTGAAACAGGAAGGCCGGACGATCCTGTTCGTCAGCCATTCGATGGACGCGATCGCCGGACTCTGCAAGAGCGCGCTGCTGTTTCAGAAAGGCCGCGTGAGCGAGAAGGTGCCGGTGGACGAAGGCATCCGGATGTATCTCGAACAGAACATCGGCAGCGACGAGAACATCCTCGCGAAAAAGCCGCGCACGCAGCACACCGCACGCGATCCGATCTTCACCGATCTCAAAGTCTTTCACGGCGGCCGCGAGACGAACATCATCCCGTCCGGCGGCGAAGTGGAGTTCGCGATCACCCTGAGCGGCACGGAGAACGACGCCGGCAGCCTGACCTGCGGCCTCGCACTGCTCAACGAGCGCGGCCAGCGCGTCGTCCTGTTCCACACGCTCTACCACAGCGACCTGAGCTTTCGCGGCGCGAAGCAGCAGACACTCCGATGCAAGGTCGACCACCTGCCGCTCACCGCCGGGCGATATCATCTCGAACTGATCTGCGCGGACGGTTTCAAGGAACTCGAACGCGTCGAACGCGCCGGCACACTGGAAGTGATCTTCGCCGACGTCTTGGGCACCGGGAAGCTGCCGAACTACAACCAGTCGAATCTCGTTTTACCGGCAACTTGGAAAGAGGAATGACCAAGCTCCAATGACCAACAAAGAACCAATGTTCAAATCCCAACCACTCAGTTTCCGCTCTGGTCATTGGTCCTTGGGCATTTGTTGGTCATTGTGATTTGGTCATTTCCGCCGAATCGCTCATACGATGCCCAGCGTTTCCATCATCATCCCTCTCCACAACCGCGCCGCGGAGTTGCCGCAGACGCTGGACTCGATCCGCGCGCAGACGAACGGGGACTGGGAAGCGATTATTGTGGATGATCATTCGACCGACGGCGCGAAGGGGGTGGCCGAGCAGTACGCGATGAAGGATGCGCGCTTCCGCGTGATCGACCTGCCCGATCCAAAGCGTGGCGCCCCGGCCGGACGAAACCTCGGCATCCTCGAGTCCAAGGGCGAGTTCATCATCTTTCTCGATTCGGATGACCTCTTGTCGCCGACGTGCGTCGAGCACCGAGTAAAGTACATGCGTGAGCACCCGGAACTGGATTTCGCGGTTTGGCGTTGCCAACTCTTCCGCGAGCAGCCCGGCGATGTGCCGCAATTGTGGAACGCGGACACGGGCGAGGACGATCTGGATCGGCTGTTGAAGAATGACGTGCCGTGGCAGACGACGGGGCCGATTTGGAGGCGGGAGACAATCCAGAAGATGGGCATGATTCCAGACGAAGGTAGAACGCGATGGTGGAATGAAGACTTTCTCGCAGGTCAAGACTGGGAGTTTCATATTCGCGCACTGACGTTTGGATTTCGATTTGAGCGCGTGCTCGAGATTGACTGCTATTGGCGTCTGGCTGGACCAAGTCGCGAAAGTATTGGGAAGTCGAGTTTCGGCAAGGAGCATGCCACAAATCGGGCCTACGTGATCGAATCGATCTGGCGAGCACTTAAGGGAAAAAATCTGACCGACGTGCGCGAATCATATCTTGTCGCCCACCTGATGGCCGCGACCAGTAACTATGCGGATCGCGTGTCTCGAAAGGAGGCGCAAACCATTTGGTACAGAGCGTGCCACCCGACAACAATAAGTCGCAAGAAGGTAGCCGAGTTTGGCCGCTACCTCTTCTGGAAGCGCTCCCCCGCCAAAGCCCGCAAACTCTGGAACCAGATCAAGCTCACTTGGCCGCGCGAACTGCTCCCCACGCGCGGCAAGTTCTTCAACGTCGCGCCGGTCGATCCCAACCGCGCGCCACGTGTCAGCGTGGTGATGAGCGCGTACAACAATGCCGACTACATCGAGTCGGCCGTCAACTCGATCCTGTGGCAATCGTTTCGCGACTTCGAGTTCATCATCATTGACGACGGCTCGACCGACGGCACCGGCGAACTGCTCAAGCAACTCGCCGACACCGATTGCCGGATCAAACTCGTGAGCCGCGAGAACAAAGGCCTCACCGTCTCGCTCAATGAAGGCCTCGCGCTCGCCCGCGGCGAATACATCGCCCGCATGGACAGCGACGATCTCGCCGTCCGCGAACGGTTCGAGAAGGAAGTCGCCTATCTCGATTCCCATCCCGACTGCGTACTCGTCGGCACAAAGGTGATGCTGATCGACCCGCTGGATGTCGAGATCGTCGAAGGCGAGTTCCATCAAGGCCACGACGAGTTGGACGCGTGCCTGCTCAAGGGCAACGGCGCGGCCATCTATCACCCGAGCGTCATGATGCGCAAGAGCGCCCTCGATCGCGTCGGCGGCTACGTGCCGAAGTGGAACGGCGCGGAGGATGTCGAACTGTTTCTGCGCCTCGCGGAGATCGGTAAGCTCGAAAACCTCGACGAGATCCTTCTTAAGTACCGCCGACACCCGGCCAGCGTGAACCACACGAAGCATGAAAAGCAGTTCCAGCTGATGATCGAGCTGCTGAACGAGGCTCGCGCGCGGCGGAGGCTGCCGAAGATCGATCCGAGCGACGTCCGGCGATGGACGCCGGAACCGACGGCGACACAACTCCGCACCTTCGGCTGGAACGCGATGAAGAAGAAGCGGATCGACGTGGCGCGGTCGCACGCGATCGGAGCTGTAAAGGGACAACCGTTTTCGATAGAGAACTGGAAACTTCTATACTGTGCGATCCGAGGACGATGATTCGTAGCAGGAGCGTCCCGCTCCTGCATTTTGTTAGGGCTCATGCTACGTGAAGAATGCCGCGTGTCAGCGTGATCATGCCCGCCTACAACTGTCGCCGCTTCGTTCGCGAAGCGGCAGCGAGCGTCCTCGCGCAGACGTTTCGCGACTTCGAGTTCATCATCATCGACGACGGCTCGACGGATGGCACCACCGACGAACTGAAATCGCTTGCGGCAACTGATCGGCGGATCAAGCTCATCTCCCGTCCGAACACCGGCTACACGAAGGCATTGAACGAAGCGATGTCGCTCACATCCGCCCCGCTCATCGCGCGGATGGATGCGGATGATGTCTCGCTGCCCGAGCGACTCGCATTGCAGGTGGCGAAGTTCGATGCCGAGCCGGATCTGGTGTTGCTCGGCGGGTCGTTCACGTTCATCGACGACGCGGGCAGGCGGATTAAGCGGTTCTCGCCACCGAGCGATCACAAGGAACTCGATCATCTCGCCTTCACCGGCGGGAATCCGTTTTGTCATCCGCTGGTGATGTTTCGCCGCGATGCGTACGACGGGGTGGGCGGCTACGACCCGAACTTCGAGCCGAGCGAGGACATCGACCTGTGGCTCAAACTCGCGGAAGTCGGCCGGGTGAGTTGTCTGCCCGATCTGCTTCTGCTTTACCGACAGCATGCAGGATCGGTGAGCGAGCAGCGGCAGAAGAAGCAGATCGAGCGGATCAACGCCGCATGCGTGGCGGCCGCGAAACGGCGCGGCATCGAGCCGCAGGTAATCGATCGCCCGTGGCGGCCGACCGGATCGCGGCAAAGCGCCTTCAACCACGCGATGCGCTTCGGCTGGTGGGCGTTCGGTTCAGGATCACGCGATGGCGCGATCCACTACGCGTGGCAATCGATCAAGTTGTTCCCGTGGAAAGTCGATGCATGGAAACTGTTGTATTGTGGGACGTTCAGGATGAAGTCGAATGCGAAATGAGAAATGCGAAATGTAAAATGGTTCGAATCCGTACGTTTCTAATTTCGCATTTCGCATTTCGCATTGAGAAATGAATCCGAAGATCTCCATCATCATGCCCATGCGAAACGCCGCCGCGTACGTGCGCGAGGCGGTCACGTCGTTGCTTGCGCAGGACTGGGAGAATCTGGAGATCGTGGTCGTCGATGACGGTTCCACAGATAACTCAGCGAGCATCGTCAACAGTCTCAAAGACACGCGCATCAAACTCGTGCCCGGACCGAAGCGCGGCATCGCGGCGGCGCTCAATGCGGGGCTCGCGGCCGCGACCGGCGAGCTGTTTTGTCGATGTGATGCGGATGACTGGTATCCGCAGAATCGGCTGGGTCGACAGGCGAAGCTGCTGCTGGATCGTCCGGAACTCGGCGCGGTGTGTGGTACCTTCACGATGGTCGCGGCCAGCGGCAAGCGAATCACCGATCAGATCTGGGCCACCGACGCGACGGAGATTTCCGACGAGATCAAGTCAGGTGTCGGCCGCACGCACTTCTGCACGTTCATGGTCCGCATGGAAATCATCCGCAAGCTCGGCGGCTTTCGCGACTACTTCATCGGCACGGAAGATTCCGACTTCATTCTCCGGCTCGGCGAAGTCTGCAAAGTCTGGTACGAGCCGACGCTCTGTTACCTGTATCGCCTGCACGGCGAATCGATCACGCACACGCAGCCTTCGTCACAGCGGAATTTTCTCGAGAGGACGATGGTCGAGTTCCAGAAGCAGCGGCTCGCCACGGGCGCCGATGACCTGATGCGTGGCAACCCGCCGGCGCTGCCGACGAATCTCGCCAGCGATGCGGAGAGGACGCACGACCAGGTTCAGCACGTCCTGCTCGGCCAGGCGTGGAAGCAGCACGCGGCCGGTCGGCGCTGGTGCGCGATCAAGTCGGGGTTCCGCGCCGTCATGAGCCAGCCGCGGACGGTCAGCGCATGGAGGAGTTGGGTTGCGTTGATCGTGAAGCCGTCGCGCCCGACGAAGACTGCGGGGACAAAGTGATGGCGGATCTCCGCGCGGGAAAAAGAGAAATGACCCCTTTCCGATCGATGCGGATCACGTTCCTGACACCCTACCCCGGACTCGGCGGCGGCGTACGCGCGATCGCGATGTATGCCGAGCAGCTCGTCACTCTCGGGCATCAGGTCACCATCGTCTCGACCGGGCCGAAGCTAATCCCGTTCCACAAGCGCGTCTGGGGCCTGCTCAAGGGCCGCGGCTGGTGGAAGCCGGTGCTGAGCCCGTCCCACTTCGATCACGCGCCCGGCATCACGCACCTGCAACTCAGGAAGCCGACACGCCCGTCGAACAGCGCGATACCCGATGCCGATGTCGTCATCGCCACCTGGTGGCAGACGGCCGAGTGGGTCGCGAAACTGCCCGCCAGCAAGGGCCGGAAGTTTTACTTCGTGCAGCATCACGAAGTGGTCTTCAACAACCAGCCGGTCGAGCGCGTCAAAGCCACCTATCGATTGCCGATGCAGAAGATCTGCTGTGCGCAATGGCTCAAGGATCTGATGGCGAGCGAATATGGCGATGCGACCGCAATCGTCGTTCCCTACGGCATCGATCACGATGTCTTCAATGCCTCCCCAAGGGAGAAGAACGATCGCCCCACCGTCGGCTTCATGTATGCGCTGGCCACGTTCAAAGGCACCGACGTCGCCATCCGCGCGATCGAACTCGCCAGGAAGCAGATCCCGAACCTCCGGGTCGTCGCGTTCGGCGAGACGATCCGGCCGCTCGAACTGGCCGTGCCGGAGTTCGTCGAGTTCCACGTTCAGCCGCCCCAGGCGAAAATTGCGGAATTGTACCGCTCCTGCGATGCCTGGCTCTTCAGCTCCCGCTGCGAGGGGTTCGGGCTGCCGATCCTCGAGGCGATGGCCTGCCGCACGCCGGTCATCGGCACGCCCACCGGCATCGCGCCGGACGTGATCGGCGAGAATGGCGGCCTGATGGCGGAGATGGACGATCCGCAGTCGATGGCTGGCAAGATCGTGTCGCTCTGCGGAATGGAAAACGGGCGGTGGCGTCGATTATCGGACGCGGCGGTTGAAACCGCGGCCCGTTTCCGGTGGGATGTCTCTGCCCGGGCGTTCGAAGCGTACCTAAAGTCGGCGTCTGCCGAGATTCGATCCGCCTGAAACCGCCTCTTTCGAGTGCGAAAACCGATCTTTTCCCGACGAGCCGTTCTCGGGATTTGGTCGATCCATTTCGCTCGCGACCCGGCCCGAAACGGTCGATAAATGCGGTGTCCAGCGACAACTTATGAGCACACAAGCCAAGCCATTACTCAGCATCGTTCTGCCTGCCTACAACGAGCAGGACGTGCTGCAACTCACGTTTGACCGCTTCACCGCCGCCTTGCCGGCGATCTGTAGCGAATACGGGCTCGATTACGAGATCATCTTCGTGAACGACGGGTCGAAGGATCGCACGCCCGCGATGCTCGACGAGTTCACCGTTCTCAACGAGCGAATCCGCGCGGTTCACCTGGCGCGCAACTTCGGCCACCAGGCGGCCATCACCGCGGGCATGAACGTCGCCCGTGGCGATGTCGTCGCGATCATGGATTGCGATCTCCAGGACCCGCCGGAAGTCCTTCCGCGCTTTCTCGAGAAATGGCGGGATGGCAACCAGGTCGTCTACGCCATCCGCACGAAACGCAAAGAGTGGTTCGGCAAGCGCATCGCGTACTGGTCGTTTTACCGGCTCATGGCCTCGATCAGCGAACTCGACATCCCGCTCGACTCCGGCGACTTCTGCCTGATCGATCGCTCCGCACTGAACCTGCTCAACTCGCTTCCCGAGCGGCAGCGCTTCGTGCGCGGCCTGCGGACGTGGGTGGGGTTGAAACAGGTCGGCGTGGAGTACGAGCGCAGCGCGCGTGCCGCCGGCGTCCCGCAATACACCTTCCGCAAGCTCCTGAAGCTCGCCGCCGACGGCCTCGTGAGTTTTTCCAGCGTCCCGCTCAAAATGGTGACGCGCGCCGCGATCGCGGCGTTCCTCCTGGCGGGAATGCTCTCGATGTGGGTCATGGTCGTCACGATCAAGGAATGGAATCTCGACCCGAATCTGAACAAGACGCCACGCGGCTGGGCATCCACCGCGATCATCGTGCTCATCATGGGCAGCCTTCAGCTGCTCTCGCTGGGCATCATCGGCGAGTACCTTTCCAGGATCTTCATCGAAGTGAAAGGCCGGCCGACGTTTCTGATCGGTTCGATCGTCGAGAAGGGCCGTCGCCGCGGAGTCGATCCGGAAGTGAAATCGCCGGCGCAGCAGCAACTGGAGAAATCGGCTTCGTAACCGGATGTCTGGAACATGAATTACCTGCTCGTCGCTTTCTTCTTCGCCGCCGCGGTCTACCAGACCATCCGCAAAGGTCCGGGAGCAGTATTCGCGTACGTCTACCTGCCGGTTCAATTGCTCCTGAGCACGGTCTCCCCCGTCACGGTCGAACCCCTGCCCGACATCACGTCGCCAATTGCCGTTTCCTACGGCGTGGTGCTGGGGATGCTCGCATCCGGCAAGTTCCCCTTCTTCAAACTTCACCTGATCGACTGGCTGGTCGTCGCCTGCTCGGCGAGTGTTGTCGTCACCGGTTACGTGAACGGCGAGTTCTGGACACTCGTCAGCGCCACCGGCAATGAAACGCTTCGCTGGCTCGTGCCCTACTACATGGCACGTCTGGCATTCAACGATGCGGTCACGCGGCGGCAGATGGGACTCAGCCTCTGTTTCGTCGCCATGGCGATGGGCGTCATCGGCATCATCGAGTTCCGCCTCTATCCGCTCTTCTTCTCGCGCATGCTCGAGGCCTACAACATGACCATGGTGCACAACACCATGGTGCTGGGCCGCTTCGGATTCTTCCGAGCCATGGTCACCGCTGAGCACCCGATCGACCTTGGCAACGTCGGCCTGCTCCTGGGCGGGTTGATTCCCGCGCTCTGCATCACCGGCGGCATCCCCATGTCGGACAAGCGCGTCCTTGGAGGCCTGGCGGGCACCGTCATGATCCTCATCGCATCGATGTCGTTCTCCAGCATCGCCGGCGCGTTTGTCGCCCTGGGCATCTACCTGATCCTTCGCTACGTTCGCGGGTCGGAATGGCTGCTCATTCCGGGTCTGGCGGCCGCGATCCTGGGCGGCATCCTCTTCACCAATCACCTGCTCGAAATCGATCTCGAATCGATCAAGCCCGCCGACGCCGAAGTCGCCTTCGACGGCAGCTACTACGTCCGCGTGCTGATCGTCCAGAACTCCTGGAACAGCTACGGCAACAGCGCGGGCTGGCTCGGCTACGGCGATGACGGCCTGAAGAAGGACGTGCTGGGCCTCGATTCCGTCGACAACAGCTACATGCTCTTCCTCATGCGCCGTGGCTGGGTTCACCTCTCGCTCCGCCTCTTCCTGGCGATGATGATTGCCTTCATCGGCTCCCGAATGCTGCGCGGCACGTTCGGACAGGCGCAGCGTGCGCCTGCGGCCGCGCTCATCGCCGTCTTGCTGGGGACGATGGTCGCCATGTACACCGTCTGGTTCGGCTTCGTCTACGCCATTCTCTGGATCTGCGCACTGGCGATGCTCGTCACCATGCGGCAAGTCATGTCGCAACGGCTCGCCCCCGTGTCGTATGGATTCCCGGTCACCCTGCCCGAGTCACAGCCGCTCATTGCCCAACCCATCTGAGAATCTGCCGATGACGACTTCAACGCCATCACTCTCCCCGACCATCGAGCGCGACCTGACGCTCGATCGCGACACGCCGTGCTCCATCCCGGTCGGACGATGGATCCTTTGCATCTGTCTGCTCGCGTTTGTCCTGCGGGTGTGTGCGATCCTGTTCCTGCAGGCGTGGCACAATCCGGGCGCGATGGAGCACCTCTCCATCGCCAAGTACCTCGTCGCGGACAAAGGCTTCAAGTTTCACGACTGGGGTCTGACGCAATACACCAGCGTCCAGTCGCCGCCGTTTCCCTTTCTGCTCGCGGCGTTCTTCTACGTCTTCGGCGAAGAGTCGGACGGGGCGTACATCGGCGTGATGGTGCTGAACGCGCTGCTGGGCGCGGGAACGTGTTACCTTACATACGCGATGGCGCGCGCGCTGCGCGGCAGCGCCGCCGTCGGGCTCATCGCCGCAGCACTCGTCGCCGTCTGGCCAACGCAGATCTACGCGGCCACCTTTGTTCAGGCGATCTCGTTCATCACCTTCTGCTCGCTCGCGGTCGTCTTTCTCTTCTACCGCAGCGTCGACACGAAAAAACTCCTCCCGTGGATCGGCTACGGTCTGCTCGGCTGCCTGGGCGCTCTCACCGAGCCCGTCCTGCTTCCCTTCATGGCGCTTTCCGGACTGCTTATCCTATTCTGGCCGGGCTTGTGCTGGAAAATCCGCACCCGCAATGCGGCCGTGCTGTTCATGTGCGCCGTGATCGTGCTCGGTCCGTGGACGGTGCGGAACTACCAGGTTCACGGCAAGTTCATGCCCGTCAAGAGCACCTTCTGGGTCAACATGTGGAAGGCGAACAACCCCAACGCCACCGGCACCGACCGCGCGCCCATGCCCGACTCGGTGAAGGCGGCGCTCACCACCGACCTCACCGACGAACAGCTTCGCGACCCGGACTTCGATCGCCTGCGCCAGTACGACCTGCTCACGGCCGACCAGAAAGCCGAACTCTGGGGCAAGCCCGAGGTCGAGCGCGAAGTCGTCTTCGGGAAGTTCGCCAAGACGTTCATACACGAACACCCGGATCGGTATGTGCAGCTCTGCGGCATCCGGCTCTGGAAAACGCTCTGGGGCGACGCCGACAATCCCAAGGCGCACGGAACGAAACAACTCCTGTTCTACTGGACGCCGCGAACGATCCTGCTCGCGCTCACGCCGATCGGACTCTTCCTCGCATGGCGGCGCGGGTGGCGGATGGCGATCCCGGTTCTCGTCGCCGGTTCGGCGCTGTTGACGTATACGCTGACGATCGCCGCCGCGCGGTTCGCGCTCCCGTATGAGCCGTGGCAACTCGCCTTAATTGCAGTCCTGATCGCGGCCGTCTTGCGCCTCCCGACCTCGCGCGCGCAGGAGAGTCCGGCACTCTAGGACACCGATGCGATACCTGCTGGTCAATCACATTCCCGCTGGCGCCGGCTCGGATCCGGCCCACCTGCTGCTGCCCGCGGACTGGGCGCGCGACGTCGGCGCCACCGCCCGCGCGGCGCAGGCGGCCGGCATCGAATTGACCATTGCCACGCCGTTTGCGAATCGCCCGATCAAAGGCGGCGTCGAAATCGTGCCCGATCGCGCGGGCTTCGAACACCTCACCCTGTCGTTCTACGATTCGGCGCGATCGTTCTTACACGAACGTTTGGAACTGACCTCGACACTCGATGAGGCGATCGCCCGGGCCGATGTCGTCCAGCTCGACCACGGCGGCTATCCGGTGAGCCTGGGGCACGTCGCCGATCCGATCGCCAAGTCCAGGCGCAAGCGAACCGTCTGGATCATCAGCGGCGACGCGCTGCCGCAAAGCTCGCTCGCGCAGTCTGCCGGGAATGTCGCCAAGCGCCTCGTCGGCCGAAGTGTCGACCTGAGACTGCGCAAACTGCTCATCGACCATCTCGCCTCGGCGTCCCGCGTCATTTGCGGCGCGGCCGAAGTGAAGACTCAGCTTGCAGACTCGCACAAGATCGTGAGCGACTGCATCGAATCGGTGGACGTGCTCGACAGCGAAGTCGCATCGTTTGCCGACCTCGAAGCGCGCACGCGCCGGCTGCTGGACGTCAAGCGACCGATCCGCTTTGTCGTGACCGGCGAGCAGAACGTTGTGGCCGGCACGGAACACGTCCTGCGGGCGATGCATCGCTGTCTGCGACTGCACCTGCCGATGGAACTGGTCATCCTCGGCGACGGGGTCGAGCGCAGTGCGCTGCTCGAACAGGCCGGCAAGCTGAACATCGCTTCGCTCGTGCGATTCAGCAGTGACGGGGCGGAACTTCGAGACGCGGATGTGTGGATCGACTCCGGGCTCACCCCCGTGGCCGAGCGACCGTTCTTCGTGCCGATGGCGCGCGGCCTGGCGCCGATCGTCTACCGAACCCATGCCACCCATCCACATGTCGTCACGGTTCCCAGTGGCTACGCCGATGGACTGGCGATGGCGATGAGCGATGCCGCGATCAAGCGGGAGCCGCTCGTGGCGCGGATGCTGGCCGGGGTTGAATACGCCCGTTCGCGGACGCTCGATCTCGCGTGCCGGCGACGGTTTGATCTGGTTCGCTCATTCGGAGGAGACCGCTCGCGCCCTGCCGCGTGAGCGAATCGCCATGAAACTCCTCATCGTCATCGTCAATTACTGCACGCCCAGGCTGACCATCGACTGCCTGCGCTCGATCGAGTCTCAGGTGCGCGAGATCGGCGCCCGCGTGGCGCTCGTGGACGGTCATTCGCCCGATGACTCGGTGAAAATGATCGACCAGGCGCTGACGATGAACGGCTGGCGCGGGTGGGTGGACTTCACGCCGCTGGAAATCAACGGCGGGTTCGCGTTCGGCAATAACGAGGCGATCAAGCCGTATCTCGACTCGAGCGACAAGCCCGAGTTCATCCTCCTGCTCAATCCCGACACACTTTCAAGACCTGGCGCGATCGTCGACCTGCTGCGCTACATGCGGCTGAATCCCGACGTCGGCATCGCCGGCTCGCGCACGGAGTATCCGGACGGCTCGGCGCAGACCAGCGCGTTCCGGTTTCCCGGGATCGCCAGCGAGTTCGAGGGGTTCGTGCGGTTCGGGCCGGTCTCCAGGCTGTTGAGCAATTACATCGTCGCGCCGCCTGCGCCGGATCACGAGGTCGATGCCGATTGGGTCGTCGGCGCGAGCATGATGATCCGCCGCGAGGTGATCGACGCGATCGGCCTGCTCGACGATCACTACTTCATGTACTTTGAAGAGGTCGACTTCTGCCTGCGGGCTCGGCGGGCGGGATTTCGCATCCGCTACGTGCCACAGAGCAAGATCGTCCACCTCATCGGACAGGCCAGTGGCGTGACGAGCGCCGCCACGCAGAACAAGCGCCGACCCGCGTACTGGTTCGAGTCGCGCCGACGATACTTCACCAAGAACTACGGCTTGATGTATGCACTGCTGGCGGATCTCAGTGCGGCCTGCGGCTTCGCCCTCTGGAGATTCCGCCGGTTCATCCAGCGCAAGCCCGATCCCGATCCGGCACACTTCCTCGGCGATTTCATCCATCACTCGGTCTTCTTCAAGGGAAGCAGCGTCCCGAAAGGGAGCACGTGAGGGATCACACCGAAAGCGAGCTCACGCGCGATGCCGGCTTCTTCGAACTGGTGAGGGAAGACTTCGGCACGCACGCGCGCGACTGGACGCGCCCGGGATTTCGCGCGATGTTCGTCTATCGTTTCGGCGTGTGGCGGATGCGAATCAACTCGAAGCTGATCCGCTTTCCGTTCAGCTTCCTTTACCGCCGGATGTTTGTGTACATCCGCAACCACTACGGCATCGAGCTTCCGTATTCCGCCAGGCTCGGGCGGCGCGTCGTGATCGAACACCAGGGCGGCATCGTCATCCACGGCAACACCGTGATCGGCAACAACTGCTTTATCCGCCAAGGCTGCACGCTCGGAAACAAGACGCTCGACGCCGTCTTCGACGCGCCGATCCTCGGCAACAACGTCAATGTCGGCGCGGGTGCGAAAATCCTCGGCAGAGTCACCATCGGCGACGGTGCGAGCATCGGCGCGAATGCCGTTGTGGTAAAGGACGTTCCTGCCGGCGCGACGGCGGTCGGGATCCCGGCAAAAGTATTGGAGAAGTGAGCCAGCATGAACGTCGGACTCGTCGCCATCGGCCGAAACGAAGGAGACCGCCTGCGGTCGTGTCTCGAGGCCGCGCGCGCTCAGAATCTGCCGACGGTATATGTCGATTCGAACTCGACCGACAACTCGGTCTCACTCGCAAAATCGCTGGGCGCCGACGTCGTCGACCTGGATCTTTCGATCGCGTTCACTGCGGCCCGGGCGCGGAACGAAGGTGCAGCGCGATTGCTCGCGCTTCATCCGGGCATCGAGTTCATCCAGTTCGTCGACGGCGACTGCGAGTTGAATCCCGACTGGGTCGGACGCGCACTGGATGAGTTTCGAGCGAAGCCGCGAGCAGCCGTCATTTGCGGCCGCCGCCGCGAGCGATTCCCCGACAAAACGATCTACAATCACCTGTGCGACCTCGAGTGGAACACGCCGATCGGCCGGGCCCAAAGCTGTGGCGGCGACGCGATGATCCGGCGGGATGCATTCGAACAGGTGAAGGGTTACAACCCGAGTGTCATCGCCGGCGAAGAACCGGAGATGTGCGTGCGTCTTCGTCAGAACGGCTGGGAAATCTGGCGAATCGACGCCGAGATGACGCTGCACGATGCCGCCATGACGAAGTTCGGTCAGTGGTGGAAGCGCAACGTGCGCGCCGGCCATGCATTCGCGGAGGGGTATCATCGGCACGGCGCGCCGCCCGAAAACTTCTGGAAGAAGAACGTCATCAGCAATTACGTCTGGGGCTCGCCGCCGCTGTGGATATTCTGGCCGCTGCTGTGGCTGAAGATTTACCGGGGCCGTCCGAGCCGGTCATACGCGAGTTTTGTGACGCTCTCGAAGCTCCCGCAGATGCTCGGGCAGCTGAAGTTCCAGTGGAATCGCCTGACCGGGAAACAGTCGAGGATTATCGAGTACAAGTAGCAGGCAGTTTGCAGCGGGCGGTGGGCAGTAAATGCCAAACTTGCCCGCTGCCCACTGCCCACTGTTATGCCCACCATCGCCTACATTGCCGGCCAGTTTCCGCTTCGGAGCGAGACGTTTGTCTACCGCGAAGTGCGCGAGCTGCGCCGGCGCGGGTGGACGGTTCACACCTTCGGGCTCAGCGTGGTGAAGGAAGAGACGCCGGCCGATCTGCTGGATCTGCGCCAGTCGACCTCGATCGTGTACGACGACGGGTCGCCGCTCGGCAAGGTGCTGGCGCATCCGCTTGGTTCGCTGGGCGGATTGCTGGATGCGGCGCACGCGTCCGAGCCGACGCCGATCAACTCGCGGCTGAAGCTGGTGATCCAGTCGGCGGTCGGTGCCGAACTTGCGAAGAAACTCAAGTCGCTCGGCATCGAGCACGTGCACGCGCACTTCGCCCACGCACCCGCCAGCATCGCCATGTACGCCGCCCGCGCGGCGGGACTCAACTTCAGCTTCACCGGGCATGCGAATGACCTCTTCCAGCGCCGGCAACTGCTCCGCAAGAAGCTCCGCCGGGCGAGCTTCGTCTCGTGCATCAGCCGCTGGCATCGCGATCTGTACCTGTCCCTGGTGAGGCGAAGCGAGGAAGCGTTCCCGATCATCCGCTGCGGCATCGACACCGATTCGTTCGCGCCGGTCGAGCGAGCTCCATCCGCAATCCCCCGGCTCATCACCGTCTGCAGGCTCGTGGAGAAGAAAGGCGTCGATGCGTTGCTGCGCGCGTTGGCGCGATTGCGACAGAACCACCAGGAGACTCACCTGAGGATCATCGGCGACGGCCCGCTGCGCAAGAAGCTCGAATCGATGACCCGCGAGTTGGCGCTGACGGAAAACGTTGAGTTCACCGGCGCGCTCGACAGCGATAGTGTCCGCCAGGAAATGCAGAAGGCCGACATGCTCATCCTGCCGTGCCGGGTCGATTCCAGCGGCGATCGCGACGGCATTCCGGTTGTACTGATGGAAGCGATGGCATGTGGTTTGCCGGTAGTGAGCGGCGATCTGCCGGCGATCCGTGAACTGGTGATCGATCGCAAGACGGGCCTTCGAGTGGACGCCCATAATATCGACGAAATCGCCGCCGCGATTGCCCTGCTGTGCAAGGATAAGGCACTGGCCGACACTTTGGGGAATGGGGCGCGCGAGATCGTGCTCAGTGAATTTTCATTAAGAACCAGCGTCTCGGTGCTCGAACAACAACTTAGGGGTTCAATTCAGGGCCGTTCGCCTTGACTCGGGGCCGGATGTATCTGAAGTTCTTCCCGTGGCGTCATATAGTTGACTGTGACGATGTCAGAACTGGATAGAAAATCCTCCAGCACACCCGCGGTTCAGCCCGCAGGCCTTCGGCTCACCTCCAGCGATGCGGCGAGGCCGGGGCGTTCCTACGTCGTCATTTCGCCCTGCCGTGACGAAGCAAAGTTCGCCCGCCAGACGATCGAATCCGTCATCAACCAGTCGGAACGTCCGTCGCTGTGGATCATTGTCGACGACGGGTCCACCGACCAGACGCCTCAGATCCTCGAAGAGTACGCCGCCAAGCACCCGTGGATTAAGGTGATCCACCGGGCCGACCGCGGTGAACGCGTACTCGGCTCGGGCGTGATGGAAGCGTTCTACGCCGGGTTTGAATCCATCGACCCGCACGACTTCGATTTCATCTGCAAGCTCGACCTGGATCTGAATCTCAAGCCGCTCTATTTCAGTTCGCTGATGGACAAGATGGAGGCCGACCCGCGCCTCGGCGCCTGCTCCGGCAAGCCCTATTTCATCTCCGAGCAGGACCGCCGCGCGGTGAGCGAAAAGTGCGGCGACGAACACGCCGTCGGCATGACCAAGTTCTACCGCTCCAGCTGCTTCATGCAGATCGGCGGCTTCGTCAAAGAGCTGATGTGGGACGGCATCGACACTCACCGCTGTCGCATGATGGGCTGGAAAGCCGCGAGTTGGGACGAGCCGAATCTCACGTTCATTCATCTGCGTCCGATGGGCACGAGCCACAAGAGTTGGATCACCGGGCGAATTCGTCACGGCCGCGGTCAGTACTTCATGGGCACGAGCCCGCTCTACATGATTGCCAGCGCCCTCTATCGCGTCTTCCACCCGCCGATCATTGTCGGCTGCGCGGCGATGTTGTGGGGCTACTTCAAGGCGATGTTCACGCACGGGAAGCGATACAACGATCCGGCCTTCCGCCGCTTCCTTCGCTCCTACCAGCGCGCCTGCCTTTATAAAGGCAAGGAAGCCGCCACCCGCGAACTCGAAGACCTGCAGGCCGCCGTGTGGCGTCAACCCAGCAAGTAATCCGCTTCCTCATCCCGCCGTTAAACCGAAATCGCGCGGTGATGCGCGAAACCCGTCACGTGCCCAGAAACACCGCCGTCGAAATCGCATTGAACGCCACGTGCAGCCCGATCGGCATCCACAGGTTTCCGGTCCGCTCGTACAGCCATCCGAGGCACAGGCTCAGCACGAAAATCGGCGGCCGCATCCACCACTCGTGCATCGCGGCGAACAGGATGGAGGTCATCACGATCGCGACCGTCTTGTTTTGAATCAGCGACCGCAGACCGGTCTGCACATGCCCGCGGAAGAAAGTCTCCTCCACCAGCGGCGCGAGAACGGTTGCGGAGAGGATCGCCAGCGCGCGGATGACGGGCCGATCACTCAACGCGACCATCCATTGCAGCATCTGGTGTGCCGACTCATGCGACAGGTCAAACCGCTGCCAGAGGAGCTGGGTGGTGGTCGCGGCGAGATAGGTGAGCGGAATCGAGAAGAGCGCGGTCCCTGCCAGCAAGCGAAACTGCAATACCGTCGGCCGAGTGAGTCCGAAGAGTCGCCGGGCCGGTGTCCGCATGTACCGATGGATGCCGATCACCGCGGCCAAGGAGAGGAGGTACGTCGCGGCCTGCGCGAGGATCTGCGCCTGAAGATCGATTGGCCGAGTCGTCGGCTGCGTCGTCACGTCGATCGGCCTGGCCAGCAGCGAATACATCGCCGCGGGGACGAACACCGACACCAGCAGCATCGCGCCCAGCCCGATCCACGCCGGCCCCGCATCGTTGGGGGTCGGCGCGCGAGGGATCGGAGACGCCGCCGGGAGCATCCGTTTGCGCCACAGCAGGACAATCCCGACCCCACACAAACCCACGAGAAGTCCGACCAATCCGGCCGACGTTTCGGGTGAAGTTTCCAGCAGGATTGACATCGCGCGCGTCCGGTCTATCGTTTTTGATCCTCGTGATCTGGATTCGCGAGCAGTTTGTAGCGGCAACTCCCGCATTTTCACAGCGGCCGCGAAAGGACTTGATGCACGGCGTTCTCGATCGCATTGTCGAAACCAAGAAGCGCGAGATTGAAGCCCGCCGCGCCGAACGTTCGCTCGAAGTCCTCAAGGGCCGCGTGAAGGATCTCCCGCGCCCGCGTAACTTCTTCTCCGCGCTCACGCACGACCCACTGGAGAACATCCGCAACCCGAAGATCCTCAACGTCATCGCGGAGGTGAAGAAGGCCAGCCCCAGCGCCGGCGTCATCAAGAGCGATTTCGATCCTGTCGCGATCGCCAGGACCTACGCCGCCGCCGGCGCCGATGCGCTGAGCGTTCTCACGGATGAGCCGTACTTCCAGGGCAAGCTCGAATACCTCCTGCAGATCAAAGAGCACGTGGAGATCCCGATCCTGCGGAAGGATTTCATCATCGACCCCTGGCAGGTCTACGAGAGCCGGGTCGCCGGCGCGGACGCTATCCTGCTCATCGCCGAGTGCCTGCAGACGCACGAGCTGATCGACCTGCAGATCCTCGCCACCGAACTGAACCTCACGACGCTCATCGAAGTCCACAGCATGGAGAACCTGATGCGCGTGCGCGACAACGTCATCGGCTTCCCGCACAAGAGCTACAGCCTGCTGGGCATCAACAACCGCGATCTGCAGACGATGAAGGTCGACGTCGCCAACACGCTGCGCATGCTCGAGATCGTCGAAGACAAGAACGTCCTGGTCAGCGAGTCCGGCATCCAGACCCGGGCCCACACCGAAAAGCTGGCCAAGGCCGGCGTGCGGACGGTCCTGATCGGCGAGACGCTGATGCGCGCGGGAAATGTGAAGTCGACGATGATCGATCTGTTCGGGATGTGACTTGCCGCGGATGAACGCCGATAAACGCGGATCATCAGAAGAGGGTTTGCGCGGTCTGTCCGGTCTGACGCTTCTTCTCAGTGAGGACGAAACCGCGGGTCGCGACAACATTGCGGGTGTCATGATGAGGTAGTCCGAAGCAGCACGTCCAGCTTGACAACTTGTCGCGAACACCGCGCCATTCAAACGCCCTTGTTCAAAATCCGCGTTCATCTGCGTCCATCTGCGGCTAACATGCCCGCATGCCCACTTCACAACTCCCCGCGCTTCCCGATCGTCCCGAAGACGGACACAAAGGAACCTTCGGCCGCGTGCTGGTCATCGGCGGCTCGCGTGCGATGGCGGGCGCGCCGATCCTCTCCGGCCGCGCCGCGCTGCGCACCGGCAGCGGGCTCGTGCAACTCGCGTTTGATGACCTGATGCACACCGCTTCCATCGCGGCGTGCCCCGAGCTCATTGGACTGCCGGGCGCGAACAAGCCCGCCACCGTACTCGGCGCGGCGAAGCTGTCGGATGCGATCGTGGTCGGCCCCGGCTGGGGGCAATCGCCGGCGAACAAGAAGACATTGCTGTCATTGCTCAAGCTCGACGCGAAGCTCGTCGTCGATGCCGATGCCCTCAACTTGCTCGCCACGCAGAAAGCCTGGCCGGCAACGAAGGCCAAGTGCGTGCTCACGCCGCATCCCGGCGAGATGGCGCGACTCGCCAAGGCGTACAGGCTTGGCACCTTCGAAGACGACGACGAGAGCCGTGTGAAGGTCGCCACCGCACTGGCCAAGAAGACCAAGTGTGTCGTGGTGCTTAAGGGCTTTCGCACGGTGGTCATCGATCCCGACAAGGCGAACGACGTCTACCTCAACGTGACCGGCGACAGCAGCCTGAGCAAGGCCGGCACCGGCGACGTGCTGGCCGGCATGATCGCGAGCCTAATCGGCCAGGGCATGTCGCCATACAACGCCGCGTGTCTGGGCGTCTACTTGCACGGCCGCGCCGGCGAGATCGCCGGTCAATCGCTCGGCCCGCGCAGCGTTCTGGCCAGCGACGTCATCGACGCGATCTTCGCCGCGATCCGCGCGTATGAGTCGGGGGAGAATTGAACGAAGAAGTTTGGCTCGACGGGTCTGCATCGCCGCCGCGCCGAAGGGTTCGTTCCTGAACGCACCGCGGTTCGATCGTCCGCAAGGTGACACGCGGCCGGTGCAGACCGCGTGGACGGATTTTTCTACGCATTTTCTCTTTACGTCCCATCCCGACGACCGCACAATTCGCCCTTATCTCTCGTTCGGGAAACGCCCGCATGTCTTATCGGGGAAGCCCCGATTTGCCGAATGTGAGGAACCTGTCGCCGAGAGCGGAGCTGTTGGCGGCCGGCAGGCACGGGATGCAGATTCACGCGGACAACGGATGTTGGCCGATCTATCTGCTGGTGACTACTTCCGCGGACGCACAACTCGGTTCGAAGACACTCATTTGTGCAGACGCCTTGGTCCATGGAGGGACCTGAACATGGAATACTTCGTTATCCGCGGTGGAACCGCACTCGAAGGCACCGTCGAGATCTCCGGCAGCAAGAACGCCGCGCTGCCCGTCATGGCCGCGTGCCTGATGGCCGATGGCCCTTCCGTCCTCCACGCCGTCCCTCGCCTTACCGATACACAGTGCATGTCCACGCTCCTCCGCGAGTTGGGCTGCACCGTCCAGCGTGGCGATTCCGACTCGCCCGCCCGTGCGATCAACCCCGCGCTCCCCGCGCTCAACGGCCCACTGACGATCAACCCGCTCGACGAATCGAACTCCGAATCGCCTCTCGACCTTGTCGCCCAGATGCGCGCCAGCATCAGCGTGCTCGGGCCGCTCCTGGCCAAGCGCGGCCGGGCGATCGTTCCACTGCCCGGCGGATGCAAGTTCGGCACCCGACCGATCGACCTCCACCTCCGCGGCCTCGAACGTCTGGGCGCGAAGTTTGAAATCGTCGACGGCTGCGTCGTCGGCTCGGTCGGAACCGACAACGGCCGCCTCCGCGGCGCGACCATGTATCTCGGCGGCACACAGGGCCCGACCGTGCTCGGGACGATCAACGTCATGAGCGCCGCCGCTCTCGCCGAAGGAACGACACGCATCGTCGGCGCCGCCTGCGAACCTGAGGTGGCTGATGTCGCCGACCTGCTGAACAAGATGGGCGCCAAGATCCGCGGCGCTGGAACCAGCGAGATCCTCATCGATGGCGTCGAGTCCCTCACCGGCTGCGAACACACCGTCATCTCCGACCGCATCGAGGCCGGCACGTTCATGATTGCGGCAGCCATCACCGGCGGAAAACTCACGCTCAAGAACGCGCGGGCCGATCACCTCGTCGCGTTCACCGATCTCTTGGAGACCTGCGGCGTGCAGACGCACCAGATCGGCAATGACATTCAGGTCCGCTCAGGCGGCCGCTCGCGTGGCGTGGACACCACGACCTGGCCCTACCCCGGCTTCCCGACGGACCTTCAGGCACAATTGATGGCGCTGCTTTCCATCGGCGACGGCAGCAGCGTCATCACCGAGCGAATCTACCCCGAGCGCTTCACCCACGCCGGCGAGTTCAACCGCATGGGCGCCAACATCAAGGTGAACAACGGCGTCGCGTTCGTGAACGGCGTCGAACACCTCACCGGCACCACCGTCACCGCGAGCGACCTTCGCGCCAGCGCGGCGCTGGTCATCGCAGGTCTTGCCGCCCGCGGCACGACCGTCGTCGAATCGATCTTCCACATCGACCGCGGCTACGAGAAGATCGAAGAAAAGCTCGCCGCGGTGGGCGCGAAGATCGAGCGTGCGGTGCAGAAGCCGAAGCTGAGCGTGACGATCAGCGAAGATGTGGTGCGAACCGACGACGCGTCGAACGTGGCGTGACGCATCCGGCATCCAGCGTGGTGCGAAGAATCGCCGTCTTCGTTTGATCACTTTCGCGCATGGCGGAACATCGTGAGCCACAAGCCCGCGCTCGCGGCGAATGACGGCTCCGGCACTATCGTGAAGTTCAGCGTGGCGTGCCCGCTTCCCGTGGTGCCCGCCATATAGCTATTGCCGCTCTTCCAGGTCAGTTGGTAATGCCCGGCCGGCGCGGGGAACCTGAGCGTGTCCGGCGGCGTTTGTTCACCCGTGTACTTGAACGACACGAGTTGGCTGTTGTCGAGATTGGTCAGCGTGAACAGGTAGCGGTGGTAGCTGGACGAGAGCCCAGAAAAATCGGGCACGACGCTGAAGAGGCCGTCCGAGTTAAAGCCGATGGTGCCGTTGTTCGAGCGCAGCACGTAGAAGAACTCCGGCCGATCGCCAAAGGTGTCCACACGAACGGTTCCGGAGGTGGCACCGATGTTGACGGTCACACCGGTTTGGCCGTCGTAGGTTGAAAACACGTTGCCGGTCGTGGTTGAACTCAGCACCAGTTCGCCGCCCTCACTGCCGCCCGAATAGTTGTGGTAAACCGTCGCGGAAGTGATCTGGATTCCCGCATGAGCCGAAGCCGCAACCGAAATGATCCATCCCAAGGCAAGCGGGGTAATTCGCATTTTCCGTCCTCCCTTCGTTGAGACGCCAGGATCCGTTGAGCTGTTAAACAGAGCGGACAGCTCGTGTTTCGCGCATCAGGGAAATTCGTATGTCGCTCCGCACCAGAATGCCAACCCTGTCTCTTGGGGAGAAAGAAAGCTGTACTTTCCGTATCAAAGGCGGTTACACCTTATGCCGTTGGGGGCCACATTAACATTAACCAATTCATTTGAGGGAGAGAATGCATCATGAAGTCGCTGACACTTTTTGTCGCTAGTGGTCTCATTGCGGCGGTGGCTGGACGTGTTCACGCCGTCGAGCTCGTCAAGAACGGCGGCTTTGAGGCCGGGCCGCAGTTTGAAGCCACCAACTGGATCAAGCCTGACCTCGGCACCGACCCCGCCAGCGGCGAGCCGAACAACTACGCACGGGTCGGCAACTGGGTGAACCAGGCCGGCACCGACCCGAACGGCTACGCGTACGCGCCCCACGGCGCGGGCAACGGCACCGGCACGCAGATCCCCGGCCGCACCACCTGGCTCGGCGGCCTGAACCCGCGCACCTCCATCATCCAGCAGCCGATCAACACCGCCGGCTATGGCAGCGCGTCGCTCACGTTCAAGGTCGTCTACGAAGACGAAGACATCGGCGGCCGCGACTTCTTCACCGTCGACTTCGGCGGGGCGCGCATCCTCACCATCGACATGGGCCTGGGATGGGTGAACTGGGTGAACCAGTTCGGCGTCGTCCGCCAGGGCGGCATCCATTTCTGGCGGCTGGAGAATCCGGTCATCGCCCTCGCACCCTACATGGACGGCACGACGAAGAATCTCACCTTCACGACCATCAATGACGCCACGCCGAGCACGAGTTCATCCGCATGGATCGACAACGTTTCGATCAGCGCGGTCGTGCCGGAGCCGGTGAGTGCTGGCGCGCTTGGGACGCTTTTGATCTTCGCGCGCCGACAGCGCGGGTGATGCGTCGCCGACGGTTGAGCGAGCCGACCGTTGCTGGCGTTGACGGATTTGCGTTTCGTCGCCCGCTTTCGCGGATCACTTCCGGTCGCGGATCAAAAACCGTTTCACCGGCTCCATCACCACGCCGCGCATGTTGTCGTAGAGGTTGTCGGTCATGAACTCGAGAGCTTCCCGGGTTGACCGCGCTTTTGGCTCGTGCAGGCGCGGCAGGAAGATCGCCGTCGCCAGCAGCCGCACGAGTGCGCTGGCGGCGAAGAGGATCTCGTAGTTGCCGAACGGCCGCTTGAGGGATGTGAAGCCGAGCGTAAAATGGACGTCGCGCAGGCCGGTCATCAGCCAGCCCGCACCCAGGCCGCCGACCGCGCCGGCAACCGCGAGGACGACGCTGTTGATACTCGTGTAGCCGCTGCCCCGACCGGACGTCTTCGTGTCGTCGCTGCCGGAGAGTTCCAGCACGAGGTTGAAGTTCGCGATCTCCACCGCGATCCAGAGCATCGCGCCGGCAACCGCGAGCACGTAGCCGAGCCAGATCCAACCGAAGTTCATCAGGCTCCAGCCGAGCCCCACTGGCACGAGCCCGAGCGCGCTTAGCGCCAGCATCGGCTTGCGGCCGATGCGGTCGGCCATGCGTCCCCACGTCGGCGAGATGAAATACTGCCCGAGCATCGGCGCCACCAGCAGCATCAGCTGTACATCCCGCGATTCGAGCCTGAGCTCTTGCACCAGGTAGAGCGTCGCGAACTGCCCCATCGGCGCCACCGCCATCACCAGCATCGCGATATAGCAGCAGAACCAGATGAAGTGCTTGTCCCTCAGTGGCCGGAGCAGTGTGATCCATACGCTCGCGCCGCTGGGCCGGCGCGGCTTCACATGCGGCACGAAGAAGAAGACGGCGATGTCCATCACGCCGAAGATCGTCGAGCAGATGAACAGCACGGCACACCAGTAGAGCGTCGCGGAGATGTTGCCGCTCGGGACGAGCCAGTCGAGCACGACGCCGGCGAAGTAGGCCGCGGGAATCTGCGTGAAGAAGCTCAGCTGCCGTCGGCGCGCGAAGTAGCGGCCACGGATTCGATCGGGCACGAGGTCGGCCATCCAGCTCACCCACGCCGGCCCGCCGATCGCCTGGCAGATGTGCGACACCGCCATCATCGCCAGGAAGCTGTAGAGGCCGATGATCGCGCCGTACCTGGAGTCGCTGCGATACCAGAGCAGCGGCAGCGTGGCGATCCCGAACCAGATGAAGCGCTGGGTGAGCAGCGCGATAAGGAAGATCGATTTGCGCCTGCCGCTCGAGTCGATGTAGAGACTCGCCGGCAGCGAGAGGAGCGTGGCGATGAACGGCATGGCGGCGAGGATGCCGAAGTGCCACTGCGTCGCGCCCAGCGCGCTGGCGAACTTGGTGAAAGGCGCGCCGGCGACCGTGATTGCCCACACGCCGCCGAACATCCAGCCGAGTGTCACCTTCTGAAGGGCGCGCCGGCGCGGCGCGGGTTCCAGGTCGTCCAGGTGCGTCAGTTCTCGATCGTATTCGGGGCTTCCCATGGGCACTCGCTTCCGTGCGAATCCGATAGTGTCGGGATTCATCTGGCGCACGCAACCGAGCGGAATGGTCGCGAAGAACGAAGGGAGCGAAGGTGACAAGAACTGTCATGCAGAGCGTAGTCGCGAAGCATCCAGAGACGAGGTCGTGAGGATCAAAATGGCGGGATGTATCAGGCTCACTACTCTAGACCCTTCGCGAATACGCTCTGGGTGACAGCACCGATGCTCGATCCCGAAGTCCTTCTGCCTTCGCGGTCCTTCGACGCTTCGTTCTTCGCGACCATGACGGATAGTATCTCGGCATGAAAATCGCCATTGTCGGCGTCGGTCGAGTCGGCTCCGCGGTCGCATTCGCGCTGGTGATGCGAAACATCGCGCGCGAGCTCGTCCTGATCAGTCGGGACCGGCGCAAGGCCGAAGGCGACGCCGCCGACCTTCAGCACGCCGCGTCGCTGATGGGACTGGCGCGGATCCACGCCGGCGAGATCGACGATGTCGCGGGGTGCGACATCGTGATCCTGGCGGCTTCGGTGCGCGAGCCGGGCATCGTGCGTGGCGAGGCGCTGCAGGCTAACAGCGAAATCTTCCGCGACTGCGTCCCGCGGATCGCCGCGCTCGCTCCGAACGCGATCCTGCTCGTCCTCTCCAACCCGGTCGATGCGATGACCTATCTCACGCTCCGACTCAGTGGCTTTCCCGCATCCCGCGTGATCGGCACGGGCACGCTCATCGACACCGGCCGCTTCCGCTCGATCCTCAGCCACGCGTGGGAGATCAGCACGGCGGATGTGCGCGCCTACATCCTCGGCGAACACGGCGACAGCCAGTTCCCCGCCCTCTCGGTCGCGAGCGCAGGTGGCGTGAAGTTTCACCAACAGGATGCGTTTGTGTTGAACGCCGCCGACACCGCCAAGCGCGCCGGCTACGAGGTCGTCTCGCGCAAGGGGTACACCAACTACGCGATCGCCTCCGCGACGATCATGCTCGTCGAAGCGATCGTCGGCGACACGCACACCGTCTTGCCGGTGAGCACCCTGATCGACGGCTACCTCGGCGCGAAAGAGGTTTGCCTCAGCGTGCCGTGCATCGTCGGCCGAGCGGGCATCGTGCGCATGTTGCCCGTGGACCTGGATGAAGAGGAAGCGGAGCTGTTTCGGCGGTCGGCCGAGGTGCTGCGGACGGCGCTCGAACACGTCAAGGTCTGAAAGGGTTCGAACAAGACGCGACCGCGCAGCATTGGCACCGCGCGGTCGCGACATTGGGAGGTTACACCGTGTACCAGATCAGCGGCGGCGACGCAGCGCGCGGCCGGCAAGGCCGATGACCGCGAGGCTCGTCGGTTCCGGGATCACGTTCGGGCCGGCGGCGAAATCGGCGGCGATCGCATCCGTCGTCAGCGCATGGCTGTAGACGCGGAACTCGTCGACCGTTCCCGATACGTAGTTGTCCCCGGCGAACGGCGAGCGGCCGAGATAGAAGTTCGTGAACGTGTAGGAGTTGAGCGGGACCGCCGGGATCGTGCTCTGCAGCAGGCCGTTGATGTAATAGCTGAGCGTGCCGGCCGTTCCGTCGAGGACGGCGGAGCACATGTAGTTTCGACCATCATCCAGGTACCCGCCATTGGCGAATCCGAACTGTCCCGGGGTGGTCGAGAACGCGCGAGTCTCCGCGCCGCCGCCGTAGCCGGCGAGGGTTTGGACGAGGCTCGAACCGCCCGCGGACGGATTCGGGCCACCCTGCGGGTTCGAAATCGTGTGAGCGAGGTACTGGCCGCTGCTGGCGCCGGGCTGGTTCGCGCCGTTGTTGTGATCGGTGAGGGTCCAGGCTTCGGTGAAGAAGCCGGAACCGCCGAAGGTGAACCACTGTTCGATCGTCATGCTGCCGGTGGTCGGGACGGCGGTGACGGGGATTTCGAGATAGCCGCGTGGCACGTTACTGCCGGGGAAGGCGGGATTGTTGAAGTTGAGCAGTCCGCCGCCCGCGGTCGCGCCGTTGACCAGCGTGGCGTTGGCGGTGCCAACCGAATCGGTGGCATCGGCGGTGAAGCTGTATCGATGGGTGAGAGCCGCTTGGGCCGAAGCCGCCAGCGCGAGAACGAGGGCCGACAAGTAAATGAAACTGCGCATGGGTGATTCCTCTCCGTTAACCTGGACGTGGCGGCCGCGTTGGCCGCTGGAATCATAGTGCATCGATGCGCGATTCTTTTCAAGTCGAAATGAATTGATATTGCGAATTTCAGTGTGAAAATAGCCCGTTGGGAACGACTGTGCCGAACGCCATGGAAGGGAATGAACCTATAATATTTTGTCAAATCGTGGGCCGCATCGGCGTGGGGAGGAGCAGGCAAACAAACAGCCCGACCCAATACAAGAGCCGCCAGGCGATGGAGTTCAAGCGATTGTGCGGCGACCGAGTTCGCGGCGTCGTCTTCGCGCAATCATTTCCGGCGCGACGTTCCGGGCATCGGCGCGATCTCTTCGTGCGGCGCGGGACGGACGGCTTCGACGTGCTCCTCCCAGAACGCCTCGAACGTGCGGCGAAGGTCATATCGCTTTGACCGTGCGAATGCGGCCTGCGCCATCGACTGGCGACGCGCCGGGGTGTCCAGCAGGCGGTCTATTGCCTGCGACCAGGCGCCCGCATCGGCGCCGTTGACGACCAGGCCACTCACATCGGGCTCGATGATTTCCCGCGGGCCGCCCTCGGGACTGACGATCGTCGGCAGCGCGCTCGCCTGCGCTTCCATGACCACCTGGCCGAGCGTGTCGGTGCGGCTGGGGAACACGAATAGATCCGCGCTCGCGTACAGCTTGCCGAGTTGCACGTCATCCATCGGCCCGGTGAACGTCGCGGGAAGGCCCGCGAGTTCGGCCTTCATCTTCGGCTCGTATGGCCCTTCGCCGGCGACGACCAGCGCCACATCCCCGCGCTTCCGGCAGAGAAGCTTAAACGCCTCGGCGAGTAGCGGAAGATTCTTCTCAACGCTGATCCGGCCGACATACAGCAGCTTGAGCGGCTGAGTGATGTTCCATTGCTTCCATACATCAAGATCGCGATGGGCGGGATTAAACTTCTGCGTGTTGATGCCCGGCGCGATGGTCCGCAGATTCTCATCCGCCACGCCGAGCTCGCGCAGGTTGAAGTGATACGCCCCGCTGCGGCTGAACACGGCTTTCGCGCGGCCGTAGAACCAGCGCATGTATTTCTCGCACCCGCGGACCATCCGGGCATCCCGCGTGAGGTTCTCGACGTACACCGGGAAGTCGGTGTGATACGTCGTCAGCAGCGGCACGCGCAGCATCTTCGCCGCGAGCATCCCCACGAGGCCGACCGGGCCGGGAGTGCTGACGTGAATCACGTCGTACTGATTGCGGTCCGCGCACTCGAGCATCTCCAGGAGCGGCGGAAGACTGAGGCTGAGCGTCTTGTAGTACGGGATCGGCTTGCTTAGCATCGGCGCGAAGTTGATGCGATTGGGCATCGCGAATCGCGGCTCGGCAACGCTGGTGTGAATGGTGAGTTTGTACTTTGCGGCGAGCGACTGCTCCCCCATGTCTCGGATGAATCGCCCGACACCGTTGATGTCGTCGAACGTATCCGTGAAGAGCCCGACGCGAATTGTGTCCGCCTCGCGGCAGGTTTCCATCCGCGTGATCCGCGGCACCAGATGGCGTTCCTTGTTCTGGTGAAAGAGCGCGAAGTAATACGGCGCGAGCACGAACTGCTGCGCCATGAACGCGCTGACCGCATCCGTCAAACCGACCAGGCTCCCGCGCCGCGTACTGGTGGTGGCATGATCGAGAATCCCCTTCAGCACGTCGCTGTTCACGTTGTTGAACAGCTTGAACATCTCGTCGTGCTTGCTGAGCAGCGGCAGCGACTCGTGCAATTCGGCCCAGAAATCCGGCCGCTTCTTCACCTGCTGCTTGAGTGAATCGAGGAACAACTCGCGAATGAGCCCCGACGATTCCTCGGTCTTGAGCCCGAAGAGCTGGCGGACGCGATTACGCCCCTTGCGGAACTTGCCGCGTGCGATCGAGGTGGCGAGTTCGAGTTTAGTTGGCGCTTTGCGAGCGCCGACGAGCGCCTGCAGGAGGATCGATGCCGTCCCCGGCGTGCGGCCATGCTTGGTGAGCTGGTTCGCGTTGTAACGGAGGGCCACGCTGTAAAACGTGTGGGCGAGCTTGAGGGTCGATCCGGCCTCTCCCGCGGGCCGGCACGTGCCTTCGCGCAGGCAGGTGAGGACGTCCTGCACCGTCCGCACATCAGGCGGAAACTCGGTGTACGCGAGGCCCACGTTCAGCAGGCCGTGATCGTCGCTGCCGGCGGTGCGCGCCTTTTTCCACGGCTCTGGCCAGCGCGGGCGGAGGTTGTGAACGGTGGAGAGGCGCTCGATCTCGTATTGGGTCAGCCGATCGAGCACCGGCTCGAACGCCTCGCGGTGGTACTGCATGTGAGCGCCGTTGAGGCACTCGAAACCTTTGAACAACAGCAGCAGACGCTCGAGATGCCAGCGCTCGAGCTTATCGTTCTGGCGATAGATCGGATGTGCGACGCTGTGGGCGATGCGTCCTGCCTCGATGTACGCCGCCACGTCGTAGATGTTCTTCGCGAGTGACTGGAGCTTGTCGTGCTGCTCCCGGGTAATGCCGTAGACCAGCAGGTGAAGCTTGCACTCATCTTCCGGGAACCAGCAGGTAAGTTCCTCGCCCACGAGCACGTCAGGCCGATGAACAAGGGTCATGACGCCGTCGATGGTGTCATGGTCGGTGATGGTGATGAAATCCATCCCTCGAAGTCGCGCCTGTTCGGCGACCGCTTCGGGCGTGGAGTAGCTCTCGGGGCAGCGGATGAAGTCGAGCGCTTTTTCGGTCGTCTTCGTGCTCGCAAGGCTGTGGCAATGGAGATCCACTCGCTTGGAAATGGGCCACGAAAAGCCGGGCCGATCGACGCTGGGCGGAAAGGAATCAGAAGTTGCTGGCGGATCGTTGTTCACGCTCGTTTCAACGTTCTACTCGTTTCGAGCGCGCGTGGCGAATCGAGGAATCGCCGGACAACATAACACGCGGCCGATAACCGATTCTAGCCATGAATCAGTCATCCGTCTGTTCGTGCGGCAACAATGTTTGATATGGAATTGGAAAGTTCAGCGCGACAGGCGCGGAAGCTCGGCGATCACTTCGGGATGGACACTGCTCAGGCGATGATGGCCATCGACCCGCTTGCCCGTGCGCACTGGAAGCGCCCAGTAGGTCATTGCGGCACCGGCCAGGCCCAGAAGCACGCTGAACTTCAGGCCGCCTGAACTGGTCACCGGATCGCCCATCACCTTACTGCCGATGCAATAAGCGGAGATGGCAATGAGGATGAGGCCGGCGGACAACTTGCCGCAGGTCCAGACGGCATGTTCGCGACAGAGGCTGTAACCGATCTTGCCACGAATCGTCTTGATCGCGAGCAGGTCCATCGCATCGCCGCATTGAACGCATCGGCGCGGCAATTCCATGCCCGGCGCGACGCTCAATTCCGAACCGTTGATCGCATACGGGACCTCGACCGATGAATCGCCGTCCGGAGCATCGACACTCGGCTGGCGGAGGCGCATGCGCGGCTGCTGAACATCGGGCAATGGATCGAGCTTTTTGGCTGGTGAGGACATGGCTAGGTACCCGCCGCGCAAGCGGCTAATCGCTTATCGGCATTCGCGCCGGACAAGTCCAATCATGCGAGCACTTTCTGATTGATTCGGGCGGATCCATTCTTATCGGCCGGCATCTGCCAAGCACGCGGAACGTCTCAAGCCCGCGCGCGATTCGTGATGAAAATCCCCCGATGCGAACTTCGCCATCACGGCTGCCGTATCACAGGTGCGAACGGACGATTTGAACCGCGAAGAGCCGCGGACCTCGTCGGCGGACGGATCGCAGGATCGTCAGTCAACGTTCGCTTGTTACTTCGAAACCATCGATTCACGCCGCGCCACCCTTGGTGCTCCCCTGGCGCTGCGCAGACCGACACTGGGGCGTTTCATCATGTTTCCATTCATCCCTCCAGTCACAGGCCCTTTTCAAGGAGCGTTTCATGTCCGAGTTCATTCACGACCTGGCCGCGCCAGATCCGCAGGAGCCGGCGCGTCCGAGCTGGGTCAGGCGGTTCATCGTCGATTACAACCCGTTCTTCCTGCTCAGCGCCATGTCGATGCTCGCGGGATCGCTCGCGCTGACCAACTCGCTGAGCTGGAGCCCTGTGCCTCTGCGGCGAATCCTGTCCCTCACGCTCGCTGTCAACTTCTATGAGCTCCTGTTGGTCGCGCTGGGGTTGTTCCTCATCGTCCGGCGCAACGCGCGGCGCGACGGATCGATTCTGCTGATCCTCGAAGCGTTCTTTCTCGTTGACGTCGCGTTTCTAAATTCCGAGCTGTTCACCATCTCCCCGTGGGTCGGTCTGCTGGTGAACGCACTGGTTTTCATCCTCGTCGCGCTGAAGCTGGCCACGATTTTCATCGTGCTGCGCATTCCGCTGGTGAGTCCGTTGATCGGCGTAATCGCGCTGGAGCTGCTCGCTCTCTTCGCGCTGCCGGGACTGCTGAAGCTCGAAGCCACACTCTCGGGTGGCCGTCTCACGCCGCTGATGATGTACGGGATCTGGTGGGCCGTGTTCATCGTGGGAGTGCTCACGATCGGATCGCTGCGCACCTGCGCCGCCCAGGGCAGGCTGGAATGGTTTGCGCCGCTGGTTTCGCTGCTGGCGTGCGTGTCGCTGATCGCGCACGCCGGCACCGGCCAGTGGGTGTACGACACGCACTTCTGGGGCGCGAACCTCGCGCCGATGTTGGCGCTGGCGGCGTTTCTCACGCTGCAGCCGTCGCCGACCCGGCCGGTCGGTTTCCTCTTCGCGCTGGCCGCGGTCTTCGCATCGGCAAGCCACGACCGCACGCTGAACCTGTACGTGCTCGGCTCGACCGTGACGCCGATCCATCTCACCGCGATGGCCATTTATCTCGTGCTCGCGTGGACGCTGCTTCGCGGCATCTTCCTTTGGCTCTGCGGCATTGGCGCCGTCGCGATTTGGGTTGCCGTCTTCGGTCCGTCTCTGGCGACGATCCGGAACTGGTTCGATGCCGTGCTCGACTGGACGGTCGGCATCGCGGACGCGGTTCGTCCCAAGACGCAGGCGGGATGGGGCATCGTCGGCGTAGCAATGAGCTTCGTGTTCCTCGTGATCGGGGCCGTCATCAGCCTGCGCCGCGAGGTGCTGCCCGACGAGCAACAGACCTGAGTGTCGACTCAGCCTCGACAAAGCGTCGACTTGGGGGTCGGCGCGAGGCGGCGCTGCGACGGCGGCGCCGCCTCACCCTTGCCCGGCTTTCGCGAATCATTCTGTCGCGCCCGGTAGAGCTCTGCTTGTCTGCCACGATTCCTCGGCTATCGTCCGACGATGATGGTCACGATGCCGCAGAATCCCAACACGCCGGACACGTACGTGCAGGAACGCACGGCCGCGCGCATTTCGCTCGTCGTCGGCGCGGCATTGATGGTCATCAAGTTCATTGCTTACCTGTTCACGGGCTCGTCCGCGATCTTTTCCGATGCGCTGGAAAGCATCGTGAACGTCATCGCCAGCGGCTTTGCGCTCTGGGCCGTCGGGTTTTCATACCAGCCGGCCGACCGCACCCACCCCTACGGGCACGGCAAGATCGAGTTCGTGTCGGCGATGCTCGAAGGCTCGATGATCCTGTTCGCGGCGGCAGTCATCCTCACGCAGGCGATCGTCCAGTTCTATCAGCCGACCCTCAGCACGGACCTCGGCGCTGGCATCGGCCTGGTCGCGGCGGCGATGGTCGCCAATGGCGCCCTGGGACTGTTCCTCTACTACCGAGGCAAGCGGCACGACGCGATCGCACTGCAGGCGGATGGCGAGCACCTCCTGAGCGACGCGCTCACCTCCGCTGCAGTGTTGATCGCTCTCATCCTCATTCGTTTCACCGGCTTGACCATCCTCGACCCGGTCTGTGCCACGCTCATGTCGGTGTATGTCGCCTGGGTCGGCATTCGTCTCGTGAGGCGAAGCGTCGCCGGCCTGATGGACGAGCAGGACCCGGATGATGACCGGCAGATCCGCGCCCTGCTCGACAAACACGTCGGCGAGAATGCCATCGAGCCGCGGATCTGCAGCTATCACAAGGTCCGTCATCGCCACACCGGGCGATACCACTGGATCGACTTCCACATGGTCGTGCCGGCCGACTGGACGACCGCGCGGTCGCACGAAGCGGCGTCCGGGCTCGAATACGACATCGAGCAACTGCTCACGTATGCAGATGCAACGGCGCACATTGAACCGTGTGTCGCCGATGATTGCGGGCGATGCCATACTGAAAACGCGGTGGCACGATGACAGAACTCATCGAATCGCGCTCATCGTGATCGCGTCCAAAGCGAGATCTGTCGTCTGACCACTCTGCAACAAGACGTGGCCGAGCCCGGCGATCATCGCGGCGTTGTCGGTGCAATATGCCATCGGCGGGACGAAGCTGGGCACGCGCAAACGCTTGAGCGCTGCGCGCAGCCCGCGATTGGCGCTCACTCCGCCGCCGACGATCACGCTCCTGGCGCCGATCTGACGGACGGCTCTGGTGATCTTGTCGATGAGTACGTCGACACACCCCGCCTGAAAGCTCGCCGCGACGTCGGCGCGGCCCTGCTCGCTCAGCGATGACGGATCGCGTTCCTTGCCTTGAAATCCGCGGACGTTGTAGAGCACGCTGGTCTTGAGACCAGAGAAGCTGAAGTCGAGCGACTCCTTGCCGAGATTGGAGCGAGGAAAGCGGATCGCCTTCGGGTCGCCCTGCTGCGCCAGCGCATCGATGATCGGTCCGCCGGGATATCCAAGGCCGAGAATCGCCGAAACCTTGTCGTACGCTTCGCCGACGGCGTCGTCGATCGTCTTTCCGAGCAACGAGACCTGAGTCCAGTCGTCCACGCGATAGAGCGCGGTGTGTCCGCCGGAGCAGACCAGGCCGACAGCAGGAAAGGATGAGGGATGAGGGATGAGGGATGAAGGCAGGTTGGCCGCTTCACCCTGTTTCATCCCTCCGCCCTCATCGCTCATCCCTCCTAAACAGACGCTGTACAGATGCGCATGCACATGATCGACGCCGACGAGCGGCTTGGCGATCGACCACGCAAGCGTCTTCGCCGCGGTGACGCCGATGAGAAGTGACCCGATCAGGCCAGGCCGATGTGCGACCGCGATCGCGTCGATTTCATCCAGCGTGCAGCCCGCGTTCGCGAGCGCATCCTGAATCACCGGCAGGATGTTTTCGATGTGCGCGCGGGATGCGATCTCCGGCACCACGCCGCGATAATGCGCGTGAAGCTCGAACTGCGTCGCGATCACGTTCGAGCGGACGCGCACGCCGTCTTCGACAACGCTGGCGGCCGTCTCGTCACAGGTGGATTCGATGCCGAGGATCAGAGACATGTCCGTTCCAAGTGAGAACTGCGAAAGCAATACAAAGCATAGTCACCGATGCGCACCGATCGACACCGATATGAAATTCAAGTTTTTTCGTTCAGCCGTGTTTATCGGTGCAATCGGTGACTGGTTTCCTCGCGTCTTCTTTCGCGTTCTTCGCGCCTTCGCGGTGCTTTTGAATTTCGTGATTTACAGGATCGAATACCGCGTCACCATCGCCGGCAGATTATGCAGGAGAACCAGCAGAACGCATATGCCGACACCTTTCGCGAATCGCGGCGATCGATCGCGCAGGGCACACCACATCGCCGCGGCCGATATCGCGAGCAGCGGGAGGATCTGCAGCATGTAGCTGGCCTTGACCGTGTCCAGATGGTCGTTCGGGTAGGTCCAGACAAACCAGACGTAGCCCGCGAGCGAGGTGACGGTCATCATCGCGATCACCGGCAACACGCACGCGCCGCCGCACGGCTCCGGCGTTTGGGCATCGTACTCGCTGACCCGCGATTCATCGCCATGGGGACGCGGGTCAGGCGTAACTGTCCCGGGGCACCCGGCGCTCACTGGGAATTGTTTCGTCCGCCATGTTTTCAATTGCCAGAGTCCAAATCCAAGTCCCGACAACAAAAATACACTCGGCACGATCGACACCACGCAGACCCGCCCGAGATACGCCGGCATCGTGAACGAATTGCTCGACTTCGCCTTGCCCGAACGCACGAGACGATCTGTCTGCACTGACTTCACCAGCCGCCCCTTCTGATCGCGGGCCGAGATCAGAAAATACCGCCAGTAATCGCCCCAGGTGTCGGCGTAAAACAGCCATGCCGGATGATCCTGATACGCGTGTCGAACCGGCGCGTGAAGGAGCGACCGAAAGACGGAAGGCGAGACGTCGCTCTCCTTCGATTCCAATTCTTCTTCGGGTGCGCGGTTGAATGCACGCATGGACCCGTATTCCTGATGCAGGTGGACATAGAACCAGCCGCCGACCGTCGCCGACGTGACGAGGATCACCAGCGCCGCGACGAAAGTCGGCCTTCGCGTTTCCGAGTCGACGACCAATCGCCAGACACCCACCAGCGCCAGCGCCGGCAGCGCGAGTAACGCCCACTGCCGGCTCAGCATCGCGCCGCCCAAAAAGAGACCCGCAACGCCCGCACGTATCACCGTCGGCCGATCGACTGCAAAACAGCGCAGCGCGTGGTACGTGCCGAGCATGAGCAGTGCGACCATCATCGGCTCGCCGCGCACCATCGCGAACGTTCGGTAATAGGCCGGCACCATGCCCAGCGCGATGAGTGATGCGAGCGCCATCCACCGATCGGCGCGGATGAGTTTCGCGATCGCCAATACCGACCAGCACGTAACGATCGAGCCGAGGAATTGAACGAGCTGCGCGGTTTTGAGGGCCGCGATCTGCCGGCCTTCGCTCGAAGCGCCATCAAACAGCTTCCACGCAATCGCCGCTGGCACATACGGCAGCGGCGGCGAGAAGAACTCGTGCGAATCCGCTGGCGTCGGAAGCCGTCGGTCCGCAAGCGTCTTTACGTACGCGATGTGGCCCGGAGCGTCGTAGCCGAAGCGTGGGTCGTGAAGGATCGCGTTGAGAAGGACGATCAGGTTGATCGCGATGAACGCGAGAACGACATGCCGACACCAACGCCCTTCAACGGTGAAGACGCCCAACACGGAGGAGAAAGCAGGTATGCCGCCGGCTGATTTCACTCGGCGGCACTGTAGGAATTGAGGCCGGGCAACACAAACGCAAGCCACGATCGGCTCGCCGGTTCTCCGTGTTATCGGCGAGCCCGTCTAAGGCTCGAAACGCGCGGCGAAACAAATCGCCGACAACAGGAGCAAGCTTTGCCGACCCACTCAGCCTGAGATGTGGAGATTGTCGTTGTCATCCGGATCGCGATCCAGACTCGCATCTCGCAGCTTCACCCATTGCAGATACAGCCCGTTTGCCGGCGCGGTCCGTCCCGCCCTTCTTCGATCTCTCGATTCCAGCATTTTCGCCACGTCGTCGGGCTTCAGGATCCCTTCACCCACATCGATCAGCGTGCCCGCCATGATGCGGACCTGGTTCCACAGGAAGCCGCCGCCTTCGAAGCCAATCACGATCCGCGGGCCGCGGCGCGACACG
>JANOBD010000085.1:0-1989 GCA_031411495.1 Phycisphaerae bacterium | reverse complement strand
GGCCCGGTACTTCTTCACGTAGTACCGGCCGGTCTTGGCGTACACGTTCCAGTCGAGGTCTTTCAGGTCGTCGCCGGGGACATACTTGCGGTGCTCGGAGAACTCGACACTGAACCCCTGGAACGGGCTGCTGTGCAGCCCGGACAAGAACCCCTGCACGATGAACTTGGCCCGCAGGTCGAGCCGGGCGACTTGACGAATGACTTCCGGACGCAGGTACTTCTCGGCGGTACTCATGGGGGAATTGTACTCGAACCGCCTAGAACTCCTCCGCCCGCGGGCACTACCACCGACAAGTAGGCGATTGGCACTCATGACCAAGCTCAAGGATTGCTGTCCCTGAGCCTTCTCGTTCACATCAACTGGTAGAACTGCTCGAACAGGTAGGTGCTGTCGTGCGGGCCAGCGGCGGCTTCCGGGTGGTACTGCACGCCGAACACGGGCAAGCTCTTACTCTTCAGCCCCTCGCAGGTGCCGTCGTTCAGGTTGACGTGCGTCACCTCCACGTCGGGTGGCAGGGCGTCCGAGTTCACCGCGAACCCGTGGTTCTGCGTCGTGATCTCGACCGCCCCCGTCTCCTTGTTCAGCACCGGCTGGTTCGCCCCGCGGTGGCCGAACTTCAGCTTGAACGTGTCCGCCCCGAACGCCCGGCCGAGCAGCTGGTGCCCCAGGCAGATGCCGAAGATCGGCTTCTTGTCGAGCAGCCCTTTCACCGTGTTCACCGCGTAATCGAGCGTAGCTGGGTCGCCGGGGCCGTTGCTCAGGAAGATGCCGTCCGGGTTGTGCTTCAGCACGTCTTCCGCGGTGCAGGTGCCGGGCACCACGGTCACGTTGCAGCCCACCTGCCGCAGGCACCGCAGGATGTTCCACTTCATCCCGTAGTCGATTGCCACCACGTTCTTCGTCGCCGGTCGCTCGGCGATCACATGCTTGCTCAGGCTGTCGAACCCCTGGCTCCAGGTGAACGCCTTTTCCGGCACCACCTCCTTCACCATGTCCTTCCCAGCCATGCTGCCGTTGGCCTTGGCCTTCGCCACCAAACTGGCGTCGTCCAGGTCGATCGCCGACAGGCACCCGCCCATCGCCCCACGAGTCCGGAGGTGCCGCACCAGTGCCCGCGTGTCGATCCCCTCGATGCCCGTGACGTGGCTGGCCTTCAGATAGGTGTCCAGGTCGCGGTGGCTGCGGTAGTTGCTCGGAACCCGCGTCAGTTCCCGCACCACGAACCCGGCCACCTGCACGGCCATGCTCTCCTGGTCGTCCGCCGTCGTCCCGTAGTTGCCGATGAGCGGGTACGTCATCGTGACGATCTGCCCCTTGTAGCTCGGGTCGGTCAGGATTTCCTGATACCCGGTGAGGGAGGTGTTAAACACCACCTCGCCGACCGATTCGGCCTCCGCTCCGAATGCCCGGCCGGTGTACACGGTGCCGTCTTCGAGTGCCAGTTTCGCTTGCTTCATGGAAATGGGAATGGTTCTGTGTGGGTTCGGCGCAAACTAGATGAATGATAGGAACTGGCGGGCCGAACGGCCGAGAAATGACGAACCCACAGCAGTCTCGGGTTCCCGGTCGTCTCCAAACGCACACGGATCGTCCGTCGGGACGACCCGTGAAAGATCGATCCGTCCGATCCCAAGCGTTACTTCGTCGGCTCGGCTGCCAACATGAACTCGGCCTTCTTGGGATGAACCCCTTTCTTGCCAATGAGCACCTTCTTCGGGTCGTCGTCGCCATTGACGAGCAGTTTGAACGTGAGAGTTTCGGCCTTCGGCCCGACCTTGAACGTGGCCCCGTCGGTGCCGCCGAAGGTGGCGAACCGGAAATCGAACCCTTTGCCGTCGGGGTGATTCACCACCCAGTCCGCGTCCTTCGCGTTCTTCGCCTTCTCCAGCGCCCGGAAGTCGCCGAACAGTTTGTCCCCGGTCACCCGAACGCTGCCACTGAACACCACCCGTCCCGCATCCTTCTTCGAGGTGGTCCGCAGGGTCC
>JANOBD010000084.1:0-1652 GCA_031411495.1 Phycisphaerae bacterium | reverse complement strand
GCCGGCGCTGCCATTGGGTGAAATTCTGGCGTCCGGCATTTGCAGCTCCGGCGGCGAAATCCAGGACCAGGCGAGTCTCAGGATCTCGCCCTGCGGCTTCTCGCTGGCGGTCATGCCGTGGAGATAAACCTGCTCGATCGTCTTCTCCGTGCGGCGGAAATGCCAACAGTTGATGAGGTGCCCGATGGCCGAGACATAGCCGATGCTGGGCTCCTCGTATTCCGTCCATGTTGTGAACGGGAACGTCGTGATCTCTTCCCATTCGTAAGGCTGCGCCCTGATTCCATAGGGCAGGCTGATGGTGAACGGACGATATTTCGATTTTGTGTGAAGCAGCATGATGTTCGCATCGCGGAAGTCGCCGTAGTCGGCAGGAGGCCCCTCGGGCATTTGATAGGCGATCTCCTCCGCTGCGCCTTCAGGGAAGACGACGCCAGGGTTGTCACCGAACATTTTGAACAGCGTCAACGTCGGGTCGGTGTGAATGTCATCGGTCGGTAGGTGTCCCTTCGGGCCGATGACGATGGACTCCGTGAACTCATGCACGACGTTCGGCGGCTCACGGAAAAAGCTCGACGGCTGGCTCATGGCCGCAAGTGCCGTATGGATTTTCATATGCCGGACGTAAGTCCCGTCGGGATAAATCGTGAACCATTCCTCGGCCCAGTCACCATTTCCACTGTTGTAAGGCGAGCCGGTCGGCAGGTCGCCGTGGGCGATTTCATATTTCGAATTCGTCAGCGCGTAACGCACTCGCACCACAATTCGCGCGGCCGACTGGTGCTCAATCCACACACGCGCATAACGCCCCTCTCTGTCCATCCCAGCCTCAAACGATGCATCCGCTCCGCTGCCGTCCCACTCGCGCGGGTCATAGGTCTCTGCAGCGAAATGCGCGAACTTCAGCCCGTTCTCGGACACCGAACAAAAGTGCCACGGCAGGTCGAAGGACATCGTCGTTGGATGTAGATCGAAGGTGACCTTAACCGCGCCCAGGAATTTGTCGGGCGGCAGCCGAGTCTCCTTAATCGGCCCCGTCGCAGCAAACTGAGGCGCCTGCATGCCACAGTTGGTGGCGACAACGAACACGACGATGGCGGTATTGATCAGACTCATGACGTGATACTTTATTTGCGAACTTTATGAACAAACTTCAATCGTCCAACAACCGCCGTCTTATTTCCTCGTCAGCGAACTTTGTCTTTCATCATTGTGAGTGTGGCTTCGGCGAACGCGCGGCCCATGAGAGCGAAGGTCTTCGCGCAGCCGAGGTAATGGTAGCCGGCGTTGGAGGCTCCGCGCTGCCAAAGAGCGGCTTCAGCGGGTGAGATCAGGTCGGCTTCGAACTTCGCAAGGTACTCGCGCTTCTGATCGTCAGTCATCGAACCATCGGCGTTTGCATGGTCCTTGTGCTTTGAGTTCAGGAAGTAGCTCATCTGGTGCACTTCGTCATGTTTCTTGTCGATGGCACCAAGCTCCTCCGACCAGAACGGCGCCGTCTGTACGGCGATCACGTTGCCTCTGAATTCACGCAACGATGCCGGAGCCGCCATTGCTTTGCGAAATTCCTGCGTCGTTGCGCTGGCGTTCAATCCATCCACACCCAGCACGCCGATGACGAAAGGCATCTTCGGCGCGTTGAAATCCTTCCG
>JANOBD010000083.1:0-4027 GCA_031411495.1 Phycisphaerae bacterium | reverse complement strand
GGTTCAGGCGCGTGGTTGTTCGACGATGGTTCGGCAGCAGTCTTGGCCAAAGTCCCTCAGGTTCAGCCTCGGACGAAACAGAAAGAACACCATCAATGAAAAAGACAAACCCGAAAGTGACGAAGACCGGGGCAGTCGCGGCAGCCGTGACCCGTCGACCCGTTCCCGCGAAAAGCAAGAACGCACCGAATAACGACGCGCAGGATGGCGCGATTCGCTTCTATCGCGCCAACGAAAAGCCCTATGGGGCCTTCAGCAATCTCTACCCAAGGCAGATTGAATTCGAAGGTCGCGCCTATCCGACGTCTGAACATGCCTATCAGGCGGGCAAAGCGAGCAAGCCGGCCGTTCGCGAATGGATTCTGAATGCTCCGTCGCCGTCCCTGGCAGCCATGGCAGCGCACGGTCTCTACGCATGGGACGTCGTACCAAATTGGTCGCAGATCAAGTTCGATCGCATGCGCGCCGTACTGCGCGCCAAGTTCGATCAACACGCCGATTTGAAGGAGCTCTTGCTGTCGACCGGAAGTACTCGTCTCGTCGAAACCGGCACGGTGAGCAATGCCGTCAACCGCCTGTGGGGCGAGGTCGACGGCAAGGGAGAGAACACACTCGGCATCATGCTGATGGAACTGCGCTCGGAATACGCGAAGCCAAAGGCGAAGCGCACCACGCCGGCCCGTCGAACGACCGGCGAGAAGAAGCCTGCGGCCTCGAAGCGCTCGCCGGTCACTGCATAGGCGATCGAGGCAGTCCCATGAGCGGAACTTTCTACGACGGCGAACTTGCTGAACTCGGCAACACCTTTTCCGCCGCGATGTCGGCCAAGATTGACCTCCTGAAGCTGGCGATCGCGAGCACAGCGGAGGCGAGCATCATTGGCGTGGGTTCGGGCGGCTCGTTCACGGTTGCATCACTCCTTTGCAACCTCCATGAGTCGTACACCGGCCGCGTGTCACGACCTTCGACACCACTCGAAATCATCTGTAATCCCACGCTCGCTGCCTCAAGCCCGGTCTTCATGATTTCGGCAGAGGGAAAGAATCCTGACATCATCGAAGCGCTCGAGCGCGCAAGACGCCATAGCTCCCGCACCGTTCACGTGCTGACGAACCGAGCAACAAGTCCGTTGATGGAACATGTTCGTGAACTGCCTGAGGTCACGCCGCACGTGTTCGAGTTAGCCAAGAAAGACGGGTATCTCGCGACGAACAGTCTTCTCTTGGATGCCGTCGTCATCGCCCGAGCCTACGGCGCCCTGGACGCCGACGCGGACCAGTTTCCTGATTCGCTTGACCAGTTGCGCATTGGCTTGAACTCGGTTCCCGAGTGGCTAGACACAGCCCGGGAGTTCGTGCGGCAAGCGGTTCCTCGCAAGGGCCTCATCGTAGTCTTCTCTCCGTTGCTCAAGCCAGTCGCGGCCGACCTGGAGTCGAAACTGGCCGAGTCGGCGCTTCTCTATTGTCAACTCGCTGACATTCGTTCGTTTGCTCATGGTCGCCACCTCTGGCTTGCAGAGCGTCCCGACGACTGCGCGATTCTGGCCTTGGTGGAACCCGGGTTGGAGCAGCTTTGGGCCCGCATGCAACAACTGCTGCCGGACGGGGTCCCTGTTTGCACGATGCTGCTCGGCGGCGCCAGGCCACAGGACCTTCTCGCAGGCCTAGTGGCGCAGATGCAGCTTGTGTCGCTAATCGCTGGCGAGCTGCAGAAGGATCCTGCGAAGCCACATGTCCCTGTGTTCGGCCGGGAGCTGTACTACGTCGACCTTCCCTTGTTCATTCCTGCCCCCAAGGAAACTGGGCGATGGGGTGAGCAATCCAAGTATGAGGTACTTGGCGCGCGGTGGCCCTCCATAGGTTCCGGTGGCGCGATGAGTCGAGCGTTGGAAAGCTTCGAGACGGCTCTGCGGCAGCAGTCGTTTCGCGCCATCGTCCTCGACTACGACGGGACGCTTTGCAGTTCGCAGCGCAAGGAGGTACCGCCGACCGCGGCGATCGTCGACCAACTCAGACGTCTACTAGACGCGGGCATCTCCGTGGGAGTTGCGTCCGGACGGGGAGATTCGATCCAGCAGCACCTGCGCGATGTGTTGCCATCAGATCTCTGGTCGAAGATTCATCTGGGTCTTTACAACGGCGGCTGGATTGGCCTGCTGGGCGACGACATCCAAAGGCAGGTCATCACCAACGAGTTTCTCAGCCACGTGCGACGCATCCTTGGACGTCTGGAGGGCCTCGGCGTACCAATCGAGCGTGTTCGTGAGACCTACCCCCACCAGATCAGCGTCAGATTCAAGGAAGGCGTCGACGCCGAGAACATGTGGTTCGTGATCGCCGATTCGCTTCGACAAGCCGGTCTAGATACATCCACCGTGGTGCGCAGTAAGCATTCGGTTGACGTATTGGCGGTGAACGTCAACAAGGCACACCTCGTAGCCAACATGATTCAGGCGCGAAGCATCGACCCGTACCAAGTCGTGACCATGGGCGACCAAGGTGCTTGGCCCGGCAATGACTCGTCGTTGCTGGAGCATCGGTTTTCATTGAGCGTTGACCAGCCGTCACGGCGGCTGGATCGAGGATGGAAACTGGCGCCGCACCACAAGCGAGATGTCGACGCCACGTTGTGGTACCTCCAGCGCGCCGAGATTGATGCGGCGACTGGATCATTTCGCTTCGTGCTCAGCACCTGACGAGGGACGGACGAGCGATGAAAGATGAAAACGCACAGCATCTGCTTGCCAAGGTCATGGGCTGGCAAGACCAGGACGTTGTTCTGGACAAGGTCCCAGTTCTTCGCTTGTTAGCGGACTACAAGTACGACGGATACCAGCGGTTTGGCCCGGGTAAGCGGTTCGTTGAGAGCTTGGCGCTGTGGCTCAACCAGTTCGACATGCCCGACCGCGCCGCAGCCCTAGACTTCGTACTCGAGCGGCTCGTCTACGTGTCGGACAACGAACTTTCTCACCTCGTCCAGCACGCGTATCCCGATGTCATCGTTCAGGAGCGAATCCGCCTGGTAGCCGAGGAGAAGGGCATCCCGACCTACCGGGTGGGCGAGATCTGCCGCGACCCTCGATTTGAGGAGCTGCAGCTGAAGTCGCTGTATCTCGGATTGAGCGATGGTGCGCGTACCAACGAGCTGCGCCGTTTCAGCAGCGGTGAGATCAGCAACGAGCAAATCTGGCAGGCCTACGAACTCGGTGAGGCCAAGGCCGAAGACATGTTGGAAGCGCTCGGAAAGGCCCTCACCAAGGAGCCGGAGATCGCGCCGCCGGGGAACGAAGATATTTGGCGCCTGTACGACGCTGGCGAAAAGGCTGCGGCCGAGAGCCTCATCGAACTGCTGCGAGTCAAACCTGTTCCGGTTGCTTCACAGCCATTGCCGAAGTTCACGCTGGTATGGCTGATGGACGACTTTTCGGGGAGCGGCAACACCTACATCCGCTTCGACAGCAAGAAGAGCAAGTTCAAGGGGAAGATCAAGAAGATCTACGAGCGGCTTCATGAGGGTGACCTGATCGATACGTCACATTACGAAGTCTTCCTGCTGCTGTATGTCGCGACGCGACAGGCCATAGATCACATCGAGTACTGGTCGGAGCGCTTCACTTCCGAGAACAACTACAAGCCATTGCAGGTGCGCGTGCTTTGCATCATCGAACCTGAAGTGGGATTGACGCACGGTGTGCCGCCGAGCCTGCAGGCCATCCTGAACAATCCCAAGTACTACGACCCGCTTGCCTTCGACGAGCACATCGAAGTGGGTGGCACAACCACGGCGCAGATGGGTTTCGCCGGATGTGCGTTGCCGGTAGTGCTGTCCCACAACACCCCCAACAACTCGGTCTACATGCTTTTGCGTGTCTGCCGACAGTGATTATTCGATCGTGACTTCGACTTTCTTCGGCTTCGCTTCCTCCGCTTTCGGAAGAGTGACGGTCAGGATGCCATCCTTGTAAGAGGCACTGACCTTGCCGGCATCAACTCGCGTCGGCAGGGTAATGCTGCGGCGGAATTTGCCG
>JANOBD010000082.1:0-4364 GCA_031411495.1 Phycisphaerae bacterium | reverse complement strand
CGCAAACCGGAGTCGTTTCCGAAGCCGCTAAAAAAATCTGCCGCGACCCTCTTGACAGCACTTTCGTGCGAATGTTGAATGTTGCACAACACTCAGCCCCAGCGGTAGAGGTGACTATGTCAAAGTTCGCTGCATTTGGTGATTACATCCGTGAACTCCGCGATCGAGCCGACCTCGGATTGCGCGAAGCTGCTCGGCAGCTGGGCATCTCGGCGAGTTATCTTAGTCGGCTTGAGGCAGGGGAGTTCCCGCCGCCGGCGGGGCCGAAACTCAATCGAATGGCGGCTTTGTACAAGGCCGACCTCACGAAACTTATGGAGCTCGCGAAGGACCGTGCCCACGACATGATCGCGGCGAACGTCAACGTCGCACCGTTCGTGCAAGCCTTCTATCGCCTCGCCCAGGACCAGACTCCCGAGATGCAGCAGCAGATGCTGGAAGGTGCGATCGGTGCGCTTGACCTGACTGAAGAACAGAGGCGTGCCGTCATCGATCAACTCAAGGCTGCTATGTCGCGGGGCCTTGGAAAGGATCTCCCCCGTCGGGCGAAAGGCGACGATGGCCTTTTCGCGTTCGACATCGCGCCACGCGTGCTATCCAAAGCGTACATCGAAGCCTTTGCCGCGCGGATGCTGACGCAAATCTTTGGCTCTGAGATTCCGGTGCCCGTGCCGATCGAAACGATTGTTCGCAAGCTCGGCCCGGAAGTGATTCTGATCATAGACGGCGAGATCGGCGGTGCACGTCTGCGCGGCGGTGCGCCCGCTGTCCTAGGACTGTCGCGATGGTCACGAGACGGAGAGCGCCGCGAGCTTGTGATTCACGCGGATTTGTTCGAAACGCCTTCGATCGCGACTCGTCGCCGGGGGAACTTCACGATGGCGCACGAGCTGTTTCACTGTTTAGAGCATCTGCCGCTTGTTCAGAATCGGAACGCGGAAAGCGCGTTCAAGCGCAACGGCGCGTTCGTGTCACTCGCCCCGCAACTGATAGCGAAGGCTTGGTTCGATCAGAAACGAAAGAAGCGCCAGCTATCGACGAGCGAGGACTGGCGCGAGTGGCAGGCAAACGCTTTCGCCGCCGCCATCCTTATGCCCGCAGCCAGCGTACACACCGCTTACGAGCAGTTTGCAGCGATGAACGCCTTTGACTCAGAGGATTTCGCTTCTGTCGAAGAGTTCGCGGACGTGATCGCTCGCGCTTCGTTCGAGAACGAGTTCGGACACACGACATCATTAACGGAAACGTTCGACGTCAACCCACAGGCGATGGCCATCCGGCTGATCTCGCTTGGCTTGGTGTCAATCGCATGAAAACGAACGGGGCTGATGGCACTACGGCGCGCCAGTCAGCCCAGTTCAGACGACGGGGTGCAACCCGTCGCCAACCGAGGTAGGTACCTCAGTTGGCAGTCTACCAAATCGGCGCGCCGTAGGAAGGTCTTCACCATGAAGACCAAGTCCCCCATCGGAACGACCGCCCGCACGGGCGAGCGTTGTCCTGAAAGTGGTGTTTGGAAAGTCGTCGGCAATCCGTCGACGACTGCTCCGATCGCCGAAGGTAACACCATGCCGCCTTATGGCGGCAAGGCGGTTACGTGGCAGCTCATCAGCTACGCGTAACCCGTGTCTTCCTCGGGCGTGACAGAGTCCGCTCTGTCACGCCCGTGACTTTTTTACATCCTGAAGGATTCTATGTCCGCACGACGTCGCTCGCGTGAAGCGAGCTTGACCGAAGACGTACTCGATCTTGCATGGAGCAATCCAATTCCGGGCGGCATTTTTTGCATCGCCCTGATCGTGATGGCCGCAGTCGTGAACTCGATCGACTTTTCTGCCGGCGCGGGGATGAACATCCTCGGCCCGGTGATCGCGATCGGATTGGCGATGATCGGCGGCCTCGGACTGCTCGTCAGCTTGGTCGGGCTGCTTCGCGATTTCCTACTTGGTCGTCGATGAGATGCACTCATCGCGACCACCAACTTCAATTGGAGACTTTATGAGTTTCTCGGATGACATCGAGAAAGCGTTGGTCGGCGCCGCCCGCGATGGCGCCAGAGACCTTATGTTGGAGAACGCTCGCGCGGCTCGATCGGAGATGGGCAGCGATGGCATCGGCATCACTTTCGAGTGGCGCGCTGCACACGGAGGTTCGATCGAGTCGCTTGGCAGCCTGAACGTGAAGGGACCGTCCGACGGAGTCGTCGAACGCTTTCATCAAAAGCTTCGCAAACGCATGGGTCAGTAGGTGAGGCGTCTGCGCGGCAGTCGGCGAGCCTTGTGAGCGTAGAGGGCAGTTAGGGTTTCACTCTGAGAGCTTCGCAGTGGCGATATCCGCTGCTCGCAGTGCCGATTTCCAGTCTTGGAATCTGCGCCGGGCGGCAGAATAGAGATCAGGCCGATCGATCTTTACCGCACTGCCGGCGAGTGGTAAGTGTGCGGCTGCCCGCTGCCTGATCTCTTCGAGGATTCGGTCGTCGCTCCAACTCCGTCGAAGTGCGGAGCTAGATGATTTCTGCTCAGTCCGAATTGGATCTTTCCCGAGAATGACTGCTTGATGCAGAGCCAACTGTCGTGGTCGCTCATCCACAGCTTTGTGCGTATCTAGTCCGGCAGCTTGCAGTGCTGCCTTCCACGACCCAAAGACGCGAGTTGCAGCTTCGGGCAGCGATCTCGGCTGCACGTCTCGCCGCCGCAACGTCTCATTGCGCAACGCACGGGTCAAAAGCGTTTCGAGGATTCGGCTCTCAGTCCACAATCCATCTCGGCGCAGCAATGCTGGGTCTACGTTCGCTGCCAATATGGCCTTCGACCACGAGCCGAAATACCTGCGCGCCACGGGCGTGATCCGACCATACCTCTGCTCAATTTCGTGGGCCGTCAGCGGACGCTTTCGCCGTGCGATGGAACGGATTAGGCGGATGATTTTGCCGGGTGTCCAACCGGTATTTGCGCGCGACCGGCTTGCGGGCAGACCTGCGGCGAGAACTGCGTTCTTCCACGAACCGAATATCCGCGATGCCGCTTGGTACATCGCGTGGTCGACGCCGCCTTCTGAGCCCGCGGAAGTAAGCGGCAAATTAGCTTTGTCGCGTCGAAGAAGCTCGCGAAGAATGTTCTCGCGTGACCACTTCGTCATGGGATCAACCTCGCGCATCGGCGACTATCGACTCAAACTGGCGAGCGATTGACGCATGTTTCTGATCGAGATAAGCGCGAACGCGAGGATTGGTGAGCAGCGATCTGGCGAAGATGGCGAGCCGAAGTAGGTCAATCGTGTATTGCTTGTACAGACGCGAGTAAAAGTCGTGCTTCTGCTCCGCATCCGTCAGCTTCTTCAGTAGGTCGTTCTTGCGCTGTGCGCTCTTATCCCAAGGTCCGCCTTTCCTAGATCGGCCTTCCCGCATTGGCGGTGGGGTCTTCAGGATCTGGGTCTTCGCGAAGGCGACACTGAAGTCCTTGTAGCCCTGCATTGCGGTCAGGATCTCCTTCTGTCGCGCAGGTTTTACATGCATTAACTCCCGAGCGCACGCGCGGGTCAGCTTTCCCTGGTCGAAGGCTGCCGTGACTTCGGGGTGCAGATTCTTGAGCAGCGTCTTCTTCAATCGGTATGCGATGTTCTGAATGCCAAGCGCTGCGGCGATCGTGTTCTCGTCCAGTTCCTCCAGGGATTTCTCGATCATCCGATGTTCCTGCAACGGCGAGACGCGATTGACCATCCGGTTGCCAGTGAATGCCTCGCGTCTCGGGCCGACGACGCAAGGAACGACGGTCACGCCCATCGATCCCAGAACTTTGTACCGTTGAACACCGTCAAGGATGACCCACTTCTCGCCGTCGGCATGCACTACGAGCGGCTCAATCAGCCCGATCGATTTGATACTGGCGGCGATGCGGTCGTATTCGCGCATCGGAACTTGGCGATCGCGCAGGGGTCTCAGCTTTTCGATGGGGACGTCGATTGCCTCGGGAGTGTCCATAGCGGTCTCCGGCTAAAGTGATGTCGCGGTGTTGTAAGTTCCCGACAACTCCGGTCGAGAACCAAGGCCCTCGGATTCGATGATGGCGAGCAGCTGCGCGTCATTCCACAGCCTTGTCATGCCATCTAGGAGCGTGAAGAGCCTGCGCTCCTTGCCTTGTGCTTCGCGCACGTATGAGTCTTTCGCCTGCGTCGCTGTGGCAATGTCGGAAGTGAGCGCTGCGACGCTGTAGCCGTCGTTGCTTCCCTTTCGTTTTCGGCGATCGGAACGTGCATTGATGATCGCCCGGGCCTTCGCGAAGTTCTCGCAGTTGACAATCCCCTGGTCGAAGGCGTCCATGAGCGTGTTCTGAATGCCAGCGTCGTCCGATTGGGCGACGAGGATG
>JANOBD010000081.1:0-80956 GCA_031411495.1 Phycisphaerae bacterium | reverse complement strand
CGCGGGCAAAGCATGTTCGAGACGTCGATGATCTATGTGATCTTCGATGAGGGCACCGACCTGTACTGGGCACGAAGCCGCGTCCTCGAATACCTGAACTTCGCGAAGGATCGTCTCCCGGCAGGCGTTCAGCCGAAGCTTGGTCCTGATGCCACCGGCGTCGGCTGGGTCTATCAATACGTGCTCTACCCCGGCTATTACTCGCCGGAGCATCCGCAGGGACTCTGGCACGATGAGCGCGACCAGCGTTGGTATGCGGCTGAATCCGATGCGCCGATCGAGCGGCGATCTTCCCTGACGAAGGTTCGGGCGTTCGACAAGCCGGGCCTATGCCCGCTCACCGGCAAGCCGCTGGTGTCAAGCGGACAAGACCTCGCGAGCTTACGCAGTCTTCAGGATTGGTATCTGCGTTACCAGATGACGGCCGTGCCCGGGGTGGCCGAGGTTGCGTCCATTGGCGGCTTCGTGAAGGAGTATCAGGTCGTCCTGAAGCCAGAGAAGCTGCTGGCGTTCAAACTGCCCGTTCGCGACATCATGATGGCCGTCCAACGGTCGAACAACGATGTCGGCGGCTCCGTCGTGGAGATGAGCGAGAACGAGTACATGGTCCGCAGTCGCGGCTACTTGACGGGGCTGACCGAACTCGGCCAAGTGCCTGTGGGTGTTACGGCAGGAGGAACGCCGATCTCCTTGTCTGACATCGCCACGCTTCAAATCGCCGGTGCCGAGCGACGCGGTGTCGGTGAATGGAACGGCCAAGGCGAGGCCGTCGGCGGCGTCATCATCGCCCGCTTCGGCGCGAATGCGTATCAGGTCATTCAAGACGCCAAGGCGAAGCTCGCCGATCTCGAACAAGGCTTGCCGCCGGGCGTCTTCATCAAGACAGCGTATGACCGCTCCGACCTGATCGAGCGATCGGTGCAGACGCTCCGACACACGCTGATCGAAGAGATGATCGTCGTCGGCCTCGTCTGCATCCTGTTCCTGCTGCACGCCCGCAGCGAACTCGTTGCGATCTTCGTCGTGCCGACGAGTGTTCTGGCCAGCCTGCTCGCGATGCACGTCCTTGGCATCAACGCGAACATCATGAGCCTCGGCGGCATCGCGATCGCCGTCGGCGTCGTGGTGGACAGTGCGATCGTCATGGTCGAGAACGCGCACAAGCATCTCGACCGTGAAGAGGAGCGCATCGCCCACGGCGAGAAGCCTCGATCCCGCAGCCAGATCATCATCGAGGCCGCGACAGAGGTCGGTCCCAGCCTCTTCTTCAGCTTGCTTGTCATCACGGTGAGCTTCCTTCCGATCTTCGTGCTCACCGGTGAGAGTGGTCGACTCTTCAAGCCGTTGGCACTGACAAAAACCTTCGCGATGGCGTCGGCGTCCGTTCTGTCGATCACGATCATTCCGGTGCTGATGGTCTTCTTCATCACCGCGCGTGTGTTGCCCAAACGTTGGGGGATTTTTCGGAACACAGCGATCACGCTCTTGGCGATGTTGTTGCCAGCCGCAGGGCTGTATTGGCTGACGGGCAGCGACCCGGCTCTTTCGCCTTATCGCGTCTTGATTGCCGGTGGCTGGGCCGTGTTCGCTGCGATGCTGCTCGTGCCGCAGAAGATCGTACATGAGGAGAGGAACCCGATCAGCCGCGCGCTTCAGGCGGTTTATGAAATCTTCTTCTCGGCGGCGATTCGTTTTCGCTGGCTCGTTCTTGTTGGCGCGGTCGGCCTCGTCATCTCGGCCATCTGGCCGTTTCGCCATCTCGGCACGGAGTTCATGCCGCCGCTGGATGAGGGTGACCTGCTCTACATGCCGACGACCGATCCGAGCATCAGCATCACCAAGGCCAAGCAGGTTCTTCAGCAGACCGACAAGCTGATCATGACCTTCCCTGAGGTCATGTGTGTGTACGGCAAGGCCGGCCGCGCCGAGACGGCGACCGACCCTGCGCCGCTCGACATGATCGAAACGGTCGTCCGCCTCCACACCGATTCGTCCCACTGGCGACAGCGGAAGATGTCGTACTTCTTCGGCTCGTGGCCATCAGCGCTGCGGTGGCCGTTCGAGCACACGTTCTGGCCCAGCGAGCGCCGGATTACGATGGAGGAACTGGTCTACGGCTGGAACGATCCTGACGGCACAGACCATCCGGGATTGAACGCCGTAGTATCGATGCCGGGCGTCGCGAATGCGTGGCCGATGCCGATCGAGAACCGGACGAACATGCTCTCCACGGGCATCAAGACGCCGGTGGGCATCAAGATCATGGGGCCTGACTTGCAGGTGCTGTCCGATCTCGCGAGTCGAGCCTCGACCATCATGCTGAACGTGTCGGGCACGACGAGTGCGTATCCCGAGCGTTCCTACGGCGGCCTGTATCTCGACATCGATGTGAAGCGGCAGGAGGCCGCTCGATACGGCCTGACGACCGGCGACGTGCAGGATGTGATCTCCACCGCCATCGGCGGCATGAAGACGACGACGGCCGTCGAAGGGCTGGAGCGATATCCGATCAACATCCGCTATGCCCGTGACTACCGCGACGATCCCGACTCGATGAAGCAGGTGCTCGTCGCGACGCCGAATGGCCAGCACATCCCGCTGGGGCAGATCGCGGACATTCACGTCGAACCCGGCCCGCCGATGATCAAGAGCGAAAGCTCGCGAAGGTCGGCGTGGGTCTACGTCGATGTGACCGGCCGCGATCTCGGCGGCTACATCGCCGACGCACAAGCGGCGGTCGCACGACAGCTTGCGCTCCCGCCGGGCTACACGCTCTCGTGGTCAGGGCAGTTCGAAAACATTCAGGAAGCGAATGCGCGACTGAAATGGGCGATCCCGCTGACGATTGGTGTCATCGTCCTTCTCCTCTATGCGGCCACTCGAAGCTGGCTGCGAGTAAGCATCGTTCTGCTCGCCGTCCCGTTCAGCCTCGTCGGCGCGGTTTGGCTGCTCTGGCTGCTCGATTACCACCTGTCGCTCGCGGTGTGGGTGGGAATGATCGCGCTCGCCGGTCTCGACGCCGAGACGGGCCTGGTCATGCTGCTGTACCTCGACAACAGCTTTGAGAGATTCCGGAAAGAAGGACGGATGCGATCTCAGGCCGACCTGTGGAGCGCCGTTCACGATGGCGCGGTGAAGCGGATCCGTCCCAAGACCATGACGGTTGCCGCCGCGTTCATCGGACTCGTGCCGCTGTTGTGGGCGCACGGAACCGGCGCGGACGTGATGCGCCGCCTGGCCGCGCCGATGCTCGGCGGATTGTTCACGAGCTTCCTCATGGAACTCCTCGTCTATCCGGTGATTTTTTACATCGCCAAGGGCGTCAGCCTTCGTCGGACGTGGTCGTTAGCCGCCATGAATGGAGGTGTCGCGTGATTCGATTCTTATCCCTTTCACTCGTCCTTGTTGTCGTCGCCGGATGCACCGTTCATCCCGAGGGGGAGCAACGCGAGCGCGATCTCGCCTCGAACGAGGGCAAGCCGTATGCCGTTCGTCCTCAGGATCGATCGCTCCCAGCACTGCCGGCCGATCCGACACCGGACGATCTCGTTCGGTACGCCTCGTTGGCCAGCCCCGAGATTGAGCAGAAGTATTGGGAGTGGAAGTCCGCCATCGAGCAAATCCCTCAGGACGGCACGCAGGCGACGAACCTTGTCTTGTTCGCTGGCGTTCCAATCACCAATGGCTCGACGTCGTTCGACCGAACGACCGTGACGGCCGCGAACGATGCGATGGACGACATTCAGTGGCCGTCGAAACCGACGACAGCAGCCCAGCGTGCGCTCGAAGAAGCTCGCGCTGCGGGCTTTCGGTTCCAGCAAGCGAGGCTCAACCTCCGGCAGAAGCTTCTCTCGGCATACTACGACTACGCGCTCGCCGCCCAACTTGTGAAGCTGGAACAGGAGAACAGCCAACTGCTCAACACGAGCGCGGAGGTAATGGAGGCCGGCATCGCGTCGGGCAGGTCCACCCAAGCCGCAGTGCTTGGCGCGCGCAACGAAGTGGAGCTTTCAAAGAGTCAGATCATCGAACTGCAATCTCGCCTGCCCGGCCTCAGGGCCGCCGTCAACGCCGCGATGGGTCGCGAACCGACCAGCAATTTGTCACCGGGGGCGCTGCCGCCCATGCGCACGATGACGCTGAGCTTGGATGGAGTGTTGCGCCAGATCACAGAGAAAAGTCCTGAGCTTGCCGCGCAGGACGCAGAGGCCGACGGCAAAGGAAGCGCGATCAAGCTCGCCAAGTTGCAGTACGTGCCCGACTTTTCCCTCAGCGTGAGCAGCGATCTCGGCGGCGTTGTGCAGAACCTGAACGGCATGGTGACTGTGCCGCTGCTGCGATATCAAGCCATCAACGCGGCCGTCGCGCAGGCCGAAGCGAATCTTCGGGCGACCGATGCGATGCGCCGTCAGACAGCGATCGACCTGCGAAGCAAGGTAATCGCCGGCGTCACAACGGCGGATGATCTTCGACGACAGTTGGTGCTTTTGGAGAACAACGTCATTCCACGCGCCGAGGCGATGACGACGATCAACCAGTCCGCGTACGAGAGCGGCCGAATCTCGTTTGCAGAAATGCTGGACACGCGGAGGTCGCTCACCGCGCTCAAGCGCCTCGATGCGAACTTGAGGGTCTCGTACGAAGAGAGGCTACTTGAAATCGAAGCGGTGCTAGGGCCGACATGGAAATGATCCGGTTTCACAGAGCGCGGAACTCTCAGTGCAAGCCCCAATCAATCATTAGCCCTGCGCTCGGCCACAATGAATCTCGTCGACGCCGCGAGCCTAGCATGTCGTCAGGTCGGTCATTTGACGCGTAGCGTCCTGCTGCGATGTAGTCTGGCCCGGCGCACGAATCCGCCTTGTTGTCCTAGATTTGTCCTAGAACTGAGGTTCAGAATCGAAATGGGTCGTATTCGAGAGTCACCAATCGTCGTGCGCAAGACGCGGCACTTGAACGGCTTGGATAAAAGAACGACACTCTGGGCGAACGGTGGGGCGATATCCGAAAGAATCCCCCTCTCTCCGTTTGAGTTTTGCCGCATTTCACGAGTTTCGTCCGTAATTCGGTCCAGAATGCAGACGAACAAGCCAGTGGACGAGTGAATCTTCCGCATCAGAATGCGGAACGATGAACTCGACGAAGAAGAAACGTGGTCGGAAGGCCAAACCGTATGTCTGTCCTTGGAACGGAAAGACCATCGACGGGCTGTACCTCTGCCCCGATGGTCGATGGCGCATCACCGAAACTGGGGAGAAGTTTACAGAATCGGACCCAATGCGGGCCGTTCTTCGCTTCCACCGCTGGCAGGCCCGGCATCGCGGCACCGAAGCGGCTATCCGTCTGCCCGCCCCGTTGACCTCCTCATGCGAGGACGACGGGGCGATCGAGGCCGTACTCCGGCACGAACTGGGAGCCGGTGAACATCGCGCTGCGTCGGACGAGAGTCTGATCCTGACCATCCCCGAAGCCGCCGGCCCCATCAGCCTCCACCGCAGTCTCCCTGCCGACGCAATCTGGGCACATCTGCGTGACGAGATCGTCCGTCGCCCTGAGTACGTCGCTCAGATGACCGGGATCGAGCAAATCGGCTATCTGAGTGACATCCCGAAGCCGGTGCCGTCTCCGACGTTGGATGAGGTCGGCAAACTGTTCTTCGAGAAGAAGGTGCTTAGCCCGAATTGGAAGGGCAAATGCGAGGCGTACTGGGAAGAGCTCGTTGAATTCGTGGAGGTTTCGAAACTCCGCGATCTCACGCAGGAAAAGCTTGTCGATTACAGCGACATGTTGACCGAGGCGGTCCGCGAGGCCGACCGAAAGCCCACCTACATCCGTCAACGCTACGACGCTATCAAGAGCATCATCAATTTTCCCCCAAAGCGAGGGAAGTGGGCCGAGGACTGCAAGCGGACCTCTGCGCTCTGCGCCGTGCTGGTCAAGCCTTTGTCTTCAGAACCTGATCCTCAACCTATAGATCGAAGCGACTTTCAGACGTTCCTCAACGCGGCCGATGAACAGTTCAAGGCGCTCCTGTTGACAGCGTTGAACTCCTGCATGTACGGCGGCGAAGGGTCGTCGCAGCACGTCAGTACGCTCAGCAGGTCGCTGCATGGGCAGCCCTTGAGCAGCGCCGTGCTGAAAGGGAAGAGCAACGCTTGATGTACCTCTTCGGCACGCAACTTCGCCGGTGGGCCGAGGACGAGATCGCAAAGCTGAAGGGACGCCGACGCAGCCTTTCCCTCCCCGGTGGTCAGATCGGCTTCCGGTCGGTGCCAGCAAGGATCACGTTCACTGACGAAGCCACCGTCATGCGTTGGGCACGGCAACACTGCCCCACCGCCATCGCGGTCGCTGAGCGGCTACGGAAGACACCTATCCACCAGCACATTCAGGACACCGGTGAACTCCCCGAGGGCGTCACGCTCGTTGGTCAACGCGAGGACTTCTTCGTTCGGTAAAGGATCGCACCGGTTCATCGCAGAAAGACAGTCGGAGGCACACATGAATCAAATCAACAGAGCCGTTCTCTTTGCGCGGACGAGTGCTGATGAGTCCGTTGTTGAGGCCCAACTTCAGCGGATGACTGCCTACGCCATTGCCAATGGAATCGAGATCGTCGGGACGGTCGGACTCCCTCGTTGTTCTTCAAACGACCCGCAGGTCGGTGCGCATCTGCGCGGCCTCATCGGCAGGCAGCAGAGCAAGGACGATCTGAAGTTCAACATGGTCATCGTGACTGATCCAAGCCGATTGACGCGGCGTGGAGCCGCTACTGCGCTACTGCTGATCGCCAAACTTGCTGATGCCGGGATTCGTATCGTCACGCCCGATGACGGGCACCGGCGTCACGCTCGCGTCGGTGTCGATCGATCTTCAGGTACACGATACTTACTTCGTCGTCGCCCACTTTCACTACGTGCTCATTGGCGGCGCGGTCTTTCCGCTCTTCGGCGCGTTCTACTACTGGTTCCCAAAGTGGACAGGCCGGCTGCTCGATAGCCGGCTCGGCTGGATCAACGTCGCGCTGACGTTCGTCGGCTTTCATCTCACGTTCTGGCCGATGCATGCCCTCGGCCTGGGCGGCATGACACGCAGGCGATACACGTATCCCGCTGAGACGAACTGGGGTTCGTTGAACGCGCTCGCAACGGTCGGCGCCTTTCTCATGGGATTGGGGGTACTGACGTTCATTCTCAACGTGCTCTGGAGCCGAAAACGCGGGCGCCTTGCCGGCGGCAATCCGTGGGACGCGGATACGCTCGAGTGGGCGACTACTTCACCGCCGCCGGCGTGGGGATTTGATCAGATTCCCACTTGTTACGGCCGAGCACCCATGTGGGAGAATCCGCCCGACGCGGCGACGGTCACAGGTCTGACTTTGCGCAAACGGCAGGTGCTCTGCACGACGCTGCTCGACGCCGCGCCCGACCACCGATATGACCTTGCCGGTGAATCGATCTGGCCGCTCCTCACGGCGGTGTCGGTTGCCGGGATGCTACTGCTGGGAGGGATCTTCAATCCGTGGTGGGCGGTCATCTTCCTCGGCGTGATGGCGCTCGCACTTTTCGGCTGGTTCTGGACATCCACCGCAGCGCGCAACGAACCCAATGTGTTTCGTCGCGGCATCAGCCAACCCAAGGGCGACAGCGATGAGCGATAGCCACACAGCCATCGAGACTGTCGATCGTGAGGGACGATGCGTGATCGATGTCTCCGCACTGCCGACCTCGGTCTACGGTTCCCGGTCGCCGGTCTGGTGGGGGAACACGCTGCTGATGTTGACCGAGTCGATGAGCGTCGGACTCTGCGTCGCTGCGTATTTCTACGTGCGTCAAAACTTCGCCTCATGGCCGCCGCCGAACCCGAACGCGCAGCCGCCACTTTTCCATCCAACGCCTGATTTGCCGCTGCCGTCGGCCGAACTGGGGGTAATGCTGGCGAGCTGCGCCCTCATGTACTGGATCGACCGCGCCGCACGCGCGCTTGACGCCACTCGCGCAAAACTCGGCCTTTGGACGGTGTTCGCGATTGTTCTGGTTCTTATCGTGTGCCGCTTTTACGAATTCCGGGCTGTTCACTTCCGTTGGAACGACAACGCCTATGCGTCCATCGTCTGGACGCTGCTAGGACTGCACCTGACGTATCTGTTGGTCGCTGCGGGCGAGTTTTTCATCCTGGCCGCGTGGCTGTGTTGCGCAAGTTTGGATGAGCACCATGCCCACGACATCAACCTCACCGGAATCTACTGGTACTGGACCGTTGCGGTGTGGGCGCTTCTCTATGCGGTGATTTATTTGGGCGCGCGCATGTTGTGATCGCCCGACGAACACAAAGGACTTTCATGCCGACACAGATCCGAACGCCATCGCTCGATACAGCGACACGATTGCTCTGGCTGAGCGTGCTCGGCTCTCCGATGATCTGGGCGGCCCACCTGCAGATCGTCTACTCACTCGTTCAAGTTGCCCGCAAAACAAAGCACTACGCACCTCTGTATGCCACGACCGTGATTTGCTGCCTGTTGGTGCTCACGTGCGGCTACGCCTCCCTGCGTCACTGGAGACGGCGTCCTTGTCAGCCGGAAACCCTCGAGTCATCGAGCAGTGCAGGCGTGGCCGGATTTATGAGTGCGATCGGAATTGCCGGGAGCGTCTTTTTCGCGATCACCGTTCTCGCGACGGGCCTTGCCGTCTATTTCTTCAAGGCGAACTGGGGATAAGACATTGCGAAAGCTCACCAATAGATCTTGCTGGATGCTTCTCGCTATCGTCTCTCTAGCAGCACCGGCTCTGGCTCACGAGGAAGAGAGCGGCGCCGAGGGTCCGCACAATTGGCACGAGCTTTCCCACGCTTGGGGGACTGAGCCTGGAAGCTGGCTCGGGCTCATTGTGCTCGCATGCCTATATGTCGTTGGCACTATTCGGCTCTGGTGCGGGGCAGGAGTTGGACATGGCGTTCGCATCTGGGAATCGATGTGCTTTATCGCCGCGTGGCTGACACTGTTCGTCGCGCTCGTCTCTCCGCTGCATCCCTGGGGCTCTATGCTCTTCTCGGCGCATATGGCACAACACGAGTTGCTGATGCTCGTGGCGGCACCACTGTTGGTGCTGGCGCGGCCGATGCCCCCGATGTTGTACGCAATGCCAACTACGATCGCGCATCGGCTTGGCTGGCTCTCCAATCGTCGATGGTGGAGCTCGGCGTGGAGAATCATCTCGCTTCCGATGGTCGCTTGGCTGATCCACGCGCTCGTGCTGTGGGCATGGCACGCGCCCGAGCTGTTCCAGGCGACACAGCACAGCGAGTGGATTCATGCAGCGCAGCACACAAGCTTTCTCGTGGCTGCAGTCCTGTTCTGGTGGTCGTTGGTTCACGCCAGGCGCGGGCCCGCCGCGTATGGGGCGGCGATTCTGTACCTGTTCACAACCGCGTTGCACAGCGGCTTGCTCGGGGCACTGCTTACGTTCGCAAGGACGACCTGGTACCCGGTTTACGAAGGGCGAACACAAGCCTGGGGCCTGACCACGGTTCAAGATCAGGCGCTCGGAGGCCTCATCATGTGGGTGCCTGCGTGCACCATTTACATCCTCGCCGCCCTAGCGCTTTTCGCGTCATGGCTCCGCGAATCGGATCGTCAGCCTCGCTCCCGGCAGTTCACCTGCAAACCAGGTCCGCAACATGCCCCTGCGGAAAATGCCCGATAGCCTGTTCGATCAATAAGGCCAACTTCTTTTGGAGGTCACTATGCTAGACACCACTCCAACCACACGGAATGAAGAAGAATACGCCAGGCTCTTCCGAGCGGAACCCCAATCCGTCGAGGGGAAACCCGTTCTCGTCACCGGCGGCACGACGGGGATCGGGCGTGCCATCGCGATGATACTCGTGGCAAATGGCGCGCGCGTATTGATCTTCGGGCGGCACAACAAGGAACTCAATGATGCGCTTGGCGACATCCGAGCCGTCGGCGGCGGCGAGATTCACGGGATCGTTGCTGACTCATCGAGCTACGATGATGTCCATCGCGTGTTCGGCGAAGTCGAACAGCGATTCGGACGGCTCGATGCGCTTGTGTGTAACGCAGGAATCGCCGGCTCCAGCGTGACGGATACCGACTACAACGAGTGGCGAAAGGTAATCGAAGTGGACCTCGTCGCCTACCTCCACTTCGCCCAGCACGCCGCTGCAGTGATGAAGCGACAAGGGGAAGGACACATCGTCTTCATCGGTTCGATGAGTGCCGAGAGCCGGGGGAAGGGCAGCGACGTGTATGTCGCCGCGAAATCAGGCGTGCGCGGCTTTAGCGATTCGTTGGCAAGGTCGCTTAATCCTGAAGGTATCCGTGTGACGCTGATCGAGCCTGGGCTCGTCGGGGCGGAGATGACTTTGGAGAAAGTCGCCAAAGAAGAACAGGACGAACAGGAACGTCAACTCAAGCTGCTGCGTGCCGAAGAAATCGCCGGGTGTGTTCACTACTGCCTCACGCAGCCAAAGCGTTGCAACGTCGCGATGGTGCAAATCCGGCCGACGGTGAACAGCGATTAGTCGCCGGTGATCCGCCGACGCGGTCGATTCAAAGGACGGGCGAAGGTCGCTTTGAGCACTCTCGGATAAGGACATCCACCTCACAGTTTTTAAAACGCCGATTAACTCGCTCAAGGGGCTCGTCGCAACTCGCGGAGAAGTAACTGGATATTGATTGGCTTGAAAAGGCAGGCATCGAATCGGCGACATTTACTGACGGCCTCAAGGCTTGCATTTGAAGCACCCGTCACCAGCAGTTTGCGCGGAACGCTGACGCCGAGCTTGGAATCGGACAGCAGCTCATCACCCATTCCGTCGGGAAGGTTCAAATCAACGATCATCGCGTCAAAGATAAATGTTTGCAGTAATGCCGTCGCTTCGCGGAGGGAAGCGGCGCTATACACCGCGTAACCTTCGTGGCCGAGAGTCAATTCCAGCCCGCGGCGGGTCGATTCATCATCTTCAACTACGAGGACGTCAATCGAGGAATGTCTTTCCTTCGCCAACCTCCCCAGATCGCTTGGTGCAGAGTTCATGATTAGCCCGATCTGATTCGAGCGTCCGCTCGAAAAACGAGCTTAGTCTCGAGGGTTACGATCAAACAGTCGGTGCATGGCCGTGCGATCGATCAGCCTTTTGCTGAGGCGACGGGCTCATCGAGCGAGACAATGCGATTTCGAATAGCGTAGCGAGTGAGGTTGGTGACGCTGAAAATCTTGAGCTTGGACATGATGGCTCGTCGGTGCGTTTCAACCGTCTTGGAGCTGATCTGGAGCTGTCTTGCCACTTGCTTCATCGTCAGACCTTCAGTGATCTTCTGCAGGACTTGAACTTCGCGTCGACTGAGGCGTGACGAGCTGTCGCCGGCGATCAATTGCTCGGCGATCAGCATGGGTCGGAGTTGCTTGGCAATGTAGCGCTCGCCGCTCGCGATCAGCCGAATCGCTTCAATCAGTTCCGTCTCCGCGCAGTCCTTGGGCAGGTATCCCAGCGCGCCGGCGTCAAAAACGGCTTGAACGGTCTGTAAATCATTCCGCGCGGAAAGTGCGAGGACTTTCACCTCGGGGCATTGGGCGATGATCTGCTGCGTTGCTTCCACGCCGCTCATGCCTGGAAGGCACACATCCATCAAGACAACATCGGGCCGCGTCTCGACTGCGCGTTTCACCGCCACGAATCCGTCGGGCACGGTATCGACAATCTCAAGATCCGGCGCCGACTGGATCAGTGCGGCAAGCGCCTGACGCAGCAGTTGATGGTCGTCGACCAAAAGCAATCGAATGGGTGTGATGTCCGCCACGTAGAACCCTCGGCACGCATGATCCAATTCGCGTGGCCGGGGCACATTCAGTGATTCCCCGATCGATCTACGCTTGAGGATGAAAGAATCGCTGTCATCTTTCTTGATACGAAGTTCCGCATCCGCCGATTCACCCCGGCGGTGACGAACCTGGTGGAGATCCTCGGATCGGATATCGGACGGCAGCTCAGCGACTTGGCGCCCAAGTTCGAGGACGCGGATCTGCTCACCGACGCGCAGTCGGTGCTGGAGAAATTGATCCCGCGGGAAAAGGAAGTGAGCGCGAGCGACGACAGGACGTATCTTCGCCGCATCCTTCCGTACCGAACCGCCGACAACCGAATCGACGGCGTCGTCATGACGTTCGTCGACATCAGTCGCCGAAAGCAGGCCGAAGATGCGCTGCGGGCAAGCGAAGCGCAGTTCCGCAAAGCGATCCAGGAAGCGCCGATTCCTGTCATGATGTTCGCCGAGGACGGTCAGATCCTCGAGCTGAGTCGTGCGTGGACGCAGGCGACCAGATACTCCGGTCAGGAGCTTCCAACGCTCGACACCTGGCTCCAGAGGCTGGCCAGCGGCGCCGCCCAGCTTCGTGAGAAGCTGAAGGTGATGTTTCAAACAGAGGGTCCGGTCAACGGCGCGGAAGTCATGATCCGGACACGTGACGAGTCGCTGAGACATTGGGAGCTGAGCGCCTCCGTCCCGGGGACGCTTCCTGATGGACGTCGATTCGCGGTGGCCACCATCATCGACCTGACCGACCGCGCCAGCGCCGACCTCGCGCTGTATGAAGAGAAGGAACGTTTCCGCGCGATTGTCGATGGCCAGCACGACTTTGCGATGATCATGTTCGCCACGGATGGCAAAATTACCGCTTGGAATAGCGGCGCCGAGCAGGTGATGCAGTACTCGGAAGCGGAGGCGATCGGCCAATACGGCGGCTTTTTCTTCACCGCCGAAGATCGCGCCGCCCAGGTGCCCCAGCGCGAGTTCGCCAGCGCCGCCGCCACGGGCCGTGCGCTCGACGAACGCTGGCACATGAAGAAAGACGGATCTCGCTTCTGGGGGAGCGGCGTCATGACGGCGCTGCGGCACGTCAACGGCGAATTGCGCGGGTTCGTCAAGGTTCTGCGGGACGAGACCTATCGCAAGGAAGCTCAGGATCAACTCCGCTCGGCCAAGGAAGCGGCGGAGTCGGCCAGCCACATGAAAGATGAGTTCCTTGCCGTGTTGAGTCACGAATTGAGAACGCCCCTCTCGGCGATCATGATCTGGAGCAAGCTGCTGCAGAATCCGGGCCTCAAGCCGCAGCAACTGAGCGAGGGAACTGATGCGATTCAGCGCAGCGCCGAGGCTCAGAAGTAGCTGATCGATGACCTGCTGGATTCCTCCCGCATTTCGCGCGGACAGTTGCGACTGGAGATGCGCGAAACCGATCTGTTCTCACTCGTTCAAAGCGCGGTCGATTCGATCCGTCCCACCGCCAAGACCAAGAACATTGAAATCGTCAGCGAACTGCAGGACGGCATGACTCGCGTACTGGCCGACCCGGATCGCCTGCGCCAGGTGGTTTGGAATCTGCTCACCAACGCGGTCAAGTTCACGCCCGCATGCGGCCGCGTGAAAATTGGCCTGTCGAAGCTGCCGCGACACATTGAGTTGCGCGTGAGCGACAACGGTCAGGGAATCGCGCCGGAGTTTGTTCCGCACATGTTCGAAGCGTTCCGGCAGCATGATTCGTCCACGACGCGGCGTGCAGGGGGACTGGGTCTGGGCCTCGCGATCGTCAAACAACTGGTTGAACTTCACGGTGGATACATCGCGGCGTATAGCGACGGACTTGGCAAGGGCGCCACGTTCATCGTGCAATTGCCGCTGGACTCGGTGGCCGAAACAGAAGTGAAGGCGCAACACACCAACATATCGAAGAGTCCGACGTTGTGGCGCGGGCTCGCGAACTTGACTGTGCTGATTGTTGAAGACCAGCCCGACTCTCTCGCCGCAATCGCAACGCTTTTACGCGGCGAGGGCGCGACGGTGCTGGAGGCCACATCGGCATCGATTGCGCTCGACATCCTCAAACAGCAGCAGCCGTCCATCCTCCTCAGCGACATCGGAATGCCGGAGATGAACGGCCTTGAGTTCATCAAGCGCGTCCGCTCTGACGAAGCGGCCCGCCACTCAGCGCGCCTGCCTGCCGTGGCGCTCACGGCGTTTACCCGCGAAGAAGACAAACAGACGGCGATCGAGTCGGGATTCGATCGCTTTCTGGAAAAGCCTTTCGAACCCGATGCACTCATCAATTGCATTCGCTCCATGCTCAACAACAACGTTAAGGAATAGGTACGGCAGATCCGTGGTGCGACACGCAGACGTTCCGTGAAGAGCCAAGCGATGCCGCCCTGCTGTGCCTAATCAATCCGTTGAGCCTCGGATCATGATTGCATCATGACCACCGGCAAGCGCGACGATAGTCCCAATAGATGCAAATCGAGTTCGGCGAGAACATCAATCCAGCCAGAATCGCTCTCAACAAACTCACCGAGTAGTTCGAAGCCGCTCGGCTCGCCCGCGAACGCTTTGGATGAGAGCCGAGGGACACATACAAAAAGCTGTTGTCGCTCCCAGCGGCGCGTGAAGGCGAACATCGATTCAGCGCGTGGTCCGTCAAGTTCGACTCGGGCGTAATTTCCGAAAGTGAACAGTTCAGGGCAGGCGGTTCGCAACTGCAGCACCTTGCGGTGCACGAGGATCTTCGCGAGATCGAAGCTGAACGAGAGAGTGCCGCCGCTTGCTTTCGGAAGCAGTTTGCGATGTTGGAGGAGCGCTCGGCGGTAGTTGAAATCCACCGGCCGGCGATTGTCGGGATCGACCAGACTGAAATCGGCTACCTCCGTGCCCTGGTAGGTGTCGGGAACCCCGGGTGCTGCCAGTTTCAGAATCGTCTGGGAGAGGGAGTTTGCGATGCCGAGGCGGGCGATGTTCTGCTGGAAGTTGAAGAAATCGTCTAGGAACGCGCCAGAAATGGCAGGGTCCAGGATTCGACGAAGAAAACTGTCGACGGCAGCTTCGTATTTCTCATCCGGATCGGACCACGAAGTCCTTTGCTTAACCTCGCGCAGTGCCTTTTGTGTTGCCTGAGACATTCTCTCGACGAATGGCGCGTCGACGTTCAACGCAGTTGAACCCTCCGCCGGCCACGCGCCGAGAAGGGATTGATAGAGTGCATATTCGGCGTTGCGATCGGGAACGCCGTCCTGCCGATGAAACTCGTTCAACTCGGCCCATCTGTGAACGCGTCGATCCCACTCCTCAGGCATCTCAGACAACGCGTTCAGGCGAGCACGGACGTCCTCACTTCGCTTCGTGTCATGCGTGGAGAGCGTGGAAAGCGCTGTCGGCCAATGTCGTTGCCGATGCTCGAAAAACTCGTGCAACGCCTGGGGTGATGTACCAAACTTTGAAGGATCACATCCGACTTCGTTCAGCGAGATGAGTCGGTTGAACTCATAGAACGTCGTATCCTCAACGCCCTTGGCCATGACCGGCGCGGTCAACTGCTGGAAGCGCTGAGCGAATTGACGTTGATCGGGATCATCGCCGAGGAGCGTTTTGGCGATGAAGCGCATGCACAGTTTGTCAGGACGCGGCCGTCGAGAAGCAACGCTGGCGATCGCGTCATGCAGGGCCGCCTCGTCTTCGGGTTGATTCTCAGAGCCGCCGAAATAGGTGCGGTAGATCGGGAAGCAGGCGGTGAGTTCCCGCAATGCGAATCGGATGGAGATGAGGCTGAGATCGCGGGTGTTGAGATGGCGCTGGGCGAGATGATAGGCGGATTCGGCGAGTGCTGTCAGTTCGCTCGCCATCGCCTCTTCGCAGATGCGTCGCTTGTTGGTTCTGGCGATGGCTTCATAATCCATCGCGGTTCCTACAAAACGCTCGTAGATCCTCTGCATCGCGCTGGCATTTCCGCCATCGACATAGAGACCGTTGACATGGCTCAGGAACTCATATCCGGTGGTCCCCGCCGTCGCCCATCTATTGTTCAGTCGCTCCTCCTGGCCAAGAATCTTCTCAACGACGACGTACACCGGTTTCCCGCCTGCTTCTTGCAGCCGTCGCAGGTAGCGCTCGGGGTCTGCCAGTCCATCAGGGTGATCGATCCGCAGGCCCGCAAGTGAGCCGTCGCTTATCCAATCGGTGATTCGGCGATGCGAGGCGGCGAATACTGTCTCAAGCTCCATTCTGATTGCCGCGAGTTCGTTCACATCAAAGAACCGCCGATAGTTGATCGTGCCGTTTACGGAGCGCCAGTGGGCAAGTTGGTAGAATTGAGCTTCGAGAAGCTCATGGAGGCGTTCGGGCTCATTGCACATGGCAGCGGCGCGTTCGAGCACAATGGCGAGATCCGGTTCCTCAAGGCAACGGCACGAGAACGTCGTTTTGATCGCCTCGGCCGCGCCCCGCGTGTGTTCGTCTATGGAGAACGGGTCGATTCCCACCTGCGACGCCATGTCCCGCAGCACAAGCCTGAGACTCCCCGGCCCGACCGGAAGATGCCTGGTGCCGACGACGACGTCGAACCTTCCGTATTGACGATGAAACTCTATGTGAATCGAACCGCTCGCAAGGCAATCGCCGTACGGCTCGGGAAGGATCGGGAGAACGATCTTGTTCTTCAGCGGCGCGCTGAGCGTGCCATTCCAGTGGATGTCGAAATGCTCCGCGAACGGGCTCGCCGGGCCGTACTCCAGGACGTCGTTCCACCAGTTGTTCTCGCCTGACGCGATTCCCATATGGTTGGGAACAATGTCGAGAATGTGAGACATGCTTTGCGCACGGAGCGATGCCACCCAGAGGTCGCGACCGCTCTCGCCACCGAGTTCGGGGTTCACAACTTCGTGATCCACCACGTCATAGCCGTGGGTGCTTCCCGGCGTCGCCTTGAGGTACGGCGATGCGTAGGCGTGCGAAATGCCCAACTGATGCAGGTAGTCGCTGATTGCCGCAGCATCAGCAAAACCAAAGCCGGAGTGGAACTGCAAACGATAGGTCGACCGCGGCGCGGGGGCGCGACCCTCATGCTGGGGCATCGGTTCCTCGATTCGATTGCGAACGCAGTCGCAATTCCTTTCGGCGTTCGTTGGGGCTCAGTTGTGACGTTCTCTCGACCCGGCCGCTCGCGGGCCGCGCCCGCATCACCAGTGCGCAATGACCGGGCAACCGCCAATTTTCGCCAGGCAATCGCCAGTATTCGTTCCGTGTCTCGGGCGGAACGCAGCCGTGTCCGCCATACTGCGGATCTTCGCTGCAGAAGAGCGTCTGCCATTCGCATCCGGCGGGCGGGGCCAGCAGCGGTTCAGGAACGATACTGAGATGCTGTTCGCCGTCGAGGTTGAGGATCAGTACCCGATCGCCGTGATCGCGCGAGAAGAAGCGAAATACGCAACTGCGAGGTTGAATCACGGAAGCATCGAGCGTTCCGCGATCGATCGGCTTGCTGAATACCGGATCGGTTCGCCGCAGATGGAGCAGATCCCGATGCAATGCGAGACTCTCCTGGTGATGCCGATCGTTCAACTCGTTCCAGTTCAGTTTGGATGCGAGGAAGGTCGACTCTGCGGACGGGTCGGCCATCAGCGCTGCTACCTCGGGTGAACTGAGCGAAGGGAACTGGCTCAACTCCTCGGCGCGGCCGGCTCGAATGGCCTCCGGAAGCTCGCCGCCGTGGTCACTAAAGTAGAGAAACCGAGTGTCTGCAAACCACTCCTGACCCATGAAAAGCATTGGGGGCTGCGGCGCGAGCAGCAACATCGTCGTGATCGCGCGAATGAGCGCCGGACTGGCGAAATGCGAAATGCGCTCGCCGTTCCCGAAGTTGGCGATCTGATCGTGATTCTGGATGTAATGCACATACGCCGCGTGTGGCAGGTCCAGCGAAGGCGTGCCTCGGCGTTGCTGCTGCCAGCTGTAGAATTGTCCCTGATAGAGGTAGCCCCATTTTACAGCGCTGATCAGTTCCTGGATGGTGCCATGATAATCCGTGTAGTAAGCATCGCGCCGGCCGGTGAGCGCCACCCGAACGGTGTGATGGAAATCATCGTTCCATGACGCGTCAAGCCCCATCCCGCCGTTCGAAATGGTGCGGATGAGCCGTGAATCCTGCGGCTCATTTTCGTTGACGAGGAAGATCCGTCGCCCGGCACGCAGGCGCTCCGAGGCCGCCCGCGCGGCAACGCCGATTTCCTGCAGGATGTGCGTCGGCGACGCATCGATAATCGCCTGCGTGGCATCGAAGCGGATGCCGTCCAGGTGAAACTCGCGAATCCAATACGCCGCGTTCTCAATGAAGAACTGGCGGACGGACTTCGATTGTTCGCCGTCGAAATTGAGTGACGCGCCCCAGTCGTTGGCGTGCTTGTCGGTAAAATACACGTCAGAGAACGCGGTGAGGTAGTTACCGTCAGGTCCAAAGTGGTTGTACACGACGTCAAGGATCACGCCGATGCCGAGCCCGTGTGCCCGATCCACAAATCGGCGGAAGTCGTCCGGCGGGCCGTAGTTCTCGGTGGGAGCAAACAAGTCGACGCCGTCGTACCCCCAGTTTCGTTTGCCCGGAAAGGCGTGGACCGGCATCACCTCGATGATCGTCACGCCGAGGTCTTTCAAATGGTTGAGCTTCTCGGCGGCGGATGCCCAGGTGCCCTCTGGCGTGAAACATCCGATGTGCAGTTCATATATCACATGCCCATGCGAAGGCAGGCCCGGCCATGCGCTGTCGCCCCAGCTGTATGTTGAAGGATCCACCAACTCCGACGGACCGTGTACGCCCTCTGGCTGAAAGCGAGACGCGGGATCGGGATAGAGTCGTTGGTCATCATCAAGTCGGAAGCGGTAGCGGACACCAACTGGAACGTCGGGCACGATTCCCGAGAAATAGCCGCCGTCCGTTGCGGCTGAGAGCGCGTGCTCGGCTCCATCGTCGAGCACCACGGATACCGACTTTCGCTTCGGCGCCCACACGCGGAAGTGTGCGCCGCCTTCGGCCCGTTCTGCGCCGATAGACATGGTCCGTTCGATACGAGTCTCGAGAGGCATGGAGCATCCTAGTCTTGCATTTTCGAAATGTCGGGCGTGGGAACCAGAAAGAGCGCGAGGGATCGGCCCAGTAATGGAAACGGTGATTCACCAGTCCAATGTTGATCTCGATCCTCTGCCGCCGTGTCGATGACCAGTTCCCACTTCACGTCATCGCGCGTCGGCGGGAGTTGGAACGGCACCTTGTCGTCTCCAGCGTTGATGAGCAGAAGCAGCGTGTCTCCAACGACCGGTTCGCCGTTCTCGTCAACCTCGTCGATCAGGTCGCCCGCGAACCGGACGCCGAAGCAGCGCGTCGACGATTGAGACCATGCATCATCCGACATGTCCCGACCGGAGGGTTCGAAGAAGCTTACGTCCTTAATACCTTCGCCACGGATGTCGCGGCCGAGGAAGAAGTTCCGCCGCTGCAGGGCGGGCTGTTGGTTGAACATCCGCGTGCAGCGTGTGACGAAATCCAGGAACGATTGCTTGCGATCATCAAGGTTCCAGTTGAGCCAGGTGAGGTCATTGTCCTGGCAAAAAGCGTTGTTGTTGCCCCTCTGTGTGTGACCGAGTTCATCGCCGGCGAGGATCATCGGCACGCCTTCGCTGAAGAGAAGTGTCGCGATGAGGTTGCGCTTTTGGCGCTCGCGCAGACGCAGGACGGCAGGATCATTCGTTTCGCCTTCGGCTCCGCAGTTCCAACTGAAGTTGTCGTTCGAACCGTCGCGGTTTCCCTCTCCATTCGCTTCGTTGTGTTTGTCGTTAAAGCTCACGAGATCGTGAAGCGGGAACCCGTCGTGAGCCGTGACGAAGTTGATACTCGCGTACGGCTTGCGTCCGGTGCGGGCGTAGAGATCACGGCTGCCGCACAGCCGCTCGGCCATCTCACTCACTTGTCCGCCGTCGCCCCGCCAGAACTTGCGGATGGCGTCGCGATATTTGCCGTTCCACTCCGTCCACAGCACGGGAAAATTCCCCACCTGGTAGCCGCCAGGGCCGACGTCCCAGGGTTCGGCGATGAGCTTCACCTGCGACAGGACCGGATCCTGATGGATGATGTCGAAGAACGCGCCGAGGCGATTCACCTCGTGCAGTTCGCGAGCGAGCGTCGATGCGAGATCGAATCGGAATCCGTCGACATGGCATTCCGTCACCCAATAGCGCAAGGAGTCCATGATCAGCTGTAGCACGCGCGGGTGCTGCATGTTGAGCATGTTGCCGCAGCCTGTGAAGTCCATGTAGTAGCGCGAGTCTTCCGGGCTGAGCTTGTAATAGCTGGCATTGTCGATGGCGCGCCAGGAGAGCGACGGGCCGAACTGGTTTCCTTCGCAGGTGTGGTTGTAGACGACATCGAGAATCACCTCGATGCCCGCCGCGTGCAGCGTGCGGACCATGCTCTTGAACTCGGCGAGTTGGGCGGCCGGCAAGTTCTTGGACGCGTACTCGGGATGCAAAGCAAAATAGGAAAGCGTGTTGTAGCCCCAGTAGTTCTTGCGGCCCGCCTGAACGAGTGTGTGATCATCGATGTGACAGTGCACGGGCATCAGTTCGATCGCCGTTACGCCCAGACGCTTCAGATGTGCGATCACCGGCTCCGACGCGAGCCCCGCGTAAGTGCCTCGCTTGTCCGCCGACACGTCAGGATGCATTTTCGTGAGGCCGCGGACGTGTGTTTCGTAGATCAAGGTTCGATGCCACGGCGTCCGCGGCGGGCGATCGTCGCCCCAGGTGAATGCGCCGTCGACGACGGCGGCGAGTGGCGCGTGCGCAGCGCTGTCGAGCCCGCCGTACGAACGATCATCGGCCGAGGTGATGTCGTATCCGAAGACGCTGGCATCCCACGACAAAGGACGACCGATTGCCTTGGCATACGGGTCGATTGCGAGCTTGTTCGGATTGAAACGATGGCCCTGCTGTGGCTGGTACGGCCCATGAACACGGAAGCCGTACAGTTGCCCCGGCTCGCACGCCGGCAGGTAGCAGTGAAAGACCATGTCTGTCTTTTCGTGCACGCGAATGCGTTCGCTTTCGACGGTCTGATCGGCGCTGTCGAACAGGCACAGATCAACCGCGACGGCGTTTCGCTAAAGAGCGCGAAGTTTACGCCCGCGCCGTCAAACGTCGCGCCAAGCGGATAAGCCTGTCCTGGCAAGATGCGACGTTGTGGGAAAGAGGCCGACCGCACGGTGCTGTTGTTTGATCTGGTTGGCTGAATCATATTCAAGGGTGGATCTTGTGGTGCGTTGGATCTTTATGCGTGAGTGAACGAAACGGCTATGGCTTCAGAATGACCTTGATGCAGCCATCTTCCTTGTCACGGAACTTTTGATACATCTCTTCGCGAGATCTTTCACCTGCTGATCCTGAACTTTCTCTTGGACAACGCGCGAGAACTCGGTCTCCCACTGGTTGCCCGCCGCCACCATCAGAACGAAGAGCTTGTCAGGGGCGTTCTCCGGCGACTGCGCAATCTGCTGAAGAGTCTGCAGCATCTGACGATCGGCGGTGTCGGCACCTTCGCCTGCGCGGCTACCGTCGGCAGCGGATCCTGATGATATGCCCCCCGTTTGACCGCTTTGCGCGCTGGTTCGATCCGTGCTTTGGCCCGCGGTTTGTGCGGTGGACATGGTGACAAGAGACGCCGTGGAGGCAAGCGCGCAGGCCACTGCGACGGCAAGTGTTCGGTAGTTCTTCATAGTAACAGCGTCCTACGTTTCTTCCGTGCGACTCAACACGGGCTTAGCTCATCCGGATCACCAACCTTGACGATCGTCGGAGCGTCGGCGAATAGAACCCAGCTCGCGACTCGAAGCACTCGGGCTTAGCCGATTCGCAGGAGTAATGGATTGGCTCAGATCGATTGCGCCGATGGCTGAGCGCGGTCTCATTACGAGAACATCGCCTGGCCTCACCTTGCTGGCTCAGTTCGATACGGCCGCCAGTAATCTGCTTGATAACGGCCGCGACTCGGACATTTACATCGGGGTCATTGCCGTGCTTCGTAAGGTGATCTCCCACCTGACTTAGCGCGAGCTGAATTTCCTGCCGCGTCGGCGGTTGGAGAGGAGCGACCCGTTGCTTTTCGAGCAATACCACCTCCTTCTTAAGCAAGTCCTGCTTTTGCGCGAGCTGGCCATTGACCCGATCGGCCTCTTCACCGGAAAGGTACTGAATCGCGTTTCCCAGTCGGCGCTGGACGTCGCCGAGCTGCGCGCGAATCTGTTCGACTCGGCCATCATCGTGCGGCGCCAGATCTGCCAGGATCGCACGAGTTCGATTTACAATTCGATCGACCAGGTCGGGTTGAGAGCGAATCCACTTCAGGATAGCGGTGCAGATTGCGCGGCGTGCGACATGCCGGTTCACGATCGAATACAGATATTGCGTTTCGCCGATCTTCTTACACGCAGCGCATGCGTAACACTCACCATCGGATCCGCTCGACCGCAGCGCGAAGTTGTGACCTGGACAGTAGAGGAGCCCTTTGAGCGGATCACGAAGGGTTTGGCCGGCTGCCGAATGGCGCTTGCGCCCGCCCCGACGTTTCTTCCCATTCGCCAGCACTTTTGCGCTTTCAAAAAGTTCGTCATCGATAATGCGGAGGGATTCGATGCGATGTGCGTGGTACGGCAAGTCTTGGCGGATCTGCCGCGCATAATCGGCTTTGCTTTGCCATACGGTCTTGAAAATGCCGTAGCTCCAATTGCCGGTGTAGCGCTCATTTTGAAGGAGTCGTTTAACGGCATGCCACGTCCAACTTGAAACTTTCGGCGGCGGCGGCGCGCTCTCCGCCAGAAGTCGGCGCGCGATGTCGTGATAGGGCTTAGGTGATAAATCTCGCCCTGGGCTCCCTTTACGAAAGACGGCTTCGTTGAATCCCTCTCTCCGTTCCGGTTCACGCCTTCCTCAATTCGATCAGGCCCACGTCGAGGATTCTTAGCTCGCCGGAGGCGATCGCGTGGATCGCGATCACGTTGTCGCCGGCCCTCAGCGCCGCGCGGGCTGCGTCGGAGATCTTCAGTTCGCGATAATCCGAGATGTTCCCCTTGAGCGACACGGCGTGGACGCCGTTGATGTAGACCTCCATGTCCTGATCGTGGATCACTCGCGCGTGGACCTCGCCGCTCGGCAGTGCGTCGAGTTTCACGATCCGGCGCGCCCAGATTTGCGGCGTCGTCCATTCCGGTTCGCCGACGCGGAAGCCGCCCTTCCCCTTGGTGCCGATGTTCCCCTTGATCGGCTGCCAGCGCGAATCGTCGAAGTCCGGTGATGACCAATTGTCCGTCGGCTCCTCCGTGACGAACCGGTACTCAGATGGCCGCTCGCGGTTCATCGTCGCCAGTACGTTGGCGCGGATCGGATGCTCTATTGCGCGCATCACGGCTTCGTGTTGCTTCCGCAGTTCCTCGGGCTTGAACTTCACGACCCTCCGGTCGTAGGTCAGCAGCCCGTTCACTTCGATTTCCACATCCGTCGTCTGCGTATAGACGGCCGCCGTAAGGCCGCGCTGCGCGAGCGGGATGAGCCGCTCGGAGAGTTGCCGATACTCATCCTGCAGTTGTTCGATGCCGGTGTAGGTGACGTATCCCCAGTTTTTTTTCTCCTGCCAGACGTGCCCCTCGATCGGCAACCCGAGCCCACCGTATTCGCCGAGCACACTGGCGCGCTTTCCGTCGGCCACGAACATGTCCGGGCCGGGGTAGCGGTGCATGTCGTGCATGTCGCCGAATCCGCGATCGGTCCATCCGCTGGGCCCGTCGATCAGGCGGGACGGGTCGTAGGCCTTGGTCCACTGGAGGATTTCATTGGTGCGGTGCTGGAACCAGCCCTCATTGAACGGCACCCAGACGACGATGCACGGGTGGTTGTAGGCCGCATCGATGATCGACTTGAGTTCGCGTCGGAAGACGGCCGATTCGGCGTCGTTGATCGGCGCGTCCGGGTCGTCTCCGCCGATGTGATAGTTCTTCGCCAGTCGCGAGCCCACGCCGCCGCTGGGCATGTCCTGCCAGACCATCAGCCCGAGCTTGTCGGCCCAGTAGTACCAGCGGGCCGGCTCGAGCTTGATGTGCTTGCGCGCCATGTTGAAGCCGAGCTCTTTGGTGATTTCGATGTCGTAGCGCAGCGCTTCATCCGTCGGCGCGGTGTAGAGTCCATCCGGCCACCACCCCTGGTCGAGCGGGCCGAACATGAAGATCGGCTTGTTGTTCAATTGCAGGCGCAGGTATCCCGCGGAATCGGGTGCGACCGAGATCTTCCGCATGCCGAAGTAGCTCGTCACCAGGTCGCCGGACTCGGGCAGTGTGACCTTCACATCGTAGAGGAACGGCGAATCGGGAGACCACGTCCTGGGATTGGGAATTGGGATCTCGATCGGCGCGCCGGTCTTTGCGCTCACGACCGCGACGACGGCCGAGCCGTCGAGAACTTCGATTGTCGCACCGGCCGGCTTCGCGCCCCCGCGCTGGGCGATCTCGATGCGCACACTGCTCTTGTCGAGATCCGGCGTGATCTTGAGGGCCGCGATGGACGTCTCGGGCACGGTCTCGAGCCACACCGTCTGCCAGATGCCGCTCACCGGCGTGTACCAGATGCCCTCGGGCATGCGAACCTGCTTGCCGCGGGGTTGGGCGGCGTCATCGGTGGGGTCGATGGCCTTTACCACGATTTCATTTTCGCCGGGCATGAGGGCTTTGGTGATGTCGAGGGAGAACCGGTCGAAGCCGCCCTCGTGTCCGCCGACCGGCTGCCCGTTGATCCACACCTCACACTTCCAATCCACCGCGCCGAACTGCAGGAGCATCCGGCCATCGGCCGCGCTCGCCTTGAACGTGCGGCGATACCAGAGCGCTTCGTTCGAGCCCAGGCGCCTGCCCACGCCCGATAGCGACGACTCCACCGCAAACGGCACGAGGATCTTCCCCTGCCACTGCGCCGGTAGTTCGGCCGACTCATCGATGATCGCGTAATCCCATAGCCCATTCAGGTTCATCCACCGGTCGCGGACCAGTTGCGGGCGCGGATAGTCCGGCCACAGGTTTTGCGGATCGACCTTCAAAGCCCAGGGCGACGAAATCGGTACGGGTGCTGCTTTCCACATGAGTGCCTTTTCAATAGTTGATGTTTCGTGCACCGTCAAAAGCCGGCTCCGGGTCGCGCTCCACAACACTTTTTGAACTTCTTCCCGCTCCCGCATGCGCACGGCTCGTTCGGGCCGATGCGCGACTGCGCGATCGCGCGCTCCCGGTCGCGGATCATCTGCATGATCAGCGCCGGCGGTTGCTCGCGCTTGAGCAGGTCGGCCATCGTTTTCATGTACGGATCGATGTGGTTGAAGAACCGCTTGTAGCCGGCGCAGAGATAGTTCAGCCCGTCCTCGCCGTCGGGCGTTTGAATGAAGCGGTGCTTCGGGCATTCGCCGTTGCAGGCGAAGCGCACTTCGCAATTCCGGCAGGAGTTCGGCAGTGATTCCGATTTGGAGCTGCCGAACGCCTGCTGCTGTTGAGAACTCGCCATCGCGCCCAGCGAGGTGTTGAGGACGTTGCCGAGCTTGTACTGCGGGTAGACGTAGTGGTCGCAGGAATAAAGATCGCCGTTGTGTTCGATGGCCATCGCCGCGCCGCACTTCTCGGCAAATACGCAGAGCGCGCTTCCCAGACCCGCCCAGTTGCCGAGGGCGACGTCGAAGTGCTGAACGTAAACGCGCCCGACGTCGTTCCTGACCCATTCGTCGAAAATGGTGATGAGGAATTGGCCATAGTCGACGCTGCGAACGCTCCACTCGGTGACGGGCGGCCGTTCGGGATCGTCGGCAGCGCTCGGTTCGGCAAGATCGAGGCCGAGCACTTTCAGGCGCGTCTGCGGCAGCCGTTCGACGAGCGGGATGAACTGGATGAAACCGCTGCCGATCGATTTGAGAAACCGGTACACCTCCTGCGGCTTCTGGCTGTTGGCGCGGTTCACGACGGTGAGGGTGTTGAACTCCACGGCGTGCTTCTTCAGGAGTTCGAGTCCGCGGACGACAAGGTCAAACGTCGGCTGCTGTTTTTTGTCGACGCGGTAGATGTCGTGGAGTGGTCGCGGCCCGTCGATGGAGAGGCCGACAAGGAACCGGTTCTCGGCGAGGAATGAACACCAGTCATCATCAAGTAGGGTGCCGTTGGTCTGCAGGGCGTTTTCGATCTTTCGGCCGTCGGCGTACTTGGCCTGGAGTTCGACGACGCCGCGGAAGTAATCGACGCCGAGCAGCGTCGGCTCGCCCCCCTGCCAGGCGAAGCTCACCGTCCCGCCGGGCTGTGCGCGGATGTACTGTGCGATATACGCCTCCAGCACATCGTCGGCCATCGCCCACTTGCGTTCGCCGGCGTAGAGCTTCTCCTTTTCGAGATAGAAACAGTATTTGCAGTCGAGGTTGCAAATCGGCCCGATGGGCTTGGTCATCACGTGGAATGGCCGGGTGGCAACCTGGGTCAGAATGGATAATTCGCTGGCCATGAGACTCGATCCGCGGTTTTCGAAAAGGCTCTCAGTTCCTCTCAGAAGCTCTCACTCGACCCTTGGCCAGGTGAGGGGGGTGCGTCAATCTCGGATACCCGATGACGATCGTTGCGCGCAGTTACCTTACTGCTCACGGTGCGCAAAAGCGCGAATTGGCGCAGCGCAGCGACGGGCAATTTCCGCAGCAATTCGTTGCGACGCCGTTCATTAACGACGTTTTGCCCACGGCATTCTCTGATCGCAGAAGCGCAGTCGCTCGGACTCGCCGCTTTGCACAGCTTCGCGATCGACGGACGGGCGTTTTCCGGATGAGCAAATGAGTGCCGCTCACTTCATCGCTGGCCGCTCATCGATATTTCCGCCAGTCACGATGATCCCCACCCGTTTACCCGCGAACCGTTCCGGCTCGCGCTGGACGGCGGCGATCGCGACTGCGGAAGATGGCTCGATCGCCAGCCGGGTCTGATCCCAGATGCTTTTCATTGCCGCGAGGATCTGCTCTTCGCTCACCGTGATCACGTGGCCGACGTGTCGGGAGAGGATCGTGAATGTCCGCTCGCAAAGCCCGGCGCGCAGGCCGTCGGCCATCGTGTCGCCGGCCGTCGGCAGCGGAGGTGAGCGTTTGCCGGTGGAGAGCGAGATCGCCGCATCGCCCGCCAGTTCCGGCTCGGCGCCGATGAGGCGGATGCCGGGCTCCACGCCGTGGGCGACGATGGCCGTACCACTCATCAGCCCGCCGCCACTGATGGGCGCGACGATCACGTCCAGGTCCGGGATTTCCTCCAGCAGTTCCAGCGCCGCGGTACCCTGGCCGGCGATGACGTTCGGGTCGTCGTACGGGTGAACGACGCTCGCCCCGGTTTTAGCGACCACGTGCGCGAGCATCGCTTCACGATCTTCAACGCTCGGCCCACACTCGTAAATGAAGCCGCCCTGCTCGACGATGGCGGCGCGTTTGAACGGGGTGATCGAGGCGGGCACGACGATGTGCGCCTCGACGCCGAGCTTTCGCGCAGCAGACGCGAGCGCCCCGCCGTGGTTGCCCGAGGAATGGGTTGCGACGCCGCGTCGGCGGACCGATGGGTCAAGACAGAGCAGAGCGTTCATCGCGCCGCGATACTTAAACGCGCCCGAAACCTGGAGATTCTCACACTTAAGCCAGATGCCGATCGGTTTCGCCGAGAACTCATGCAGCGGCACAACGGGCGTTCGGCGGACGATGTCGCGCAGGCGCCCGGCGGCTTTACAGACGTCGCCGAATGTGGGGATGAAATCGCAGTCGAGCATGTGGGCAGACACTCTACCGCGTCGGCGAGAAAGCTGTAGCCCGGCCCGTCCGTTTGACGACCCACGGACCCCGCTGGACGCCCATGGCAATCGCCCGAGGCGTGTTACCGCGGGGTCGGCAGGCGGATCAACCGATATTCGCCGCGTTTGTCCGGTGTGAGTTTGCCCGGAATGTGCGGCCAATGCGGCGTTTTCTGTTGAACTCTGGTCTGCATCCAGATACACCTCATACTTTCAGCTTTGCACCTCGAACCACCGTTGAAAGGCTCTGTATGCGCCAGCGTCACATCGCTCGACGTATTTGCTTGTCAGTTTCGCTCACTCTCGAGTCGCTCGAAAAGCGGTCCATGCTTCATTCCAGCACTGGCGTAGAAGAGGTTCCGACGATCGCTGACATCAACCCGATGGTGGAAAGCAACGTTCACGTCCCGGCATCGATGGTGCTCACGGCGTTCCCACAACTCGTCGGGCACGATCTCTGGGCGCCCGAAACGTTCAATCCATTGAACAGCAACAACCGCGCCGACTGGCTTTACGATCCGCATCGCGTCGAAGACGACATCACCCATGTCGCCGACACGTTCCCGACTCAGGTCGTGAACTCCACGCGCGCCGGCCCGTCGCTGCCCGACCTGGTTCCGCTCAGCGCCGGCTATCTCTCTCCGTTCATCGACACGACCGAAATCGCCGGGCACAACCTGATGCGATTCTCGACTGCGGTCGCCAACCAGGGGGCGGGCCCGGCGACGCTCATCAGCGCCAACAGCGGCACGCCGCCTGCAGGTTCGGGCGTCTCCACATGGGTCAATCCGGATGGAACTCAAAACGTCGTCCAGCAGATTTACACCTATGACGGGACGAGCTTTTCGCTGTCCGGCTATCGCCCGGCGGGTCGGATGGTCTGGCACAGCGGCCATTCGCACTTCCACCTGGAAGGGTATGCCAACTACCGCCTGCTCACGAAGAATCCCGACGGCACGCCCGGCCCTGTCGCCAAGCGCACCGGCTTCGACGGCGCCGATGCCGTCGGCGACAAGATCGGGTTCTGCCTGATCAACATCCTCTCGACGTTCACCATTCCCTCGTCGGGCGCCAGCAGCTCCACCCTCCCGGGCTACAACAAGCCGGGTCAGCCCAGCACCGGCTGCGGCTTCCTGCAGGGAATCAGTGTCGGCCGCGCCGACGTCTACGACAACATCTACGACGGCCAGTGGATCGACGTGACCGGCGTGCCGAACGGCAATTACTTCCTCGAAGTCACGCTGGATGCCAACAACGTCATCCAGGAAACCAACGAAGTGAACAACACCGTCCTGGTTCCGTATACGCTCAACACCGGCTCGGCGGTGGGCGGCAGCATTCTTCCCGACCGCTTCGAACCGAACAACACGCCCGAAACCGCCACCAACCTCGGCGTGATGGGCGTGCAGAACCAGTCGGGCCTGACCGCTCACATCAGCAACGAAAACGACTACTTCAAGTTCGTCGCCGCCAGCACCGGAACCGGAACCGTTCAACTCGCGATCACCGATCGTGACGTGGACCTGTACCTGTACGACAGTGCGCTCAATCTGCTCGCTTCGTCCACCAACCCGACCAGCGGCACTCCGACGACCCCGGCGCTCGAGACCATCAGCTACAACTTTGTCGCCGGACAAACCTATACCGCCCGGGCGCATGGCTTCGGCTCCTCCACCGGCACGAGCGGCATCAGCTCCGGATACACGCTCAAGATGAACATCCTGCCCACCGCCAGCACCAGCGCCACCGACGGTTCGGCTTCGGAAGTGGCCGCCGATCCGGCGACCTTCAATATCGCACGCAACGGCCCGACCAGCAGCCCGCTCACCGTCAATATCACGCTCGGCGGATCGGCGACTCGCGGCGTCGACTACAACGTGTACCAGGACGGCGTCCTGATCACCGGCAATGCGATCTCGCTGGGCAATGAAGCCTCGAGCGTCAATCTCCAGGTCGTCCCGATCGCCGATGGCGCGGTCGAAGCCACCGAGAATGTCACCCTCACGCTCGGCGGCGGCGCGTACGTCGTCGGCGCCGGCAATACCGCCAGCGTCGTGATCAATGACACGCCGCCGATGGCGATCGCCAGCAACTTCGGTTTCGAGACCGCTCAAACCGTCAGCTTCGACTTCTCGCTCGGCGTCGGCGCGAGCCTGCAGGCGAGCGATCTCGTGCTGCTGAACACGACGACCAACCAGGTCATCGCGGCGACAACGGCGCAATACGACACCAACACGAACCGCGCGACATTCCGCTTCGGCGCGATCCTGCCCGATGGCAACTACCAGGCGACGATCGCCCGGGCTTCTCTCACCCACAGCCAGGGCCTGGCGCTGGGCGCCGATGCCACCTCGAGCTTCTTCGTCCTCTGCGGCGATCTGAACCGTGACCGCGCCGTCGGGTTCGACGACCTGCTCACGCTCGTGCAGAACTACGGGAGCAGCAACAAGACCTACAGCCAGGGCAACGTCGACTACGACGCCGCCGGCACGGTCGACTTCGCCGACCTGCTGCTGCTGGCGCAGAACTATGAGCACTCGGTTCTCAACACGCCCGCTGTTGCCGGCACCGGGGCAACCGTCCGTCGATCCTCGACCGGCGGTCGAAATCACGACATCCTGAACTGAACGCCCGGACAGCCGACAACCCAACCCTCCCATCCGCACGGCAACGTGCGGATCTTTTTTTGCCAACGCCTCGCAGAATGAGATGTCTTTCATACCGGAGGCACCTCCGATGTGCAGCGTCACCAGACTCGCTTTCGTCTTTTCGCTCGGCTTGCTGGCACTGGGTTCCGACTCGATCGACTCCGCGCAGCGCGAAGCACTGTCGATCCACGACAGGACGCGATCGGCCAGTTCGGATGTCGCGGACATCCACAAGGTTCTCGACGCGGGTACTGACGCCCTGGCGGACGCCATCCGTGGGCTGGATCGCGAACGGCAGCAGCGATTGCTCCTGCTGCCGCTGATCGACACCGCGATTCAACAAGCGCAGGCCGAAGTGGAGAAGGCAGAGCAGGCTCTGATCGCGCGGGCGGCAGAGCTCAAGACGTCGCAGGGCTCGCTCGACGAAGCGCGAACCGCGCTCGGACTGTGCGAACGACGGATCGAGTCGGCCAGGCAAAGCGAGCGCAACGCGTTCGCGGCGTCGAAGCCGTTCAAAGCTTCAGTCGATCTCGTGGAGTCGCGCACCTCGAAGTTCACCAAGCTGTCGGCAGATCTGGAGGTCGTGCTCACGGGCAGCCCAGCGATCGCGCAGGCGCAGCAGGCCGTCGACAAACGCGCGCAGGCGCTCAGGCAACTCCGCAACAACGACCCGCCAAACGAGGCGGCGATCGCTGCAGCGAGCCGGCAGTGGATCGATGCGAAGAACAAACTCACCGCGATCCGCCGAAATCTCATTGGCCAGAATCAACCTTACGCGGCCGCGCTCGATGAGCTCCGATTGGCTCAAGGCGAGTTGGCCGCGTTGAAGCAGCGATTCGAGGACTCCCTCGATGCGTTGCCTGCGGTCGCGGAAGCGCGGAAGGTTCGGGACGAGGCACGCAAAGGTGTCGGGGAGCGCGAAGTCGCAGCATCTGCCGCACAATCGGCGGCCGGGGCCGCCCACGTCGCCGTCGATCAGAGCAAGACCAACGTCGTGCTGCTCCACGAGATGAAACTCAACGCGGATGGCCAGCTCCGGCAGATCCAGGCATCCCTGGATGCGCTGCGGTCCGGGCTGAGCAAAGCGGCGGCGAAGGCGGAGTCGGCGTCGAAGGATCTAAGCGGTGCGTTGACGTCGCTCCGATCGGTGACCGATGCGCTCGACTCGGCCGAGAGTGCCATCGCCAGCGCTCGGAAAGAAGCCCGCGACGCCCGGTGCGATGCCGAAGCGGCTCGGCATGAAGCGGAGCAGGCGAAACTCGATGCGCGATCCGCCCGCCGTGAAGCCGACGAAGCGCGGCGAGAGGCCGAGGCGGCAAAGCGCGCTGCCGAGAAGCCGAAGTCAAACTGATCGATCACGATGCCGGCGGATGTGCGCGGCTACTTTCCTTCTTCGAGCGCAGCGCCCGAAAGGCGCTTTTTGATTTCGTCTTCCGTCTGCGTCTTGCGGAGAATGCCGTCTGTCGCCGGCGCATCGAGTGTCGGGACGATTTCCATTCCGCCGAGTTCGACGCGGGCGTATCGCTTCACTTCCAGGAAGGAACCGGCCTTGGCCTTCAGGTCGCTCTTGGCATCAGGCTCTTCGAGTGCCGACTTGCGATCGATATAGAAGACGAGGTCAAACTCGGCATCGCCGACCGAGATGATGAAATCGTCGATGCGGTTCGCGAGCAGCACGTTGCCGGGATGATAGAGGGTGCCGACGGGGTAATAATTCGCGCCGCCGGCCACCAGTCGGACAGAGCCCGGGCTGAAGCGGAAGTTGCGGTCCTTATCGGTGGCGTTCGCGGCGACCCGCGTTCGAATAATCAGGATCACATGATTCGCATCGGCCTTGAGTTGCTTTTCAACGGCGAACTTCGGATGGCGGATCTGCGCCAACTCGCTGTCCATCTGGATCAGCGAAGGCGCGGTGAACATCTTGGAAACGGAGATTTCCTTCTTGGTGCCGAGATTGAGCGCAGCGTGCTTGGCGCCGCCTTCGAGTCCGAGGCGGGCGAAGAAAAGTTCGTTGAGAAGGTCCGGGTGGCGCGAGTTTAAATCGACGTCGCCGGAGAGCGCGCCGCTGGCACTCTGGAACGATGCGAAGTTCAGCACCATCGAGTCGACCGGAACGATCATGCCCAGCTTTGCCGTTTCGGCAGGCATGGTCTTTCCGGCTTCGAGGTCGAGTGCGTCGACCACCTGAGCATCGGCGGCGCGACGTTGGCCGGGCACGGTCACCTCCTTGGAAACGGCGACGGGATACCGCCCGAAGCCGGCGATCGCGACGCCAAACGGCAGCGTCTGCGCCGCCAGCAGGAGCGTTCCGACGGCAAAAAGCGCGGCAACCAGCCCGCACACGCCGCCGCCGACCTTATCCATGTAAAGTGGCACCGACACGTTCCCCGGCACGAGCGTGTCGAACAGGATGCGACCGACGAAGTAAATGATCGCGAAAGTCACGCACATCATGATGGCGTTCGCGTAATCCGCCAGCGCGCCGCCGAGGAACGACGTGGCAAGCCACTCGTGCATGCCGATCGCCAGCGCAGAGGCGAGGATCGCGAGCGTCATCGAGATCGAGGCGCTGAACAGACCCTGCACCCAGTGAAAATAGGCGATGCCCAGGATGATGAGGATGGCGAGGATGCTGAGGATCATGATGAAATCTCGCTACGGAGTTTCGTTGTAAATGTCGTCGGCAAACACGTGACAGCCGGGCTCACATGCGGGTCGGCGGCTTCTTCGCGTCGTCACTTCCCGAAGGCTTGAGCACGCGGAGGAACTCCTTCACATCGGTATCGCCGCCTTCGAGGCGCGCCAGCGCCAGTTCCTGAATGTACTTTCGCTTCTGCTTACGGAAGAGCGTGCGCATCTGCTGTCCGGTCAGGCCCTGGTTGAGGGCGGCGCGGATTTCGTCGTCGATCACGAACAGTTCGTACACGCCGAACCGGCCCTTGTAACCCAGACCGAAGCAGTACGTGTCGGGCACTTCATTGCCACGTGCGTCGCGGAGCGGGCCGAAGTTCGGCTTGTAGAGTTCGGTGACTCGGCCGGGGTGCATGCCGAGCTGGCGGAGCAGCTTTTCGTCCGGCGAGTAGGCAATCTTGGTCGCGTCGCAGAGGCGTCGGAACACGCGACCCGCGACGACAAAACTCACCTGCGACATCGCGCGGTTCGTATCGCCGACGAGTTTTCGCCACTGCTCGAGTGCTTCGAAGACGTCGCCGGCCTTGAGGCCCACGTAGGCGCGTCGGCCGTTGGCGGCGTACTTGATCAGGTCGTTGGCCGCCTCGGAGGTCTCGACGCTGCTCACCATCAGCACGCTCGGTTCCTGGCTCGTCACCCAGGAGACGGTCTTGGCCTCTTCAGCCGGCGATGCGCCGGCGCCGAGCTTGTTCTGCGTGATGCCTTCGAGTTCGATCGGCGGATCCCGTTCGATCGTCAGGATGTGGCTCGTGAACGCATCATGGTTGCGGAGCATGGCGTATTCGAGCGTCGTCAGGCCGGTGCCCTTCGGCATCGCCAGCAGCACGATGCCGGGCTCATCGAGCGTATCCTGGAAGTACTGGAGCTGGTCGGCGGTGAAGCCGAGCTCGTGCGACTTCATCTGGTAGCGCTGCGGGACATCGAACTCCATCCGCATCGATTCGCCGGCGCTGCTCCCCTGCACCTTCACCTGGATTTCGTGCTTCTCGCCGGCAAAACCCATCTTGAACTTGCCGACCTGCGGCTTGCGCTTTTCGTCGACGTCGAGGTTTGCCAGGCGTTTGACGAGCAGTACGGCCTCGGCCGCCTGCGGCTTTTCGAGCTTGATGCCGTCGTACGGCACCCCATCGACAAGGTATCTCGAGATGGTGCTCTCACCACTCGGGCCCATTTCGATCGTCTGCGCGCCTTTGACCATCGGGTCCATCAGCAACTGACATAGCGCGATGTATCCCTGGTAATTCGGGTCTTCTGCATCGGGGTTGCGGATGTTCTGGCCGCTCTTTGGCGAGAAAATGAAATCGCCGGTGGCGAGTTCGGACTTCTCGTCCTTGGGCTTGCCGAATCGGAGCATGGAACCGAAATCGTCGGCGAGTGAATCTTTCAGATCGCCGAGCCCGACCTGGCTCGAGCGGTACCCGATGTATCCGCCGAAGCTGACGGCCATGAGCGCAACGAAGACGCCCAGCGCCAGGCCAAATCCCTGCAGGAAGAAAAACGCTCCAATACCCAGCAGGAACATGACGACGGTCCCCGCATTGATGCCCTGACGGGCCAGGTTGACCTTCTTCGTGTCCTTGTCGATCCAAGTGAGGATTCGCGCCCAGAAAAAGAAAAGGAAGAGGAAGGGAATGGCCTTCCACCACGCGACGTACGGGCCGAAATCAATTGCCGCCAGCAGATGCGAACCCATCCAGACTCCTTCGGTGTCGAGCGATGCGAAGGCCGATTACCGACCTGTCGGGCCTCGGAGTGTATCCGGATTCGGGGGGGCTCGCCAATGATCGCGCGAGCCACAGACACCTTGCTTCGCGCCGTTGTCGCACCTTTCAAACCCCGAACACGATGTCGCCACGCGCATCGGGGCGGCGGCTTAAGCCGCCACCCCCTTGGGTCGCAACGAACTCGATTTACCTGGAACCGATCGGCGCGTTCAACCGTAGTAGGTTTCGACCTTCTTCTTCAGATAGCTCAGCAGCGCCGTCGCGCTCAGGTCGCTACCGGTCACCTTCTTCACCAGGTCGCGCGCGCTGTACCGCTTCCCGTGCTGGTGAATGTTCTTGCGCAGCCAGCCGAGCAGCGGCGCGAACTCGCCTTTGGCGAACATTGCATCCAGATCGCCCAGATCCTTGCGCGCCTGTTCGAAGAACTGCGCCGAGTAGAGGTTGCCCAGCGTGTAGGTCGGGAAGTAGCCGACAAGGCCGCAGCTCCAATGCACATCCTGCAGACATCCCTTCGCATCGTCCGGCGGCGTGATGCCGAGGTACTGCTTCATCTTCGCATTCCACGCTTCGGGCAGGTCCTTCGCGTCGAGTTCCTTGCTCAGCAGCGCGGTCTCGAGTTCAAACCGCAGCAGGATGTGCAGGTTGTAGGTCACCTCATCGCTCTCGGTGCGGATGAAGCTCGGCGCGACGTCGTTGAACGCGAACATCATGTCCTGATCGCTCACGCTCTTGAGCGTCGAGAAATGCTCGCGCGCGATCGGCGCGAAGTAGCTCCAGAACGCTTTCGAGCGGCCGACGAGGTTCTCCCACATCCGGCTTTGGCTCTCGTGGATACCCAGCGAGATCGCATCCGCGATCGGCAGGCCGGGATTCTCTGCTTTCTTCAAGCCCTGCTCGTACAGGCCGTGACCCGTCTCGTGCAGGACGCCGAAGAACGCGCCGACGAGATCGGATTCGTCGTAACGCGTCGTCATGCGCGTATCGCCCGCCGCCATGCCGGAGCAGAACGGATGTACAGAGACGTCAAGCCGGCCGGAGGTGAAGTCGAAGCCGACCTTCTCGGCGGCGAGCTTGCCGAACTTCTCCTGCGCATCCAGCGGGAACGGCCCTTTGAGTTCCGGCGCCTTCTTCGGTGAGTTCTGCACCTTCTTCACGAGCCCGACCAGTTCGCCGCGCAAGCCTTCGAGCACTTTCCGCGCGCCGGCCGCGGTTTCGTACGGCTCGTAGTCGTCGAGCAACGCGTCGTAGATGTGCTCCTTGAAGCCGACACACTCGGCCTCCTGCCGCTTGAGGTCGTAGGTCTTTTTCAGCCATGGCGCGAAGGTGGGGAACGTCTTGTTCTTGCGCGCATCGACCCACGCCTGCTGCGCCAACACGTTGTGCTTGGCCATCTCTTCCACGAGCGAGCCGGGGAGTTTCGTCGCGCGGGTGTAGCTGCGGCGAAGCTCGCGGATGTTCGCGCCGATGTCGCTTGCTCCGTCCTTCGCGAGGTCCGATCCTTCGACGGCCGAGATCAGGTCGCCGATTTCCTTCTTCGTGAATGTCGCGTGAGACAGCTTGCCGAAGAACGCCGACTGTTCCGCCCGCCAGGCCGTGCCGTTGTCGGGCAGATGCGTGTTCTCATCCCAGCCGATGAGCGCGTTGGTGGAGTTGATGATCGCGAGTTGGAACAGCTCTTTCTTGAGCGCGTCGTAGGCGGTTTGAGGGTTCATGGCGGTGATTGTGCGTCTGAAACGTCGTTTGGGCAACGGTCAATACATCGATCGAAGTCCGCATCGAAGCCCCCGCAGCGCCTCACGCAGTGGAACGCCTTAGTCGGAATCGCCCTCATCCGGTGGCGCGATCTTGATCGATGCGTTCACCATCAAGTGTTGGTCGACAAGCAAGTGCTGAATACATTGTCCGATCGCGCGATGCAGCTCCTCAGGCGAATCCGTCGTGATTCGTTGTGATAGTTCGACAATCCAGTCGTGCGAAAGATCTCCCTTGTCGTCATCGGTCATATCCGATTCGGCAGGCAGGTTGTTTGAGAGCGTCGTTACAACCACGATCAATTTCCACGCGTTGGGCAGTTCCGAAGAAGGAGATTTGCCTTTCGCGGCGAGCCACGCGCCCGTCTGCTTCGTCAGTTCGGCCGCGACCGGTACGTACTTCATTAGCACGTCATTGAGCTCGGCATCGGTGAGCGATGAAAAGAGTTCGTCTACCTCCTCGATATCCTCCTCATCGTCGGCTGCATATTCTTCCAGATTGCTGTATCGGCCGGTGCGTTGATCCTTGAAAGGCGCGCCGTCACTGAACGTGAAAGCGATGTCTTTCCGCTTCATGTACGACTCGAACGATTCCGCGATCAGACGCTGCCGCAGGTCTTCCGGATGACCGGCGAACTCCTTCTTGAATGCGGAGACGTCGGCGTGATGCCAGTCGCCCACGTCACCGACGACTGCCGCGATCTTGAGCCAGTCCTTCGGCAGTTTCATGCCGTTCTCGTTCGTCCATCGCGCTGCGCCAGCGATCCAAGCCAGCGCCGCTGCGCTCGTGATCCGTTGCAAGGCGAAACCGCGTTCGCGCGACGCGTCAAAAATCATCTGTCGCTGCGCCGGCTCGATGGGGATCACGCTCCAAGTATCTTTCAGTCCGACCACGCCACGATCGATCAGGAAGCTGAACTGGCCGCTCAGGCCGTCGCCGCGCTTGAACGCGTGAATGGACAATTGGCCGTTGAGTTCAAAGTCCGGCGTCGCCCAACACTCGGCTTCGCCCGGCGCATCCGCGAGCCGCTTGAGCGGGCTGATCGAATCGTGCCGTCGCGCCTCCTTCTTCTTCTGCGCCTGCTTCGCGGCACGCCGCTGCTTCTTGTCCTGTTTGGGCATCTTGTTCTCCGCCAATTGGGTCATCTACACTACCAGACAAACTCGATAGCGGGTGTAGTTCGTTCGTCGGGTACCAACGACTGTCATGCAGAGATAGCCTTCGAGTTCTCTGTCCATGCTCGCAAGCCTCTAGCGCCAGTGGCATATGAGCAGCTCCTTTTACTCCATCGTTTTTTATGCGGAGTACCAAGTGTCGATTTCTCACGGCGCTACCAGACCCTTCGGCGTACCTGAGGGTGACACCCCAGTCTCTTAGTTCCTCGCAATCACCTTATTTCTAGACGCCGGAATCTCCTTGCATCCCATCTCACACGGCACCTACCTTCACACGATTTGAATTCGCTCGCGGCGGAACTGCGCGCCGAGTTTCGGCGACGCGTAGGACGTCGAACGACGGCTCGGGATAGACGTCGAAGCAGCGAGCGCCCCTCTCACGAGTGAGAGGGTAATTCCGGGTGGTGCATCATGAAATGGAAGGACACAAACCCATCGTCGATCAACGCTTGCGGCCGCGATCGGGCGAGCACTGCATCGAGCCTGCGAGACGAAATGAGAGGAAATGAGAGCCTATTCAAACTGCGAGAGGTGTCGATCACCGCACCGAATCGGCCTCTCACCTTGCCGCGAGCCGACATCCAAACTGCGCAGCCTCTCGATGCCGAAGTGCTGCAGAACGCGGTGACGCACGCTTCCGTTTCTGCACGCATGGCGCGATGTCGCGCACAAAGTTGCAAAAGCTCTCTCGCGAAGCGTCAATACGCCCCCATGAGCCAATCCTCCACCGACCGCCTTGCCGCGCGTCCGAACGATGTCGCCAAGTTCTGGCAGAACGCCAACGTCTACTTCAACCGCGTCTACGACGAACTCAAGCTCGACCAGCAGGTCCGCTCGATGCTCGCTTCGCCCAAACGCGTCCTCACCGTCTCCTGTCCGATCAAGATGGATAATGGCAACTACCAGACGTTCACCGGCTATCGCGTGCAGCACAACAATACGCTCGGACCGTTCAAAGGCGGCCTTCGATACGACCTCGCCGTCGATCGCGACGAAGTGATGGCCCTCGCCATGCTCCAGACCTGGAAGAACGCGCTCGTCGGCCTTCCCTACGGCGGCGCGAAAGGCGGCATCGTCTGCGACCCGCGCAAACTCTCCATGCGCGAAAAGGAACGCCTCACCCGTCGGTACACCTCCGAGATCATGCCGATCATCGGCCCCAACATCGACATCCCCGCGCCCGATGCCGGCACCGACTCGCAGGTCATGGCGTGGCTGCTCGACACCTACTCGATGATGGTCGGCCACCAGGAACTCGGCGTCGTCACCGGCAAGCCCGTCGCGCTCGGCGGCAGCGTCGGCCGTGAAGAAGCCACCGGCCGCGGCGTGATGTACGTGCTGGCGAAGTTCTTCTCCACGCTCGGGCGAAACCTCGAAGGCGTCCGCATCGCGATCCAGGGCTTCGGCAATGTCGGCTTCCACGCCGCGCGACTGCTGGATGAAATGGGCGCGACGATCGTCGCCGTCAGCGATCGTTACACCGGCATCTACAACGGCAACGGCATCGACATCGACGCGGCCGGCCAGTTCGTCAAAGAGACCGGCAAGCTTATCGACTCACCCGCCGGCGAAGCGATCACCAACGAAGAGCTCGTCGCCTGCGACTGCGAAGTGCTCATCCCCGCCGCGATGGAGAGCACGATCACCGAAGAGAACGCGCCGACGATCCAGGCGAAGTACATCATCGAAGCCGCCAACGGCCCGACCACGCCGACCGCGGATGAGATCCTCCGCGACAAAGGCGTGACGATCATCCCCGACATCCTCGCCAACGCCGGCGGCGTGACGGTCTCCTACTTCGAGTGGGTCCAGGGCCTGGACAACTACTTCTGGGACAAGGCGCGGGTCGACAACGAACTCAAGAAGATCATGGAGCGTGCGTTTGAACAGGTGGACGCGCTCGCGAACGAAAAGGACTGTGATTACCGAACAGCCGCGTATGGCATGGGCATCGGCCGCGTGGCGGAGGCGCATAAGTTGAAGGGGTTGTTTCCGTAATCCCTCGTAGGGTGGGGCCTGCCCCACCACGTAACCAACAACAACGAACGGCGGGGCAGGCCCCACCCTACATTGAGCATGCCGAACTATATTCGGTCCAATTTCGAAGGCGGCATCTTCTTCCTCACTGCCGTTAGGACTACGACCTGCGCTTTCGCATACGCAGGGACGCTGCCATCGTGCACAAGGCGATCCCGGCGCTGGCGGGTTCGGGGACGGGCGTCACCATCAGCGCGAACATCGGCACGGCCGGATCGAACGCACCCGTATTGTCGTAGAAGATCTCGGTGACGAGTTGAAACGTGCCGTCAGCGGCCGGGGTGGAAAGCCGGATGTCGCCGAACGTTAACCCCGTCTGCGCGGCCTTCATGACGCCATACATCGCGTAAGAGTTCCCAATCCCGTCGGCCCGCGTGCTCTCTAGATCAAAACTGAAGCGTTTGGCATCGTTGAAGAACTTGACGGTCCCCGTCTTCATTCTCGCAGGCGCGCCGGTATCGGAATCAAGCATCACCACCTGCGAAAGGATCTGAGACGCCTCGGGATAATTCGTGGCCGCCCCATTGTAAACATAATTGGCGAAACCGCTGTCGCCCCGCCCGAAGGCGTCGGGATCTGTCACGCCGAGCGTGATTGCGACGGGCAGACGGAGGGCAGGATTAGAAGGCGTCCCGGCCGACTCGACCCTCAGCCCCATACTCTCCAGCTCGAGCGGGGGCTGAAAGGCTTCGTCAATCACGCGTAACGCGGAGTCTGTCGGCGAAAACGGCAGATTCCCAACGTACAGTTTTTTGCCAGCATGCGCTGTCGGGCTAAGCGCCAAAGCGAGAACCAGACCGGCAAGCGCAGTTCGGAGTGGGTTGGCCATCACATGATCCTACCAACCGCCCCATACTTGGCAATTAAGAATAAAGCTTTGTAGAGTTCGTATGGGTTTTGTGCGAACCGTTCATTCCGCCTGCTCCGGTCATGCGGGAACCGTGTGCCGACTCGCTGTCTTGTCGGCCCTACTGCACACACGCGGTGTAGTTCACACGCGCGACGTGTCTCACACGCCCTGCCGCTCTTTGACTTGAGCCCACGGCAGAACCCTCTCCCGCAAACGGGAGAGGGGACTAGACTTCTCCTCTTCGCGCCCCTTCGCGGATCAGTCCAATTTCTCCGGCACCGGCTTCACCTTCACCGGCGCACCCTTGGCCGCGCTGTCGTACATCGCGTCCATCAGGGCGCTCAGCAGCGCGCCGTAGCGGACCGGCGCGACCGGCTGGGCCTTGCCCTGGATGACCTCGATGAAGTTCTTGTGCGGCGTGAACGCGCCGGGCGAGTTGTCGAACTCCACCTTCGGATAAAACTTGCGGCCGAAGCGCATGCATTCGAGGAAGCCGCCGTGCGGGAAGGTGCGGACCTGCATCGTGTCGGACTGGACGCGCAGGTCGGTGTCCCAGCCGGGCGAGTTGCCGCCGATGCAGACGGTGCCCATCGCGCCGCTCTGGAACTTCATCATGACGATGCCGTTGATGTCGACCGGCGTTTCCATCTTGTCGTACATGCAGGCCACTTCGACGACGGGCTCGTTCATGATCCACATGATGGCGTTGAGCGTGTGCGCGCCGCTGTCGTACATCTGGCCGCCGCCGGACATTTTCGGGTCCTGCCGCCAGGTGCCGATGGTGTTGGTGCGCCAGTTCTGGGCGAGCCATCCCTGGATCAATTGCACTTTGCCGAGTTCGCCCGAGTCGCGGAGTTTCTTGATGGCCTGGAACTCGGACGAGTACGGCGCCTGGAACGCGATCTGGAAGACCTTGCCGCTGGCGTTGACGGTTTTCCAGAGGTCGTACGCGTGGTCGATGTTGGTGACCATCGGCTTCTCGACGAGCACGTGCAGGCCGGCTTCGAGGGCTTCCTTGCACTGCGGGTAGTGTACGGTGTGCGGCGTGACGTTGACGACGCCGTCGAGCTTGCCCTTCATCGACTTCACCATGTCGGAGTGCGATTCGAAGACCTGCGCCTCCTTCGCGTACTTCTCGCGAAACGCTTCGGCCCGCGACTTGATGATGTCGCAGAACGCGACGAGCTTCACATCCGGCATGCTCGCGAGCGTCTGCCCGTGTCCCTGAGCCATCCCGCCACAACCGACAATCGCCAGCTTCACCATGTAAGTGTCTCCTGTGAAGTGGAAACGCTAACGGGCGTTCGGGTGGATCGCAATCGGCGATGAGAAACGCCCCATTCGCTGGCGATTTTCGCCACCGCGGAACTACCCGGCGGTTGACGCGTCCAACGTCGGGTCAACCAACGGAGCCACCTATGAACCTGCGTCAGAGTACTTTTTCACGTCGAAATGCGTTCGCCCTCGCCATCCTTCTTTCCGCCGTCTCGGCCACACTCGGTGCCGATCCGGTCAACATCCGCGGCAATATCGATGCCGTGACCGTCTATCGCGGGCAGGCGCTGGTGACGCGGGTGATCGATCTGCCCAAAGATGTCGGCCTGCAGGACATCGTGGTGACCGACCTCCCCGCAGCCATCCTGCAGGGCAGCGTGTACGCGGAGGTGGAAGGCGATGCACAGGTCCGCAACGTCCGCGCGCGGATGCGGGCGGTGATGGATGATGTGCGCGAGGAAGTCCGCAAGCTCGATCTCGACATCGCCAAGCTCGCGCAATCCGTCGCCGCCGAGCAGTCTCAGCTCGACGTGCTGAGCCGACACAGCGCCTATCTCGACACGCTCGAAGGATTTGCCGCGCCGACCGCGAATGTCGAGCTCACGCGTGGCGTGCTGAATGCCGAGACGCTGCAGAAACTCACCGAGTTCATTCTCGCCGAGCGTCAAAAGGTGGCCACCGGCACACTCACGGGGCAGCAGAAGCTCGCCGACCTGAATGGCCAGATCGAGTTGCTCAACCGGAAAAAAGGCGAGATCACCGGCGGCGCGCAGAAGACGGCGCGCGAGGCCGTCCTTACGGTCGACGTGAAAAAAGCCGGCGCGAAGGTGCGGCTGAAGTATCTCGTGGCGAATGCGAGCTGGGCGCCTTCGTACACGCTCCGCGCCGCGACCGGGTCGGCCGATGTCGACCTGCACTACCAGGCGATGGTGACGCAGGTGAGCGGCGAAGACTGGAGCAACGTGAAGATGACGCTCTCGACCGCGACGCCTTCCGTCATTGCCCGAGCGCCGACGCTGGACGTGATGACGGTCGCGCTCGTCAACGCCGGCGAGAATCGGGATCGCGATCAGGCCGCACAGTCCGTCGATTACGCCCGCGCGCTCTCGCAACGCAGAAGCGATGCGTTCAACAACTTCGCAGGCAATGCGTCACACGATGGTGTAGGAGGCCAAATGGGTGCCGGCTCTGTTCAGCCGCAGGGCGAGCTCTTCAAAGACAACCTCAAGGCGCTCAACTCCGCCGCCGCCGAAGCCCAGCAGCTCGAATACACCGCCCGCAAGGAAGTGGCCGTCGAGATCAATCGCCAGAAGCCAACCGAGAGCGTGACCGTCACCTATGTGCTGCCGGACACGACCTCGCTCCCGAGTCGATCCGACCAGCAGCTCGTGAGCATCGCCAGCGTGAAGATGGCGGGCGAGTTCTACAAGCTCGCCGTGCCGGTGCTCACCAGCTATGTCTACAACGAGGCGAAGGTCACCAACGCCAGCAACCAGCTCCTGCTGGCCGGCCCGACGATGAGCTACCTCGACGGCGATTTCGTCGGAGCCGGAGATCTGCCCACCGTGGCGGCCGGCGAGCAGTTCACCGTCGGCTTCGGCATCGACAGCTCACTGCGCGTGCAGCGCGAACTCGTCGACAAGACCGAATCCATCTCCGGCGGCAACAAGATCACCGGCTTCGAATACCGCATCTCGCTGGAAAACTTCGGCGCGTCCCCCGCCACCATCCGTGTGCAGGATCGCCTGCCGGTCTCGAGCGGGAAGGAGCTGAAAGTCCAGCTCGTCTCCAGTGATCCCAAGCCGATGGACGATGCCGAACTGCTCAAGAAGAAGGGAATGCTGCAGTGGACGCTCGGCGTGAAGCCGCAGGCGATCGGCGCTGCCGCAACCACGATCAGGTATTCGCTCTCGATCGAGCACGACCGCAACCTGAGCCTGGTCGGGACGGGTGGGAAATAGCCGTTCGGGCCGAAGGCGTTTATGCTCCCCGCGCTCTCTACATCGGAGAGCGCGAGGGACGAAACGCTTGAAACCTGCAGATCAGGTCAACACGGCGAAAGTCGCCGACGTCGCATCCGCTCCGCCTGATGCGGAGTCGGAGGCGTCGCGCTTCCGTCGACACGTTCCCGCCCTGCTCACCTCGCTCGGACTCAGCGCGTGGTTCATGCTCGTCTACGGCATGACCAACGCGCACGCGATGCACCTGCCTCACGATCGTGTCGGCACGTGGTACTACGCGTGGGAACGGTTCATTCCGTTCGTGCCGATCCTGGTGATCCCGTACATGTCGATCGACCTGTTCTTCTTCTTCGCGCCGTTCATGTGCGCGAGTCGTGAAGAACGCATGACGCTGGCGAAACGGATCATGTTTGCGATCGCGGCAGCGGGCGTATTCTTCTGGCTGATGCCGCTGACGACCGCCGTGCCGCGGCCGAGCGTGGACGGCTGGCTCGGGCCGATCTTTCGGTTTCTCGACTCGTTCGACCAGCCGCACAACCTGTTTCCATCGCTTCACATCGCGCTGCGGACGATCCTGGTCGGCACCTATGTCCGGCACACGCGCGGCATTGTCCGCGGGCTCGTGCACCTCTGGTTCAGCCTGATCGGGTTCTCGACGCTGCTGATCTACCAGCACCATGTGGTGGACATCGTCGGCGGATTTGGCTTGGCGACGGTGTGTTATTACGCGTTCAAGGATCGGAGTGCGAAGGGTGCCCCGGGGCATGTACTCATGACCCGCGCCGTTGACGTACCGGCAGTCTCCAACGCGGGTCAACGAGTACGTTGCCCCGGGGCACCCGATCGCGCTCGTGGCAATCGCAAGGTCGGCTTTCGCTACCTCGCGCTCTCGTTGCTGCTTGCCGCGTTGTCGTTCAGTTACGTCTGGTGGTCGCTCTGGCTGCTCTGGCCGGCGACTTCGCTCGCGATCGCCGCTTCGAGCTACTTCGGCGCGGGCGCTTCGATCTATCGCAAGCGCGACGGAAAGATTCCGCTCGCAACGCACCTCGTGCTCGGCCCGTTTCTGGTCGGGCAGTGGCTATCATGGTGCGGCTACACGAAGCGATCCAACGCGTATGACGCGGTGAACGATTCGCTGCTCATCGGCCGACGGCTAACCGATCGCGAAGCGGAGCACGCAGTCGACGAGGGTGTCGTCGCGGTACTCGACTTGACGGGCGAGTTTTCGGAGGCCGCACTATTTCGCGCGCTGCCCTATTGCAGCATCCAGGTTCCCGATCTCACCGCGCCTTCGCTGGATCAGTTGGACCGCGCGCTTGCATTCGTGGACCAACATTCGCGATCCGGCCGGGTCTATCTTCACTGTAAAGCGGGCTACTCGCGCTCGGCGGCGGTCGCGGGCGCGGTGCTGCTCCGAGCCGACCGCTCGAAATCGGTCGATGATGTCGTCCGGCAGCTCTACGCGATTCGCCACGGCATCGTCGTACGGCCGGAAATCGTTGCCTGCCTTGCCAGGTACCGCGAGCGGCTTCTCGCTGGCGGATGAAGGCGTTTTCACCTTCGGCCAATCCTTCGCTGAAGCACTTACATTCGATTCGAAGCATGCCAGAACGCGCGTAACTCGGGCCGCCACGGCCTCGTGGGGCAAACCGCCGCGTCGTCAAGCATGCGAATCCGGCGGCGGATGAGCCATCTCCTGCTATTTTCTTAACTTATGGATCGATTGACGACTTACGTGCGTTCGATTTCGACGTCTTCTTTGGAACCCCGATCTCCCCCGCACCCGCCCGGGTTTCGTTAGCATATCTCTCTGTCAGGAGGCCCACGGGACCCGTGGGAACGCGATCATGACCATTCAATGGATACTCGGCTGGTGGAACTTGATCTACCTCGCGCCGTTTCTGATCGCGCTGACGTACCTCGGCGTCTACGTGATGACGGGCATCACCTTTGGCGATGCCGATGTCGATCACGACCTGGATGCGGATGCCGATCACGACATCGATTCGGATCACGGCCTCGAAGTCGACCACGATGTTGACGCCGACGCCGATAACGATCTGCGCTGGGAGCCCAGCGCGGAAGTGGAAGCTGAAGCCGATCACGACGCGGACGGCGATTCGGATCACGACAGCGATTCGGACCACGACGCCGACGGCGAGAAGTCGTCCAGCTTCGGCGCGATGTCGCTGCTTCACCTCATCGGCTTCGGCAAGGTGCCATTGTCATTGATGGTGATGATCCTGCTCATCTGCTGGGGCATCACCGGCTTCGCGACGAACCAGCTCCTGCACAAGACCATCGCCGACGGCGACAAGGTCGGCTTCATGTCGCTGCCGATCACGGCCGGCATCGCGCTGACGCTCACTGCGCTCATCACCCGCGCGCTCAACAAGGTGATGCCGCGCGATGAATCGACGGCCAAGACCTTGCCGCAGCTCGTCGGCCAGGAAGGCACCGCCATCCTGCCGATCGACGACAACTTCGGCCTCGCGAAAGTATTGGACGGCAGCGGCGTGGGCATTCAGGTGCCCTGCCGTGTTGCGCCCGGACAGGAAATCATCTCGGCCAATCGTGCGATTGTGCTGATGCGATTTGATCGAAACGAACGCGTGTTCTACGTGACGACGCCGGACCGACTTCAGTCGTTCCGGGCGGCGCCGAGCCATGCGTGATCAACAACAGGGAAAAGGAGCTTCGTCATGATTATCTTCGTGATGTTCATTCTCGGTGCGGTTCTGGCGATCGGCCCATGGGTCGTTCCCGATGGCCGCCTTGCCTTCAGTGCACAGGCGGTGCTGTCGGTCCTCGGCGGCTTGCTATTGATCGTGAGCGCCTTCCTCACGATGGTCACCAAGCTCTACCGAAAGAGCTCGGCGAACATGGCGTTCGTCCGCACCGGCTGGGGCGGCGCGGAAGTCATCTGTGATTCCGGCCGATACGTTTTCCCGGTCGTCCACCAGCTCATCCCCGTGAGCCTGGAAACGATGCGCCTCAACGTCGAACGCCGCGGCGCGCACGCCCTGATCACGAAGGACAACCTCCGCGTCGACCTGAGCGCGGAGTTCTACATCAAGGTGCAGGCGAACAAGGAGGACATCCTCCAGGCCGCCCGATCGCTCGGTTCGAAGAACACCGATCCGGGCGCGGTCAGCGAACTCGTACAGGAAAAGCTCGTGAGCGCGCTGCGTACCGTGGCCGCAACGAAAGACCTCGTCGAGCTCCACAGCAAGCGGCACGAGTTCGCCAGCAGCGTGCAGGAGATCATCACCCACGACCTGGCCAGCAACGGCCTGACGCTCGAAAGCGTCACCATCAGCTCGCTCGATCAGACCGACACGGCTCAACTCCAGGAGCGCAACGTCTTCGACGCGCAGGGACTTCGCAAGATCGCCGAGATCACGCAGAAGGCGAAGGTCGAGCGCAATGAGATCGAGCAGCTTTCTTCGGAACAGATCGTGACCAAGAACGTCGCGACCAAGAAGAAAGTCCTGAGCATGGAGAGAGAACAGGCCGAGTTCGAAGCCGAACAGAAGGCAAAAGTCGCGACGGTTCAGGCGCAGCGCGCGCGTGAAGTGCAGGAGTTCAAGATTACGCAGGATGAAGCGATCGCGCGGCGCGACATCGAAAAGATGAAGATGATCGAAACGACCGAGGTCGAGCGTACGCTCGCGGTCGAATCGGCGAACATCATGAAGCAGGTGGCGCTCGTCGCGCGGCAGAAGGAGCAGGAGACGGCGATGATCGACAAGAGCAAGTCGATCGAAGTCGCCGGCCGGATGCGCGAAATCGCCATCGCCGAAAAGGAACAGGAACGCGCCGCCGCCCAGGCACAGGTGCTGACCGCGGAAGCCGAACGCGAACGCGCCAAGCAGTTGGTGACGACGGTCGAGATCACCAGCGAGGCCGAGCGCGTCGCGGCGACCAAGTTGATCGCCGCCCAGCAGCAGATCAACGAGAAGAAGCTGCGCGACCAGACCGATGCGGACGTCGCGGCGTACACCAACGTGAAGAAGGCCGAATCCGAGAAGCAGGCAGCCGAGATGACGTCGATGGCCCGCCTGAAGCTCGCCGAGGCCGATGCGACCAGCGCCGCCCGTCGTGCTGAAGGCGATCGCGCCCTGAAGATGGTCGACGTCAACGTCGAGCAGGCGCGGGTGGAAGTCGAGCGCCAGAGCCTGGCCAACCGAAGCGAGTTCGGCGACGCCGCCCTGCGGTTCGAACTCGAGAAGCTTCGCATCGAGGCCGAGAAGGAGTTCCGCATCAAGAGCGCCGAAGCGATGGGCGCAATGATGGCCAAGGCGCAGATGCAGATCTTCGGCGACCCGACCACCATGGCGAAGATGAGCGAGCAGTTTATGCGTGCCGCAAGCCTGGGAACGGCCATGGACGGGCTCATGCGAACCATGCCCGACGATCTCAAGCTCGTTGCCGGACGCGTGGTAGAAAACCTCACGAAGCGCGACGACGGCGCGGCGAATGGCGACCGCAATGCCGTCAACGGCGAGCATAAAGACGCGTGAACTCTTGGCGCGTTGGGGTGTGGCGCGCAGGCTGTCCCGGATTCTGCCGGGACAGCCTCCGCCGCCGGGTCGGGGTCTCAGAAGAAAGGTGAACCACGAGGGCACGAAGTCACGCAGTTGTCGCTTGCCGCTTGAATGTCGGAATGAGCTTCAACGACTTGTCAGAGTAATTTGAATGCAGAAGACCCGCGCGTCTGATTGAACATTGAATCGCGCGCAAATCTGACACCGTTCAAAACACAACTCCGCGACTTCGTGTCTTCGTGGTTCAATAACAAATGTCCTGGCGTGAAGATCTCAACTACGGCCTGGCGGCGTTTGGCGTGCAGATTCCTGAACGGATTGCGGTCGACGACTGGCTGGCCAAGCTCACCAGCGAGCCGGCGAACAAGACCGCCATCGTCGTGTTCGCAAGCGCGGTCTTGTTCCTCCATTTCGAGAAAGGCACGAACCCGCGCGTTTGCGACATCACCGATGCCCTGCTCTACACCAGCACGTGCCTGAGCGTCGGCTACGCCGACATTCACCCGGTCACCAAGGCCGGCAAGCTACTGGGCACCATCCTGATGACCTACGGTCCCGCGCTCGCTGCCAAGACGATGGACGGCGATTCGCGGAACGATTCGACGCAGTCAGATATTCTCGCCACGCTCAAAAACATTCTCGCGCGGCTGGAATCGGCCTCGCAGGATAATCTGCCATCCGCATGACAGCTCCCGTACACGCCATTCGCGAAGACGTCCCCTGCGCGACGTGCGGCTACAACCTCCGCGGCCTGCCGCCGGCGGGAAAGTGCCCGGAGTGCGGCGACAGCATCCGCATTTCGCTGCGGCTCCGCTGGATGGGAGAACCGATCAATCGTCTGCGCCATCAGCAGGGACTGGCGATGCAGGTCACGGCGATTTCGTTGCTGGTGCTCTGCCTGCTTCCGCTGGTCGGCGTCGCGAGCCTCGTGCTGAGGTTCGATGTACCTGAGTGGCTGTACCGGTTGGCCCTGCTGCTGGTCTCGGGCGCGATCGCGGTCGCGATTTTTCTCGGCACGAAGCCGGTCGAAGGCGTCACGCGATTTTCGCTCCGCTGGCCCGCGCGATTATCCGCGCTCGCTGCCGTTGCCATCCTGCTCGTGCTCAACACCAAGCCATTGCACAAGGCACTCGCCAACTGGAGCGAGGAGATGTCGTGGTGGAACATGCTCTGCAGCGTGGGCATCGGCGCGTTGGCCCTGTGGATGATCGAGGTCATGCCCAGCACGCAGTCGCTCGATGCAACGCCTCATCACTTTGCGCGCGGCCTGGGTTTTGGCACACTCGCGGTGCTGGGCGTGTTCTTCATCATCAGTCTCTACCCCGGCGTCGAACGGGCGGGTTGCGTCTCGGTGGCGCTGACATTCATCGCCAGCTGGATGTCTGCCGCATTCTTCTGGTATGTCGGGCGCGAGTTCTGGTCTTAGTTCGGCCGGGTTGCAGGGCGCGTAACGGATCGACTCGTGGGTGCCGTGCTCGGCGCGGTCGTCGCCCCTGCCGGCTCTGAGGGGACTGGCACAGCTAGCGGCCGGTAGCTTTCGTTGATCAGCCAAGGCTCGGCGCCGAAGCGCGGTGTGCGGGCGACGACATATGCATGCGCTGCGTCCAGCGAGCGCAGTTTCGGGGACATTCCCCTGAATTGCGCGGTCAGCTTCTCGTCGATGCGCGTGCCCTGCGGCGTTCCATCGGTCGTCAGCACTTCGCCGCTCGGCGTAGCGACCAGCACCGTCCCTCGCACACGTACGATGCACTCTTCGGTCAAGGCCGCCGCCGAAATCGGGCCGAGCGACCATAACCGGCATGTGTCTTGGGGCGTGCCGCGCGTCGCATACAGGCCGCGCAGGTTGTCGCTGCCCGTGGCAATAAAATAGGTCAGTTCGCCGTCGTTGAAAAAGTGTGAAGCCTGGACGAACTCCGGACCCACCGAGCGATCACTTCTGGGCAGCGCGCCAAAGCGCGAGAGCTGTCGCGTGTCCAGGTCGTAACGCACCATGTCAGCACTCGCATAACGCAGGTCGAGGCCACCCGGGTTCAACGCTCCCGTCCGAACGTACACCTCGCGATCGGTCGTGACCGCTTCGGGATCCGCGAAACGCTCCGAACGGAAACTGCTCACCGAGCGCGTGTTTTCGACCGTGCCGTCGGTTTCCCAGAGAGCCATCCCATCATCACCGGCGGCGAGGTAGTAACATTTGCCCGCGCGTTCGGAGAGTTCCCGGTCTGCGAAGGGTATCACCATCGCGCCGCGGCGAATGCCATCGTGCAGAACGATCGGCTTTGTAGACGGCTCCGCAGCGGCGAGAAGCAGCAGAAATGCCTCCGGGCCGTTCCTCCGATCGATGACCAGGCGATCGCCCCAGACGACGCCGTTCGAAAGCGACGACATCATCGGCCCGGGTCCGCGATCGGGTTCAAACCTGCGATGCTCCTGGGCCGCAGACGGCTTTGCCGGCGCGGGTTCATCCCACTCGATACTCAGCTTGTTTGCAAAGGTGTCGTATCGCAGCAGGCGACGCGTGTGATCGTCTTTCGTGTAATCGATGTACACGCTCCTGCTCCCTCCATAGAGCGGGAGCTGAGTAATCGGGGGTGACTTGTCAGCGGGAGCGACCACCGCGCACTGCCTGGTGCCCGGCGCCGTACCGTCGCTTTTCCACAACGATAGACCCGAGGCGGGGTTCCGCACCAGGAAGAACGCGTTGTCGCCGACCACGACAAAGTGTTTCTCGCCGATGCGCGGATCGTTAAAGACGTCAATCAACAGACCGCTATCCTTTCCCGGCGCGGTGTCGACCGCGCGGGTGCCGGCGAGGGTACCGTCGCTGACAAAGAGTCGGCGGCCGCCGACGCCAGTGTTGGCCGTGCCCACCAGACATCCATTGGGCAGCCTGACAAACACGGGCATCGAGTCGTCGGTCGCAGTCGCATTGGATGTCGTGAGGCTGATCGTGCCTTGGGGCGTACCATCGCTTATGTACAGCTGCGCGTCGCTCTTTCCGTCGCTGTAGGTGAAGTAAGATTTCTGCGCACCCTGCTGCTCGGGCCCGTAGAAATCGCCGGTGCCGGATGCCTTGGGCAATGCGATGACGCGCTGGAACTTTTTTGGCGTGCCATCCGTGTAATAGAACTCCGACGTCGCCTTGAGATCGGCCTGAAAGAACACGCCATTTTCGGTCGATCCTCGAAAGTATGGACTCACAAATCCGCCCTGATTGGGTTTGCGACCACTGCGCACCAGTTTCGTCCCCTCGGGCGTTCCGTTGGTCACATAGAGGTCGTCGGCGGGATAGGCGGCCTCCTGCCTGCCGTCGCGCTGAATCTTGATGGCCGGCGGCGACGCGAAAAAGAACGCCTTCCCCTTGACGGCTTTGGGCGTACCGAGGCGATACATCTTGAACTTCTCGGTGAGCATCTTGGTCGTCCCGGGCTTGCCATCCTTCGTGACGAACAAGGCCCAATGTTGCTTGGGTTTGTAGAAGACCAGGTCATCGAGCGTGGATAGCGCATTGGGTTCAGTATCCAGTCCCTCGGCGTTCACGCGGGCATCGACGTCGATGATCGAGCCCAGCGATGCGTCGGCGCGCTTGAGCGATCGATTCGGCCCGACAAACCAGAAAAACTCGCTCGTTGCCACCGGCGTGCCGGAAATCGGAAGGCTCGCCGCCGTGGTGCCTTCCGGCGTTCCATCGCTGACCCAGACGACGCTGCGCGGCGAAGTGATCTGCACCACGAACCGATCGCCGAACGCCAGCGTGGATCGGATATTCCCCGCGGCGGGCAATTGGCGCACCAGGCGTGTGCCGCCGGGCGTTCCGTCCGTCACCCACAAGTCTGCATTGACCGTTTCCGCCGAGGCGTCGCCAGCCACCGGGCGATCCTCGGATCGCACAAGGAAGAATCCTCGATCAGCGACGCGGGTAAGGTTCAGGTACGACTCACTGCTCGATGGGTCCTGCGCGTCGACGAGCAGCGCGGTGCCTTGGGCCGTCCCGTCGGTCACGTATAGCGCCCGGCCGCGACTTCCGACGGCCGCGGTGAAGAGGAATTGGCCGTGACCGATCGGCGTGATGTCCTTGGGTTCGCTGGAGCCTTCGCCGGGCTCCAGGTCGGTGATGAGGCGAGTACCGCCTTTGGTTCCATCGCTGAACCACAATTCGCGTCCGGTCACCGGCTCCATACGTGAGAAGACTGCGCAATCGTGATCCTGGGCGAGATAAAGGATGCGGTTGTTTCCGCGGGTGATCGTTGCCGGCGCGGAGTTGAGGTCACCGAGAAACGTGGTGGGTGAATCGGCGCTTTGTTTGTCGGGCTGGGTCGTTGGCGCAGTTGCCGGTCGCGAACTCGGCTCCGCCAACATCAACTGGGAACCGATCAACAACGAACAAAGCCATGTGCATTGCATGGCCGGATGATAGTGCAGACGAGGGGGTGGACAATGATGGGAATGAGTTCCGGCATTGCGACAAGATTATCGTCCCAGACCTCGGCCCTGCAACGCGCGGGCGATCGTCGCCTGGCTGTTGGGAACGCTGTTGGGGTGGCCGCGCTCGACGATCTCGGCACTGAGCCGGCGGCTGCCTTCGATGGCAGGCTTGCCAAGCTTTTCAGCGATGATGTTCACTTCTTCGCGCTTGAGCGCAAGCCGCTGCTCCAATTCGATGATCTGCGTTTCAAGGGCCTGGTATTCATCCATGGCAGCGGTGTAGATGGTCTCGCCCTCGGCAAGCCAGTCCTTGATGCTCTTGCTCACGTCCGCTCCTTCATGTTGGGTCGACATCGCCCCTCCCATCTCAATCATACCGTTAAGATCGGCCAAACACATCACGGACATTGTCGCTTGTGATCAGGCATGGCTGGCCGATAACATCGCGTCGAACGAGTCGTCGCCCCTTTGGAGAAACGAACATGCTGAAACGAATCTTTCCGATGATCGCCGCCGGTGCGATGCTGGCCGTCTTTTGCTTCGCCGAAGAACCTGCCACCCAGCCTGCCGGCGAACAGACCGTCACGCCGAGCGGGCTAACAATCATCGAACAGGGTTTCGACAACATGACCGTGCAGAAAGGCGATCGCGTGACGTGTCACTACACGCTGACGCTGGAGAATGGGACGATGGTCGACAGTTCGCTTCCGCGGAACGAACCGTTTACGTTTCGACTCGGCGTGGACAAACTGATTGCCGGTTGGGCTGAAGGTGTTCTGGGGATGAAGGTCGGCCAAAAGCGACATCTGATCGTGCCGCCGAATCTCGGCTACGGCGCTGTCGGTGCGCCGCCGGCAATTCCGGGCAACTCGACGCTCCATTTCGATATTGAGATTCTTTACATTTCCCGCGACGGCCCACAGGCCCCACAGGCCGGTAAGCCGTAAGGCAAGCGTACAGGGTTCGATCACCCGCGCGGCAGAAACCGATTGAGCGATTCGCCACGCGAGTTCACGCCGAACCGGCGATGAAGTTCTTTCGTGTCGTCGTGGACGGTGTGAACCCTGATGCCGAGCGCGTGGGCGATTTGTTTCACAGAGGCGCCCTTCATCAGTTCCAGCAGCACCTGCTCGAGGCGCGGCGGAAGCTTGGCGTCGGCGGACGGCCGCGCCACCAGGCCGTGAGCTGGATGTAATCTGCCAGCATCTTCCGCATCTTGTCCGGCTCGGCGACCAGGCCAGGCGGAAGGATTGACCGGCGCGGCAATTTCTTCCTTTTTTGTCGCGCGGACCGTGCCGGCTTCCTTGCATCGCCCGGCGGCGACGCCTCGCTGTCCATCTCACCACGCACGATAAACTGACCTTCAAGAAGTGATTCCGTCGATGCGTAGCTCACGCCGAGGTGACTCTGGATTTGCCGCGGACCGACAATTCGATTGCTTCCAAATAGAAATGACAGGCAACGGTACGGCGCTACCCTCCGCCCCAAACCCTTATGCGCCCATTCCCAGGCCCTTGCCCGCCACCTCCACCGCCTTGAGCAGCGCGCGGGCTTTGTTCATCGCTTCCTCGTACTCGCTGGCCGGCACACTGTCGGCGACGACGCCGCAGCCTGCCTGCACGTCGTAATGGCCCTGGCGGTGGACGATCGTCCGCAGCGCGATGCACGTGTCCATGTCGCCGGCGAAGTCGATATATCCAACCGCCCCGCCGTAAGGACCGCGGCGCGTCGGTTCGAGTTCGTCGATGATCTGCATTGCCCGGATCTTCGGGGCGCCGCTCACCGTTCCGACCGGGAGGCTCACGCGGAGCGCGTCGAAAGCGTTACACGATTCATCCAGTTCGCCCCGCACGTCGGAACTGATGTGCATCACGTGGCTGTACCGCTCGATCACCATCTTCTCGACGATGCGCACGCTGCCGAGTTTGCACACCCGGCCGATGTCGTTGCGGTGCAGATCGACCAGCATGATGTGCTCGGCACGCTCCTTGGGATCGGCGAGCAATTCCTTTTCGAGCGCGACATCTTCGGCCGGTGTTTTTCCTCGGCGACGGGTTCCCGCGAGCGGGCGTGTCGTCACCTCCCCGTCCTTGACACGACAGAGGATCTCCGGGCTCGAACCGATCAGCGTGCACTGCGGACTCTTCAGATAGAACATGAACGGCGACGGGTTCACCACCCGCAGCGCGCGGTAGACGTCCAGCGGCTGTGCATCGCTCTGCACCCGCAACCGGAGGCTGGGCACGAACTGGAAGATGTCGCCGGCCTTGATGTATTCCTGTCCCTTGCGCACCGCGTCTTCAAACTGCTCACGCGAGAGATTGGCGCGAGAGGCAATCGTGCCGGCCGAGGTGAGATCGATCTCGCCGAGTTGCAGCATCGACGGCTGCTGAAGTCGCTGGACGATCAGGTCCACGCGCCGGCACGCCTCGTCGTATCGCTGGCGCAAGTGGGCGGTGGGCAGTGCGCGCTGGGCAGGATCTGCTCCGGAACCGCTTTCCGGTGTCGCGATAGGCTTGCCTGCCGTGTTGTCTTCTTCACTGCCCGCCGCCCGCTGCTCACTGCTCACTCTGGCATTCGCGACGACGCGCAGCGTCTTGTCGACGTGGTCGAAGATCACCAGCTCGTCGTAGAGCCCGAAGCTGACATCCGGCAGCGCGCGATCGTCATGCGGCGGGTCGTTGAGCTTTTCGGATTCGTAATATCGGATCAGGTCATAGCCCGCGTACCCCACCAGGCCGCCGGTGAATGCGGGAAGACGCTCGTCGCGCGCCAGTCGCGTCTTGCCGATTAAGTCGTGAAGATCCTTGAGCGGATCGGCGGTCTCGAAAGTCCGGGTCGTTTCGCCGGCCTTCCATAAGAGCGCGTTCTGGCCCTTGGACTGATAGACCGCGCGCGGCCGGGTCGCGATAAAGCTGTGCCGGCCGATCTGCTCACCGCCGACCACGCTCTCGAGCAGGAACGCATGATCGTCACGGCCCAGCACCTCGAATGCGGTCACCGGCGTCAAACGATCGGCGAGCAACTGCCGGTAGACGCAGACCATATCGTGATCGCGAGCGGCGTCGCAGAACTGCTCGAAGCTGGGGAAATACCGGGGCATCTCTGCAACCTGGGGATCAACCCCTACAAGTCAAAAAACACTCTCCGAAGAAAAGCGAATTGCAGAATGAACCGACGGCCCATTCTGCAATCCACTGTTCGATCGGCGAATCCACTGCGGGAACTGCGAAGCCCTTCTCGCGAGACAACAATCGCTTCGCGCGGGCTCTGCATCACTTCGCGTCCGCCATGTTCTGGCCGGTATACGGCCGGCGCACGAAGCTGGCGATCGTTCCGGAGGGCGTGGCGGCGAAGATGCGGCCGCTGGCGTCGGCGGCGAACATCGTGAAGTCGCCGGTCAGGTCGAACTTCACCTTGCCGTCGTCTTTGCCGAGCGCCACGAGCTTGTTCCCGCCTTCGACGCCGTAGACGAAGTTGTCGTCGGTTGCGAGTACCTGAGTGACTCCCTCGGCGGTCCAGAGCGCGTCGCGGTAGAGCTTGCCGTTGATCTTGTCGATCGCCACGAGCCCTTTCCCGTCGACGACCTGGTACACCCGATCGCTGGTAACCATCGGCGTCTGGACGAGCGGCACTTCGGCCATGAATCGCCACTTGATGCGCCCCGTCGCACGGTCGAGCGCGTAGAGCTTAGTATCGCTCGACGCGACGAAGAGCCCATACTCGTCGATCACCAGATCGGCCTTCACGGCGCGATTGGTGGCAAACCGCATGTCGCTAAGCGGCCAGGCGTTTCGGTTGTCGGGTCCGATCGCGTAGACGTTCCCGTCGTCGGCGGCCGCATAGATGATCCCCTGGAAACCGACCGGCGCGGAGTAGACCGAGCCGATGAGCGTGTCGCCCACGACCGGGCGGACGGTCAGCTGCGGATCGATGACCGAAACGCGGCCCCCCGTTGGCGCGGCCGTTCCGGCGAGCAGGAGCCCGCGCTGATCCAGCCGAACATCACTGGTGAGCGGATTCGGCAGCCTGAGCGTGCGAAGGATATTGCCGCCCTTGTCGACCACCTTGATCGCCAGCGTCGTCGGGAAGATCGTGTCTTCGCCATACGCGATCGGGCGACGGAGCGTCACGTCGTCCTTGGCCAGACGCTGGATGTAGCGAACTTCCAGGGCGCCCGAGAGCGAGTAGACCGTGTTGTCCTTGGTGTAACCGAACACGCTGTCGCCGGCGACATAGAGCTCGGTGATCGGGGTCGGCGGGTCGAGCTTGGCGATATTTTCGCGTGCGAAGGTCCCGTACTTCACGTTCCCATCGACGCCGATCTTCGCCTGCGTTGGGGCCGTCTGGGTCGTGGGTGCGCACCCCGCGGCAAGGGCGATCAGCAATGCTCCGGCTAGTTGAAGTTTCACGGTGTGCTCCTGGGCAATGGTCTGGAGGTCGTCACTGGTGCCAATCTGAAAGCCCCAAACTTCAGGTCCATCGTCGCGGGCGTAGGGCCAAAACATAAATCCCGCGGGGTGAGCCGAGCGGATGAGGGCCTTCCTCCGTGACGCCCGGACCGACATAACCTTCGGTGCCATCAGGCCCATCGCGGGCAACTGTGCACAGAGTTTCGAGGATACGCGGATTCCGGCAATCAGGTCAAACCCGCCCTGATCGGGACACAGCACGTCGACCCGCTGCCGCGTCGCAACAACCGATCGCGTACCCCGGAATAGCGATGCCGGATTCGGGACCGAAAAACGTTCGTCATTGGATACCTTCTTCGAGCCCATCGCACCGTCCAGCAATTCGTCGCCGAGCAGCCCCGGCGGCTGTATCCAGCCGGCTTTCCCTGCCGAGACGGCTTCAAAGACCCGAACCTGACGGTGCAACACCCAGCCCACGTCGCCCCGCCAACCTGCAACACCCGATTTGAACCATAAATTACGATCCGACAGGATCTTAACTCCATGTACACCACTGCGTGTGCGAGTTCCGCAGAGTGTTGCATTCTCTTGCATTTCGTTGCATTTCGCCGACTTACCCTCCGCAGATCGACGAACCCCGGCACGGCGTGCCGGATCAGTGCCAATTGCGCGACCCACTCTCTGTCGTACGAACATGCAACCCCTCCCTTCCGGCGCGCGGGTTTCCGCCCCGCCGAAACGACAGCGCTTCATACACCTCGCGTCAGACCACGATCCATCGAAATCCCCTCCGTTCCCTCGTGTTGTGCGGAGGACGCGCGGACCTTCCCGGCGGTGGTTCTGGTCAGACACCGGCATCTGAGCGCTCTTCCGACTGATAACAGCTGCCATCCCAATACCGCTCTCGCAGTCCACTTCGACCACTTCTATTGATCGTCATATCCCCTCAAGGCGTCGTCCGTAGCACCCGATTTTCATCGCAGCGCGCGGGTTGAATTCGCGGCGCGGTTCCAACGGCGTCAAAGCCGCGTCCAGGAGACTTTTCCGATGAGCCGATCGAATCGAGAACGCAAGGTCCGCAAGTCTTCCCGGCGACACACCCGGGCCCGGTGCCGCATCGAATCGCTCGAGACCCGCGCGCTCCTCGCCACCATTGCCGTCACCACGCTCGACGACGCCGTCGACGGTTCGCTCCGGCAGGTGATCGACGAGGCCGCCTCCGGCGACACGATCGACCTCACCGGACTCTCCGGAACCATTACGCTCGAGAGCGAATTGACGATCGACAAATCCCTCACCCTGCTCGGCCCGGGACAGGATCTGCTTTCGATCAGCGGCAACCACACCTCCCGCGTCTTCAGCCAGACGGCGGGCGTCGTCGTCGTGCGCGACCTCACCATCCGCGACGGCGAAGGCGGCAACGGCTTCGGCGGCGGCTGGCGCGCCGAAGGCAGCGGCTCGCTCACGCTCACCCGCGTCAGGTTCACCGCCAACGATGCCGGACAGGGCGGCGCGATCGCGGCGATCGCTTACGACGACGACAACTTCACGCTCACCATCAACCAATCGAGCATCCTCGGCAATTCCGCATCCAGCAGCGGCTACGCCGCCGTCGGCGCCGGCATCTGCCTCTACGCCCGCGACGGCACCGAGTCCTCGGCGCCCGGCATCCTCACGTTCTCGCTGACCGACAGCACCATCGCCTCCAACACCGTGACGAGCCCGTCGCTCTCGATCGGCGGCGGCATCTACGCGCGGGCCAGCAGCGGCCTCGACGGGCTTGGCGGAGGGATTCTCAGCGCGAACATCCGCAACTCCACCATCGCCGACAACCGGCTCACGGTCGGCAGCGGGAGCGGCGCGATCACCCGCGGCGGCGGGCTTTACTTTGAATCAGCCGGCGCGGAATCGAACGCCGACAACGACGGCGACTTCACCCTCTCCCTCACCAACAACACGATTGCCGACAACGTCGCGGCTCTCGGCACGGGGACCGGCGCAAGCGCCGATGGCGCGGGCGCCTTCTTCTGCACCACCGCCATCACCGCCAACGCGTTCGACATCACCCTGGCCAACAACCTCTTCGCCGACAACCGTGGCGCGGAGGACGTCACCGAGCAGCTCGGCAGCGAAATCGATCTCGTCGACCATGGCCACAACCTGATCGAATCGGTCACGCACATGCCCGGTTTCGTCAATGGCACGAACGGCAACATCATCGGACAGGATGCGATGCTCGGCACGCTCGACGGCCACGGCGGAGCGACGCTCACCGTCGACCTGCGCTACGGCTCGCCCGCGATCAACGCCGGCGCCGATGCCTACGCGCCGAGCACCGACGCACGCGGCATCGGGCGCTACTCCACGAGCGACATCGGCGCGTACGAGTGGCACAACACCGCGCCGACCTGGCCGACGACGACGCTCGACATCGCCCGTTACCAAGGCGTGTACGAAATGACCGTGTCGGCCGACGATATCGATGCGGGCCAGCCGCTCGCTTACTCGCTCGCGGGTGCGCCGGCGTTTCTCGATGTCCGCAGTAACGAAAACGGCACTGCGACCCTCTCGGGCTCGCCGGCGATCGATGACATCGGCAGCCACACCTTCACCATCCACGTGAGCGACGGAATCGCCGGCGCGGACGTCACGGTCACGCTGGTGGTGAAAAACTCGCTGCGCGTCTTGAATACGAACGATTCCGGGCCGGGCTCGCTGCGACAGGCCATCACCGATGCAGGCGCGGGTGACGCCGTCGATCTGACCGGGCTCACCGGAACGATCACGCTGGAGAGCGGGCTGGAGATCACCAAGGACCTGGCGATCCTCGGCCCCGGCCGCGACGCGCTGACTATCTCCGGCAACCACCAGGTTCGCCTGTTCACCCTCGGCAATGAATCGAGCGGCGCGAACCTGACCATTGCCGACCTGACACTCAGCGGCGGTGAAGCGGGGACGGGCGGGGCAATCTATGTCGATCACGCCTCGGCACTCGACCTGAGCCGCGTCCGCATCACGGATTCGCACGCGACAACCGCCGGCGGCGCGATCGCCTCGGGAAACGCGAACAACTCGATCAACATGGTCGACTGTCTGATCGACCACAATTCGGCAGGCAGCGCCGGCGGCGGCGCGATGATCGTGGGCGATGCAACGTTCTTACGCTGCACGATCTCACAGAATACGATCGACGCGCCGCAGCAAGTCACGCTCGAGTCGACCTCATCCGAAGGCGAAGGGGCCGGCCTCTTCCTCGATCAGGGCACGCACACGTTGACCAATTGCACGATCGCAGGCAATTCGATCACGACGACGGAATCGACACTTCGCATCGCCCGCGGCGGAGGCATCTACGCGCAGCACTCAACCCTGCAATTGACCGGGACGACGATCGCACTCAACAGCACTGACGATTCGGATCATGCTGCAGGCCTGGACCTGGCCGACGGTTCCACGCCGACACTGACAATCCAAAACACCCTGATCGCGGGAAACACCGGCGGCGTCGACGTCGCGTGGGACGACTATGACATCGACTCGCTCGTGACTCACACACTCGTCGGCCGGATGGCGAGCAACTCGCTCATCGCCGACGGCGCACTCGCCAACTACGCCGGAACTGTCGCGCAGCCGCTCGACGCGAAACTCGGCACGCTCGCCGATCACGGCGGAGGATTGCCCACCGTCAACATCCTCTACGGTTCGCCAGCGATTGATGCGGGCGACGATGATCTGGCGACGTCTTCCGACCAGCGCGACATCGGCCGATTCGGCACGAGCGATATCGGTGCATATGAGTGGCACAATTCGGCGCCGGTCTGGGTGACGAACTCGCTGAGCAATGCGACTGCCGGGCACGCCTACTCCAGGACGATCGCCGCGAGCGACGACGACGCCGGCCAGGAGCTGACGTATACGCTGGTCGACGGACTGACGTCCTTTTCGCTGGTGGCACTTGAGAATGGCGACGTCGCGCTCGCCGGGACGCCGCGCGACAGTGATGTCGGCGCGCACTCATTTCGGATCCGGGTAAGTGACGGGATCGACGAGAGCTTTGTGACGCTCGGCCTGGCGGTGGTTGCCGACGCGGCACCGCTCTGGACGACAGCGACCCTCCCGGGCGCAACCGCATCCGTGCCCTATTCGCAGCTCCTCGCCGCAACCGATGGCGACGTCGGCGACTCGCTGAGCTTCACCCTCGTCTCTGGCCCGGCCTTTTTGCAGGTGAGAGACAACGCCAACGGAACCGCGAGCCTGCTGGGAACGCCTTCGCTGGGCGACGTCGGCACTTTCGAGATCGTGTTGAAAGTGAGTGACGGGACCCACGATGTGTTGCTTGCCAGGACCATTTCGATCGTCGCGCCGCTGGCGACGGTGGCCGAGCGCACGCTGTATGTCAATGGCACCGATGGCGACGACGTCATCACCGCCCTGCTCAGCGACAGCCAGACCATTCGCGTCACGCGCGGATCGACTACCCAGACATTCGCGCTCAGCGTCGTCTCGCGGATCGTCATGAACGGGTTCGGCGGCAACGACTCACTCAAGGCGCAGGTCAACAAGCTGCCTGACACGATTCTCGGCGGCGCGGGGAACGACACGATCCGCGGCGGCGGCGGCGACGACCAACTCGCCGGCGACGACGGGTCCGACTACGTCGACGCCGGGGCCGGGCGCAACACCGTCAACGGCGGAAGCGGCAATGACACGCTCACTGGCGGGAACTCGGCAGACCGCCTCAGCGGCGACGACGGCAACGACGTCATCAGTGGCCGCGGCGGGCCTGATATTCTCTCCGGCGGCGCCGACGACGACTACATCGACACCGGAAGCGACCGCAACCGTGCCAACGGCGGCGCGGGCGACGACACACTCGTCGGCGGCAACTCCGCCGACCGCCTCGCAGGCGACCCGGGCAACGACCTGCTCATCGGCAACCGCGGCAAAGACAACCTCAACGGCGGCGACGGAACCGACACCGCCCGCATCGACGGGACCGACATTCTCGTCAGCATCGAAGTGACCGCCTGACATCAACCCTTTAGGGTTGGCAGACGCTTGCGTCAGGGGTGACGGCGGCCGCGGGGCGTGGGGCCCCAGTTCTCGGCCCAGTCAAGCAGGTCCGGGCGACGGATCAGATACCAACCCATGAGCGCGCCGCCGAGGTGGGCGGCCTCACCGCCGGCGTTCAGGCCGGGTGTCGTGCCGTGGAAAAAAACCGTATACCCCGCCACCGCGAGCATGATGATCGCCATGGTCCTGACCTTGACCGGCGTCGGCGGAAATACGAGGTCGAGGTAATTCCGCGGCGCCACGATTGCCGCCGCCACCAGCACGCCGAACACGCCCGCGGACGCGCCAACAAGCGTCGAACTCGCGGAGTACGCGCCGCCCGTCGCGATCAGCACCAGAAACCCGATCGGCCCGGTCGCGCCGCACATCAGGTAAAACGCCAGAAATCGCCGGCGGCCCAGGTATTCTTCCACGAATGGCCCGAGCGACGTGAGCGCCACCATGTTGCCGGCAATGTGCCAGAAATTGGCGTGGACAAACTGGAACGTGAAGAACCGCCAGATCTGAAACCTCTCGACGGCAGTCGCGAATGAAAAGAGGAGCGCGCTCGTCATCGGCGAGGGGACGTCCTGGTACAGCGCTGTTTCGACGCCGGTGGAATCGCCGCCGGGTACCGCCAGCTTCACCTTGGTCGCGGGAAAGATGTAGCTGCTGAGGAGGAAGACCGCGACATTGACGATGACGATCCAGGTGCAGATGGTCAGCCCCGCCAATCGCGGGCTGGAAGTTTCAAGACGCGCAGACGCTGTCATGCCCGCGAGTGTAGAGGGACGACGCTTTTGCTTCCACGTGCCGCGTCAGCCCACGGCATCCCGCTCGCAGCGCATGACCTGTGCCAAGCGATCTGCAAACGCCTATCAACGGCTGAGAAGTGAGCAACGAAACCGCCCGATCGATTTATCAGCAAATCCGGTTTCACGACGGCGGATTCGCGATTTCGCTGCTGCCCGCCGGCGGATCGGTCTGGTATAACCGCCGCCGCGAGGAACGCGGCAACTCGGGCCGCAACCACACGCGGCCACAGGCCGCTGCCGAACGCATCGCGCTCGGCCAATCCCACTGGAGGTTCTCAAAGTGCAATTTCGAAATGCCCGTGCCCTGCTCAGCGCCGTCGTCGCCACGAGCGCTGCATCGGTCTTCTCCTCGTCATCGTTTGCCGGCATCAACGGCTACTACCGGTATCCGACGATCAACGGCGATACGATCATCTTCACGTCCGACGGCGATCTCTGGAAAACCACCGCCGCCGGCGGTCTCGCGATGCGCCTCACCTCTCATCCCGGCGGCGAGGTGCTGGCCCACCTCTCGCCGGATGGAAAGCAGGTCGCCTTCACGGCGGATTACGAAGGCAACAGCGATCTGTACGTGATGAGCGTCGACGGCGGCGAGCCGACGCGCCTCACCTTCCATCCTTCGCGCGAGGAATGCGTCGGCTGGTCGACGGACGGCAAATCCGTTCTCTTCCGCGCGCGGCGAAGCGGCCAAGGCTCGCAAAGCACGATGTTCAAGATCCCCGCGACCGGCGGCGAGCCGGAAATCGTCCCGATCGGCAAGGCCGAAACCGCCGCGTTCTCGCCGGACGGAAAAATGGTCGCCTTCAACCAGTTCCTCTGGAACGGAACCTGGAAGCGCTACCGCGGCGGCACCGCAGCCAAAATCTGGGTGGGCGATCTCACCACGAATAAGTTCTGGCAGCTCGATAAGGAAGAAGCCGTCGAGCAGTACCCGACCTGGGCCGAAGGCCGCATCTTCTTCGTCGCCGAACGAACGTTTCCTGCCAACATCTGGTCGGCCAAGCCGGACGGCTCGGACGCGAAGCAGGTGACGCATTCCACCGACTACGACGTCCGCATCGCCGACGGCGATGGCAAACACATCGTCTATGTCGAGGGCGCGGATTTGTTCGTACTCGATCCGAAGACGGGCGAATCGAAGAAGCTCGAGATCACGCTCCCCTCCGATCGCATCCGCGAACGCGGCTATGTCGCCAACGCCGGCACCACGCTCGAAAACTTCGACCTCTCGAACGACGGCAAGCACGTGATCGTTTCCTCCCGAGGCGAGCTCTGGAAGGCGCCGGCGAAACCGGGTGGACGCATCGTCCAGATCACCGATGACGACTCGGGCATCCGCCAGCGCGCCGGTTCGATCGCGCCGGATGGAAAACACGTCGTCTGCATCACCGACGAAACCGGCGAACAGGAACTGGCGATCTACGACGCGGCCGGCAAGGAAAAGCACCGCGTCCTCACCACGGGCGGCAAGGGCTGGCTCTTTGCGCCGATCTGGTCGCACGATTCCAAGTCGATCGCCTACGCCGACCTCACGGGCACGCTCTACGTGGTCAACGCCGAGAGCGGCGAATCGAAGAGCATCGATCAGGACAAGAACTGGGAACTGACCGAGTACACCTTCTCGCCGGACGATAAGTGGATCGCCTACACCAGGATGGCCGACAACCGCACGCAGATGATCTGGCTGTGCGAGTTGGCGACCGGCAAGACGACGACGATCAGCGCCGGCTTCACGAACGACTACTCGCCGACGTGGGATCCGAACGGCAAGTTCCTCTACTTCCTGTCCAACCGCGTTTTCCAGCCGCGGCTGGACGACCTGGATACGACCTTCCTGGTGACGCAGTCGGCCAAGCCGTGCGTGCTCGTGCTCGAGAAAACCGGCAAGAGCCCCCTGCTGCCGGAGGAGATGCTCGACGAGCCGAAGGACGAGAAGAGCGAAGATGCCAGTACAAAGCCGAGCACCGCGCCGGTGAGCGCGCCAACGACCGGGCCATCGACGACGCCGAGCGACAAGCCGCCGGTTGAAGTGAAGATCGATTTGGACGGCATCGTCGGTCGCGTGTCGGAATTGCCGGTGAGTCCGGCCAATTGCAGCGCGCTGCGCGCGGGCGACGGCAAGCTCTTCTGGATCACCGCGCCGACCGGCGTGATGAGCGACATCGAAGACGAAGACGGCCCCGGCCCCAAGGGTCAGCTCAACGTCTACGACTTCAAAACGCGCAAGGCGGATGTGTGGCTCGAAGGCGTCGGCGGCTACACCCTCAGCGGCGACAACAAGCGCATGGCCTGGTTCAAAGACGGTGTAGTGATGGTCGCCGACGCCGTCGGCAAGCCAACGCCCGACGTTCAGGAGATGGTCACGCTCGCCTCCCTCCCGCTCACGGTTCATCCGAAGGACGAATGGAAGCAAATCTACGCCGAGGCCTGGCGCCTGCAGCGCGACTTCTATTGGGACGAGCACATGGTCGGCGTCGACTGGCCTGCGGCGCGGAAGAAATATGAGCCGCTGCTCGATCGCATCTCCTCTCGCGGCGAGCTGAACGACGTCATCGGCCAGCTCATCGGCGAACTCGGGACCTCTCACACCTATGTCTATGGCGGCGACAGCACCTACAAACCACCGGCGCCTGTTCCGGTCGGCGTGCTCGGCGCAGATATCGAGCTGGACAAGGCCACCGGGCTGCACAAGTTCACCCGCGTGCTCAAGCCCGAACCGTGGGAGACCCACATCCTCGCCCCGCTCACCCAAGGCTACGCGGACGTGAAGGAAGGCGACTTCCTCCTGGCCGTGAATGGCCGTGAACTGGCGGCGAACGAGAATGCGGATGCGCGGCTCATCAATCTCTCCGAAGCGCAGGTGCTGCTGACCGTCTGCTCGAAGCCGGATAAATCAGACGCCCGCGACATCCAGGTGATGACGCTCGACGGCGACCAGAAGCTGCGCTACGCCGACTGGTGCCGACGCAACCGCGAGTACGTTCTCGCCAAGACCGGCGGGAAAGTCGGTTACTTCCATCTGCCGAACATGGGCGGCGAGGGCCTGATCAAGTTCGTCGAGGACTTCTATCCGCAGATCGAGAAGGACGCGTTGATCATCGACGACCGCAGCAACGGCGGCGGCTTCGTCTCGCAGATGATCCTCGAAAAGCTCGACCGAAAGCCGCTCGCGTACGACCGGCCGCGGCGCGGGCTCGTCTCGACGTACCCGTCACGCGTCCACGTCGGCTATAAGTGCGTGCTGATCGACCAGCACGCCGGCTCGGACGGCGACATCTTCCCCGACACCTTCAAAAAGCTCGGCCTCGGGCCGCTGATCGGCAAGCGCACCTGGGGCGGCGTCATCGGCATCCGCACCGACAAGGGCTTTGTCGACAGCGGCATGAGCAGCCAGCCGGAGTTCGCTTGGTTTGACGCGACGCGCGGCTGGGCGATCGAAAACCACGGCGTCGACCCGGACATCGAAGTCGAGATGACGCCCGAGGACTGGATCAGCGGAAAGGATCCGCAGCTCGACCGCGCCATCGACGAGATGATGAAGAAGATGGCCGAGAAGCCCGTCGATCATCCCAAGCCGCCGCCGTTTCCGGTGCGGAACGGACAGCCGGCGAGGTAAGGTCTGTGCAATTCCAGTTTTGTCGCGACGCCATGCGGAATCGGTCTTTTTCGGACCGACGACGTGTGGCGTCGCGACTATTAGGGGCGCGCGGTTTGAGGATGCTCGCCTCGATTCCGGACGCGACAACCATCGCGATTTGGCCGATAAACAGATCGTGGCTCTCATAAGCATCATCGTTCCCACGTTGCGCGAAGCGGCAAACCTGCCGGCATTGGTCGCGCAGATCGGCCAGGTGCTGGTCGGACGCGACTACGAGGTGCTGATTGTCGATGACGACTCGCGCGACGGGACGGAACAGGTCTGCGCCGAGCTCGCGAAGGCAAGTCCTGTCCGCTGCATCACCCGATCCAACCCGATCGACGGACTCGGCGGCGCGGTGCTGGTTGGACTGCGCAAAGCGCGCGGCGAGATTCTCGTCGTGATGGATGCCGACCTGCAGCATCCCCCCGAACGATTGCCGGCGCTCATCGCACCGATCGAAAATGGGTCGGCCGAGTTCGCGGTCGGCTCACGCTGCGTCGAAGGCGGATCGACCTCGCACGATTGGCCGGTATCGAGGCAATTCACAAGCTGGGTCGCCAAGACGCTCGCCCGGCCTTTCGCCGGCGAACTGCAGGACGTCATGAGCGGCTACTTCGCCCTGCCGCGCTCGGTATTCGAGCGCGGCGAGCACCTCGCGCCGCTGGGCTTCAAGATCGGGCTGGAACTCATCTGCAAATGCCGCGTGAAAAAGCTCGTGGAAGTTCCGATCCACTTCGGCGTCCGCACCCAGGGCCAGAGCAAGCTCAACGCCCGCGAGAAGTTCCGCTACCTCGAGCACCTGAGCCGGCTGTACGATTTCTCGTTCCCACGCGTGATCCCGCTGATCAAGTTCGCGATCGTGGTGTCGCTGAGTTGCCTGTTCGGGCTGGGAGTTTATGAGCTGCTGACCCGTCGGCACGACCTTCACCTGTGGCAGTGCAGCGTACTGAGCTATCTGGCCGCCGTCGCGGTAACGGCACTGTTCCATGCGCGTTACGTCCGGACCCAGAAACATTGGCTGGTGCGGCCGCATCCCTGGCGCGATTTCATGATCAGCTCGGCGTTTGAAGTGTTCGCGTGCGCATCGATCGCGTGGTTCCTCGATCATCGCCTGAACGGGCCGACGGCGTGGGAACTGTTCCTGATCCCGTTCGCCGGTGCAATTGTGGTTCGATATGTGCTGCGGAAGGAACTGCTGTTGGATGTTCGCGGCTTGCGCTTCATGCCGAATCTGCCGACGCGCCAATGAGAAATCGGCGGCCCCAGGTGCGGGCCGCCGACATATGGAGAGAGTCGTGCGAGCGATGATCAGCGCGGAACCTGATTGTCGGTCGGCTTACGGTTCGTGTCGGTGGTGCCGTCGCGATCCATCGCGCGGTGCTGCGACTGGTCGACGTTGCCCATCGAGCCTTCGTTCGATACGCCGCCCAGTGCCAGTTCGGCGCTGCCGATATTCTTCGACTTGGCGAGCTTGGCGACGGCCTGCCCGTGTTCGCGTAGCTTCGGCAGAGTTTCGGTAACGTAAGCCTTGACCGCTGGGTTCTTCAGTTCGACCTGTTGGTCGGCGAACGCGGTGATCGCCATCGCATGCGCTGCCTTCTGCCCGAGCAGATAGCAGTGGTCGATCTGTTCTGGAGGCAGTGAGCCGACCGCCTGGTAAAACGCGAGTTGGCCCGGCGGAAGTGAATCCGGAAGATCGAGATTCATCGAGCGCGCCAGGCTCGTGACCTTCTGTTGCGCCTGCTCGTGGTCGGTGCGGACCATCCTGGCGAGTTCTTTCACGGCCTGATCGTTCGACTTGCTCTCGACGATTTTCGAGAACTCGATCTCACACTGGTTGGCCATCGAGGCCTGGAGCAGGAACAACATTTCGCCGGCCTTGTCGGGCGACTGCTTGATCTGGTCGAAGATCGCCTGCGCCTTCTGATCTCCGTTGTTGGAGAGTTGCCGATTCTGTGCATCATCGCGGTTTCCGAGCATCCGGTCCCCATCAACGATGGTGCCGGAGTTGTTGTTGTCGGGATTCACCTTTTGGGGTCCCGAGCCGTCGCGCGGGCCTGTGGTGTCATCGGCCAGGGCCGGCATGGCGAGGGCACATGAAAGCATGAGGCTGGCTAGAAGCTGCTTACGCATAGTAATTCTCCGCTACTTGGAAGGGTTTGACTGTCCGAGTCGAACCGTTACCGACAATGGCAGCGGTCACTCGACTGTTGCGTAGGCTAGACAGACTCGCGGAAATCGGCAGTCGGTTGGGTTACGCGACAGGGCGTGGGAGATTGTCCGACGGCGCATCAGGTCTCAGTTGCGAAGACGGTCAAGAAGATCGCGAAGCGCGAAGACCGTGACGCCGGTGCTCTTGTCGGCCTGCGCGTACGGGATGATGAGATTACCGTTGTGTTCGATCATCCCGCAGGTATAGACGACGTTGGGAACGTACCCATCTCGTTCCTCTTCATCGGGAACGATGAGCGGCTCTTTGAGATGTCCGATGACCTTGAGCGGATCGTTGAGATCCAGCAACATCGCGCCGATGCAATAGGACCGCATCGGCCCGACGCCGTGTGTGAGCAGCAGCCAGCCGTCGGGGGTTTCGATCGGGCTGCCGCAGTTGCCGAGCTGAAACAGCTCCCAGGGCATTTCGGGTTTGACGAGCTGGTGAGACTCGGGCCAGTAGTAGAGGCTCTTGCTGCGGACGATGAAGAGATTCTCTCCGTCGATGCGCGAGCACATCACGTAATGATCGTCGATCTTTCTCGGAAAAAGCGCGAGGCCCTTGTTCATCGCGCTGGGGCCGGCGATGGAAAACACCTCGAAGGTGCGGAAATCGGTCGTGCTGAGCATCATCGGCGTGATGCGGAACCCGTCATACGCGGTATACGTGCCGAAATAGGTGACCTGCGATCCGTCGACGAAGCGGACGAGCCGCAGGTCTTCGATCCCGCGAGCCTCCTCGGGCCCGAGCGGGAAGATAACGAGCTCATTGATCTGGTCGTCGGCATCAAGCTCGATCCGATAGTTCGTGGAAGCGATCCGCTCGATCGCATGCGTCGAGCGGACCAGATCCGCGTGTCCAGAGAGCGCGGAGCGCAGTTCGAGACACACGGCATGTAGTGCAGGCAACTCGAACGGATCGGGCAGATGTTCCAACACGCGGCGAACGATCGTTTCGTCGACATGCATCTGTTGCAGCCGATCCTTGAACGCCGTCGTCGCATACGCGCGCGGGAGGGAGACCCGGGCGCGGGTGAGTTGTCGCGCCGGCGGATCGAGCACGACGTCGCCGTCGCCCTCGATGGTGGCAGTGTGAAAAACGATCGAGCTGACATGGCCCTCGCCAGTCGCGCGGAGGCTCAGCACGACGCGCAGGGAATCGGGAGCGACGCCGCTCTGGTTCGGAAGCGCCACGATCGACGGGTTGAAGAGCGCGGCCGAGTCGATCGCGTATTCCATCGTCAGGTACGCACCCGCGAGCAATCGCCGCGAGAGCGCCCACTCATCACTCCAGCCGATGAGCGCCGCGCCGGCCTCGTAATGCTCGGTAAACGTCGCAAGCAGATCGTCGTGGCGGGACTCATAGAGCGTGCGAACATGTGCGAGCGTCGCATCGACCTCCGCCTCAGACAGATCCCGGATTCGCGAAAAGAGCGACTGAACACGATCGGGACCGAGGATGAACGGCCGAACGATCACCCGTCGGTCGTCGCTCTTCAGCTTGATGGGGAGGCGTTTCACCAGGGGCGGACGTTTCGGCTGCTGCAGGTCTGCGGGCGCGACGGCATCCTCGACAATGGCCGGGGATCGAAGCAACGGTTGGCTCTTGGACATGAGTTCTCTTTCGATTTCACGCGCGTCAGCCACCCGTCGCGACCGGGCTTGAACTGATTTGCGGATCCTCGAGCGGCCCACGCGGGTCCACTGCGTCATCCAGCGTGCGCAAACGGTTCAAGTCCATGATTGTCAGCAGGCTGATCAGCCACGCAAGTGTCGACTCCGCTCCCTGGTTCTGATTCGGGCCGGCGGCATTCAAACCGTCGCGGCAACCCCCGGTCTGGTGGTCGTAAAGCGTGCTCCCCGTGTCGTTATTGCCGATGAACCAGTCGAGGAATTTGCGGGCCCGCTCGTACCAGGCGTCTTCACGGGTGATCCGCCACGCCGCTGCACACGCTTCGATCGTGGCCATCGCCTCGATGGGCTGTTGATCGAAACGGGCACGATGCCCCTTGCGATCGAGCCAGCCGTGATTGCCGATCAGCGAAACCCGGCCGCCCACCAATTGTTGCTCGACGAGCCATTGCAGGGAAGCGAATCCTTGTTGCCGCATCGCCGCGTCGTCGAGTGCATCGCCGGCAACGATCAAGGCGTGAGGAAGCTTGGCATTGTCGTAGGTCAGCACATCTTCGCACCACGGCCAGTTCGGGTCGCGGTTTTCAATGAAACGCTTGTGCAGCCGCTGCGCCAGTTCATTGCGCACGCGCCGAACGAGCGTGTCGCCGCTGAAGGTCTGAAGATACTCGTCAATGCCGATGAGCGCGAATGCCCAGGCCCGTGGCGAGGTAAACTGCTCGACAGTTTCAACCGCCGGCTGAATCAATCGAACCGCGAGCGCGGTCAGTGCCGAACTCGGCGACCGACGGACCGCCGAGCCCAGTGCCCAGATCGTTCGCCCGTGAACGTCTTCACTTCCCACGTCATCAAGCCAGCGACGGTCGTAGGTCATGAAGTTGCGAAATCGCTTCTGGCCCTCGTTGAAGCCATAGTGCAAGAAAGACATGTACCGATCGACAAGCGGCACGATCGACTCGTCTTTCGTCAGATCAAAGGCGCTGAGGGATGCGATCAGCGCCCGCGAATTGTCATCGATGCAGTACCCGTGGTTGCGATCCGGCGTGGCGTAGATCGCATGCTGAAGAATTCCGACGCCGTCCGTAAGCCGGCGGAGGTGAGCCAAGTTGAGCTCGGGCGTCGCTTCGAGGTCGATCGCCTTGGCGCGCTGGAAGCGGACGAGTTTGGGGAACTTGTCGCGTTCATCGATGACTTGTCGCGCCAGTGCGATGTAGGAACGCGCGACATTCTTCCAGATCATCGGCCGACCGTGAACGTACGCACGCTTGCGGATGGCGTGGCGTTCCGTTTCGTTGTCAAAGAGGTCGATGACCTGCTCGGCGAGTCCGTCACTGCTGCCGAAATCGAAGAACCTGCCCCGGCCGTCGGCGAGCATTTCCTTCGCGTAAAGATACGGGGTTGAAACGACCGGCTTTCCAGCACCCAGCGCGTAGGCAAGCGTGCCGGAAGTGATCTGCTGAGCGTTCGGATACGGTGTCACATAAATGTCGGCCACGCCGATGTAGCGAATCAATTCGGCCAGCGATACGTACCGGTTGTGAAAGAGGATATTGTTTTCCAGGCCCAGATCTTCCACCAGCCGCACGAGGCTGTTGCGATACGCATTGCCTTCGCGGCGCAGGACGTGCGGATGGGTGGCGCCGAGGATGATGTAAACCGCATCCGGATGCTTCTCGACCACCTTCGCCATCGCTTTGATCGCGACTTCTATCCCCTTACCCGGGCCCAGCAGGCCGAAGGTCAGGATTACTTTTCGGCCTTCGACATCGAACTGGTCTTTATAGAAGTTCGAGTCGACGAACGGCACATCCGGGATGCCGTGCGGGATGTGCGTGATTCGATTCGACCGAGCGCCGTAAGTGCTCGTCAGGATCTGCTCGGCACACTGGCTCATCACCACGACGCGATCGCTGACGCGAATGATTTCCCGAAGCACTGTCCGCTGGCCGGGTGATGGGTCGGGCAGAACGGTGTGGAGGGTCGTGATTATCGGCATCCGCAGGTCGCGCGCGAAGTCGAGCACGTGGGAGCCGTCATTTCCGCCGTAGATCCCGTACTCATGCTGAATGCAGCAGACATCAACTTCATTGATGTTGAGCATCTCGGCGGCAGGTCGGTACGCGGACTGTTTGTGTTGGGGGATCTCGAAATGGACTTCGGATGGATAGTCGTAGCTCTCTGCGCCGTCATCCATGGCGAGCACGCGGGTTGTGCCGGGAGAGAGTTCGATGGAAAGCGCGTCGCGGAGGTCTTTGGTGAAAGTCGCGATGCCGCACTTTCGCGGGGTGTAGCTGCCAAGCAGGGCCATCGTTCCGATGGGGCGTTGATGTTTGTTTTCGGCGGACACGCGGGGCCTTTCGGTTTGATTCGACACACGGCGCGATTGGCCGGCATACGAGACGTCCCTGCAGCGGGACGACTTTGTCCCACTACTGGAACTGATTTATTTAATGCAAAGCGGATGGCCTGAACGTCGGGGGAAGTCCTTAATCTGCCGCGGGCTGCGCGGCCGGCACGTCGGCAACCGCTTTCGTGGCCTGTGCCATGCGCCGGCGTAATAAGCCCGCAATGTCGTCGACGATCGAGTAGTAGACCGGCGTGAGAAGCAGTGTTACCACCAGTGCGAGCGACTGGCCGCCGATCACCACCACTGCGACAGATCGACGCTCTTCGGATCCCGGGCCAACGCCGAGCCAAAGCGGAAGCATACCCGCAACCAGCGTCAGTGTCGTCATCAGGATCGGACGAAATCGGTCGCGACTGCCCTGCATGATTGCGTCGTCTCGACTCAGACCCTTCTTGCGCAACTGGTTGGTGTGATCGATCTGCAGGATCGCATTCTTCTTCACCACGCCGAATAACACGAGCAGCCCCAGCGCGGAATACAGGTTCAGCGCCGTCCCCGACAACCAAAGCGAAAAGAGCGCGAACGGCAGCGTCAGTGGCAGCGAGAGCAGAATGACCAGCGGGTGAACCAGGTTCTCGTACTGGCTGGCGAGGATCATGTACATGAAAAGGATCGACAGCGAGAACGCGAAGACGAACTCGCTGCTGGTTCGCTTGAACTCGCGGCTCGCGCCGCGAACGCTCACCGTGTAGCCCGGCTGCATGTTCATCGCATCGGCTTCGGCGAGCAGCTTGTCAGTCACGTCGGCGAGGGCGCCGTCGGCCGCCAGCGTGCCGCGCACGCGTGCATCCCGGCCACGGTCGAGTCGATCCACGCGGGACGGCGCCGTCGCCGCCACGACATGTGCGACGTTTTCGACGGCGACCAGTTCGCCTTTTTTCCCGTTCAGATAGAGATCCGACACCTGGTTGGCGCGATTCCGAAACGTTTCGTCCAGGCGCAGACGGACGTCATAATCCTCGTTGGTTGTCGGATCGAGAAAGCGGGATATCTGCTCATCTCCGCCCACCATCAGTCGCAAAGCCGTGCCGATGTCGGTCGCCGAGATGCCCAGATCGCTGGCGCGATCGCGATCGATTTCGACCTGAAGTTCAGGCTTGTCTAGCCGGAGCGTTGTGTCGAGATTGGCGATACCTTTGATCTTCGATCCCCGTGCCCGCAATTCCTCGGTGTAAGCCGCGAGGGTCTGCAAATTGGGACCGCTCACCGAGAAATCGATGTCGAAGTTGCCGCCGCCGATGTTGAAGCTGGAAAACCCGCGGACGCTGATGAGCACGTCCTTGTACTTCCGCATCATCTGGCGAATCTTAACCATCACGTCGTTCTGGGTGTAGTTGCCCCTGAACGTCTCCATCGGGTGGCCGGCGAAGAGGTTTTTGAAGAATCGTGGGATCGAGACGTATCGCTCCTCATGCCGCGCGATCCGGATATAGATATTTCCCTGGTTCACACCGCCGATGAAACCGCCGCCGGAAGTCGCGAGGATCGTGCGGATCTCGGGCATCGTCATCAGATCGGCTTCGATGAGCTTCATCACCTTGTCGATGGACGCGAAGTTCGCGCTCTGCGGGCCCTCGAGCCGGAGTTCGAACTCGGCCTCGTCGACCCCGGACGGCATATAGCTTTGCGGCGTGGCCTTGAAGAGCGGAACCGCACACGCGATGACCACGAGTCCGAGGATGCCGGAAGCATAGCGGCGGCGCATGGTCAGGCGAAGCACTGCGGCATAGGCCGATTCGATCACGCCGTAAAATCCGCCGCGCGAGCCGCCCTGCTGCTTCGCATGCTTCTTGGCGTCGCCGGCGAGCATCCGCGCGCTCAGCGTCGGGGTGAGGATGAGACTCACCAGCAGGCTCACCATCACCGCGACCGCGGCCGTGATGCCGAACTGGTACAGGAACCGCCCGGTGATCGAGCTCATGAAGCTGACCGGGATGAAGATCACGGCCAGCGAGAGTGTCGTGGCAAGGACGGCCAGCGCGATCTCCTTGGTGCCTTCGTACGCCGCCTGCATCGGAGGCATCTTCTTTTCCTCGACGAAGCGGAAGATGTTCTCCAGCACGACGATCGCGTCGTCGATGACGATGCCCACCATCAACACCAGCGCCAGCATCGTGACGCTGTTGAGCGTGAAGTTCAGCAGCCACATCATGCCGAACGTGGTGATGACGCTCGCGGGAATCGCGACGCCGGCGATGATCACGCTCCGCCAGCTCCGCGTGAACGCAAGCACGACCAGGCACGCGAGCATCGAGCCCAGGACAAGGTGAAGATTGATCTCGTGGAGCGCGGCGTAGATGTAGGAGGACTGATCGCGGATGATTCGCATCTGCACGCCGGGCGGAAGCACCTCGCGGACGCGGTCCATGTTCGCTTTGACCGCTTCGATCACTTCGATGCTGTTGGCGCCGCTTTGCCTTCGGATCTCGAGCGAAACCGATTCACTGCCGTTGAGCCTTGCCACGCTGCGCCGCTCGGCGGTGCCATCCTCGACGCGGGCGACATCCTTCACGCGGATTGGCGCGCCATCGGGCGAAGCGATGATGACGTCTGCGAATTGATTGGAGTTGGTGAGCCGCCCCATCGTCCGCAGGCTCGACTCGCGCGACGCTTCGGTCAGATTCCCGCCGGGCACCTCGCTGTTTGCCTTGGCGATCGCATCGCGAACGGTGGTGATCGGCAGCTTGAGGGCGGCGAGTTTGTCGGCATCCGCGAAGACGTTGATCGTCCGCACCGCCTGCCCCACCAGCGCCACTTCGCCGACGCCCTTGCTGCGCTCGAGGATCGGCTTGGCGGTTTTGTCGGCGATCTCGCTGAGCTCGCGCAGGCTGAGTTCACCCGAAAGTGCGATCGTGAGCACCGGCGTCGAATCGTTGTCGAACTTGCTGATGGTGGGCGGATCGATGTCGTCCGGGAGCTTCCGCAGGACGCCGGCGATCTTGTCGCGAACATCCTGCGCGGCCGTCTCGATGTCGCGATCCAGCCGAAACGTGACGATCACGAGCGACGTCCCCGGGCCGGAGATGCTCCGGAGTTCATCAATGCCGTCGATCGTGTTCACCGCATCTTCGACGACCTCGGAAACGGTCGTCTCCACCTCCTGAGGCGAGGCGCCGGGAAGCGACGTGCGAATGGTGACCGAGGGCTGATCGACGGACGGCAGGCGATCCACACCCAGGTTTCGATACGCGGCCAAACCGACCACCACGAGCGCGAGGATGATCATGCTCGCGAAGATCGGCCGACGAATGAATGTCAGGATGAAATTGCCCATGGATCACCCCGGTTCCTGTGAGTTGGGATCGGCCGGCGAGGGGGTCGGCATTGCACGCTGGTCGAGCAACGTTTCGCGCAGCGTGCCATTGGCCTTTAGAAGCGCGAGCCAGAGGGTTTTCTGGTCGATGGTCTCCGTCGCCAATGCGAGCTGCGCCTGCAGCATCGCGTCCTGCGCGGTGACGCGCTCGAGATTCGTCGCGAGGCCCGCCTTGTACGATGCATCGGCCTGGGTAAACGCATCGGTCGCCGCCTGGAGCTGCACCTGCAGTTCGGCAATTCGATCGTGAGAGGCCTTCAGGTTGCGAATCGATTGATCGATTTCGCGCGAAACGCTTCGCCGCGCCTGCGCTTCAACGAGTTGCGCTTCGCGCAGAAAGCTCCAGGCGGTACGCACGTCCGCATCGATCCGGCCACCCGAAAAGATCGGAAAGGAGACCGAGAGCAGGCCCTCCCAGGTGCGGGCATCGGGAACCGACTCGCGGTAAAGAAATGCCGAGAAATCGAGTGACACGCGCGGATAGTAGGCGCCGATCGCGACGCGCAAATCGCGCTGCGCCGCCACGATCGACCGCTCGGCGGCGGCGAGTTGGCTGCGGTGGGTCTGTGCCGTCTCGATCTGGACCTCGTAGGGCGAGATCGCGTCACCCGGCACGAATCCGTCGATCAGAGGCGACTGCTGCACGCGCTCGTTGAGCAACTCGGCGAGGGATGCCCGGCCGTCGCCGACCAGTCGCTGCGCTTCGATCCATTGCACGCGCGTGGCCGCGTATTGAGCCGCCGTCTGCGATACGTCGAGCGGGCGTGCCGTGCCGGCCTTCTGCCGCCCCTGCGTGTCGCGGAGCCGTTCGCCCTGCACCTGCAGGGAGCTTTCCAGCACCCTCACCCGCGCCTCGGCGCGCGCGATCGAGTAGTAAACCTGTGCAACATCGAACAGCAGCGACTCCTGCGCCTCGAGCAGGCGATCGCGCTCCCGCTCGATCAGGTAGACGTCTCGCCAGTACGCGTTGACGTTCTGATTCGCGTCGAAGACGACGAGTTCTGCATCGACCGGGATATCCAGGTCGGCGTCATATCCCCTGCCGCTGGCGCCCTGGCGAATCCGGTAGCTCGGCGAGAGGTTCGCGCTCGGCAGGATGGCGGCGATGGCGCGGCGCTTGTCGTAGATTGCGCGCAGATAGGACTCGCCCTGGATCGAGAGCGATTCACTCGCGCGATTCGCAAGCGCGAGCGAATCCGAAAGCGACAGTGGCTGTCCGGGAGTAAACGCGAGGTCGGGCGTATTGGTGTCGAGGATTTCTCGATAGCGACGCGCATCCTCGGGAGGTGAATGGGCGCAACCGGCGATCGCGAGCGCGAGCGTCGCTGTCAACGTCAGACGGCGGATCATGAACGCCCCCTGACGCCGCGGGTCAGCAGCGTCACCACCTGGCTGGCGATGTCATCCGCCTTCAGTCCGCGCCGGCCGTAGACGACGCCGGAGCGAACCATTGCCGGGATGAACTGCGCCGTGAGTTCGGGCTGCGCATCCACGATCTCGCCCGCTTCCACGCCGCGCCGCAGCACGGCCTCGAAGCAGACGCCCAGTCGCCGCCGCCGCTGTTTGAGCGCATCGCGCCGGACCGGGTGGATATTGCTGCCCATCAGGTCGAACATGGTCGGATGTTTCGCCATCCATTTGGCCAGGAGTGCGATTAAGTCCTCCAGCAGCTTCCAGTTTGACTCGGCATCGGCGCGGATGCGCTCGTCGATATCGTCCAGCAGCACATCGAACGCTTCCGTCACCAGTTCGAGATAGAGGTGATCCTTGCTTTCAAAATAGATGTAAAGCGTCCCCTTGCCAACGCGGGCGGCGGCGGCGACGTCGTCCAGCAAGACCTCGTGGTAAGGCTTTCGGGAAAAGAGGTCTCGCGCGACGCGCAGGATCGTTTTTCGCTTTTCTTCGTCGGGTCTCTGCATGTCACGCTTGCCTCAAGCCGGCATGGGCCCATACCATGCGCCAAAACCGACTCGTCAGTATTGACGGAGAATGGTAGGCGATATGAAGTGCCGGTCAATCCCGATCTTTTTTGCAGCCGCCTGCGTCGCGACAATCGTTGCGACCGGTTGCGACGGCACGCGCGAGCCCTCCCGCAATGCCACGACAAAACCCGTCGATCCCGTCGCCGTGAAGGTCATGCCCATTACCCGCGGCAGCATCGACAAGACCGTGGAAGTGACCGGAACCCTGTTCGGCGAAGAGGAAGCGGTTATCAGCTCCAAGTCGGCCGGCCGGGTCGTGGCGGTGGTCGCGGACATCGGAGACCGCGTCGATCCGGGCGCGGTGCTCGCCCAGGTCGATCAGACCGATTACCGGTTCGCGCTCGAGCAGAAGCGGCTCGCGCTCGGCGAAGCGCTGGCAAAGCTCGGCCTGTCGCAGCTTCCGCCGGAGGCTTTCGATCCGGCGACGGTGGCGACCGTCCAGCGCGCCGCCGTGCAGACCGAAAATGCCAAGGCACGGCTCGATCGGGCGAGCCAGCTTTACAAACAGACACCGCCACTCATCAGCGAACAGGATTACGCCGACATCGAGACTCAATATCGGGTCTTCCAACGCGACTACGACGTGGCGATTCTCGACGCGAAGTCGACCCTGGCCTCTGCGAAGTCACTCGACGCAGCGGCGCGGATCGCGCAGCAGCAGCTCGACGACACGACCGTTCGCGCGCCGCAATCGCAGGAGATGTCGCCGGGAACGAAGTGGGCGATCGCCGAACGGCACGTGAACATCGGCGAGCTCGTCCAGTCCGGCACGACGATGTACAAATTGATCGCCGACCAGCGGGTGAAGCTCCGCGCGGCCGTCCCGGAGCGCTACGCCGGCGACGTGAAGCAGGGCCAGCCGGTGAGGCTGCGCGTCGAGTCGAGCACGAACACCGCCACCGGGCAGGTGTCGCGGGTCGGTTCCTCGATCGATGAAAACAGCCGCACGTTCCAGGTCGAAGTGACCTTCGACAATGCATCGCAAACGCTTCATCCCGGATCGTTCGCGCGGGGAACGATTACCGTCGGCAAGCGAAACGACGTCAGCATCGTTCCGCCGGCCGCCCTCTACAGCTTTGCCGGGCTCGACAAGGTCTTCACCCTCGGCGATGGCGTCGCGGTTCAGAACTCGGTCGTCGTGATCGAACAGTCGAAGGACCGCGTCGTCGTCGAAGGCGATCTCGGCGGCGCTTCGCAGGCGATCGTCAGCGGTCTGGCGCGCCTGGCCGACAAGCTCCCCGTCACCGTCACGCAGGACTGAGCCTGTTGTGGCCGCGCCGTTTCTGTCGAAGATATCTGCATGGAAGTCGTCGTCATTGGCGCAGGCGGACACGGGCGGGTCGTGCTGGACATCCTCCTCTGTTCCGGCCAGCACCGCGTCGTGGGCATTCTCGATGCCGATCCGGCACTCGCGGGTACCCACCTGTACGGCATCGAAGTGCTTGGCCCGGTCAATCTGCTTTCAAGGCTCAGGCAGCAGCGGGTCCGCGGCGCGGTGGTGGCGATCGGCGACAATCGCGTCCGCCGCAAGTACCGCGCCGAGATCGACGCTGCCGGCCTGGATGCCATCAACGCGATCCACCCCGCCGCTTCGATCTCGCCGCGCGCCGTCCTCGGCCGCAACATCGTCGTGTGCGCCGGCGCGATCGTCTGCACCGATGCGACGATCGGCGACAGCGTGATTCTCAACACCGGCTGCCGGGTCGATCACGAGTGCGTCATCGGCGACGGCGCACACATCGCGCCTGGCGCAGTCCTCGCCGGCCGGGTGCAGATCGGACCGGATGCGTTCATCGGGCTCGGCAGCAAAGTCATTCAGTGTCGGTCTGTAGGCACTGGCGCGGTCGTAGGGGCGGGTGCGGTCGTCATCCGCGACGTGCCTGATGGCGTGCGCGTCGTCGGCGTGCCGGCAAGGCCGATGGTGTGAATGGAAAGTGGATTCGCGAACGCTTGATTACAGCAAAGACTCCGACGGTTTTGAAGGACCAACCCTTTTGAATGACTGCTCCGCTCTTGTGAGTCTGGGCAGCCGAAAATGCTCCGACGTGGGACATTTTGGGTACTTCTGAGCAACTCACCGCACCGCTTTTCGATCGCCGTATTCACTTGGCAAAGAGCTTCGCCGGCGCGCAATTCCGCCCGCCGACAAAATCAGCCCATCACCATCCCCGCATTGTGACCTCGGCGTCAAGAAGATCCCGCGATCCGCGCACCGGGTAGTGCGAGGCTTCCGCCGGGTGCCCCACTCGTGTACTGACCTGTGAGGTGCGCGAGATCGGTCAGCGGCCAGCCGGGTGCCACGACTCGGGTACTCCCGCGTCGTGCGGGAGAGTGAACGGTACGCACAAAATCCGTCAGCATTGCGCGCATCAGATTCCTGCGCTTGCGCCATTCACTGATCTGATCCACACTTGCATCGAGTTCTACAACCGGTCACACGACCAAGTTCTTCGAGGCAAGTATGGATCAGAATCAGTGCTGGCGAATCGTCTATCAATCTATTTGCAGAGCGACGCGAAGGCTCAAGCCGGATCGGCGCCAAACCTACTCCGATCGGCTCATCGTCGCAATGTACTTCTGGGCCGTGCATCATGACCGCGCGATGAGGTGGGCCTGCGACCGCGCCAACTATCACAGCCTCTTCCGGCCCAGGCACCTGCCCTCGGTCTCGCAGTTCCATCGACGCGTCAAATCACAA
>JANOBD010000080.1:0-1741 GCA_031411495.1 Phycisphaerae bacterium | reverse complement strand
TGCAGAAAATCGGGCATCCGATGGCGGGCGGGCACAACTGGTCGCCGATAGAGATTGAGCGCGAACTGGACAATAATGCGCAGGGAATTTTGGGTTATGTCGTGCGCTGGATCGATCAGGGGATTGGTTGCTCCAAAGTGCCCGATATCGACGATGTCGGCTTGATGGAGGACCGTGCGACGCTGCGCATTTCGTCACAGCATCTGGCGAACTGGTTGCTCCACGGGGTTTGCACGCCCGAGCAGGTCGATGCAGCGCTGGTGCGGATGGCAGCGAAGGTCGATGTGCAGAACGCGGGCGATCCGCTGTACCGGAAACTAGCGCCCGACAGCATTGCATTCAAAGCGGCGCGGGCACTGGTGTTCGAAGGGGTTGCGCAGCCGAATGGGTATACTGAGCCGCTGCTGCACAAGTTCCGGCAAGTGGTGAAGGCGGGTTGATTTGGTAAACTTGTGTCCATATTTTGTGGACACAAAGGAACTTTATTAGGTCGGAACGCAGCATCGGTGTTCGCGAATTTCGTGAGAATATGAGCACATATATTGCTCAAGCCAAGGCTGGCGCGCCAATCACGATCATGTCCCATGGCAAGGCTGTCGCGGAGCTTCATGCACCGAAGGGGCAGCCCGTGCGCCCGAAGCCGCGTTATGGCGCTTTGAAGGGGAAGTTCACTCTGCCCGATGATTGGAACACTTGGGATGAAGAATTGTTGGCGGCATTTGAGACGCCGATTGACCCGCAAGATTGATGCGCATCCTCGTCGATACCCCCATATTTTTGTGGCAGTTTTTCGACGATCCCAGACTGTCGCGGCGGATGCGCGATGTTATCGATGACCAATCAGCGCGGATTTTGCTGAGCGACGTGTCGATCTGGGAGATTGCCATCAAAGTGCAAGTTGGCAAACTTCCCTTCGCTGTGCGTGACATTGAGGGAGAGATCCGGCGCTCGGGTTATGAGCCGCTGAAGATCGAACGAGCGCATATTGCAGCCGTTGCGTCAGTTCAGCGACATCATAGCGATCCGTTCGATCATCTGCTGATCGCACAATCGACGGTCGAGGACATCCCGATCCTGACGGCTGACAAAAAATTCGCGGCCTATGATGTCGCGCTGGCTTGAACGCGCCGCACGGTTTCGCCTGATCGTCTTTTATGGCGCTGGGCTTGCGGGGGTCGCGTTTCTCCTCGAATGGATGGGATACCGGCAAGCGATGCGCGTGCATTCGAGCGAATTCTACGTCCTCGTCATCGCCGTGCTGTTCGCCGCGCTGGGGATATGGGTTGGGCACCGGCTGACCCCTGCTGCGCGCGATGGCAATTTCGTGCCGAACGTTCGTGCGCTCGACAGTATGGGAATCAGCGCACGCGAGAACGAGGTGCTTGCGCTGATTGCTGCCGGACATTCGAACAAGATGATCGCACGCCAACTGTCAATTTCGCCGAACACCGTAAAAACGCATGTCGCGCGGCTGTTCGAAAAGCTCGACGTAGCGAGCCGGACGCAGGCGGTGCGCAAGGCACAGATGCTCGACCTTTTGCCGTAGCGGCGCCAAATCACCCGTTTGGGTGATGGACGATTTGGGTTCCCGGCGGCACGATCCGGGCATCTGAACGGAGAGGTTTTTCATGGGACGAATTATTGCCGTTTATGGCACGATTGGCGGCATTATCGTTGCCGTTGGCATGCTCGCCGGGATCATGCTGGTAACCGATCACGGCGTGCTGGGCATGGTCGTTGG
>JANOBD010000079.1:0-2205 GCA_031411495.1 Phycisphaerae bacterium | reverse complement strand
GCGGCCGATGCCGCGCTGCTGGTTGTCCTGGATCAGGACGGTGGCGCCCTTCACATCCGGCCACCCGGCGATCATCTTCGCGAGTTCCCGTTCGCGGGCATTGTTCAGCCGCGCGTTGTAGTCGCCTTGCGTTCCGAACGGCGAGACATCCTTGAGCATCGACTCGAAGAAGTTCGGCGTGGTGGGTATCGCCTGGTTGAAGCTCAGGTCGCTCATCGCCGCGTCGCGGCTGTCGGCGGCAACCATGATCGTCCCGCCGTTGGCAGTGAAGGTAATGCCCCGCGCGCGGAGCGAAGCGCTCGCCATCGCCACTTCTTCGGCGGACATCGGCGTGGCATTGAGCGCGACCATTTCGCGGCCGGAGGCGAACCTGCCCCAGTAGAGCATCGTCATGATCGTGATCACGACGAGCGCTCCGACGAGCATCTTCTGGGACGCGGTGAGTCCCGCGAGACGTTCCTGGATCAGGTTCCATTGCTGGCGGATGAAATCCATCGGTTCGCCCTCCTGGCGATGGATGAACATCAAGGCAGGCGTTGCGCAGGTTTCCCGAAACGCAGCACCGAAGTCACGCGGCAGAATCCATCCCGCCGTTCACCGTGACTTGCATCCCAAAAGAAGTGTGCCGAGCCTCATCCGCGCCACGGATCAGATCGGCATATTCTTAAGCTCTTCGTACGCGTCGAGGAGCTTGGTTCGAATGGACATCAGGGTCTTGAACGCCAGTTCGCTTTTCTCAACTGCGCTCACGACCACGCCCAGATCATCGCCTTGGCCCGTTGCGAGCTTCTGCGTTGCATCGGTTGCGTCCTGCTGCAGTTGATTGACCTCGCTGATGAACTTGCCGAACGTTTCTGCGAAAGCCGACGAGCCACCCTGAGATGGCGCCGATTTCGAGAACAGATCCGACTTCTCAATCAGCGGGGACTGGATGTTGTTGACCGCGTTGGTCATTCGAGTGCATTAAATCTAAGGACCTGTAGGGGTTGTGACAACCGAACCTTTAGCTAACACCGCTTAAAATCATTCACAAACCGCCCCCGTTTACAGGGCCGCGCTTTGTTCATGCGAGCAGTCGCAGCGACGAACTGATCATCGATTTGGTGGTTTCCATCATCGTCACGTTCGCTTCATAGGCGCGGGTCGCCTCGAGCATGTTCACGAACTCCGCTTCGAGGTTCACGTTCGGGTGAAGCACGTACCCTTCCGCATCGGCATGCTTCTTGTCGCCGGGTTCGTAGACGCGGCGGAACGGGCTCTGGTCTTCTTCGATCTTCGCCACATGCACGCCGGGCTTCTTCGGATCGGTCGGGCTGCCCGGCTGAAACGTGACCAGACGCCTGCGGAACGGGATGTTCTGCCCTTGCGCATTTTCGATCGAATCGATATTGAGCAGGTTGTTCGCAATCGTATTCATGCGAACGCGCTGGGCCGTCAATCCGGTCGCGCCCATTTCAAGTGCTTCGAACATGCTTCACCTCCTGCGATCAGACCCGTTCAGACAACACCGACTTCATCGAGTCGAACTGCTTGCGCAGCAACTCCGCGTACAGATTGTGACGCAAGGCGTTGCTCGACAGGTCGGACATCATCTGTTCCGCCGATCGGTTGCCCCGATCGTGAAAGAGCATGCCGGTATTGGAGTCGCCGAGCGTGGGCTGGATGTCATCGAAGCGCGGGCTGCCGTTCCCACTCCGCTGGCTGGAAGCGAGACGATCCTGCAGCCGGTGCTGGAAGTTCGCGACCGAGTAATCCTTCTGCACGTAGCCGGGCGTGGAGATGTTGACGATGTTCTCGGCGATGAGGTCGTGCCTTGCCGCGGTGAAGTCCATCATCTTCTGCAGCAGCGGCGTGGAGCCGGAATTGAGAATGTGGTCCATGAACATGGAGGACACGATTCAAAGGGCGTGCCGGAGAGCAAAATTGACCAAACAAAACCGCAATGACCAAGGCCCAACCGACATTCGTCCTTGGGCATTGGTCATGGTGGTTTTGTTGGTAATTGAGACTCGGTCATTTGCCGGCAAGACCTGCGCATCGCTGCGCAAATGACGCGCGTTTCAAGCGCTCTCCACCAACTCCCCCTCGTCCTTCCACTTCTTGATCTTCATCCCCAGCGTGCGGACGCCGATGCCCAGCGCCGTCGCCGTCTTCACGCGATGGCCGGCGAAGCGTTTGAGCGTGTTGATGATGACCTTCTTTTCG
>JANOBD010000078.1:0-2752 GCA_031411495.1 Phycisphaerae bacterium | reverse complement strand
ACGCCGACAACCAGAGCGGTGAGTCGACGACGCGAAACACAAATACGCCTTACCAAATGCGCGTACGGAAGGACGATCCTTGGGAACTTGATTGGCATCCAGCAGGCGACCCTGGCGCGCTGAACGTGAACCTCAGTTTTATCGATCCGGCTCATGGTGAGTGGATCACTGTCAACTCACCAGAGGAAGCACTGGCAGTCGCGGTCGTAACGGCTTCCGTGACTTATTACACCGGTCCGAGTTCAAACCCGACCACGGCGATCGTATCGAATTTTCCGGGGCCAAATTACTACGCAACGAAGGGCGGGCTTGTCGTCTTCGATCACCCTGTGACCCAAAGCGATATTGATTCGCTTTCTACGCACACCAAGGGCACCTTCCACATTTTCTACGAAACCCGGCCTGAGCCTGATTCGCAATGCCCGTGCCCGGATTTTAGTGCCCATCCAGTACGATATGCGGATGGTTCGATACGACTCGAGTCTACCGACATTGCCTCTGATCTGTTTGGCGACGCGTGGGGGCATTCCCGAGAGTGGAACATCGGGTTGCTAGATCAACACGTGGGGAACAACGGCTACGGCTTCAGTGATTCATCGTATCCAACGCTGCAACTGGACGATTCCGGCTCGTTTCTAAATCTGGTCTCCGGGGGCGTTACGTCGACGAGATTTGATCGCCAAATCGATCTCTCCGCGACGACCACCTCACCGACGTGGACGAAAGTGACGTCGGATCGCACGCCAAGCAGCAAGGCGCAGTGGCTCAATGCTGATTTGATCCCGACCGCTGACGATGGATTTGAACGACGATGGAGCGGTGACCACACGGAACTGACCCATTCTTCGACCACTCACGATTACTCGATCACTTACGCGAGCGGTGACGTGCTCGTGTTCAATGATTTCACCGTCGCAACGAGCCTTCGCGGACAGCTAAAGGAATGGCGCAGGGCAAACGGTTCAACCATAACGATTGTCTCCTCAAATTCCGCGAACCAGCCGACGCGTGTCAAGCGAACGCACTCGGCCAGCAACGTTCAAGAGTTCTTGGATTACACCTATGTGTCTCAACCCAGTGTCCCAGAGGTGAATGGCAAAATCGCATCCGTCACGTTGAAGCGAAAGGTGGGCTCGGGAAGCGAATATGTCATACAATCCGCCGAATACTCCTACTATAGTGGTGCAACCAGTAGCGAGTTGGCAAATGGCTTGAAAGGGCAGCTCAAGTTCGCGACGGTCAAGAACCCTGACGGCACCGTCATCAATAGAGAATACTACCGCTACTGGACCGATGATGATGAAACGCACTATCCAGGCGGTCTCAAAATGTATTTTGATGACGAAGCCTTTGCGCGTCTGAAGGCGGTCTATTCAAATCCTGAGTTGGCACCAGATTACATTGCAGATGATGGCGTTGGATCGCCGGAAGAGTCTGCCCGGCGCTACGCCTCCAACTATTTCGAGTTTGATGCCTACGGACGGGTTACGCAAGAGATTGCTGCCAAGGCAGGATGCGCGAGTACATCGAGTGGCCAAGGGCATTTCTCGTTCAGTTATGACGATATCGAGGGTGCCGCGTCGGTGAACGATGCCGTGATGAAAACGACGGAAACACTGCCCGACGGCAGCTTGAACATTATCTACTCGAACTCGGCGGGCCATATCCTCCTGCACAACTTCCGCGACACGCAAGGGCGCAACTGGTACACCCACAACACGTACAATGACGTTGGCCAACTCGTGCGGGTCGCTTCCCCGAGCGCGGTCAGTGGCGTTCGCGACGGATTCACAAATGTGATCGACGATACGCCCGGCGACGGAAACGCTTTATACTTGCGCGATCACGAAGGGCTGATTACCGAATACACGTATTCGGATCGTGGCAGTGTTGAGTCAGTGTCGGTGCGAAACGGTGAACTCGGCACGCTCGTTCCGAAGACCGCGCGTTCTTATGGTGTCATTAATAGCGGCGCGATTTCAACTGAGTACCTATTGTCTGAAACCGTCTACGCCGGAGCAGGCGGCACTCAGTCGACGACGCGTTCCTATTCCTACTCAAGCTGGTATTCCTCGACTTTGCAGCCCCTACTTGTGCAAGTGTTCCAAGCGGCTGTGAGCAGCAACGGATCAGGGCACAATGACCAGTACTATGACACGTACGCATCATCGGTGAAGTTCGACCCGTTCGGCCGAATCACGTGGTCGAAAGATGCTGCAGGATACATCACATTCAACAAATACGATCCGGCGACGGGCAAGATCGTCAAGACGATCAACGACGTCAAAGTCTCTTCGCTCGGTGCAGATGCATCCACGTTGCCCTCGGGATGGACGACGCCTACCGTAACCGGGCCGACTCAAATCGCGGGCGGTGAACACCTCGTTACCACTGCGACCTATGATTGGCTCGGTCGTCCATTAACAGTCATCGATCCGCGCGGCGTCGAAACGGATTACCGCTACAACGATTCTCAGCGCGAAGTGCGCATCTACACCGGCTTTGACACCAGCGATGTGTTACCGGTTCCGGTCCAAGTCATCCGGCAAGTGCTGCCCGATTCGGGTGCGCCAGCGGATGCGAAGCAGGTGTACTACGAAACGCTTACGTATATGCCGTCTTCCGCCGACCTGGATCCCGATACCGGTGCGCTGTTGGGTACCGAAGCGATTGATGATTCGAACATCAAGTCGCTCTCACGCCAAATCACCAACAATGCCGGCCAGATCCAGTGGGTCGATGACTATTTCAG
>JANOBD010000077.1:0-1828 GCA_031411495.1 Phycisphaerae bacterium | reverse complement strand
CGAGCAGGCGCCAGGCATGTAATAGAGCTTCATGGTCGGTACTCCGGTTTGGGGTTGGTTGGGATAGTCAATGCAGTTGCATGAAAATAGATGCACATGCATATAGATGTCAAGGTTGATGCAAATGCATTGAATTGATAGATTCTGAACAAGGAATCAGATGACCCGGAAACCCTCTCAGGAAACGACATCGGCCTGGGCCCGGCTGGTCCGCGTTAAGCAGGGCCTGCTGGCCGCGGTCGAGAACGACCTGAAGGCGGCCGGGTTCCCGGCGCTCGCCTGGTATGACGCTTTGCTTGAGTTGTCGCGCGCGCAGCACGGCATGCTGCGCCCGGTCGAGCTGGAGAAGCACATGCTGCTGCCGCAATACTCGACCTCGCGGTTGATCGATCGGCTCGCGGAGGCCGGATTGGCCGAGCGCAAGACCTGCCCGATCGACGGACGTGGGCACTACGTGGCGATCACCCAGGCCGGGCGCAATCTGCAAAAGAAGATGTGGGACACCTATTCCGCCGCCATCGAGCGGCATGTCGGCGCGAAACTTTCCAACAAGGATGCAGCCCAGCTCTGCGATCTGCTGGGGCGGCTGGCCTGACCGGCGGCTGTCAAGATTGCCCTTTCGCCGCGCCCGTGATTAAGGTCGCGACCTTTTTCTGCCGGAACCCTGCATGGCCCGCGACCAAGTCGACATGACGCCGATCAATTCGCGCGACGAATTGGTCGCGTGGTTTGAGGCGGGCTGCAAGCCGAAGTCGGAATTCCGCGTCGGCACCGAACATGAGAAGTTCGTCTTCACCGCGAACGGCCACCGGCCCGTCCCCTACGGTGGGCCACGCGGCATCCAGGCACTGCTCGACGGCATGCAGCACCTGCTCGGCTGGGAGCCGATCATGGAGGGCGAGAACATCATCGGGCTCGCCGACGTGACCGGCGGCGGCGCGATCTCGCTCGAGCCGGGTGGCCAGTTCGAATTGTCGGGCGCGCCGGTCGAGACCGTGCACCAGACCGCGAGCGAATTGTTCTCCCATCTCGCGCAGGTGCGCGAGGTCGCGGGTCCCCTCGGCATCGGCTTCCTCGGCCTCGGCATGACGCCGAATTGGAGCCGCGCCGACATTCCGCAAATGCCGAAGGGCCGCTACAAGATCATGACGGCCTACATGCCGAAGGTCGGCAAGTTCGGCCTCGACATGATGTACCGCACCTGCACGGTGCAATCGAACCACGACTTCTCCTCCGAAGCCGACATGGTGCGCAAGATGCGCGTCGCGCTCGCGCTTCAGCCGGTAGGCACCGCGCTGTTCGCCAACTCGCCGTTCACCGAAGGCAAGCCCAACGGCTTCGTGTCATTCCGCTCGGAGATCTGGCGCGACACCGACAAGGCCCGCTCGGGCATGCTGCCCTGGGTGTTCGAGGACGGCATGGGCTTCGAGCGCTATGCCGATTACGCGCTCGACGTGCCGATGTATTTCATCAAGCGCGGTGACAGCTATATCGACGTGTCCGGCAAATCGTTCCGCGATCATCTCGAAGGCAAGCTGTTGCCCGGCGAGAGCGCGACGATTTCGGATTGGGCGAACCACGTCTCGACGATCTTTCCTGAGGTTCGTCTCAAGCGTTACATCGAGATGCGCGGCTCCGACGGCGGGCCGTGGCGCCGGCTGCCGTCGCTGCCGGCGTTCTGGGTCGGGCTGATCTACGACGACGCCAATCTCGACGCCTGCTGGGAGATCGTGAAGGACTGGACCGCCGAGGAACGGCAGAAGCTGCGCGACGACGTGCCGAAGCTTGGCTTCAAGGCCAGGATCCGCAACCGGACGCTGCTCGAACT
>JANOBD010000076.1:0-1656 GCA_031411495.1 Phycisphaerae bacterium | reverse complement strand
TTTACTCGCTGTCCGTCCCCATCTTGAGCACGGCGAGAAACGCCTCCTGCGGGATCTGGACGCGGCCGACCTGCTTCATGCGCTTCTTGCCTTCCTTCTGCTTCTCGAGCAGCTTGCGCTTGCGCGAGATGTCGCCGCCGTAGCACTTGGCGAGCACGTTCTTGCGCAGCGCCTTGACCGACTCGCGGGCGATGATGCGGGCGCCGATCGCCGCCTGGATCGCGACCTCGAACATCTGCCGCGGGATCAGCTCGCGCATCTTGGCGGCGAGCATGCGCCCCCGATCATACGCGCGATCGCGATGCACGATGATCGAGAGGGCATCGACCGGCTCGGCGTTGACGAGGATGTCGAGCTTGACGAGCGGCGAGTCCCAATAGCCGGTGACGTGGTAATCGAGCGAGGCGTAGCCGCGCGAGATCGTCTTCAGCTTGTCGTAGAAGTCGAGCACCACTTCGTTGAACGGCAGCTCGTAGGAGATCAGCACGCGATCGGCGGCCTTGAACTCGAGCGCCTTTTGCACGCCGCGCTTGTCCTGGCACAACTGCAGGATCACGCCGACGAATTCGGCGGGCGTCAGGATGGTGGCGGTGATCACCGGCTCTTCGATCCTGGAGATATAACTGGTCTCGGGCAGCTTCGCCGGGCTGTCGATCTCGACCACTTCCCCGTCGGTGCGGGTGACGCGATACAACACCCCGGGCGCGGTCGTGACCAGGTCCATGTTGAACTCGCGTTCGAGGCGCTCCTGCACGATTTCCATGTGCAGCAGCCCCAGGAAACCGCAGCGGAAACCAAAACCAAGCGCCACCGAGGTCTCGGGCTCGAAGAAGAACGCGGCGTCGTTGAGACGCAACTTCTCGAGTGACTCGCGCAGCTCCGCGTACTGATGGCTCTCCACCGGGTAGAGCCCGGCGAACACCATCGGCTTCAGTTCCTTGAACCCGGGAAAGGGCGCGAGCGTGGGATTGTGCGTGTCCGTGACCGTATCGCCGATCTGCGCGTCCGACACGACCTTGATGCCGCACGCGATGAAGCCGACTTCGCCGGGTCCGAGCGACTCGATCGGGATCGGCTTGGGCGAGAACACCCCGAGCGTCTCGACCTGGTGATCCTGCTTGGTGTTCTTCAGCGTGACCTTGGTCGACATCCTGAGCGTGCCTTCGAGCACGCGCACGACGATGACCACGCCGCGATAGGAGTCGTACCAGGAATCGAAGATCAGCGCCTTCAGCGGCGCGTCAGGATCGCCGTCGGGCGGCGGCACTCGGGCGACCACCGCCTCGAGAATCTCCTTCACGCCGCGGCCGTCCTTGCCGCTGGCGAGAATCGCGGTGTCGCTGTCGAGGCCGATGATCTCCTCGAGCTGGCGCTTGGCCTCGTCGGGCTGGGCGGACGGCAGGTCGATCTTGTTGATGACGGGAATGATCTCGAGGTTGCTCTCGACGGCGAGGTACGCGTTCGCCAGCGTCTGCGCTTCCACGCCCTGGCTCGCATCCACCAGCAGCAGCGCGCCTTCGCACGCCGCGAGCGAGCGGGTGACCTCGTAGCTGAAGTCGACGTGGCCGGGCGTGTCGATCAGGTTGAGCACGTAGGTCTTGCCGTCGGAGGCGGTGTAGTTCAGCCGGACGGGATGCGCCTTGATCGTGATGCCGC
>JANOBD010000075.1:0-1675 GCA_031411495.1 Phycisphaerae bacterium | reverse complement strand
GAGGACATCACCGAGCATCGTGTGGTAAGTCGAGCACAGTTTTCCTTGGTCGATAAGCCACCGCTTGTTCGATCGCTTTTGCATTTCCGACGCGATGCCCCAGTCGGCGGTGGCATGGCGGCGGAGGAATGACAGCGGCGAGCCGCCGCTCATCACTAATGCCTGAATGGCTGCTGGCGAGAGCGTGACCGTGCCGAGGGGGAACTTGGGCGCAGGACCGTCGCCTTGTACCGGCATCAGCACCGGCTCCCGTTTCACGTCCAGGCTGCCGTTCCGCCCGAGCGGGTGCTCGGCGAGCGTCAGCATGTGCGTCATCTGGTGACAGAACTCCGTTAGCAGCACGATGGACTCGCCGCTGATGAGGGGATAGACGCCGAGCAGCGCGTTGCCTTCGGCGAGGCCAACATCGTTCAGGCGGCGGTCGTCGTCGTCCACGTCGCCCCAGTCGCCGCATGAGTGACGCCAGAGCAGTTCGAGCGGCTCTTCGAGCGCGGCGTCCATCTCGACCAACGCGCGGGGCGAGATAGTCAGCCAGGGGATATTGAGCCTTGGCACGCTCTCGTTTCGATTTCTCATCCGCCCGACCTTCCTCACTTCATGTGCGAATAGATGTAGATGAACACGACCAAGAAGATTGCGACGAGAACCAGTTGCCCAAACCGGCCGAGCGGTTCGCCGCCATCGCTCGGCACCTGCTGGAACGGCGTCATCATGTTCGTCGGGTCGCCGGTGCAATAAGGACACCGCCGAGCCCCGAGCGGGATCTCGCTCTGACATTGCAGACAAAGACTCATCGGTTCACCCATGCGTTCTGACCTCCAGTCGGCGTCATTGCCGATGCCGAAGGGGACAACGCATTTGCCGGTGAAACGGACAGCCAGGCGTTTTCACTGGCAAATCGAATCTGGGCAGAAAGGTTCTCACGAGGAGCCTTTCTGCTGGAAGCGATACTGGGCAATCGGACATTGGGCTGCGAGTTCGAATGTGCTGTGCCGGTCATCGGAGCCGGCAGCGGCAACGACGTTCAAGAGACGATCGCGAACATCTTGAGCCACAACGGCCTTCAGGCGTGCAGCCGCACCTATAGCCACGCCCCGGTGCCGGCCAATATCGACGTGGTGGTCGAGAGCGATAGCTCCATCATGGGCAAGCAGCGATTCCAGGGCGTCCGTTGGGCGCAGGTCGAGGTCAAGACTCGCATCCTTCAAGGCATGAGCGACTGGGAGCAGGTCGTCCCTCGGATGCTCGACATCGTTCGCTACTGCGGCGGTCGCATCACGCCATCCTGTGGCCATCACGTTCACGTCGGAATGCCAGAGTTCAAGGAAGACCCGACGCATGTCCGTTCTCTGTGGAATCTGATTCATCGATTTGAGCCGGTGCTATTCGGCCTCGTCGCCCCTTCACGACGGAACAACAACTATTGCCGTCCGCTACCGCCAGCGGCCAAGTATCTGCATGGCGCGAACTCGCTTCGCACCATCAAACAGCGACTCGGACGTTTTGATCGTTATTCTGGCACGAACCTCACCCATTTGTTCAGCGACTCGCCGCGCGTCGAGTTCCGGTACTCGCAAGGCACGCTGGATACAGCGAAGGCGCGAACGTGGGCGACGTTTTGCTCGCGTCTGGTTGACCATGCGGTCACCCGCAACTGCCAAGCCGCGCCGGCACC
>JANOBD010000074.1:0-2322 GCA_031411495.1 Phycisphaerae bacterium | reverse complement strand
CGGCGAACTCCATCGCCACGTTGGCGCAGTCATACAATTGGCTCTTTTCGGTGACGTATTCGGGACTCCATGAGCAGATCAGCGAGACCAAGTTGCCGCAGTCGAGCTTGCATCCTTTCACGAAGTGCTTTTCGTAGGGGTGGCCTGGCGTGAATACCCATTGCTTGCGGATGATCTCGACCATCAAGTCACCACGGCGCCATGGCGTTGCCACGGTTTCGACCATCAGCTTCTTCAGCTTATTGATCGTGTCCGAGATCTCGCGCCGACGGCGTTCTTCATACATCGCGTTATCAAGGGCAGACTTCCTCTTCGCGCGTAAGGTCGCTTCCGCGGCTTTGCGCACGGACAGAGCCTTCTTCACCGGTGCAACCGCGAGTGTCGATTCCGGTAAACCGGAACTCGATGGGATCATCGCGCCGGAGTTGGCATTCTCGATTACCGACGACGCAACCACGAGTCTGGTCTCGTCAGACATGACAGCGGGGTCGGTGTGGACGGTCGGCGGCATCGCCGCCGCCGCGACCTTGGAAACAGGAACACGCTGGGTACAAACGTCTTTCATCGGAACGGTCCTTTTGCCCAGCGCGCAGAGCGCGCTGGAAAAGTTCCGCGGACGAAAGGTGCAGCCTAAACGGCTACGTCGGTCCAGCGTAGTTGCCTCCCTTTAGACTGGTTCCACGCTGTCCCGGGAGGGAAAGGACCGTAGATGCAGCCACCGCGACCGAACGACGCGGACCACTGCGTTCATGATTTAGGGGAATGCCACGACGTTCCGTGGGCTTGACTGCATGTTAGTGATGTCGGTACCGCTTGGTCAAGGCCACCGGCGCGCTTCTACGCTCGATTATCATCCGAGATCTGACCGGTCGGCGGCAGAGGTGTTCGCACGTTTCCTGCGGAGGAGGTGACCGTCGTGAAGTGCGTTGGCAAAGGAACGCGGAAAGCACAGCCGGAACAGATTGATCGACCAACGGCACGCCTGGAACTCGCTCGGGCCGTGAATGCGATGTGCCCACTCGTGGAGCATCGTCGTGACGCTCAGCGGTCCTCGCATGACGATAGTGTCAACAGATGAGATGTAGCAACTGCGGGTTGAGTCAGCGTCGGCCGTGCCAGCGAAGATCAGGCGTGGAGGACTGATCCCGACGGCAGCCGCCAATTCGACATGAAGTTGACGGAATTTGTCGCGCCGAGGAGAGAGCGGCCCACTCCAAGGCTTTGAAAGTGCGAAGCGGCTCACGCACGCGACGAGTCGTTCATCGAACGTCATGGAGTCATCGAGAATGTCTTCAATGCACTTCGGGTAATCATCGTATTGCCTCATATCGTTGGCCCGAACGGCAATTGCCAGTGAAAAGCCGGGCAGGTCGCGATTGAGTTGAGTTCACATGCTAAACGTGGCCGCTCGCCGCTGCGGCAGAACACGATGTACGCGGTCCGACTTTCACCATCCGTAAACGTTAAATTTGGCGTCTGCTTCTGCAAACACGTCGTACACAGAAAGGCCTTGGTCATACATATCCTGCCAATCCCATGTATCGAATCCAGGCGCGATGACACAGGTGCTGTCCGGACCCATCGCTGGATGAGTATGGATCGCGTCGATGCATGCCTGCCGCCAGCAGTCGAGCGGCATTGTAAGCTTGCATTTGAAGTCGTCGTCACTGAGCGGGCGATCGACAACATCGCGGTCCGATTCGACGCGGGTTTGCTTAGTGGTGTTCGTCCCCGGGTGATCTACGCAGCGTGCCATCTTGTTTTTGTCCATTCGAAGCAATGAGAGAAGTTTGATCATGACAGAATGTCGTCTCTTCGGAGCGAGCTACGACATGTCTGCACACTTGCCGCGTTTTTTCGAGGAGTCCAAGTCCTGTCGCGATCACTGCCAAGGCGGTTGCCCTCAGCGTGTTCCATCGCGACGTGACAGCTTCGAGAGGGATCGACATCGCCAGGAAAGGCGATGATCAGCCGCGGCACGTTGACGCCACAGGCCGCGGCCAGTTCGACGTGAAACTCTCAGAACTTCTGGCGCCGCTCTTCAAGGGTGCCGCGCCAAGGCTTTCGGCTCGCGAACCCTTTCACGCATTCAATGATTGCCGGTTCGAACGTGACGGGATCAAGGAGCAGTTCGTCTATCGATGCCAGGTATTTCTCCGAGGTGGGCATGCGTCATCGGAGATGTGATTTGCCGGTGAATCGATCAACCGTCACGTGATGTGTTCGACTTTCTCATCAAGTACCGACGCGGGTGACGGAACAAGCGGACCCAAACGATCAGCTTGCTCGCGTGCCCAGGCGAGCCGTCGAGCCATCTCCTGC